>WTIO01000044.1:186402-190023 GCA_011526365.1 Flavobacteriales bacterium
GCCGCGGCTTTAGTGGCCGTCTTTTTAGGGGCTGCTTTTTTGGCTGCTGGCTTTTCTTCTGCCGCTTTAGCTTTAGGTGCAGCTTTTGCACCTCCTTTTTCGTTGATTTTTTCAATCACCAATTCCGTAAGATACTGACGGTGACCGTTTTTCACACGATAGCCTTTTCTTCTTTTTTTCTTAAAAACGATGACTTTGTCACCTTTTAAGTGTTGGTTAACCTTTGCTTCTACCGAAGCTCCAGTGATAGCCGGGGCGCCAACAGTAACTTTTTTTCCGTCGTCCAACAACAATACATTTTCGAAGCGTACCTTAGCACCTTCTTTGTCTGCCAAACGATGTACGAAAAGCTTTTGGTCTTTTGCAACTTTAAATTGCTGCCCTGCTATTTCTACAATTGCGTACATAAATTAATGTTTAAGGAGTGCAAAAATAGCGGTTTTCCTACAAATACCAAACCCTTAGAGGAATTTCCTGAGGGGATGAATTTAAATTTTTTGACGCAAACGAGTGTCCAGGGCATAACGTCCAGGGCCGCATAGCAATACGGCGAGGTAGCCACATAGGTAGAGTAAGGCTTTTTCTTTTCGCGTAAAGGGATCGTCCCCATGTGCAACAAAGGCCGCTACACCCATTGCAAAGGCAGGGAAAAACGCCATCCAACGCGTTTTAAACCCAAAAACAATTAAAATGGGAGCAATGAATTCTGCCAATACTACAAGGTAAAGGGATACCGTGGGGCCCAAACCAATGGGATCACCAAATTTGATTTCCTCTGCAAAGAGGCGATTGAATTTTCCCCATCCGTGGGTAAGCATCATTAGGGACAGGCCTACGCGGAGTACTAAAAGGCCCATATCTTTTAAATTAAGCATTTTTCTTTTTTGGGCTAAGATAGTTTTTTCTGTATATAATATTTTACAGTGGCTTCAAGCCCTTTATGAAAGGGGGTTTCTGGCTTCCAGTCAAGTTCAGCAGTTATTTTTGATGTGTCCATTGCATACCTGTAATCGTGGCCCAAACGGTCCGCTACAAATTCTATTAATGGCAAAGAACTATCCGCTGCACGTCCTAGTTGCTTATCCGTTATGGCAATTAGTTGATGCACCAAATCGATATTGCGAAGCTCGGTGTTTCCCCCAATATTATAGGTGCTTCCAATTTTTCCTTGGTGAAAAATACGGTCGATAGCTGCGGCATGGTCTTCCACATACAACCAATCCCGGACATTAATACCTTTGCCGTAAATGGGTAGGGGCTGTTGTTCCATTATATTTTTTATGCATAAGGGAATAAGTTTTTCGGGATACTGGTGGGGACCGTAATTATTGGAGCAATTGGACAAAACAACTGGAAGTTGATAGGTATGGTGGTAGGCGCGGACAAAATGATCTGAAGCGGCTTTGGAAGCCGCATAGGGCGACCGTGGGGCATAGGGTGTAGTCTCCAAAAACTTTCCTGTATCCGAAAGGCTGCCATAAACCTCATCGGTGGAAATATGGTAAAAACGATGTTCGGTTGTGGAGGAATCCCAGGCTTTTCGGGCGGCTTCCAACAGTTGTAGGGTTCCCATCACATTGGTTTTAGCGAATTGGAGTGGCTGTAAAATGGAGGTATCCACATGGGACTCCGCGGCCAGATGCAATACGTCGCTAATTTGATACTCCTGAAAAAGTTGTGTGACCAATGTCCCATCGTTGATATCCCCTTTAACAAATGTGTAATTGGGCGCGTGGGCAATGGCCTCCAAATAGGAAAGGTCTGCCGCATAAGTAAGGGCGTCTAAATTGATGATATGGTAGTTTGGGTAGTGTTGCACCATCCGCAATACCACATGGGACCCGATAAAACCGACACCTCCGGTAATCAATATAGTTTTAGTGTGTTTCATCTAGTAATTTTAAACAGTCATCCAAAGCGGCTTCCCAAACTCGTTGAGAAAAGTTACCTATCTTTTCGATACGTTCGGTAGCTAATACCGAATATTTTGGTCTTGGTGCTGTGTTTTTTAGACTGCTAGTGGGAATGGCAGTTATGGGAGCTTCACTGCCCAGTTTTGTAGCGATGTGTTGGGCAAGGCCAAACCACGAAGTTTCTCCGCTATTTGCAAAATGATAGAGCGGATGGGTCATTAGGCTGTTGTTTTGCAAGAGTTGAACTACTTTTTGGGCAAGGTCTATACCATAGGTTGGGCGCGCATATTGATCGTTGACTACCTGTAAGGCTTCTTGATGCAATAGCTTATGCCGAATGGTTTTTACAAAGTTTTTCCCAAAGGGACTGAATACCCACGAGCTGCGAATACAACAATGCGGTGTGGTTGCTTTAAAAAGGGCTGTTTCCCCGTTTAACTTGGTCTGTCCATACACACTCAAGGCCCGGGTTGGAGCGGTTTCGTCATAGGGGGTGGTTTGCTTTCCATCAAACACATAATCCGTGGAAAAATGAACAATGCTAAAGCCTAATTTTTCGGCTACCTGAACCAAATTTTCAACCCCTAATACATTGACGTTTGCTGCCTGCTGTGGATTCGCCTCAGCAGCATCTACCTGCGTATAGGCCGCACAATTAATGACTATATCGGGTTGCAGTGCCTGGAGGTGTTTTGTTGTTGCCTCCAACTGGCTAAGGTCGCAGTCCAACTTGGTACTGTAGTGCACTTTAAATTTGGTATTCCCTGCTAAGACATGGCGAAAACATTGTCCGAGCTGCCCTTGTGCCCCAGTAATTACAAGCGTTTTCATTGTTCAAATAACTAAAAATAGACGGCCTCCTTAAACGCAGCGTGCTCTAGATCCTTAGGAGACAAAATCCACTCCTCTGGCGTTAATGGCCAAGGAATGGCCAAATCGTTATCGTTAAAGGCAATACTCGCCTCATGGGCCTTAGAATAATAGTTGTCCACCTTATACACAAATGTGGCGGTGTCACTTAAAGTAATGTAGCCATGGGCAAACCCCTGAGGAATAAATAGCTGCTTTTTATTTTCAGCAGATAATTCCATCCCAAAGGTTTCCCCAAAAGTGGGACTGTTTTTTCGCAAATCCACAATGACATCCCAAACATTTCCTTGTACAACACGTACCAGTTTACTTTGGGCCATAGGCGGCAGTTGATAGTGCAAGCCTCTAATGACGCCTTTTTTAGAAACAGACTCATTGTCCTGTACAAAACGTATGGGCTGCTGTAGGGCCTCTTGTAGGACTGCTTCGCGAAAGGTTTCGGTAAAATAGCCTCTTGCATCTATGAATAGGTTTGGTTCTAGAATCCAAACACCGTCAAAAGCCGTGGGAGAAACTTTCATACCCTGTTTTGGTATTTGTTAAGTAAATAGGCCCCGTAACTGCTGTTGGAAAAAGCTGCAGCCCAGTTGAGCAATTGCTGGACTGAAATCCATTGGTTGCTTAGGGCAATTTCTTCCAAACATCCAATTTTAATCCCATGACGCTTTTCCAAAGTATGTACGAACTGCGTGGCTTCTAAAAGGGATTCATGCGTGCCTGTATCCAGCCAGGTAAAGCCTGGTTTAAAGGGTACTACCTCTAGCAGGCCTTCTTGTAACAAATAATTATTGATATCGGTGATTTCCAATTCTCCCCGTGTGCTGGGGGTTAATTTTTT
>WTIO01000020.1:0-12254 GCA_011526365.1 Flavobacteriales bacterium
GCATTATCTGCTGTAAAGTTATTAAAACTTACTCCAAGACTAAAGTTCAATAAGTCGAAAGAATATGAGCCATAAAAGAATTTATTATTTATGCTTTCATTTGAATTAATTGAAACAGTGTTATACATTAAACCTGCTTTATTCCAACTATTTAGTCCAAAAAAACTTGGATTAACTATTTGCATTAATTTTCCCTGTGAATTATAGAGGTTCTCTTGAGCATTTAGTACAAATGAGATTGTGCAATAAGTTAATAAACAAAATGTTACAAATAATTTTCTCATTTTAGAATAGTAAATATACCACTTCGTTCCACAACTTGATTGTCTGAAGTCCTATATAAGGGTACTGCATAAATTGAATAAATATAATATGGGGTAAATGCTGAAGGTTCCTCGCCACTTTCCAGTGTTCCATTCCATCCGAGAATTGATTTTCCATTTCCAGACGAATCTATAGTATTGGGACAATCAGAATAATCAATCTCTCCATCCGAAGCTTCTTCACTATAAATTAAATTACCTCTAGCATCATAGATGTTAAAAATTAATGATTCGAAACCAGTAAACAAGGGCCTAAAGTAATCATTCAAACAATCATTGTTAGGTGAAAAAGTATTTGGAGTGTAAATACTATATCCTCGTCCAATAATAATTGGTTGCGTTACACTTTCATAACACCCTATTTCATTATAGATAGTAAGAGTGGGATAGTATGTTCCACTGTTTCCATATGCATGTGCTATTTGAGTAACGCCTGGATTAGTTTGAAGATCGATATACTCCAATGGTGAATTATCACCGAAATTCCACTCTAACGCAGAATACTCCCCATCAGACTCATCAAGGAATGTTACTATTTCTCTGGCAGGAATTTCTTCAACTTCTTGAAGAGAAGGAGAAGTAAAAGAGAAATAAGGTGTTCCCAGGGCTAAATTGAATTCAGTTTCTACACCACAACCATCATCTGTCGTTATTACTAATTTTCCATATTCAAATGGCTGTTCAATATTTATTTGAAATGTATCCTCATCCAGTCTTACAGTGTTTCCGTTCAAAGCTACGGGGGCTCCATCATCTCCAGTGTCATCTGTCCCATTTGTGTCTATATAGAAGAAGTTAAAGTTAGCATCCTGGTCCGCATTATTGTATACATCAATTAAAATCAACCCAGGTAAACCTTCACATAGTTTAGTATCAACATAAGGTCCATCAGTAATTACAAGGGTATTATCATCATCGACACTTATCACATCTCTTATATAATTAAATGGAGTTTCCACATTTGATGAACAATTTGAGCCTGCTCGAATAGTATATCTATATAGTCCAGCAGGAAGATCTGTTAGCGTAGTGAATCCAGTTAAATCTCCAAGTTCTGGGTAGCTTCCATCTAATGGAATCCATGGACTTGATGAGGTATTTGAAGTTGTTGAAGTAGAAGAAGTAGAAGAAGGTGGAGTAAGCACAATATTAGTAGCATCAAAAATTTCCCATGTAATATTGTAGGGTTCAACACCACCAGTAATTCTAAGGTCAATTTGACCATCTCTTGCACCTAATTCACAACTCACACCAATTGAAGTAACAGGATTTCCGTTTGCATCAGCTAATAATCCCTCTATTGCTAAGACATCAATATCTCCACTAAATGTAAATTCAATTGGATCTGTTTGACATGTTCCATCAGAAATTATCAGCTCATAAGTACCACGTTCTGCAGTAAAGGAAGTTCTATTTTGGAAACTTTTAATTGATTGATTAACATCCGCAGGTCTAAACGTCCAACGATAAGTATATATAGGGTTAAGGTCGTCATCAATTCTAGGTCTTCCTCCAAAAATTTCACCTCCATTATCAAAAAGATCAAATTCTAGCCCTCCATCACAAATATCAAAATCAAATTCTGTTTGCCCTTGATAAGTAATTGGAACATAACTTTCAATATCAAAAGCATAGTCTAAAGAACAATCAGGTGCAGACGAATCCCTTACTTCAAGAAAATGTCTCCCTTCAGATAAATTTCTAATTAAATACACATTCCCTTGCCTTATTAGAGAATTTGTAAATGTAGATGATGATGTAGAAGTTGTTCCTGAAGTTGTTCCAGATTGAGTATTTGATCCTTGATTATTATTTCCTCCATATATCAAATTACCATCAAGATAAATATCATATGCTAATGAATTACCAGTTAATCTAAATGAAAAATCTGCTTCTATACTACCAGTAGAGCAATCAAGTATTTCCTCATTAAAGATTCTTTGATTGACTATATTAAATGAAGAACCTTTTATTAAACCTGACCTTGAAAATATTTGACATCCAGTTGCATCAGTAATAATTGCTCTATATTTTCCTGGTTCTAAATTGTCAATCAAGAAGAATCCATCTTTACCCATTGAAACATAATTTCCATCTGAAAACTGAATTGTTGATGTCACTGAAGTAGAACTGGATGTTCCACTTTGAGTTGATGAGATTGCATTTGGTTGAGAAACTGATAATTTATACCACTTGATATCATATGGCTGCACTCCTCCTGTTAACTCTACTTCGATTGAACCAGCTTCATTAGAGCTACATCCAGGCTGAGTTATAATAGGATTTTCTCCTACACTGAATGCCTCTTCACCAGATCCATCTTCCAAAGTAATTTGCTCTGTAATTGAACATCCGGCAGCATCTGTAACTGTAACTGAGTAATCCCCGGCATAATCTAGTCCTGTAATTGTAAGATCATCTGGATCGGTTGGACTACCAGATGTAGTTCTTCTATATAATACCTCTCCACCAGGTCCAAATAGTTCCCAAATAATACTATATGGAGTTGTGCCTGAAACGGTTCCACCTGTTATACTAACTCCTAAACTACCTTGAATTCCAGCTGAGCAATCTATAGGTGTTGTTGATGTTGCATCCAAAGTAACTGCTAAAATATCTGGCTCATTAATTGTTACACTTCCCAAATCTAATTCAACAGGAAGGCCTCCACTATCAACACAATTATTATTGTCTTTGATTTTAACTGTGTATGTTCCACCTGAAAGACCATCAAGACTTAAAATCTGGGTTGTAGAAGAAACTATAGTACTACTCGCAGAGGTTGTTGTAATTGATTGAATAGTTGTTGTGAAACCATCTGTTCTCCATGCACCTCCGTTTAAAGAATAGCTATATGGAGGTGTCCCACCTGAAAATTCAACACTAAATGCACCATTATTTGTTCCATTACATAATATATCAATGGTTGTAAAATTAGCTTGATTTGAAGCGACTGGATTTATCATAGTAAGTGGTCCGTTTGATCCTAATATTGGATATTCTTGTATTACAGTACACGGACTTGATGTTGATCCAGCTGGGGGAGTAACAGTAATTTCTAAGGTATAAATTCCTGCTCTCTCAAGGTCCTCAATCCTAAGTACATCAACAGAAGCAGCCTGGTTTACATCTGAATCAATTACAGTTCCAAATGGATCTCTCCATTCATAATTAAAAGTTGAGGAAGTAAGTCCTGTAAACTGTACTTCTATAAAACCATCTGAGCAATTCGCTGGTCCAAATGCAGTAGCTGTTGCTGGTAAAATAGGTAATTCAGTAGGTAATATCCTAATCGGATTAGAAGTAGCAACCAGAGTTGTACATAAATTATCGGTTACTGTTAAAGTATAGTCACCTGGTGGTGCGTTGGTAATATTTTGGGTCGAATAGGTATTTCCATTAGATCCTGTCCATAAGAAAGTTAAATTAGTGTAGTCACCAGTATTTCCAGCAGAACCACCAGTGATCGTGAATCCTGGACTATTTATTGTAATAGAGCCATTTCCGTTGCAGTCAGCTCCTTGAACTGTAATTTGTGATTCATCAATTGTTAAACTTAATGGTGTATTTATTGTTACTCCGGTACCTGCTCCTCCACAATTATTAAGATCTGTAACTTGTACCTCATATTGGAATCCAGCTGATATATTTACGTTCCCAGGAACTCCAGGAATCCTGTTAGGATCACCATCGCTAAAAATATGACTTCCATTAGTTGGATCAGATCTTCCAATTTCTATACCTGAAGAATTAAAAATTGAATAAACATAAGGCCCGGTTCCTCCAGTTGCAGTTGCCGAAATTTCAGTGTCACAAATAGAATCAATAGAAAGAGTTACTGGTGAGGGAGCAGTAATTTCTACAACATCTGAGTCTGTTTCACATTCATTAGCAATTGTAGTTAAAATATAATATTCTGTAGCATTAACAGCAATAAGATTTAGTGTTAAGTTTGTACCTACATAGGTTGAAGGGTCAGAGATATCTAGAGTAGTAAGTGGATTTCCACCCGAATCAGCACGTCTCCAATAATAGGCATAATTCAATGTTTGATTTGCAACTGTTATACTATTTGATAGTACTGAACCAGTTGAGCCAATAGATGTATTTGTTGTTACTGTAAATGGAATTCCAGCGGTCTCAGCAACAAGTGTTATCGTTCCAGGGATAGGTGAGTTTGCTGAAGCTGTAGCAAACCTAGAACCTGTTACAGGGTTATTAATTATATCTGCTATTAATGGAAGTATTTCAACCCTACTTAACGGTCTATCTCCAATATTTGGAAAATTAGTAATAGTTCCTAAAACATTATCAAAACCTTGTACGGTATATGTAAAGGATTCAGTTGCGATATTGAATGTTAATTGATCTCCTACGGAAAAATTGTTATCAATTACAACCTCTGTTTGTTGCGCTTGTGCAGTAATTCCGCCTACAATTGCAGCAGGGTTCACCACAATTGAACCGTTATCTCCATCACAGAGAGGATCATTTACTGTATGATTAGCAGGCCAATTATTGTAAGAAATAGGAGGAAATACTGTAATTGTTCCTCCTAATGTTACAGGAGGTAAACAACCATTAGTATTAACTGTAGTAATGGTAAATGGATACGTTGTTTCAGCAGCAACTGTGTTTACAGTTCCATAAATTACGACAGAATTGGGAGGGTCAGAGGGATCGTTAATTCTTACATTACCTGCTCTTGTGAAACCAATACCTGGAGGAAAGTTAACAGTTACATCAGTTGCTCCTCCTCCGAATGTGTATCTAATCTCTTCGATTTCACTATCACTGCAGACTGATTGATTTAGTAATAGTGTATTGGCTCCAGCAAACGTTAATGTATCCTGTGGGTTTACATTTAATGTAATTGTTTCTGTGTCATCTGCACATACACTTGTATTTCCAACAGCACCAGTGGTTATGTCAAAAGTATATGAAGTGGCTGTATTTATAGCTGCATCAGGGCTTCCAGAGATTGTTAAGACACCTCCCATATTATCAGCATCTGGAACAAAATTAAAGTTTACACCTGAGGGTAGGTTGGCAGGGGGATTTACAGATGCAAAAGTTCCTGCTCCAACAACTGTAAATTCTATAGGTGTAATATCAGCTCCATAGCAAACATCTTGTATAATCGCACCACTAGCAGCATTATGAGTTAGAGATTCTTCTGGAAGAACGGTTATTGTTCCGCTTATTGTTGCCTCTGGCAAACAAGCGCCCCCGACAATAGTTGCACCAGCAGTATTTCCTGTTGTTGTTATTGTATAATTATAAACTTGTGTTTCTGTAATTGGATTCGTTGGTCTCCCCGAAATTGTAAATGTGTTTGGTGCATTAAATACACCATTTATTCCTGGCGGTAGACCAATTATAGTGGCACCTCTTGCACCCCCTCCTACAGTATATATTATATCAGCAAGATCAGTATTAGTACATATTATTTGATTATCATTACCCCCAGCATTTAGTGTGATTGTTGATGAAGGCCAAACTTCGATAAAAAGTCGAATATCGTCTGCCGGGCTACATGGAGCAACTCCTGGACCTAATGTTACAGCTTCAAGGATAATATTTGCTGTAGTTGGAGTATCGGGAGTACCATTAATCGAGTAAACTCCAGTAACAGGGTCCCAATTTCCACTTAATCCTGATGGAAGAGGATCACTTAGTGCACTTAGAGCAACATTAGCGATTCCAGCAGAACCATTAATTCTAACCTCTGTAAGAGGTGTATCTTGACACACTTCAACAAGAACATAGTCAGGTGCAGTCGTAAGGTCTGTTACTCCGTCTAAGTCAACATCTGTTGGAGTTCCAAAACTTGTATTATCAAACGATAAACTTTCATTGCTTTCAACTACCCGAATAGTACCATCAAAAACTGCTGGATTAGAACAATCTATCGAATTTATCTCAATTCGATATTGATAATTAATCCCACCAGCAGGAATAGCCCCTGCAACATTTACTACAGGATTTGAAGTTAATTCCAAAACGTTAGGTGCAGTTAAAAATAAGTCTATGCCGGGAGGACGACCATTAGGTCCTGGCCATGTTATATTCCATCCACCAGTTAAGTTGGTTACATCAAACTCAATTGAGGTCATCGGTGATAGATTACATACATTATTTGGGTTTGCATTGCTGCCAGCAGCAACGGCTATGGTTGCTTGACCAAGAACCCTTATTGTTCCATTGTATGATACTGATGCGCAAGCGCCACCATTAGTATTAATCGTGTAAGGGAAAATTCCTGGTGCACCTGTTGGTATACCTGATAAAGTGAAAAATTTACCGGCATCTTGTGTGGTAGTAGAATTTAAATTTGGTGCACCTACATTTAAATGACCAGTACCACCGAAAACAATTGTCATTGCATCTCCCGCTTGGGACTCTAGGGTCAATGTACCTGCATTAAAACTTGCATCAACTCCAGTGACGTTAGCATCAATATCTGATTCAAATGCTTGTAATATTTCATTAAAACTATCAAGTGTTCCCGGATCATCAACAGTAATTGTTCTTGCAATACCATTTATAGTAATAATATAAGTTTCTGCATCCACAAAGTTTGCTTCATTACCTGTAAATGTAATTTCTGTTATTTGTGATATCTCATTGTAGCTTTGGTTAACTCCAGGGGGTAAGGGAGTGACAGTTTCATCAATTGAAGCATTGGTTGCAAACCCTTCTATCTCCCAAATTAAATTTGATCCACCGTTAGCGTCAGAGATTGACTCATTTGCACATACCGGTAAATTATTATTCCCAGGCGCTAAAAGTGTTATAGTTGGCTCCGGAGAGATAGTAATATTTCCAGTAACTGATTGTTGATTTGCTGGTAGATTACAATTAAACTCACTGTTTTGGGTAGTAATAGTATAGGTGTAAACACGATCTGCTACCAAACCAACTACCGCGGGATCACCAGAAATAGTTACAGTTCTTTCTCCTGGCTGTACCTCAGTGGGATCTGCAGCACCAAAACTTACTACACCCGCAGGACTTGTATCAGTTACTGTAAAATCACCTCCATTTCTTGATGTAAGTGTCAATATATTTCCGCCAACTACAGTAGCATCTAATTGAAGTCCTGCATTGTTAATTAAAATTGCTAAACCATTAACAATATCTGAAATTTCATCATCACTTTGAGGAGCATTTGTATCTACAGTGTAAGTATAATCAACAGAATTAATTGAAACTGTATAGTTAGAGCCATTAAGGGCGGGAAGAACATCTGCATCAGTACCACCTAATGTAATTGTTGAAATCTGATTTTGAGTTACAAAAAATGAGTTAATCCCGTTTGGCCTTGATGGCGCCCAGACTACATCTACACTAGTAGCATTAGTAACGTCATACACTATTGGCGTCAGTACAGCAGGACTATTATTACAAATTTGCTGGTTGTCATCCATTCCAGCCTGAATTGATATGGTTGAAAGTGGGCTTACTGTTATATTTCCTACTGCTTGATCAGGGTCACAAACTGATCCTGTTGTTCTTATTGTAAATGGATATGATGTTTGTTCAGTAATTACGACATTTGGAGCTCCAATTATTTCAACAAACCTTCCTCCGTTTTGTGTTTCAGTAAGGTTCATAGTTTCACCATCATCACCATCAACGTCAGTTAATGTCCGTTCTACATCAAAATCGAATCCATTTGATGTTAAAGTAAGTACACCACCTCCTACATCAACAGCAGTAATTCCAAGTGCAGCATTATTTATTTTTTCCACTAGAAGTTCAATAACCTCCGCCAAACTGTCTACATCTCCATCAGCTCCAGCGATTAATAGGCTATTATCCTCACCTGTTTCGACTGAATAATTCGTGCCATTAATAGTTATAGTGTGCAAGTCACCATCTTCATCTAGAACATCAGAGAGAGTTATTCTATTAATTTGATCAACAGATACAACCCCTTCATTAACTCCCGAGGGTAGTCCAGTAACATCAACACCAGTTGCTGCTCCTAATATTTCGAAACGAATCATGTTTATGTTAGAACCTACACAAATATTATTTTGAGTCATAGTTCCAAGTGCAGATGTCCTTGATAGTCTTGGAAGATCAGGAATTGTAATTGTTCTGGATAAAGATCCACCCCCACAACCAAATGATGTAGCTGTTATCACTACTGATCCAGAAAAACCATCTTCCCAAGTTACTAAACCGGTTACAGAATCAATAGTTCCTGCGCTGTCATTATTCCATGACCATGTAACAAAATCGCTTGAATTAAAGTCTGTTGTATCACCACTCTGCGCTGGACAACCTGGTAAAGTCAAAGGATCAAAAGTTATATCTGTAGGGGGGTCAAGATCAGGATAGATTCTAACATTATGAACCCCTGGTGAAGTATTTTCTATCCCATTACAACCAGTTGCATATGATTCAATATTAAAAGTTCCATGGAATCCCGCATTCCAATTTAATTCTCCTGTCGCAGCGTCAATTACACCGGGTGAGGCAACACTTCCAGGACCAGGAACAACACTTGCAATAGCATATCTAATATCAGTGTAAAAACTTGCAGAAGAAAAATATTGTGTGTTTGGAGTAGCAGCAGTTGTCTGACACCATGGTTCTGCACCAGTAAGGTCCCCACAAATATTAGCTGAGGTTTCATTAAGTTCAAACCCTGTCATATTTCCAAATGCTCTGGCTTGGGTTGGGGCAGGTGTAACGCTAAATATTAAATTCATATCACCACCGTATCCTCTCGGTGATCCAGGTGGTATTGGAGGTGCAGAATTACCATCATATTGTGCAGTTATATCTACAACCCCGCCAACATCATCAGCAAGTCCATTCCCATTTATATCCCCTGGGTTAAATTGAAAAGCCGTCGCATTAAATAAGCCAGCGACTGGGGATGTAGTATCATTATTTATAAGATCTCTAAGACCTTGTGCTATGTCAAATGCATTTTGGTCGGCGTTTCCATTGATTGGAGCAACCACATCTGTTGTCTCAAATGTATATCTAACACCATTTAGCGTTATATTATATTTTTCTCCTGCTAAAATTGCACGAGCAGGATCTGGAGCAATAGTGACTCTCTCTATTTCTGCTTCGAGAAGTGGTACTGGTTCTGTAGGCTGAGTTGCTGCTGAGTCAAATTCATTTACTGTTACAACTGTTTCTCTAAATGCAGCAGGTGTGGTACCGTCACATGCATAAGCATATACTCTGATTATTGCATCACCAAAGAAACCATCTGTCCAATCTACCTCTCCTGTTGTAGGATTTATAGATCCAGCTCCTGGAGTTCTTATTTCCCATAAATATCCGTTTGCAGGTGGAACTCTTCCATCATTATAACATACTCCGAATAAAGTGTTAGCAGGTCCTGTTCCTAGTGCCGGTTCACAAAGATATGCTTGCTGTCCATCATAGATATTTGCATCTTGATTATCAATAATTGGATCAGGTGGATCTCCTCCTGCAGCATCATCTATTGTAATGTAGTCTGGAGCTGGACGGTTCTGAACTCTTGTTACATTATAATTCAAGAATTCTATCTCACATGTAGTTCCTGTTGTTCTCAATGAAATATTTAGACTAGAACCTGGAGTACCAGAGAGTGTTACTGTTTGATTTAATGGATCATTAGCAACATTCAAAGTTCCTTGGCCAGTAACAATTATTCCTGTAGCTGAACCACCATACTCAAATACAATATTCGTAATTGGGTCACCAGCACAAACTGTTTGTGTATTTGCAGGACCAGATGTCTGAACTATTGTTGGTTGTGCTGAAATCTCGATTCTTGTCACCGGTGAAATAACTTCACATTCAAGCTCATCACCAACTTCAAGTGTATTATTGTCATTAACATCATCAAATCTTGTCGTAGTTAATCGATAATAAACTGTAGTAGGAATATCAGGATCAATTAATGTTTGAAGTCTTCTTTCTATGTCAGCCTCCTGTTGCGCAGCAGTAATGCTTGCTCCAGTATTAAGTGTGGCTGCAAAACCTCCATTTAGTAAATCATTTCGGTCACCAGCAATTATGTCGTCCCAATTTACATTGTCTACAGAAAACTGCCACTGGTAAATTATCCCATCTCCTGTACCATCATCGGTTTCAACATTGGTTGCCACAATTGGCACAAGATCAGCAACATCAATTGTTAGTGGTGCACCATCTTCTCTACATATAGTCTGATTGGCAAGAATGTTACCAGGATTTACTTCATCTAGTACTGTTATTGTAAACTCTGCTGTAACATCAGCATTAGCAGTTGTTGGCCCGTCTAAAGAGCATACAGTAGGATCTGGACCTACAGTACTAATTGTTTCCCTTCTAAACCTGGTAGATTGAGTAAGATTTGTTGTAAATGTTAAGTTTTGATTTGTTGCTCCAGGGATTTGTGCCCAAACAAGCATCGCGGTATCAGTAGTTCTATACCATTGGTAAGAAATTATAGCCCCAATAACTGTAGATGACCCATTTCTTACTGATGTAAAAGGTGAAGGAGGTGTGTTATAGCAAATTACAGGGTCTGCATTGTCAATACTACCTGAGATAACTGTGTTAACCTCAACTGTATGAACATCACTAAAAGTATTACATAAAGGGAGTATGGCTCCACCAAAGTTTTGAGTAATACCCCTTCTGTAGAATCTTGTATTTCCTTGACCATTATATGTTTGATTAGATGTAGAGTTTGCTCCTGTTACGTCAGCTCCACCATCATCAACTCTTATTACAGGCGTAAGAGTTGAACCAGGAGCTAATGTATAAGTAATTGTATCAACACCATCTTCACTTGCAGTTATACCGGCTCCTAATTCATTAATTTTAAATGTTAAATATTCTATGATTTCAGCAATAGTATCAACATCTCCATCGCCTCCGGTAATATCATCTGAATTATCTTCGCCAATAGTTACAGTAAATGAATCAGCACCTATAGTAATTCTATAGAAATCTCCATCCGTTGCCATTAAACCGGTAAGCTGTAGCGTGTGAATTGATCTTATATCTGCAAGATTAATTGGATCTGGCTGGTAAGTGGCACCTACGGCATTTACAGCATATCCGTTTGCAGTAGTAATATCTTCCCAAGTAACATTATCAAGAGAGTATTGCCACTGATAATCTACACCAGGCCCTCCAGTATCATTAATTACTCTTAGCTGTTGGGGAGAGTCTCCAGCACAAATTATTTCAGTTTGGTCTACCCATACACCCCCACCAGTATCTCTTTGAACTTCCCCGCCAGCTAAAGCGGAAGCAACATTAATTGTAATAATGTTTGAAAAATTATCACAAGGGACGATAGATACTCCATTTAATATACTTCTTGATCTTCTTCTAAATTCAGTAGTTTGATTTAAAACTGGTGAGGTATAGTTTCTTCCAGTGGCACCGGTAATATCAGACCAGCCCCCACCAGCAATTCTATTTTGCCATTGGTAAGTTATTGCCGCACCTTGAGGATAATCTGCTCCATCGGCAAAGTCATCAGTTCCGTCAGGAGCATCTTCTGCACCTACTGATATAAACTGATTAGCTGGTGCCGTTCCGTTACAAATATTTTCTGTTACTCCACCACCATCAATTTGTATGTTGTCTGCTGTAACATAATTTAACTCAATTACCATTGAATCATTATCAACGCAGCCTGCGGCATTTATTACTTCGACAGTAATAGTATATTCTAAATCAGTATCGTAAATCGAAAAGTCATTAGTGGAAAATGTATTTGCTACTTGAACTGGAGATATTGCGGTTGCACCCATAAAGAATTGATATGTAGCACCTGGTACTGGATCTGCTGTAAATGTAACAGTGTCAGCAAACGGTTGGTTTAATGCATCTAACCCTCCACAAATTATATTATTTACAGCATCAGAAGTTAGATTAGCTACAGGATCAGGAGTAACATTAATTAAAGTTCCT
>WTIO01000020.1:12354-74979 GCA_011526365.1 Flavobacteriales bacterium
TCAACAGTAGATTCTGCGGTAATAGCAGAAGTAGTATATACATTACCCACAACTTGTCCAGCAGGAACAGGAGCACCATTGAGTTCAAAAGTATAGGTTGCTCCAGCTACAGGGTCGGCAGTTATAATAATAGTATCTCCGGCACAAATAGTATCGGCAGTAGCATCAGAAGTTAGATTAGCTACAGGATCAGGAGTAACATTAATTAAAGTTCCTGCAGATGTGGATGTACACGAGTCAGGTGCAACAGTAGTAACGATAACCGTAATAGTATCTCCATCATTTATGTCTGTATCAAGCGCTGGTGAATAAGTAGTATTAGTTGCACCACCAATTGCTGCACCATTACGATACCATTGGTATGTATCAGTAGCTTGAGTATTTATAGTGTTTACAGTAAAGACAAGTCCATCAACATCGTCACGGCACACGGATGTTCCGGGGTTAACAGTTATAGTAGGATCTCTAGGGTCTTCAACATCAATACTAACGACATTAGATGGTAATCCATTAGTAGGACAGTCAACAGTATTAAGTGAGGCGTATGTAAGTCTTCTAATTTGGGTATCCTCGGTTATATTTAAAGGAGTTGCAGAGACGTCAAAAAGATCAGATGTAGCTCCAACAATATCTTGCCAGAGATTACCAGTTGTAGTATTTCTTAATTGCCACTGATAAGTAAGTGCGGATCCTGCAGAGGCTGCAGCATCAAGAGTAGCTACTGCATTAACAGTAATATCATTAGCAATGGTATCACCAGGGCAAAGCACAGCATCGGCAGCATTAAGGGTAACAGTACCAGCCGTAGCTAAAAGAGGTACAAGAACAGTTATTGTGTCAGTATCAGAACAACCACCGGCACTAGTTACTGTAACTTCAACAGTAGATTCTGCGGTAATAGCAGAAGTAGTATATACATTACCCACAACTTCTGATGCTACAACTGGTGAACCATTTATTTCGAATGTATAAGAATACCCTGGTTGATTTGGACCAGCTGTAATAACTATTGTTTCTCCAGCACAGATAGTATCACTTGGGGCATCCGAACTCAATTGAGCAGTTGGATTAGTTCCAAAAAAATCAACGTTAATAACAATATCTTCAGTAAATGTACATGTACCTATTGTGGCTGTAACAGTAACTATATCACCATCATCAATTTCACCAGCTCCGTTTCCGGCAGTTCTTGTAAGTACTCTATTAGCTGCAGGACCAACGGTATTTCCATCCCAAGTAAAAGTATAATTAGTTGCACCTGCAGCAGCAGTTATATTTACTGTGTCCCCATCACAGTATAAGTTATTTAAGACACCAGTTGAAAGGTTTGGATCAAAATTAGCTCCAACGTTAACAGTAAGGACATTTGATGACAAGTTCCCACACGAGATATCTTCATCAAAAATACCGTCAGCATCAGAATCTATCCAAGTAAAAGCAACTCTCCTAAAGCTGGTTGTTGTTGTGAAATTACTAGGTGGAGCATAATCTGCAGAATTAGCCCCTGCGATATCATTCCATGTTACTCCAGAATCAATTGAAGATTGCCATTGATATCCTATAGTATCAGTACCTGCTGCAACCGATGACCCTGCAACTGTCCCATCACCATCAAGGGTTCCAGCCAGTCCATCATTGTAACAAATATTTGAGTCTGCAGCTGTTGTAAACCTTATATCTCCTGCATCAGTCAATTCTAATACTTCAAATGTTTCATCAACATCAACATAGCAACCTGAAGCATTATAAACTCTAGCAGTAACAATATCTCCATCGTTTAGTCGCGTTGTTGTGAAAACATTACCTGATACTTCAGCAGGTAATGCAGGATTTCCTGGTGTATTTATAAAGAAATCATACGTAGTGCCTCCACTTGCAGTGATAATAACGGATTGACCATTACAAATAATGTTTCCTGGAGCGTTTGTTGAGAGTCCTGGATTTAATCCAACTTCATCAACAATAATCGCGATTGTTTGAGATGTAACACATCCAAATGAATCGGTAACTTCTACGGTAACATTATCTCCATTTTGAACTATATCTGGTGATGCAGCTAAGTTTCTAGTTGCTGCTGTTTCAATTATAAATGTTTCGCTAGCAGAGTTTTGTTGTGAAGCACCGTTAATAAAAAATTCATAATTTGCTGCACCTGCATTAGCACTTACGGTAACGGTTTCTTCTTGACAAAAAGAATTTGAAGGATCCGATGTAGAAAGCCCAATTACAAATTGAGGTCTTACATTTATAACAACAATATCTGAACCGTCTACTTCACACTCTGATGTGGAAGGAGACACAACTACATTTCTTCGAAAATAAGTAGTTACTGTTAGTGCACCAGGGGTAAAATTCGCGGATGTAGCTCCAACAATATCAGAAAAAGAGACACCATCAGTAGAACTCTGCCACTGATATGATGGGGTGCCATCAGACACTGTAGCTACCGCACTTGCGCCTGTACCGTCTCCCAAAATTGCCCCTGTAGGATTATCACCAAAACACAAATCACTATCACCAGCATTTTGCAAAACTATATTTCCATCATCTGAAACTGTAAGTTTTTGAACAGTAATTGACTCCTCATCAAAACAACCTGCTGCGTTAGTCACTCTAACGGTTACTATTTGTCCGTCATTTAAAGATGCTGAGTAAGTTGCTGCAGAAGCCCCTCCAATTAAGCTACCATCTACATACCATGAATAAGTACCTCCACCTGTAGCTGTAAATGTAACTAAGTCACCATCACAAAAATAAGCATCAGCTGGGTTGGAAGTCAATGAGGCTGAAGGGATTGCTTCAACTGTAACGGTTGTAGAGATTGTAGAAGTGTCAGTAGTACAACCATTAGAATCAATCATTCCGATTGTAATGATATCTCCATCAGAAATTGCATTAGCTCCGATAGAAGAGTAAGTTATAGAATTAACGCCACTGAGCTGCTGTTCAATTGCCCCGTTAAGATAGAACGTATAGGTTGCGGTTGCAGAGTAGGGTTGTATTGTAAAGGTAATATCATCTCCGGAACAAATTGTTGAAGCAATCGCATTGTCTGTTAATGTGGGTGTCGCTGGTGTGTAAACTTGTATATTATTTTTGGATAATATATTGTTTGAGTTATCCGTGTCTCCAGGTATAGTTATACTAACTGTCAATGTGTAAAAGCCTGGAGTTGAAAAATCTAAAACAGTAATACCTATAAAATCATCTGGATAGGTCAAAGTTTGATTACCCCCGTTTGGGATGGTATTACCGACCTTAGCAGCAATAGTTGAGTTAAACGCAGGAGTAGCGACAGGGCCATTTACTAGGATCCTAACAATATCACCAGTAATATCATTCGGATTTGGACCAGCATTATCTATTCTTACTTCAAATGAAACATCTGAATCTGGGCAAAAAGGATCTCCACCAACTATAGATAAGTTTCCAACACTTACATCCTCCTGTGCTTGAACTGAAAGCGGTAAAAAAACAACTAAAAAAAGAAAAAATATTCTTTTCAATGTTCTACTATAAGAATTTCCTAAGTTAATAACGTAATTATGATACTTATAGTATACAAATTTAGTAATTCTATAGCATACTTTTTAACAAAAAAATCAACTTATAAACAGTTTATCAACACTATCTAAAAACTCGATTAGGAAATACTACGGTACTTTCGGCTCCGTTTTTTCCAACAGTGGCAATCCCAAAAAAGAAATTATCGACTACAATACCTTCAAGCATATATGCTTCTTGCCGCCCTACAAAGCGGCTGTATTGCCAGGTTGGTGAAGTGGTGTCACGCCAATAAATTTTGTAGCCAGCAACATCTGAATCTTCAACGGCTTCCCATTGAAATTTTACTGCTGGCTCTACCACACCGCCAATAGCTAAATCTTTTACAGCAGGAGGAGCCCAAGCAAGACCGGCAAGATTGATGGCATTTACCGCTGTTAGTTTTTTTGCATAGTCAAAGTTAACTCCTTCAATCACATCACCGTAGGAGATGCCATTTTCAACACGAATGTCTTGATGTTGTCGGGTGTAGTTTTCGTGTGCTTCCATAATACGTACGCCTGCAAACCCTGCATCGTTAAATGGACGATGGTGTCCGCCACGTCCAAAACGGTCCAAGCGATATATCATAATGGGGTTCATTTCGGGCATATAGGTTTGTGTCATTTTATGGATATACCGGGCCAATTGACGGGATACCCCGTCTACTTCACCACCGTAAAAGCGTCTTGCTTTCCGTTGGCGTTCGGTTTCCGTTTCAGGCACGGGCTCAGAAAAAATTCTAAAGCTGCGGTTGTCTATAACACCGTCTACACCTTCAATATTTCCAATCATATCGTTGTTGAGGATACCTATAATTTCCCAACCTTTTTCTTTGGCATAGGCAGCAAGTCCTTTTCCGCCGTACAGCCCCTGTTCTTCACCAGCTAACCCTGCATAAATAATACTACTTTCAAATTTGTACTTCGAAAGTACCCGTGCAGCTTCTAGGGTTCCTGCCATCCCACTGGCATTGTCATTGGCTCCGGGGGAATCATCGGTATAATTATTTGGGTTAGATATTCTGGAATCGATATCACCACTCATGATAATGAAGCGGTTGGGGTATTTGGTACCCCGCTGAATGGCAACAACATTGTTAATCCATACGGGTTTTACGATGCGCCGTCCATCGGGCTCTTGGTAATTTTTTTGGTACTGTACCTCCAAGCAACTATTGCATTGTTTGGAGATGTTTTCAAATTCTTTTTTAATCCACCTACGTGCAGCGCCAATCCCTCGTGTTTCAGACAGGGTGTCACTTAAGGTGTGGCGGGTACCAAAATTGGCAAGAGTAGTGATGTCTTTTTCTAACCGCTGTGAAGAGACTGCATCAATGATGTCGTAATAATCTTGAGCACGTTGTGCATTAGCGGAAAAAATAAATAGTAATGAAAATAAAAATAAAAAGCTGTAGGGTTTCATATTTGTTTTTGAGTTTAAAATACAAAAACCTTACAGCTTTTTATGGGATTCGGATAATTTCCTTTAAAAACAATAGTTGCCTTCTGCACTAAGTGCTTCTGCTATACTGTTTTTAAGACTAATAGTATCAGGAGTTTCAGTGTACTGCAACAGTGCACTGATGGCCTGCTCTAGCTGTTGTTGCTGGTCGCCTTTGGCCAAATGGTGAATTATTTCCTGTGCTTTTCTTAAGCCAATTCCTCGCGCTTCATACACATACACCTTGGTCATATTCAGTTGTTGCTCTTGGTCTTTTGTGGAGGTTCTTGCACAGTTTTTTTCTGTTCGAAGCACAGCAGATTCCGCCATGTAAATTTCAATCAATATATCAGCAGCAGCCATGAGCACTTGCTGATGCTTTTCCAATTCGGGACCGTACTGCTGTACTGCCGTTCCAACAGTTATTAAAAATGTAGATTTTAAACCTTCAATAATTTCTTTTTCGGCTGCCAATGGCCCGTTATGTGTTGCTTTTTTGGCTATCGGTTGCCCCAATTGTTGTAAAAGCTCCATCACGGGTGACATGAGATCCATTTGGCCTTTCATCGCCTTTTTAAGCAGCATACCAACAGCAAGCATGCGATTGATTTCATTGGTGCCTTCATAAATTCTTCCAATACGTGCATCCCGCCATGCAGATTCAATGGGCGTGTCTGCTGAAAAGCCCATACCTCCAAAAATTTGGATACCTTCATCGGCGCAATTCTGAACATCTTCAGAAGCTGCCACTTTGAGTAAAGAACACTCAATAGCAAAATCTTCCACTCCTTTGAGTTCAGCCTCTTGATGACTTTTTCCAGTTTCTTTGTAATACGCAATGCGTTTTTCAATGGCATCTGCTGCGCGGTAACTTGCAGCCTCCCCCACATAACAACTGGTTGCCATACGGGCAATTTTATCTTTAATGGCCTCAAATTCTACAATAGGGGTTTTAAACTGAACCCGTTCTTTAGCATATTGTATTGCGGTTGAAGTAACCCGGCGTTGGGCATCCAAACAGGCTGCAGCTAATTTAATACGCCCTACGTTGAGCGCATTCATTGCTATTTTAAAACCTTGTCCACGTGCAGCCAACATGTTCTCAACAGGTACTTTGGTTTCGTTAAAAAATACTTGTCGGGTAGAGGAGGAGTGGATCCCGAGCTTGTGTTCTTCATCTCCCAAAGTAATGCCGTTTTCCAAATCGGCAGGTACTATAAAGCCTGTAATATTTTTGTCATCTTCAATACGTGCGAATACAATAAATATATCTGCAAAGCCAGCATTAGAGATCCACATTTTTTGCCCCGAAATTTTGTAGTGTGTGCCATCTTCAGAAAGTACGGCTTTGGTTTTCCCAGAATTGGCATCTGAACCCGCTCCAGGCTCTGTTAAGCAGTAAGCCCCAAACCATTCTCCACTCGCAAGTTTAGGAACATATTTTAACTTTTGCGCTTCTGTCCCGTAAAGTACAATGGGCATAGTGCCAATACCAGTATGCGCACCAAAGGCTGTGGAAAATGAACCTGTTGCTCCCGAAATATAATCACATACCAGCATGGTGGATACAAAGTCCATTCCTAAGCCTCCCAACGTTTCGGGTACAGCAATACCTAAAAATCCGAGCGCTCCAGCTTTTTTCATTAATGTTTTGGTAAGTGCATAGTTCTTTTGCTCGAACTCAGCCTTTTTGGGCCACACTTCGCGGTCTATAAATTCCTGTACCGCAGCTTTCATCATTTGTTGCTCCTCGCTAAAATCTTCCGGAGTGAATACCGTTGCGGCTTCTTGATTGTGGAGGATAAATTCGCCTCCTGCCAATTGTTGTGTGGTGGTAGTTTTCATGTTCCTGTGTTTAGTTTTGGGTTGTTTATGTGTTGTTCAAATAAACTACTATGATTGGTTATGGTTTCAATCACTTCAAAAAAGTGTTTGATTTGAATGGGGTTTAAATCCGCTGCAACGAGTGCATTAAAACGCAACACTACAGATTTTGACACATCGCGTTTTTCTTTCCCAAAGGGAGTAAGAAAAATTAACACCCTTCTTCCGTCTTCAGGATCGGGACTTCGTCTGATGAGTTGCTTCTTTTCCATTGCATTTAAAAGTCGCGACAAGCTCGTATTTTCCATTCCCATTTTTGGTCCCAACGCAGTAGAGGGAGTTCCCGCTGCGTCTATATTTAAAAGCGCAAACCCCGTTGCCATAGTTGAATGGAATTTTGATGCCTCGCGATTGTACATCTTACTTACTGCCATCCAGGCAGAACGCAATGCGCCGTCAAAACTGGGTGTTTGCATGTTGCTTTTTTTCAAAGATATAAAATATTATGCATGCATAATAAAAATAGAAAAGAATTTCCGTGCAATTGTACACGTTCACCTAAGCGTAAATTTTATCGATAAGGTGTTGGTATTTTTTTTGAATCACCTTGCGCTTTAACTTCATTGTTGGGGTAAGGTGTCCGCCATCAATTGACCATGCTTCAGGGGTGAGTTCGAATTTTTTAATTTGCTCCCATTTTCCAAATTGGGAGTTGTGCTTTTCGATATCTGCTGCAATAGCAGCTACTAATTTTGAATTGGTAATCCAATCAGCTTGTGATTTTCCTAAGTCGATACTTCCCTCTTTTTGCCACTCGGCGATATACTCAAAATTAGGTTGTATGATGGCAGCAGGCATCTTTTGTGCTTCGCCAACTACCATAATTTGTTCAATAAACAGGGATTGTTTCATTACCCCTTCTATAAGAGCAGGGGCAATATATTTGCCACCCGAAGTTTTAAACATTTCTTTCTTCCGATCGGTAATTCTGAGAAAGCCATCGGCATCAATTTCGCCAATGTCACCCGTATGAAAATAGTCTCCTGTCATTACTTCCTTCGTCAACTCAGGATTTTTGTAATAGCCCTGCATAACATTTGGCCCTTTACAAAGGATTTCACCGTCATCAGCAATTTTTACGGTTACACCGCTGATTACCTTCCCTACGGTGCCAATTCTAAATCCATTATTGCGCATGTCATTTACTGATATTACCGGCGAGGTTTCTGTAAGTCCATACCCTTCCATAATTGCCATACCTGCAGCAGTAAATACTTGTGCTAAGCGGGGTTGAAGCGGAGCACTTCCAGAGGCAATAATACTTAAATTCCCTCCCAAGGCTTCTTGCCATTTTGAGAAGATGAGCTTTCGTGCAATTTTAAGTTTAAACTCATACCAGACTCCATTTTTTCCATAGGGTTGGTACTGCAACCCAAGGTCAACCGCCCAATAGAATAGTTTTTGTTTGATACCCGAAAGTTCTGCGCCTCGTGCATAAATTTTGTCGTACACCTTTTCAAGTAACCGCGGAACAGCAGTCATCATATTCGGTTTTACTTCTTTCAGGTTATCACTGATAGTTTCCAGGGACTCGGCAAAATAAATTCGGATACTCAAATACAGGTAGAAATATAAAATTACCCGCTCATAAATATGGCAGAGGGGAAGGAAACTTAAGGCAGTGGATTTTCCGCGTTCCAGGGGCAAACGTTCTGCACTGGCAATAACATTAGAGACTACGTTATTATGACTTAACATTACCCCCTTAGGAGTACCTGTAGTTCCCGAGGTATAAATAATGGTAGCCAAATCTTCAGGGGCAACGGCTTTTTTTGCTGTTTCCACCGCTTCTTGATGGTTTGACTTTGCGCCTTTTTCAAGGAGGCTGCTCCAATGCGTGCACCCACTAATGGTGTCGAAGCAATACACCCCTTTAAGGGTTTTTATTTCTTTTTGAACTTTTTTTAATTTATCGTAGACCTCTTGGTCCGAAACGAAGCAGTATTGAGATTCTGAATGTTCAAGGATATACTTGTACTCCTCTGCTGTAATGGTAGGGTAAATGGGTACCGTAACGGCACCAAGTTGTAGGGCGCCCAAGTCCACCACTGCCCATTCGGTTCTGTTATTTGAAGAAATTAAGGCAATTTTATCTCCTTTTTTAATGCCCATTTGGTGTAGGGCATTGCTAATGAGTTGTCCTTGGTCGTAAAATGCTTGCGAGGAAAGGCCCTCCCAAGTACCGTTATATTTTGTGTTGATTGTATTTTCAAGGGGGCGTTGCTGACGTTGGAACTCAATAAAATCAAATAATCTAGTGGGCTGCATAAAAAACCTTTTCATGCAAAATAAGCATTTTGGTGGAGTAAAAAAAGGAATTTTATTTTGTGCTCAACCAACGGAAGGCATTGTCGAACGCCATCATCCAAGGACTTACTGCATCTTCGCGTTGTGCTGGATAGTGGCCCCAATTCCAGGGGAAGGTAGCGCGTTCTAGGTGCGGCATCATCACCAAGTGTCGCCCATCGGCGCTGGACAGCATGGCGGCATTATAATCGGAGCCGTTTGGGTTAGCCGGGTAGCCTTCGTAATGGTAGCGTGCTGGAATATGATAGGCTGCTTCTTCCTTTGGGAAAGCGAATTTCCCTTCTCCATGCGCCGACCAAATGCCTAGGGTACTCCCTTCCATACCCGAGAGCATAATGGAGGGGGAAGCTTCAATAGTTACCGCAGTAAATTGGCATTCAAATTTTCCAGAATCGTTGTGGAGCATTTTAGGTTTTTCAATGTGGTTTGGAGTGAGCAATCCTAATTCCACAAACAATTGACAACCATTGCAAACTCCAATGGATAGGGTGTCGGGCCGTGCAAAAAAGTCCTTCAGGCTCTTTTGTGCTTTTTCATTATACAAAAATGCTCCTGCCCAGCCTTTGGCACTTCCTAAAACATCGGAGTTAGAAAACCCACCCACAGCAGCAATAAATTGGAAATCTGACAAATCGGTTCTGCCTTGAATCAAATCTGTCATGTGGATGTCGGTAACTTCAAATCCTGCCAATTGCATGGCATAAGCCATTTCACGTTCCGAATTACTGCCTTTTTCACGTAATACAGCAGCTTTAATTTTTGGACGGTTCCCTAATTCTGGGAGCTGCCCTGAGAATGCTGTTGGAAATTTAAAGCGTAAGGGTTGTTCCTTGTAGTTGGTAAAGCGTTGTTGGGCCAAATCTCCTTGTGTTTGGTTGGCATCTAGAGCGGCAGAGGTGCTATACCAGGTGTCGCGTAAGGCAGCAATATTAAGATTGTGCGTAGTGTCCTTATGTTGAAGTACCAAGGAAGCCCCTTTGGTAGGTGTTCCCAAACGTACACAATGGATACCAAGGGCGCTGAAATGTGCTTCTAAATCTTTGGGTGATTGTACCCAAACGCCAGCATTTTCAGCAAATAATAGTGGAATTAAAGGAATCGCTCCTAAGGCTTCCAAATTGAGGTGTAATCCCACGGCAGTGGATGGGAAGCAGCCCTCTAGGAGCGCTGTTATTAAACCACCAGAGGAAATATCATGTCCTGCAGTTATGGCGTTGTCTCTGATAAGATCTTGAATTGCATTGAAAGCCTTTTTAAAGTACTTCGCATCGGTAACTGTAGGTGTGGCATTTCCTACGGTAGCATTAATTTGTGCAAAGGAAGATCCTCCAAGGAGGTAATGGTCTTTTGATAAATCAATATAGAAGATATCACCGCCTGTTTCGGTAATTACGGGTGTCACCACTTTTGAAATGGCATCACAATGCCCAGCTGCAGAAATGATTACTGTTCCTGGCACTGTAACTGCACCTTCGTCGTACTGCTGTTTCATGGATAGGGAGTCCTTGCCCGTTGGAATGTTGATGCCCAATTCGGTAGCAAAGGAGGCACAGGCTTCCACAGCAGCGTATAGTCGGGCATCTTCTCCTTGGGTATTGCAAGGCCACATCCAGTTGGCAGACAGGGATACAGCTGCTAATCCGTTTTCAAGCGGTGCCCAAACAATGTTTGTTAATGCTTCGGCTATAGCGTTGCGACTCCCTTTTTTGGGATCAATTAATCCACTTAGGGGGGCATGGCCGATGGCAGTAGCGACTCCAGATTTCCCCTGGTAGTCTAAACTAACCACCCCACAATTGCTTAGCGGCAACTGCAGTTCTCCAACAGTTTGTTGCTGTGCCACACGACCACTAACACAACGATCTACTTTGTTGGTGAGCCAATCCTTGCAGGCCACGGCTTCTAGCTGCAGCACCTGTTCTAAATAGTTGTTTAATTGCCCTTCTGAATACGTTAGCGGTGTGAAATTGTGTGCTAACGTAGTATCCTTCATAATGGTCTTGGGAGGATTTCCAAAGAGGTCATCGAGTTGCAGGTCAATGGGCTTTTCTTGTGTTTTGGTATTAATGAATTCAAAGTGATGGTCATCACTAACTGTTCCTACCACATACATGGGGGTGCGTTCGCGTGCAGCAATTTTTTCTAAAAGGGGGAGGTGTTCTTCAGCCATCACTAGTCCCATACGTTCCTGCGATTCATTTCCAATGATTTCTTTGGCTGACAGGGTGGGGTCACCAATGGGGAGTTGATCAATTTGAATGGTTCCGCCATTGTTTTCTACCAATTCCGAAAGACAATTTAAATGGCCTCCTGCACCGTGATCGTGAATGGAAACAATAGGGTTGTCAGTTTGTTCAACAAAAGCTCTAATGGTGTTGGCAACACGCTTTTGCATTTCAGGATTGGAACGTTGCACGGCATTGAGTTCTATACTATTGTCAAATTCACCAGTATTTGCCGAAGATACTGCTGCACCACCCATTCCAATGCGGTAATTATCACCGCCGAGGATTACAATTTTGTCCCCTTTTGTAGGGTGCTTTTTTTGGGCTTGTTGTTGGTGTCCAAACCCAACACCACCTGCAAGCATAATTACTTTGTCAAAGCCTAAACGCTGGTTTTCGTCGGTATATTCGAAGGTAAAAACGGACCCTGCTATAAGCGGTTGGCCAAATTTATTTCCAAAATCTGAAGCGCCGTTAGAGGCCTTAATAAGAATGTCTAATGGTGTTTGATACCTCCAAGGACGCTCTGGAAAATGTGCCTCCCAAGGGCGCTCTTTGGTGACGCGCGAGTAGGGTGTCATGTATACAGCGGTTCCTGCCAAGGGCAAGGACCCTTGCCCCCCGGCCAATCGATCCCTAATTTCGCCTCCCGAGCCGGTTGCAGCTCCGTTAAAAGGTTCTACAGTAGTGGGGAAATTGTGTGTTTCTGCTTTTAGAGAAATGACACTTGGAATACGTTTTTCTTTGTAAATGCTTGGTGCGGTCCCATCAGATGGGGCAAATTGTTGTACTTCTGGCCCTTTGATGAAGGCTACATTGTCTTTGTAGGCAGAGACAATATTTTCCGGGTGGGCTTTGGAAGTGCTTTTTATGAGTTGAAAAAGCGATTGTTCTTTTTCAGTCCCATCTACAATGAAGGTGCCATTGAAAATTTTATGGCGGCAATGTTCTGAATTTACTTGTGAGAAGCCGAAGACCTCAGAATCAGTGAGGGGGCGTTGCATCTTTTTTGACAAGTCCTCCAGGTACTGGATTTCTTCTGGACTCAAGGCCAGCCCTTCGCTATCATTATAGGCAGCAATGTCTGTAATGGGCAATACGGCTTCGGTAGAGACAGCTACAGTAAATAACGCTTGGTCTAATCCGTCAAAGCGTTCGTACAACATGGGATCTACCTGTTGCGCATTGGTAATGGCATGAAATTCTTCAATTCTTGTGATGCCTTCAATCCCCATATTTTGGGTAATTTCAACGGCATTGGTACTCCAAGGGGTAATCATGGCCCTGCGTGGCCCCATGAATGTTCCTGCAATATTTTTGACGTCTAGGTGTTCTTTACCACCAAAAAGCCAGCGCAGTTTTTCATGGGTGTCGGGGGAGAAATTAAGGGAGGTTTCAACTGCAAAAACATGTGATTTTGGGGTGCCGTAGAAACAAATCATAATGCCAAACTTTGCGTGCTTAAAAGTAATTGATTTGGCGGTGTTAATTCAGAGATTAGGAGGGGAATTTTAGTGGAGTTATTCACAGTTGGGTTAATAACTTCGCCTACTGTCGTTGCAATTTTGCAATAAAGAAACCGTCGTTCCCAGTGGTATGTGTGAGCATGGTTTCTGCTTTAATTAATTTAAACTGCTGCCCTGTATTGGATTGTAAAAACCGATCAATTTGATTTTCATTTTCACTGGGTAAAATAGAACAGGTGGCATAACATAAGTGCCCTTTGGGTTTAACCCAATTACTGTGGGTTTGGAGCAAGTGTTCCTGTAATTCGTTTAGCGCTTTAATTCGTTGTGGGTGCATGATCCATTTGTGTTCTGGGTGGCGCCGGAGTACCCCTAAACCGCTACACGGACTGTCAATAAGTACAGCATCTACTTGTTTTTGCCACTGTGCTTGGAAGGCGTTGTCAATTTCTTGAGGAACAACAATATTTTGAAGTCCGTTGCGCATTGCACGCTCTTGAAGTACTTCTAATTTTTTAGGATTAGCATCCATAGCAAAAACCTGTCCTGTGTTTTGTAATTGGGTAGCAAGGTGCAAGGTTTTTCCTCCAGCCCCAGCGCATACATCAAAAATTACATGCCCTTTTTCGGGAGCGATCCATTCTGCTACTTTTTGTGAGTTTGCATCTTGAATTTCAAAGAAGCCTTTTTGGTAGGCTTTGGTAGAAGTTACTCGTGCGTTTTGTTCGCATTTTAGCGCATAGGGGTAGTGGGCAATTGGTGTAGTAACTATGCCTTCCTTTTCGAGTTGTTGCTGGAGTGCTGTCTTTGAAGTTTTTAGGGTGTTTACCCTTAGGATTAATGGCGCTGGGGTATTAAAGGCGGCACATTCTTTTTGCCAAGTTTCTGGATAATGCGCACTTCCCAACGCGTCTAGCCAATCGGGGATAGCGTGAGCAATTTTTGGATGCTTTTTTCCGTTTTTGTCCCGTGCTTTAATTTCAGAAGCACTTGGGAATTTTCCTGTGGGGGGTGTTTTCCAGCTAATATCTTCAAGTACAGACCACACCCAAAGCAATTCAGTTAAGTTTTCTCTATTTAGGCTTTCGGTATTCATGCACCAGCAGTACCGCCGTTTCCAACGTAGACTGTCAAAAAGTGCTTTGCCAACCAGTTTCCGATCCCGGGATCCCCATTTGGGATACCGTTTACACCATTTTTTAAAACTGAGTTGTGGGGGTTGTTCCTCCAAATGAACTTCGCACAAGAGGTTTTGAAGGCCATCAAGAAGCGAATTATACAGTACCATAGGGTGCTGCAAAGTTATTTTTGATTGTTTCTTGAATTGGATGCTGTAGATTTTTTCCGCAGCTTGTCAATTGCGTGGTAGTTGAAACTTCGTTCCGCATTAAAAATCTGCAATACCTTTTCTGCGGGTAAACTATCCAACAATACGGCATTACGCATGCGTTTTTTAGAAAGCATTAATTCCTCTAAGCTGTCCATTTGATTGATGTAGCTTTTAATATCTGTAGCAGTAAGTGCTGTTTTATCAGTGCGCATTTTTTTTCGTAGTTCATACAAAGGCTTACGACAGATTTTAAAAACTTCATCTTCATAGCGGTCAAAAATGCTCCAAAAAGCAGTTTCTTCCGTTGTTGTAAGATTGCTTTTTTCTGCAATATAATTGAGCTTAATGGCTTTTGTTCTGGGATGACTCATCCATTTTTTTTGTCCAAAGGCCAAGGGGATGCTCAACAAGTAAAAGGCGAGTATGAGTTTATTGTTCAATTTCGTCATAATTCAAGGGATATGAAAACTCAGGGAAGTAGTCTGGGTCTATGGTTTCTAATTCTTCTAAATTCAGTCGTTCATAGGTTAGGGGATTTTCTCCGGGCTCCAGTACGTCATCGTAAATGCTGTACAGTTGCTGGTCGAGGAGTTCCACACCATAGGAAGTCAAGAGTTCGTTTTGCATAGGGGTGGAGTCAGCAGTTTGCACATAGAAAGTGAGTAATGCAGTAATGGCTGTTGTAAACGCTACTTCTAGTAGTGGAATACGTTGTTTCTGCTGGCGTTTTTTGGTAGTTAGTTGTCCTTCCACCGCTACTTCTACTGTGTTAAAATAGTTTTGGGGTGTAACCCATGTACTTTCTTTTTTGGCTTCGAATTTTGTTTTTAATGCTAACTCGTTTTCCAGCGCATCAAAATACCCTTCTGGCACCCGAAATGGATTGTTTTTATTATTCTTTTCCATTGAGGTAGCATTTAATTTTCTTTACAGCATGGTGGTAGGAAGCTTTTAGTCCTCCTTCACTACAGTCCAGTATTTGTGCGATTTCTCTAAATTTTAAATCGTCAAAATACTTCATATTAAAAATAAGCCGTTGGCGTTCCGGTAATTGAACGATTGCTTTTTGGAATTTTTGCATGGCAGCGTCTCCATCAAAGTACAAGTCAGCGTGTAGTTGATCTATTTTAGTATCCAGCAGCTGCTGGTGTTGTATTCCCTTTTTTTGGCTTTGTTTTCGCAAATGATCTAAGGCCTGATGGGTGGCAATGCGATACATCCAAGTAAACAGTTGGCTTTCTCCTTTAAAGTTACCGATGTTTTTAAACACCTTAATAAAAGTTTCTTGTAACACGTCATCAGCATCTTCGTGAGAAATTACCATGCGTCGAATGTGAAAGTAGAGGCGCTCCTTATAGCGTTGTACCAGCTTAGTAAATGCCGCTTCACGGGTTTCTTCGTCTTTTAGCGCTGCAATAAATAGTGCTTCTGGTGTCACAACAGTGAAATGTTTATATTTTGATGGAAATTTCTCAAAATGGTTTAATGGTTACAATTTTTGGAGGGCTACCCAGCTCTTATATACTTTACCTTTTTTCAGCAATTCGTCATGCGAACCACTCTCAACAATAGTTCCTTTATCCAATACTAATATACGATCTGCTTTTTGAATTGTAGAAAGTCTGTGTGCGATCACCAATGAAGTTCGTTTTTTCATTAAATTTTCAAGGGCCTGTTGCACCGATTTTTCTGATGTTGTGTCCAGCGCTGAGGTGGCTTCATCTAAGATTAAAATTTGGGGGTTTTTAAGCACTGCTCGGGCTATGGACAGGCGCTGCTTTTGCCCTCCAGAAAGTTTACTACCGCTCTCGCCAATATTGGCTTTGTAGCCTTCGGGCAGCTCCTGTATGAATTGGTGGGCGTAAGCCGCTTTGGCAGCTGTAATTACCTGTTCTTCTGTGGCGGTTGGCTGCCCTAATTTTAGGTTGTTTTCCACGCTGTCATTAAACAGTATGGCTTCCTGTGTTACGACTCCAATTAAGCTGTAGAGGCTTTCTTTTTTGATTTTGTTTATCGGTGTACCGTCCACTAGTAAGGCACCGCTGTTGATATCATAAAAGCGATTGAGCAAGTTGGCTATGGTAGTTTTACCACTCCCAGAATGCCCCACTAGAGCAATGGTTTCGCCTTTTTTTATGGTCAGTGAAAAATCTTTAACTACGGGCCCATTGCCATAAGAAAAGGTTACCTTTTCAAAAACAATATCACGCTCAAAACTGTTTTTATTTTCTGCTTTAGGATGGTCTTTGAGCGGGTTATCAGTAGTGAGAATTTCTACCACTCGTGCCGCAGCAGCATCGCCTTTTCGGATACTAAAAAGTGCTTTACTAATTCCTTTTGCCGGTGTGAGGATGTTGTAGGCCAAGCCCATAAATACTATAAAGGTTGTCCCGTCTAAGGATTGTTCTAAAAGTACCATGCGGCCTCCAAACCACAACAGTACCCCAATAATGGCAATCCCTAAAAATTCACTTGTTGGTGCTGCCAGGTTGTTGCGGTGCACCAAAGCGTTGGAAAATTTAAAAAAACGCTGAGTGGACGCAGCAAAGCGCGAAATAAAACGCTCAGTAGCGTTAAAGGTTTTAATGACTTTTTGCCCGTTAATGGTTTCATCTATTATAGACAGAATTTGTCCCTGTTCTTTTTGTACTAAGTCAGATTTTTTACGCAGCTGTTTCCCAATGATCGAGATTATAATCCCCGAGGTAGGAATAAAAATAACGACAAAAAGGGTTAAGGGCCAGCTAATGTTAAACATCACCAATAGCGTAAAAATGATGGTCAGAGGTTCGCGGATAAGCAATTCGAGCACACTTAGGAAGGAAGTTTGTATTTCGAGTACGTCAGAGGCCATACGCGCCATAAGATCTCCTTTGCGTTGTTCTGTAAAATATCCCACCGGAAGTGAGATTACTTTTTTATAGAGACTGTTTCGCAGGTCTTTTAATACCCCATTACGCAAAAAGGCAATAAAATAGAGGGCAAAATAATTGAAGAGGTTTTTAAGAAAAAACAACACTAATACCAGTCCAATTACAAAAATGAGGGTTTTGTCCACATCCTCAGCCAAAAGTTGTGCTACTTGATAGTTTAACAGGTCTTGAATGTAATTTTTTATATCACTAAGTCCGTTGTATTGGGGTTGTGGTGGGTTGGTGTTGGTTTGCTGAAAAAGTACGTCCAGCATGGGAATAAAGGATACAAACGCCAATGCACTAAAAAGCGCATAGAGAATATTAAAAAATACATTTAACCCAGCGTAGCCTATATAAGGACGTGCATAATGAATGATTTGTTTAAAGTACTGCATAATTATAGGCTGAGCAGGTTTTGAAATTCGTCCAGTTCTTTGTTGAGCATATCAAAGTGGGCCTCCAAAGTACTGTCTTTTCTGTAAGCAGTACAAGTGCTTAAATAGAGTTTTATTTTAGGCTCTGTACCGCTGGGGCGCAGGGCTATTTGTCCACCGTTTTCCAGCTGGTATATTAGCACATTTGATTTTGGGAGTGCTAGGGGGCTGGTGGTGTTGGTGGCAGGTTCATAGGCTTCCCGTTTCGCATAATCAGCTATTTGAATCACCTTGTGTTTGCCAAACTGTAGGGGCGGATGGGCGCGCATGGCTTCCATTTGTGCGGCTATGGCTTTTTTCCCATCACTCCCAGTTTTTGTTTTGGATATTAAACGCTCATGGTACATCCCAAATTGTTGATAGCATTCTAGCAAAAGCGCATAGAGCGTGGTGTTGTTGTTATGGCACCACTGGCTTATTTCACAAGCCAAAAGGCTGGCGGTAATAGCGTCCTTATCACGGACTTGATCGCCAACCATAAAACCATAACTTTCTTCTCCTCCACAAATAAAGCGATCGTTTGGTCGCGCTGCAATTTCGGCTGCTATCCATTTAAAGCCTGTAAGGGTAACCACACATTCTACCCCAAAATGAGCAGCCATGTTTTGTACAATGGGAGAGCTTACAATGGTTGAAGCGATGTATTCATTGCCTTTAAACCCTTTTTCAAGCTGCCATTTTTTAAGGAGGAAATAAGTAAAAATGGTTAAGGTTTGATTTCCATTGAGGACCACCAATTCTCCATTGAGATCCCGAACGGCAATTCCCAAACGGTCTGCATCAGGATCGGTGCCAATGACGATGTCGGCATTTTTTTCTTTGGCCAAGTTAAGGGCCAGTTGAAGTGCTTCGGGTTCCTCTGGGTTTGGAGATTGTACCGTGGGAAAATTTCCGTCGGCCTTCATTTGTTGGGCAACAGTGTACACTTGAGTAAATCCTGCGCGTTCCAAAACTTGGGGGACGCCTTCACGGGCTGTACCATGGATGGGAGTAAACACCACCTTAAGTTTCTCTTTGCCTTTTTGTGGCATTGCAGCCGCTTTAAGTGCGGTGGCCCAAAAGGCTTCGTCTACACTGCGATCAATGGCGTGAATTAAATCACGTTTAGCTTTAAATTTTATGGCTTCATAGGACGTAGCAGCTATAGCATCCATAATGCGTTGGTCGTGTGGTGGAACAATTTGTCCACCGTCTTGCCAATACACTTTATATCCATTGTAGGCCGGGGGGTTATGCGAAGCCGTAAGCACTATACCGCAACGGGCTTGAAGCTTTCGAACGGCAAAGGAGAGCTCAGGAGTAGGGCGGAGGTCCGAAAAAAGGTGTACTTCACAGTTGTTGGCCGAAAAAATAGCCGCCACTTTTTGTGCAAAACGTTTACTGTTATTTCTGCAATCGTAGGCAATGACCACCCGAATGTTTGTGTTTGGAAAAACTTCATTCAGATAATTGGCAAGGCCTTGGGTTGCTCTGCCAAGGGTGTAGGGATTGATTCTGTTGGTACCAACGCCCATAATACCTCGCATTCCACCTGTACCAAAGGACAAATCGGTGTAAAAGGCATCCTCAGCAGCTTTGGGGTCTTTTTCTAAAGTCTTCACTGCAGCCCGTGTTGCTGCATCGAAGGGGGACTGTTTCCATGCCGAAATACGTTTTGAAAGTTCCAGCTGTTCCATTACTTGGTTTTGAATGTGGTGCTACTAATGGTGTATCGTTTGCGTTGTTGCTGTTGCAACAGGAGTTCTCCTAAAAAGCCCGCAATAAAAAGTTGTGTACCTAGAAGCATGGTGGTGAGTGCAATATAAAATTCGGGCCGGTCTGTTATAAGGCGTCCTGAGGGGCTTAAAAACAGTTTGTCGATTCCCAAATAGAGGGTAAAGCCAAAACCGAGCAAGAGCATCGTGGTTCCCCATAGACCAAAAAAATGCATGGGGCGTTTCCCAAAACGCTGCAAAAACCAAAGGGTAATTAAATCTAAAAAGCCTTTAATAAACCGATCGGATCCAAATTTGGAGCTTCCGTATTTTCGGGCCTGATGTTGGACAATTTTTTCGCCTATGTTAGTAAACCCCTCATGTGCTGCAATCACAGGGATATACCGGTGCATTTCTCCATAAACTTTTATGGATTTAACAACTTCTTTGCGGTACACTTTTAAGCCGCAGTTAAAGTCGTGCAACTTAATTTTTGAAGTTCGGCGTGCCGCCCAGTTAAACAGTTTAGAAGGTATATTTTTAAATAAAACCGAATCGTAGCGTTTTTTCTTCCAGCCCGAGATAATGTCTAAACCTTCTGATTTCAGCTGTTCAAGCATGGGGGGAATTTCCTCTGGAGAGTCTTGCAGGTCGGCATCCATAGTAATAACATACTCTCCTTGGGCTTCTAAAAAACCGGCTTGGAGGGCTTGAGATTTCCCGTAGTTTTTTAAAAAACGAATGCCTTTACGGTGTTTTTTATCCGAAGCCAGTTGGGTGATGCATTGCCAAGAGGTATCGGTGCTTCCATCGTCTATATAGAGCACCTCATAGCTTAGCCCCTGCGCTTCGAGGCTAGTGCTAATCCACTGGTCCAATTCCTTAATGGATTCAGCTTCATTGAGTAAGGGTATAATTACGGAGATCTCCATAGGGCTTAGGCACTATGGGTCAAAAGTACAAATTTGTGCTTACTCAGGACGGTTTTTTTTGATGACTAATCCGCTTATCAGTGCAACTATAAACCCAAAAAAGATACCAAAGAGCAATCCAAAGGCGCTGCGAATGAGTGGTGAAGAAAACTTCTTTTGCATGTCCACAAATTGATTGGCCTGTTCTACACTCATTTCAGGATTTTGCGATAGCATTTGTTGTTTTTGAAATTCTAGTGCTTTGTCCATGGTTGTGGGGTCAATGAATTCTGTGAGTACTACACCGTAGATGATTCCCACCAATGAGCCCACCAGAGCAATGGCAACCCCCACTTTTAACGATTGTGATAGGCTAATAAAACCGCCATTGTCCTTTTTGTAGGCGAGCATCCCCCAGAGAATACCACCAACACCAATAAGTATGTTTACTACGGTGGATAGGGTGCTGTTTTGATAGTGCATATCCATGGTGTAAAGCATAATCGCAAAAACGACCAATATGATACCATAAATTAAGCCATATCGAAGCGCGTAGGGAGCTGTTTTGATTGAGGTATTGTCCATAAGTTAAATTTTAAAATCTACACAAGATACTATTTTGATGGGAAAAAAGTAAAAGAGGTTTTAAGTTTTAAAAAAAAATGTAAATTTGCAAACCAAAATTCATACAAATGAAGGCAGACATTCATCCTGACAACTACCGCCTAGTGGCATTTAAAGACATGTCTAACGACGATGTTTTTATAACCAAGTCCACTGCAAACACTAAAGAAACTATTGAAGTTGACGGTGTATCGTATCCTTTAATAAAACTTGAGATTTCACGTACTTCTCATCCCTACTATACAGGGAAATCTAAATTGGTGGATACTGCTGGACGAATTGACAAATTCAAAAACAAATACGCCAAGTTTAAAAAGTAAACACGGCATTTCTTATACCATAAAACCGTTGGTTTTTCCAACGGTTTTTTTATTCCTTTCGTACCGTTTTTAATTCAAGGCTATTGATGGGGTTTAGGCCCAATCCTTTTACGTTATTGCTTAAAAAGCGTATTGCTTTGTCGTAGTATAAAGGGATAATGGGATGCTCTTCCATAGCTAAGCTGTCCAACTGTGCATACATTGGCAGGCGAACTGCAGGATCAGTTTGTAATATGGCTTTTTCAAAAAGTGCATCGTAGGCTGCATTTTTAAAATGGGTATAATTGGGACCAAAGGGTGTAAAGTTTTTAGAATAAAACAAGGCGAGGTAATTTTCGGCATCAGGATAGTCAGCAATCCAACTGGCACGAAACAATTGCAATTGTCCCGATGTTTTGGCTTGTCGCAATGTTGCAGTAGGCATAATATCCACGCGTATTTCAACTCCAATTTTTGCCCATTCACGTTGTAAAAATTCACAAATGTCTACGTAATTGGCGTCTGTAGCCAGTGAAATAGGAGGCAAAGGGCCATTTGTTTTTTGATAGCTGTCAATAATTTTCCGGGCTTCTTCAGGTTGATAGGGTAAGGTGTTGGAAAGTATATGCCCCGGAAGCCCCTTGGGAATAAAACGCAAACCTGCCGCAAAACCAATATTATTTCTCAGGTAAGCAATCATTAACTCCCTGTCAAAACCAATACTAAGCGCTTTTCGCAAGGCTTTAGAGCGCATAAGCGGATGGTCTGCTTCAAGGTAAATGCCAATGTACTCGGTGTTTAAATAGGGGCCTTGTTGCATTTGAATTTTACCCTGATATTTTTTTCGTAAAATACCGTCAGGTGTAAGGAGCTCATCTTTGTAAGAATTATCCAAGGAATTGATAAAATCAAATTTTCCTTGAAGAAACAACATAAACTCACTTTGTATATCGGGAATAAATTGCACGGATATTGCCTCTAAATAGGGAAGTCGTTGGCCGTTGGAATCTCGCTCAAAATAATTGGGGTTTTTTCGTAACACTAGCTTTACATCTTCCTTCCAAATTTTAAAGCTAAAGGGGCCTGTACCAACGGGATGCCTTCTAAAGTTATTGCCGTAAAAAGCTACAGCTTCTTGGGGAACCACAGCGCAATAACTCATACTGAGAATTCCCAAAAATGCAGGAAAAACAGATTTTAACTCTACCCTAAGGGTGTGATCATCAACAGCAGTGTATTTTTTTACGCGTTGCATTACCCATGCACCTGGCGAAGCTACTTCGGGATCTTGCAAGCGTTGAAAGCTGTAAACAAAATCTTGTGCGACTACTTTTCGGGTTTTGTTTGCCCCAAAAACTGGGGATTCGTGAAAGTATACGTCATCTCGTAGGTGAAAAGTGTAAATTTTTCCCGAAGCATCAATTTCCCAATTATGCGCTATTTCTGGGACTACTTCTAAATTTGAATTTAATTGTACCAAGCCATTAAATAACTGTTGTACTGCCCAGTTGTTTTGTGGGTTCCTTGCAAAAGCGGGATCCAGACTGGTAATGTTTCTTGCCTCGTTGTAGCGAAATACGTCTTGATCAGTATAACGGGAGGTTTTTTTATTACAACTTACTAGCAGTGATGCCCATCCCAGTAGTAGTATGCCTGCCCAAGTCCGATGAGAACTTTTTAAAACCCCTGTATTATTCATTTAGCCAATGTATATTTGCACTAAAAATAACGCTTTTTTTATCCAACCCATGCATACACACACTGCTGTTCAAAAGGCCAAAGTAGCGTTCCACACTTTAGGGTGCAAGCTCAATTTTTCGGAAACGGCTACTATTGCAAGGGATTTTGATCCCGCAGCCTACAAGCGTGTAGCATTTGATAGTCCTGCAGATGTTTACGTTATTAACACGTGCTCTGTTACAGAAAATGCAGACAAGCGTTTTCAGGGATTGGTGCGCAAATGTTTGGCCCAAAACCCCGATGCGTTTATTGCTGCTATTGGTTGTTATGCACAATTGCAACCCGAACAATTGCTGGCGGTGGAAGGTGTGGATTTGGTTTTGGGGGCAGCAGAAAAGTTTAACCTCACCAGTTACCTTAGCGACCTAACCAAACGCCCTGAAGGTAAAATGCACTCTTGTGCTATTGATACGGTAAACACCTATGTGGGAAGTTTTTCAACTGGCGACCGTACCCGAGCTTTTTTAAAAGTGCAGGACGGTTGTGACTATAAATGTACCTATTGTACCATCCCACAAGCACGTGGGATCTCCCGAAGTGATGCCTTAGAAAATGTACTTAAAAATGCAGATGCTATTGCCGCACAAGGCATACGCGAGATTGTTTTAACGGGGGTAAATATTGGAGACTATGGAAAGGGCGAGTTTGGTACTAAAAATCACGAGCACCGTTTTATTGACCTTGTTAGTGCGTTAGATGCCCACCAGGCGATTGATCGCATACGTATCTCTTCCATTGAGCCCAACTTACTTTCGGATGAGGTAATAGAATTTGTCAGTAAAAGTGAAAGTTTTGTTCCCCATTTTCATGTTCCGTTGCAGAGTGGTAGTGATAAGATTCTTAAAAAAATGCGCCGTCGCTACCTCACCGACTTATATGTCAACAGGGTAGAAAAGATTAAATCCCTCATGCCTAATGCCTGCATCGGTGTAGATGTGATTGTTGGTTTTCCCGGGGAAACAGATGAAGACTTTTTGGAAACCTATCATTTCTTAAATAATTTACCCGTATCCTATTTACATGTGTTCAGCTATTCCGAACGCCCAAACACACCAGCAGCTACAATGGAAGTAGTGGTGCCAAAGGCTGTTCGCGCCAAGCGCAGTAAAATGTTACGGGGACTTTCGGCTAAAAAAAGACGCTATTTTTACGAGAAGTGCCTAGGACAACAGGCCAAAGTTTTGTTTGAAGCCGATAATAAGGAAGGTTACATTACAGGATTTACAGAAAACTATGTGAAGGTACGTTGCCCTTGGGATCCAGCGTTGGTAAACACATTACATCCCATCCGTTTAGAGCGTATTGACGCCGGGGGCTATGTTCGGTTTTCTTGGAGTTAAAGTTTGATTCCTACGGGCAGCAAGGACTTGTAGCGCTTGTTTCTTCTTACAAACCCAGCGATTTTAGGGGAGGTAGGAACAACGCGGAGGTTGCGTTCTTCAATAATTTCAAGAACTGTACTAATAAACTGCTCTTCAAATTCTTTGTTTTGAATGGGGTCAGGAATACACAGTTTGGTAAGAAAAATTTTGCGTTCTTGCTCTGCATATTCAATACATGCTAGAGAATTACCTACTTTTGTTTCAAACTGACGGAGGAACTCATTGTTCGTAACCGATAAACTATCCATGAATTTTGTTTTAGTCGAAAATCTGTACGTTGATTGGGCTGGGTTCGTTAGTAAGAAGAAAGGCAGACACAAATTTAATAAAAATTTAATATAGGTGCAACCTCCCAAGGCTTCGACAACCGCTCATATTTATCTTATGCCCGGAATGGCGGCAAGCCCTCGTATTTTTGAATACCTTCATCTGCCGGAGCAGTTTGAGATGCATTGGCTGAGTTGGATTCCTCCCAAAAAAAATGAGCCACTACAGGACTATGCAAAGCGGATGTGTGAACGGGTAGTTCATCCCAATCCCATATTACTGGGGGTTTCTTTTGGCGGTGTACTAGTACAAGAAATGGCCCGGTATGTTAGCTGTAGCAAAGTAATTATTGTCTCTAGTATTAAATCGGCTCAGGAACTCCCTGTAGCTATGAAAATGGCCAAGCACACCCAAATCCATAAGTTGTTGCCTACCCAATGGGTGAAGAACATAGAAACGCTTGCACTTTTTGTTTTTGGTGATCGCATAAAAAAGCGCATGAGCCTTTATCAGAAATACCTTTCGGAACGTGATCCAAACTATTTAAAATGGGCCATACACGCCCTGGTTCATTGGCAACAACAAACCCCTGCCAAAGGACTTGTACACATTCACGGTTCACAGGATACGGTTTTTCCAAAAAAGCATCTTTTGGACCCCTATATTGAAATTCCTGGGGGGCATGCCATTATTATCAATAAAAAGGCATGGTTTAATGATAACTTACCAGATTTGATTTTGAATAGTTGATATTCTCTGTGCAAATCTATACTTTGGTAGTATGAAATCATTACTACCTCTCCTTCTGGGCCTTGTTATTTTGGTACTTGTAGCCTTTTCTGCCAATGAACGTGCTACAGTATTTAATTTTCAGACGCCTAAAGACGCTTATGAAAGCACGTACAAGGTATATGCCCTAAGTTTGCCTGATAGTATGAGTTTTGCGGGTGAAAATGTCCCCTTGCAAAAACCAGACGTACGCGAGCGTATGGATCGGGAATTACTTGTAAACACCTATTGGCAGTCAAATATGATGCTGATGCTAAAACGTGCCAATAAGTATTTCCCCACCATTACAGCCATTTTAAATGAAGAGAGGGTACCCGAAGATTTTAAATATTTAGCTGTAATAGAGAGTGGTTTGCAACAGGTGCGTTCCTACAAAGGGGCTTCAGGCTTTTGGCAAATTATGCGCACTACAGGGCGCGAAATGGGCTTGGAAGTTAATGCCAATGTGGACGAACGCTACCATGTGGAAAAAGCCACACGCATAGCCTGTAAGTACTTAAAACGCGCCTACAAAAAATTTGGTAGTTGGACCCTGGCCGCAGCTTCCTACAACAGGGGGGTAGCTGGAATTTCAAGAAACCTGAGAAGCCAAAAGGTCGACAACTATTACGATCTTTATTTGGGAGAGGAAACCCGTAGATACATATTTCGAATACTAGCCGTTAAAGAAATTATGAAGTATCCTAAAAAATACGGTTTTGTTTTTGCTCCTAAAGACCTTTACGAAGCGACTGAAATAAAAACAGTTGGGTTGGATACGGCCATTACAAACATCGCGCGCTTTGCGCAACAAATGGGGGTAAAATACAAGGAGTTGAAACTAGAAAATCCTTGGTTACGTCAAAACCATTTAAACAACAAATCGCGGAAGTATTATGAAATTAAAATCCCAACAACAGCCGGGGATTAAATTTTTTTCATTTGCTGCTGCATCATCTTAATTTGCCCAGTTAGCATTCCGTGGCTGTCCAGTTTTTTTGCTTCTGCTAACAAGGTGGTCGCTTCGCGTTTTCTTCTTTTTTGCATTAATATTCCCGCTAAACTCAACTTGGCCATGGCCAAATCCTGTTTCATGGAAAGCCCCAGTTGTAAGGCTTTTTTAAAATACTTTTCTGCTTGGGTAAGGTTATTTTGGGAAGCAATAATACCGTGGAGGTAGTGGTAATATCCCTGCTGTTTGGTTACTAGTGCGGCTTCAGGATTTTTAATTCTTGCTAGCCAGCGTGCAGTTCCCTCAAAATCTTGCTTGCGTAAACGAAGAAATGCCAGGATGATAATTTCATTTTTAAAATACAGCAACAAAAACATCCCACTGAGCAAGACAAGGAAAATTCCGTTGCCAATTTCACTGTCATAGAATTGGTAGCCAGCAAAGCCTAATGCGAGCAGTGCGAATATAAGTTTTATGATTTTTGGATACATCCTGTTTTAAATTTCAACAAAGGTAAAAAATACCTCAATTACGAAGAAGAAAAAGGTTTTGTAAAAGTAAAAAGATGTTTATATTTGCACCGCTTTAGGAACGTATATGTTCCTTTTTTTGAACAAACGTCTGATATGAAAAGAACATTTCAACCTTCCAAAAGAAAAAGACGCAATAAACACGGTTTCCGTGAGCGTATGGCAACTGCCAATGGTCGTAAAGTGCTTGCGAGCCGCCGTGCAAAAAGCAGAAAAAAATTATCCGTTTCATCAGAACCACGCCACAAAAGGTAAATGAGAAACCATAACGCAATAAATGAAGGTGTTACTTTTTTAGGTAACACCTTTTTTTTATCTTCAAAACCACTATTAGAATTTGATTTATGCCTAAGCAAGAACACCTAAAGAGCATCTTAATTATTGGTTCAGGCCCTATTATCATTGGACAGGCCTGTGAGTTTGATTATTCGGGATCCCAGTCATTGCGATCCCTACGTGAAGATGGAATTGAAACCATATTGATCAATTCTAATCCAGCCACAATTATGACGGATCCTTCCATGGCCGATCATGTGTATTTAAAGCCATTAACCACCAAGTCCATAATTGAAATATTAAAAAAGCACAAGGTAGATGCTGTTCTCCCTACCATGGGAGGGCAAACAGCATTAAATCTTTGTATTGAAGCTGATGATAAAGGCATATGGGAAGATTTTGGGGTTGAAATCATAGGTGTAGATATAGATGCGATTCAAATCACTGAAGATCGCGATAAGTTTAAGCAGTTGATGAAGGACATCGATATTCCTGTAGCACCTGCTGAAACGGCAAACTCCTTCCTGAAAGGAAAAGAAATTGCACAAAAGTTTGGTTTTCCACTGGTTATTCGTCCGTCGTTTACTCTTGGAGGTACAGGGGCGTCTTTTGTACACGACGCTACAGATTTTGAAGAGCTCCTTACTCGAGGTTTAGAAGCTTCCCCCATTCATGAGGTACTCATTGATAAAGCGTTGTTGGGATGGAAAGAATACGAGTTGGAATTGCTGCGCGACAAAAATGATAATGTGGTCATCATTTGTACCATTGAAAATATGGATCCCATGGGGATTCACACAGGAGATTCCATTACTGTTGCCCCAGCAATGACATTGTCTGATACGGCTTTCCAGCGCATGCGTGATATGGCGATAAAAATGATGCGCAGTATCGGTGACTTTGCGGGCGGCTGTAATGTGCAGTTTGCGGTAAGCCCCGATGAAAACGAGGACATCATCGCCATTGAGATTAATCCTCGTGTATCGCGTTCTTCAGCTTTGGCCTCAAAAGCAACAGGATATCCCATCGCAAAAGTAGCTTCAAAGCTAGCCATTGGATATTCCTTAGATGAGTTGAACAACCAAATTACACAGTCCACATCGGCCCTCTTTGAACCCACTTTAGATTATGTAATTGTAAAAATACCGCGTTGGAACTTCGATAAATTTGAAGGTTCCGACAGAGTCCTAGGCCTACAGATGAAGTCTGTTGGGGAAGTAATGGGAATTGGTCGTTCGTTCCAGGAGGCCTTACACAAAGCCACCCAATCTTTAGAAATTAAACGCAATGGTTTGGGCGCCGATGGCAAAGGCTACAAAGATTACGACCAAATTATTCAAAAGCTCACCTACGCCAGTTGGGACCGTGTGTTTGTGATTTATGACGCCATACAACTAGGGATTCCCTTAAGCACCATCCATCAGATTACAAAAATTGATATGTGGTTCTTAAAGCAGTATGAAGAATTGCACCATCTGGAGAAAAAAATAAGCGCCTATACGGTAGACACCCTACCACAGGAGCTCATGTTGGAAGCCAAACAAAAAGGTTTTGCCGATCGCCAAATTGCGCACATGCTCGATGGTTTGGAAAGCCAGGTGTACAACAAGCGCGATGAAATGGGAATTCAACGCGTGTATAAATTGGTGGATACGTGTGCTGCAGAATTTGCCGCAAAAACCCCTTATTATTACTCCACTTTTGAAGCCAAAATGGCATTGGCCGGAGGCGAAGCTTTTAGTGCCAATGAAAGTGTATCAAGCGATAAGAAAAAAATTATTGTTTTAGGCTCTGGGCCTAACCGTATTGGTCAGGGGATTGAATTTGACTATTGTTGTGTTCATGGAGTTTTGGCTGCGCGGGAGTGTGGGTACGAAACCATTATGATCAACTGTAACCCCGAAACGGTATCTACAGATTTTGACACCGCTGACAAGCTGTACTTTGAGCCCGTATTTTGGGAGCATATTTACGACATTATCCGCCACGAAAACCCCTACGGTGTTATCGTTCAATTGGGTGGGCAAACTGCCTTAAAACTTGCAGAAAAGCTCGATCGTTACGGAATAAATATTATTGGCACCAGTTTCCAGTCGCTAGATTTGGCCGAAGATCGCGGAAGTTTTTCTACCCTTCTAAAAGAAAATAACATACCCTATCCTGAGTTTGGTGTCGCTGAAACCGCAGACCAATCCTTGGAACTGGCAACCTCCTTAGACTTCCCAATTTTGGTGCGCCCGTCTTATGTACTGGGGGGACAAGGAATGAAGATTGTCATTAACAAGGAAGAATTAGAGGCACACGTGGTTGATTTGCTGCGTAAAATACCTAACAACAAATTGCTCCTCGATCATTACCTCGACGGTGCTATTGAAGCTGAAGCAGATGCCATTTGTGATGGGGAATCTGTATACATCATTGGCATCATGGAGCATATTGAACCCTGTGGAATCCACTCTGGAGACTCCAATGCAACGCTTCCGGTATTCAACATTGGCGAATTTGTCTTACAGCAAATTAAAGACCATACCAAAAAAATTGCTTTGGCCTTAAACACCAAAGGACTCATCAATATCCAGTTTGCCATTAAAGATGAAAAGGTATTCGTGATTGAGGCCAATCCTAGGGCATCACGTACAGTTCCTTTTATTGCAAAGGCTTACAATGAACCGTATGTAAATTTTGCTACCAAAGTGATGCTGGGAGACAAAAAAGTTACCGACTTTGATTTCAATCCACAATTGGAAGGCTTTGCCATTAAGCAGCCTGTGTTTTCCTTCAATAAGTTCCCCAATGTGAATAAGCAATTGGGCCCCGAAATGAAGAGTACCGGGGAAAGCATTTTGTTTATTGAGGATTTGAAAGACGACGATTTCTACAACCTTTATTCACGTAGAAAAATGTACCTCACCAAATAACTAGTAGCAAAGTTTAAACTGCTGGGTTTTGGGGTCAAAAGCCACCAAGGTATTTGGGAATAGTTTTCCAATGGACCCTTGCGAAATCAATTCTTGTGGACTTCCAAAATACCCTTCTTCTTTGTGCAGTAGCAATATATGTGTACAAAGTTGCAAGGCATGGTTTACCTCATGGGTAGAGAATACAACCGTTTTTTTGGCGTCTTGCACGGCTTGCTTGATTAAGCCAAATACCTGTGCTTTGTGATGTAAATCTAAATGTATAGTGGGTTCATCCAAAAGTAAGTAGGGCGTTTGCTGCACCAAGGCCCTCCCAATCAGTAGGCGTTGCAGTTGTCCATCACTGTAAGTAGCAATGGGATGGAAAATTTTTTCTTCCATCTGAATGCGTTGTACAACTTCATGAAGCACGTGCTTGTCCTCTGGGCGGAGACTCCCCAGCCACCCGTTGTGGGGATAGCGGCCCATACTTAGGATATCCCAACCGGTGAGCAAGCCCGAGAAATTGCGTTCTGTGGTGACAATCCCTAACAATAAGGCTTTAGTGTGGTGTTTTATTTGCTGTAGGTTTCTGCTTTCCAGGTGAATTGTTCCACTTAGTGGTGCCAAAGTTCCCGCCAGGGTTTTTAGCAGGGTCGATTTTCCACTTCCATTCCGGCCTACGATACCTAAGATACTTCCGCTGGGAAGGTCAAAAGATAGGTCTGCTGACACTAGTACAGTTTCTTTCCCTTTGGTGTATCCGGTAGATAAGTTAGCAACGGTTAACATCAGAGTTCAATTTTGCGTTTTCTTAAAATTAGCCAAATCAGCAAAGGGGCCCCCACCATTGAGGTTACTCCATTTATGGGCAGGCTGTATTCTAATCCGGGAAGTTGTGCTAGGGTGTCGCAAAGCAACAGCAGGCAGCCCCCCATAATAAATACGGCAGGCAGTAGTATGCGATGTTCTGAAGTGGGAAGCAATAAACGTACTACATGTGGTACCGCCAATCCTACAAAACCAATAGGCCCGGCAAAGGCAGTACTGGCTCCTGTGAGCAAACAGGTGGCAAACAATATAATAAACCGTGTTTGGCGCACTGGAATCCCCATACTTTGTGCATAGTTTTCACCGAGTAATAAGCTGTTTAAGGCTTTAATAATCATCACACAACAGCCTAAGGCTATAAGAATAAAAATGGTCATCAATTGCAGTTCTTGAAACTTTAAATTTCCGAGGTTGCCATAAGTCCAAAAAACAAATCGTTGTAAAATTTCGGCCGAAGAAAAGGTGCTCAGTACTGTAACTATTGCAGTAGTAAAACTGCCAAACATCAATCCAATAATAAGGAGTCCCATGGTGTTTTTAACTCGTAAGGCAATGGTGAAAATGGCCGAAAAAACAAGGCCACTGCCAATACTTGAGGCAATAATTACTCCGGTGCGTGAAATACTTTGATAACTTTCAAGTCCAAAAAGAAGACCACTACCAAAGAAAAATAGGGCAACGCCCAAACTTGCGCCAGAACTTATCCCCAAAACAAAAGGCCCCGCAAGGGGATTTCTAAAAAAGGTTTGCATCAATAAACCACTCACCCCTAAGCTTCCTCCAATTGCAATGGCTGCTAGGGCTTTTGGAAACCGGTAGTCCCACATGATGTATTCAAAACTACTGCTGGTGGAACTCCCAAGGAATAGTTTTCCAAGCTCTTTAAGAGGTATAATCACTGATCCTAATGCCAAATTAAGCAGCAAGGCAATAAGAAATACGCTACAGAGAATGAGAATTCCAATACCAAAGCGCTGCTGCTTCATGGGTCTAATGGCTTAAAGTAATAAGGACTGTAATTAGGGAATTGCTTGGGATGCAACCAAAAGGCAATATCCTGCAGTACAATATGTGGTTCAAAGGTAGCTTTTTCAAAAAAAAGTGTTCCGCCTGTGGGCCCAAGAGTTTTGTTGTAGGTATAAATTTTGTTAGTGTTAAATGCCTTAAAATGACCATACAAGGTGTTTGTTGCCTTCAGGTTGGCAGCACTTGTAAACACCCCGGGACCAAACCAAAAGTCTGCATCTTGAGCACGTTGAAATACATTTTCTATACTTAGGCTCAAACTCCCTTGTTGTTTATTTTTGGCCCACAAATAGTGTCCTTTGGCATCTTTAAAATAGTTGGCCATAAAACTAGCTCCACCGGGAAGGTACCACACACTTTCATACAGTGCTCCAGAAAGAATGGTGGGCTGGCTTTTAACGTTTTGAAGGCTATCAATCACTTTTTGATACTGTTCTGAAAAAGTTTCAAACAAGCTGTCAGCTTTGGCTTTGGCTTGTGTTACTACCCCAAAAAACTTAATCCATTCTGCCCGCCCAAGGGGGTGCTGTTCCATCCATCCTGCATCAAAAATCAATGGAATTCCCAACGCTTTAAGCTGTTGGAAGTCGGCATTTTCGCTGGTGATTCCAAAACCGATAAGCACATCGGGTTGCAACGCTAAAATTTGTTCAATATCCAATTGTTGTAAGGTGCCAATATTTTTTAGGGTACCTGCTGAAACACGGGCTAAGGCATTTGCGTTTGAAATAAATTGGGTTTGTGGAAAGCCTACCAGTTGTTTTGTTTTTCCCAAAAGATCAAGTGCCGCCACCTGATGGGTAGCGGTGAGCACTATTCGCTTAAGCGGCAGTTGTAAGACCGCATCAAAAGCAGCTTCCTCCGGTGCTTGATGATTGGGTTTTAAAAAAAGGTAGCGGTAGTTTTTTGTGCTGTTTGGCCAGGGGTTTTTAATTTCTACAGTGTGGCCATAAGAAGCAGCTGAAATACTTAAATTTTTGGCATAATCTAATTCATTCCCAGTATTTGGAGTAGGCTTCACTTCCTCACAGGAAGTCCAAAAAAAAGTTAGCAGTACTGCACAGTAGCATAATTTCATCCATTTTGGACCAACACTAACGGTATTTTTAAGGAGCTGCTGCATAGATCACACTAAAAGTAGTAATTTTACCTTAGTGCCTAGGTTCTTTGTAGTGAAGATTAAAAGGGAATTGTGTAAGCACAAGCTGTTCCCGCAACTGTACGTTTCGTCCTAGAGTTTTAGGACACCTCTTCTAAATGCGCCACTGTTTTCGGATGGGAAGGCAAGAAGAGGATACAAGCCAGGAGACCTGCCTAGCAATTTCATGCACTTATACCGGGATAGTGTAAGGGCGTAATGTTAATTTTTTTTCAACATGCATTTTTTTCGTAATGCATTTTGGGCTTTCCTCAGTGTGGGGATACTTCATGCTCAAGATGCTCCCCCAAGTCAACAGTTGCAGGACAGCATTGTTTCTTCAACTGACCTTCAGTTACAACAACTGGATGAAGTTGTAGTTTTAGATTCTCGTTTTTCCAGAAAGCGCAGTGCTTCCGGCAGGAGCACTGTAAAAATTTCCCAAGAAGAACTCGCTGCCTTTTATGGTCAGGAGTTAGGTGCGGTATTGTCTCGTTATGCAGGTATTGACATTATTGGAAGTAGAACCCATTTGGGGCAGCCCCAAACCCTATCACTTCGCGGCAGCAGATCCGATAAGGTTTTGGTGCTCATTGATGGTATTCGTGTAAGTGATCCTTCCCGTATTGATTCTAGTTTTGACATTAATCTAATTCCTTTGGAACAAATTGAACGAGTAGAAATCCTTAAAGGAGCCGCAAGTACTATCTACGGAAATACGGCTGCTGCAGGAGTAATTAACATTATCACCAAAAAAGAGACATCGGCTTCTGAATTGAGATGGACAGCGAGTACGGGTACACTCAATGACACCGAAAATACTTTTAAAGGATTAACCACCGTATCAAATGATGTCCGTTACAACAACCGTTTGGGCAGCCTAGGGTATCAGTTGCATTTCAACCAAAAATATACCGACGGTATGAGCGCTGTAATTGGTACAGAAAAGGACCCTTTTTCGCGTAGGAATTACGGTTTAAAGTTATTTAAAGTAAAGCCCCAACAATGGGATTGGACTTTATTGCTTTCGAAAACCGATATAACGGGGGCGTACGACAATTCGTTCCCTATAGCGGATGCTCCCTTTGAGAAAAAATTTGATCAGCTGCGGTTTTCCTTCAGCCCAAAGTACACCTATGCAAAAGGGAGTGTCAAAATGAACATTGGATTTCAGGACTCTAATAGGGAATTTATCAGCAGTTTCCCTTCCACCAGCGAAGGTCAAAATACATATATAGATGTTTTTAACACCCATACATTTAACTCAAAATGGTCTTTACTAACAGGGGTTAATTATCAGCGCGAGGCAACTGTTTTAGAAGCTGTCAAACATGCTACTACACAAACCGATTTGTATACCAATGCATTGTATGCTGGAGCGTATTTTCATTTGAATACAGGGCTGCGATGGAACAATCACAGCAGTTATGGCAGTCATTTTACTTACAACTTCAACCCTTCATTGCATTTTACACAAGACAGCAGGAAGCTGCGCCTTTTTGGAAGCTGGAGCACAGCATATATTGCCCCCAGTTTGTATCAGCTTTTTAGTCCCTACGGAGTTACAACTTTAGCCCCCGCAGAAACCCAAACTTTGGAGGGAGGAAGTGAGTTTATTTCTTCTTGGGGAAGTGTAGAAGCAGTATATTTTAAAAGGGACGAAGACCCTTCATTGGTGTTTGACAACACTACATTTACATATGCCAATGCGCTTACAGCGGTCAGCTACACGGGTTTCGAATTCCGCTTTAAAAAGCCTTTTGGGCAACATCGTTTGGAATTCAATTACACCTATACGGAAACTGCTGGCGGTGATTTGCGTCGTATCCCAAAAAATACCTTTACGGGCAGTTTATATTTTCGCTGGTCTTCCCAATGGACCAGTAACGTACAGTATCAATACCTTGGCGAACGATTGGCGGTAGATGAAACTACACTTAGCGCTTTTGGGCTATTGGATCTTCGTACGTTTTACAACTTTAAAAAGCTACAACTCCAGTTGGGAATTTCCGTAACAAATGCGCTCAACACCGATTATGTAACCTTTAAGGGCTACAGTAGCAGAGGCAGAAACTTTTTGGTTTCTCTTAATTGGAAGCTGTTTTAAACCCCTTATTTATTTTCACTTTGGGTTGCTGTAGCTTTTTGGAGTTGAACGTGCATTTGTTCTAAAAATGCATCTTGTGGTAACGGCAAGGTGTGAGTGAATGGGTGATGCACAACACCTGATTTTGCTGTAGCAGTTCCGCTTATTTCACTCAAGGCCCGTTGCAGTAGTGGTTCATTAGGGTCACCTAGTTCACCAAGGTTAGAAAAACTTTCTTTTAAGGTGATATCGGGTTCTAAACCGTCGGTATAGTCAGAAAAGTTTTCACTATTGGCAATTTTTAAAACAATGGGTTGCATAGCGTAGGTATGGTCGGGGTTTTTAGTGCCTTCATTATCAATGTAATCATACACCGTGATAGATCCCACGTTTTTACCCCGAGTTTGGTCTCCAATATGGATGACTTCAATATGGGGTGATAGGCCATTAATTAACAACTCGCTAGCTGAAGCACTTCGGGAGGAGGTCAATACATACACACGACTTAAATTAAGGCTGTTGATTGCTGTATCGTCAGCTAAAAAGCCCGTAAAACGGTCAGTCAATCGACTGGGATTGTTTTCCTCCCAATAAGCCATTAATTTGGGGTTCCATTGCTCTTTCGAAAAAACAGTACCGTCGTTAGAACCTGTAATCATACTTGCTAAGTAAATACAAGTTTGTACTGACCCCCCGGGGTTGTAGCGCAAGTCAAGAACCAATTCATTGACCCCTGCACTCTGAAAATTTCCGAAAACGTCATTAAGGGCTTCGTCAAATTCATTTAAAAAGCGGTTGTACATCAAATACCCTACTTTGGCTCCACCAACATCTAAGATTTTATTGACCAAAATGGGGTTCGTTTGAAAGTTTTCTTCCTTAATTAAAGCAAAACTTTCTCCCGTACGAACAAAACCGTCGTTTTGAACTGTTGCCAGCTCTATGGTGTAGTTGAGGTCATCAGAAAATAAAAGGTCCCGATAATTGGAATCGGTTAATAGGGTACCATCCACATGGCTAAAAATATCGCCTCGCTCAACCCCTTTGGCCTCAGCGTCTGAATTGGGTTCTATGTATATTACAACCCCCACAATTGCGGCACAGGAGGAGCATTGTCGCGTTAACAAAAATTCCATACCATTGGAAGCTTCAATACCAGCAAGGCTGTTTTCTAAATCTACATAGTTGTCCACAATCCAGCTAAAACGATCGTCAGGATGGTTTAAGGATTCAAAAAATGCTTCTGGATCACTATTTTCCTGGATAAATTGGGCATAAGCTGTGGGGTTAGCTGCTTTAGAGTCAGCTAAATTTGCCACCTGATCTTGCCAGTAATAGTATTGGTTAAGCCCCTTCCAAACAAAGTCGCTAACCTCCAAATTTCCTTCCAGATTTATGGTGGCATCATCGCGATCTCCCTCGTTGGTGGTAACGTCAGACTTTGAGCAGCCGACCAAAACCACTGCAATAGCTACAGCAATGAAATTAAATTTCCTCATGACCTTTAGATTATATGATATAGTTCTCAATGACAAAGTGAATTTGCTCGTTTTAAAACGAAAATACTAATTTTAGAAGGAAGCTTGTTACAAATCTTTTGTTAAACCGTCTTCAATATAAGACATTAAAGTTATGCTCTTGGCACAAGACCACCAATTTAAAGACGCCTACAGTGCTTTTGAAGACCGCTTGTTTCGCATAGCCAAACGGCTGTTGATTTCCGAAGATGAGGCTAAAGACGCTACACAAGAGGTGGTTATTAAACTTTTGCAAATGCCCAAAAAGCAGCGGCAGCAACTGAAAAGTTTAGAGGCTTATGCCGTAACAATGACGAAAAATTATTGCTTCGATCGTTTAAAATCAAAACACGCCCAGCAAGATTTTTTAGACGACAGCTTTATCCAAAGAGCCGATTCGCAGTCCTTAAACAAACAATTGGACCGTTCCGATGCCTTGCAATGGGTTGGGAAATTGATGGATGGGTTGCCCGAAAAAGAACGCTTGATCCTTCAATTGAGAGACATTGAAAATTATGAGTTCGACGAAATTGCAAAAGTACTCACCATGCCCGAAACTACTGTGCGGGTGTATTTGTCGCGAGCTAGAAAAAAAATAAAGGAAAAATTTAAAAAAGTAGATGGCCATGGATTATAAATCAATTAAAGTTCTGTTGGAGCGCTATTTTGAAGGGGAAACTACTCTAGCCCAAGAAGCCGAATTACGTGCGTTTTACCAGCAGCACACCCTAATGCCAGAAGAATTGGCGCGTTACGCCCCATTATTTCGCTATGCCGCCGAAGAACAACACCGTTTGCCCCAAAAGCAATTGGTGCGTAAGCAACGCAACCGTTGGGCGATAGCGGCCAGTATAGTATTACTCATAGGCATTAGTACCAACTATTATTACAAATCTTATTTGCCCCAACAACAGGCCCAACAAGCTCTAGAAGAGTTTAAAAGTGGTATGAGCTATTTGTCCCAAAATTTAAACAAGGGAAGACAATCCATTCAGTACATCAATTATTTTGATGTTTCCAAAAACAAAATTTTTAAATGAAAGTTACAATGAAGTTACAACTACTACTAGGGCTAATGCTATTACTTAGTACATCCCTGCAAGCACAAAAGATTTTTGATAAATACGAAAACAATGAAAATGTTTCGTTTATCTCCATCAGTCCTAAAATGTTTCAATTTATTGCCCAATTGGACATTAATACTGATGACGAAGAAACCCAAGCGTATTTGGAGATGGTAAAAAGCATTAACAATTTTAAGGTACTTATTAGTACAGACAAAGAAATTGCTAATGACTTTAAAGCAGATGTTCAAAGCATGGTGAAAAAAAACACCATGGAAACCCTAATGCGTGTTCGGGATGAAGACACCAACGTGGTATTTTATATGATTCCGGGGAAAAACGATAATGAAATCAAGCGCTTGGTGATGCATGTACAAGGAATGCCCAATGGCAAATTGCAAATTGACAAAAAACGTCAGGTGGAGAGTGTACTGTTACTACTCGACGGTGATTTAAACCTTGATCAAATTGCACGACTTTCTGATAAAATGGACCTTCCCGCCGGGGAGCAACTTAAAAAAGTAAAGAAAAAACAATAACCGAGCAGATTATGACACAGCTATCTTTAATTTTAACAAAGCGTTTTACTCTAGCACTAAGTGGGCTATTGCTACTGCTGGGTTGTTCGTCGGGGCCTTCTTTACAACGTTATTTTGTAGACAAAACGGCTGACGCCAATTTTTTAATCATCAATCTTCCCATTACCCTAGATGCTTTTCCCAAAACTACTTTGACCGCTGAAGAGCAGCGTATTTTAGGCAGTGTCGAAAAACTCAACGTTTTGATATTTTACAATGATAATGTACCTCAAACAAGTATCGCCAACGAAATAAAAATGCTCAACGGTATTTTATCCAATGGTACCAAATACCTAAAACTGTCGGACTTTGGCTACAGGAAAAATAAGGCCAGCTTATACTATATGGGCAAAGAGCGTAAAGTAGACGAAGGCATATTGTATTTGCGAAATGCCGAAAAAGGACTGGCAGTAGTTCGGATTTTAGGAGATAATATGAATCCCGGTGCTCTGATGATGCTCGCCAATAAAATTAATTCCTCGGAAGTGATGGATGCATTGGGGGGGCAAATTAAACCTCTTTTTGAGAGTTTATCCAACCAAAAGAAAAGCGAAGAAAACAAGAGTATTTAAGACTTTCCTCCTGTATAATTAAACGGACTAATTAAAAGCAATTCTTTTTTTACCGCTTCGCTGACGTCCAACTGCGCAATAAATTCTTGAATTTGTGCCTTGCCAATAACCGTATTGGTTCGGGTGAGTGACAATAACACCTCATAGGCGTCCGGATAGCCTTCTCTTCTTAAAATGGTCTGAATGGCTTCAGCAACTACCGACCAATTGGCTTCCAAATCACTGTTGATTTTTTCGGTATTCACCAACAATTTATTCAAGCCTTTTAAAATAGATTTAAATGCAATAATGGTGTGGCCATAGGGAACACCCACGGTTCTAAAAACAGTACTGTCAGTTAAATCACGTTGTAATCGTGAGACGGGTAATTTTTGACTTAAAAAGTTAAATAGGGCGTTGGCCATCCCTAAATTTCCTTCGGCATTTTCAAAATCAATAGGGTTTACTTTATGGGGCATGGCCGAAGAACCAATTTCTCCATCCTTAATTTTTTGCTTGAAGTAGTCCATAGAAATATAGGTCCACAGGTCTTGACAAAAATCAACACAAATAGTGTTGATGCGTTTGTGGGCGTCACAAAGCGCAGCAAAATAATCGTAATGCTCAATTTGAGTGGTGGGGAAGGAGTGTTTTAACCCAAGACTACCCGTTATAAATTCTTTTCCAAACTGAGGCCAATTAATGCTGGGATAGGCCACATGATGGGCGTTAAAGTTTCCAGTTGCGCCTCCAAATTTAGCCGCAAAGGGCAGGCTTGTAAGCAGCGATTTTTGTTCTTCTAATCGGGTGATAAATACTTCAAATTCTTTTCCCAGTCGGGTGGGGGAGGCCGGTTGCCCGTGGGTACGTGCCAACATAGGGATTTCGCGATATTCCTGAGCCAAGCTGCTCATTTTTTCCAAAAGTTCCTCCAGTAATGGCAAATACACTTTGTGTACGGCATCTTTAATGGAAAGGGGAATTGCTGTATTATTGATATCCTGTGAGGTTAGGCCAAAGTGAATGAATTCTTTGTAGGCCTGCAATTCCAGTTGGTCAAACTCTTGCTTAATAAAGTACTCCACAGCCTTAACATCGTGATTGGTGCGTTTTTCTATTTCTTTTATAGCTATGGCATCATCCTGATCAAAGTGGAGGTAAATACTTCTTAAATCTTCAAAAAGCGAAGGATTAAAGTCGGCCAGTTGTGGTAGGGGAAGTTGGCATAAACTGATAAAGTATTCAATTTCAACTTGAATACGATATTTAAATAAAGCTTCTTCAGAAAAAAAGGGTGCTAAGGTTTTGGTGTGTACCCGATAACGTCCGTCTATTGAACTAATGGCATTAAGCGCGGTGAGTTTCATCGAAATGGTTTTGAAGTACAAAGATACGGTACCGCTTTAAACTCTTTTAGTATTCCTTTAAAATTTCTCGTGCAGCTGCGTGATAGCCCGCACTGGCATTGGGGAGTTGCTGTTTTACAATATGTATAAGTTCTTCTTTAATCCACGGTTTATGATTCCTATAGTGATTTAGAATGCGCAGCGCAAAGTTTAAGGTAGCTACTTGTGCGGGAGCTATTAACCAATCGAAGGCAATGGCTACAATGCGGTCAATAGTTTTGGTTTCTAGGTGTGTGTTTGAAGCAGTAATGTAGTAGTAGAGCAATTTACTCAATGGGCGACGCACCGATTCATTTGTGATTTCAGGGATGGCGTCGAGTATTTTTGGAAGATATTGGCCTAAGGTTGGTAGCTGCTATAAAAAGTATAGTTCCAAAATCCAGGCACTAATTTGTTGCTTTCTTCCTGCTTTAGGGTTTAGTGCTGTTGCCACCATAGTGGCTTCCCATTCTGGATGTTTTTTCATTTCCTGCGCCCCTTTTTCACGATCGGCCCTTCGTGCACTCAAGGCAGCAATAAAATCGTTGTAGGCTGTGGCAGTTGCCATGTTACAATTGTAAAATCTTGTATTCTTCGTAGCAGCCACTTATGGCTTCAAGGATTTGTAAATCATTAGATTCTTTGATGAAGATATCGGAGTAACTGCAGTTTCTTAAAATTTCTTCTAAATCCACGCGTTTCAAACCGAGGAGTTGCACCAATACTTCGCGGTCAAATTTGGTGGCGAGAAGGTTTTTAATTTCGTCATCTTCCCGCATTTGCTTAAGTTTTCGCATTTGTGCGGGATTTTTCCCAAATAAATTATGAAGAAAATCGGCGGGATTAAACAAGGCGCCTACGGCTTTTGAAAACGCCCCTCTGTTTAAACTTCCTGCTTCATAGCCGGCATTGGGAACTCCGGGGATGCTAAAACGTCCCGCGGGATTAATGGGAACGTTTCTGGCATCAATGTCTAAATAGCCTGTTAACTGATAGGGCCTGATGACAACTTCCTCAAGGGCATAGGCTAATGGGGTGAGCTTGAAGGAGTTGTTTTCAAAGCGCAACAAATCGCTTGTTACAGGGACTTTTAAGGACTTGTAGCCTAAATAAGAAAAAAACAAGGTGTCATTTACTGCCACTGGAATTTCAAAGTTTCCCTCTTTATTTGTGGTCGTTCCAATAACCTTTGTAAGGTTAAGGACGTGTACATTTTCCATGGGGCGGTTAGAATTTTCGTTCAGTACCTTAGCTTTTAATTCAAGTACTACGGTTTCCTCTTCAGAGGTTTCGTCCTGCGCATAACTGCTTACTCCTGTTAATAGCAGGGGGAAAAGAAAAAAGAAAATGCACTGTTTTAATTTCATTGCTTAAAAATAGAAATAAAAATGCTGCCTTGCGTAAGGGAATTACTTTTGTTTACAATTAAAGTTATGGGTTGGTGGGACTTGCTAAAAAGTGTAGCAGTTGCTGAAATGCCAATCCGCGATGACTGATTTTATTTTTTGTGTCAAGATCCATTTCAGCAAAGGTGGTTTCAAAGCCATCGGGTTGAAATATGGGGTCATAGCCAAAGCCGCCGCTTCCGCGGGGCGTTCGAATTATTTTTCCTTTTACTACTCCCTCAAAGGTGAATTTTTGTTGGTTAAAATGCAATGCAATGACAGTTCTGAACTGTGCACTACGGTCCGTGTGGGATTCTAAGGCTTGAAGGAGTTTTTCCATGTTTTTTAAAGCGTTGGCCTCTGGGCCTGCATAGCGGGCAGAATACACTCCGGGCGCACCATTTAAAGCGCTTACTTCAAGTCCTGTATCATCGGCAAAACAAGCGATTCTAGAGGTGTTAAAAATGGTGTCGGCCTTTATCCAAGCGTTTTCATTAAGGGTATTCCCAGTTTCTGGGATATCCTTTGTAAAGCCAATTTCTTTTAAACCTTTCAGGTGGAGGTGTGCAGGAAGCAGTTGTTGCACTTCTTTAAGTTTGTTGGGGTTGTGGGTGGCAAAAATTATTTCCATGCGCTAGTGATGGTGATAGTTTTCATTTTTTATAATGGTACATGCCCGGTACAATTGCTCTACCAAAATTAAACGTACCATTTGGTGGGTAAAGGTGAGGGAGGAAAGGGCAATTTTTTCTTGTGCGCGTTGGTGTACTTCTTGTGAAAAACCATAAGGCCCACCTATGAGTAAACAACACCGTTTGGCACCTGTGTGAAACTTTTTCTCCAGCCAGTTAGAAAGTCCTACAGAAGTAAAACTTTTTCCCTTTTCGTCCAGCAGCACCACATGATCGGAAGGGCTTAGCTGTTGTAGCAACTTTTGCCCTTCTTGTTTTTTTTGGACCTCTCCCGAAAGGGACTTTCGGTTTTTTAGATCGGGGAGTAGCTCAAAACGACACTTGATATAATGTTTCAATCGTTTTTCGTAGTCTTGGATAAGCCCTTCTAAGGCAGGGTTATCGGTCTTTCCAATCATGTATACGGCAAATTCCATGGTGCTAAGGTACAAAGCTCAGGGATTTGAGATGGAGTTTTTGGAAGGCAAATGGAAATCCGTGTATCTTTGGTAGCAATACAGCAAATTTGGCCTTAAATAAACAACCCTTGAGACGCTCAATTTTTCGAAGTGCAGTTCGATTGCTGGAGGCAATTCCGCTCCCCGGCTACCCTGGCTTTTCAATGTACAAGCTGTTGGCACTCTATTTTACAGGAATCATAAGAGGCACTCTCACCGCTAGAGCCGGAAGCATATCCTTTAGCTTTTTTATGGCCTTGTTCCCATTTTTGCTGTTTATTCTTAACCTTATTCCCTTTATACCTATAGAAAATTTCGATACTGTGCTATTGCAGTTTATAGAGTTGTTGTTGCCCACAGAAACACAAGGCTTTTTTTCTGATATCTTTTTAGACATTCAGCAAAAGCCACGAGGGGGATTGTTGTCTTCGGTTTTTGTATTGTCCATTTTCTTAATTGCCAATGGGGTGAGCGCTATTTTTAGCAGTTTCGAAGAATCCTACCACATTGAGCTTTCACGTTCTTTAGTACGCCAATACATTTACGCTATGGGAGTAGGGGTTTTACTGGCCTTAAGCCTTTTAATTACGGTGAGTGTACAGGTATTTTTTGAGCTCTATATTTTAGGCAACCTAGAAGGGATTATACAAAACACAATCAATTGGATTCGTGTTGGGCAGTTGTTGTCATTTATAGTGCTAACGTATTTGTCTGTAGCTCAACTCTATTATTTTGGAACTATTGAGGGACGCAAAGCCCGATTTTTTTCTCCCGGAGCAACAATGACTACCATACTGGTATTCCTCACTACCTACTTATTCGGTTTGTATATTGACAATTTTTCTACCTACAACCAGTTGTACGGTTCCATTGGCGCCTTGTTGATTTTCTTATTGTATATCTGGATCAACTCCAACATTTTACTACTAGGTTTTGAGTTAAATGCTACCCTGAGCAAATTAAAAAGGGGAAGAAAAAAATAAGTAGAGCATGGGAAACACTTCTTATGTGGATATTGTTCTTCCGCTGGCCTTGCCCCGCCCATTTACCTATGCCGTAGCCGCGGAAGATGTGGCACTACTTCAACGGGGAATGCGTGTGGCAGTTCCGTTTGGGAAACAAAAAATTTACACAGGGATTGTGTATGCACTAGATGTGCCTGCGCCACAGCGCTATACGGCCAAATATATCGAAGTGGTTTTAGAAGAAGAACCCGCCATCACTGCTAAACAATTGGCCTTATGGGAGTGGATAGCATCCTACTACCAGTGCAGTTTAGGCGAAATACTCCGAGCTGCCATCCCTTCTGTGTTGCTTTTAGAAAGTGAATTGTTAATGCATTTGCATCCCGAATGCCCACCCATAGATAGTCTTCAGCTTACGGATGCAGAATATTTAATACTGGAGGCCCTACAAGTACAACCCCTAAAAGTGCAGCAAATCACAGAAATTGTGCAGCGGAAGCAGGTTCTTCCTTTGCTGCACCGCATGGTTGCCAAAGGCTGGATAGAGCAGCAGCAGCAATTGCAAGAAAAATACCGCCCTAAAAAAGTACGTCGGGTACGTCTTCATCCAAAATTTCAGCAAGCGCAACAATTGCAGGAACTTTTTGATCAGTTACAACGGGCTCCTAAGCAAAGTCAATTTCTACTTGCCCTATTGGAAAACAACCCAACCGGAACGTGGAAAAAGGTGGCGGTATTAACTAAAAAAAGTGGGAGTACTTCAGCCGTTGTTCGCAGTTTAATAGACAAATCCATCTTGGAGGAAGCGTATCAGGCAGAGGATCGGCAGCTGTTTGAACAGCTTCCAGAAAAGGCCCAGTTTGCACTGTCTAAGGCCCAAAAAGAAGCCCTTCATGATATCGACAAACAACTAAAAACGAATGATGTAATTCTTCTCGAAGGGGTTACGGCGTCGGGAAAAACAGTGGTTTTCTCCAAAAAAATTGAAGCCTGTTTGAACAACGGTCAACAGGTGTTGTATTTACTTCCCGAAATTGCGCTCACCCAGCAAATGGTGCAGCGCTTACAAGCACTTTTTTCCAATCAGGTAACAGTCTATCATTCAAAATATTCGGGCCAGGAGCGCACCGAAGTATGGCATGCCGTTCGAACAGGTGCTTCAAATGCACAACTTATCGTGGGTGCCCGTTCGGCCTTGTTTTTACCCTTTAAAAATCTAGGGCTCATAGTGGTGGATGAGGAGCATGAAACCTCCTACAAACAATTTGATCCTGCACCCCGATACCACGCCCGGGATACCGCCATAGTGCTGGGGAAACAGCATCAAGTCCCTGTATTATTAGGTTCTGCAACACCTGCTTTAGAAACGGCTTATAATGCCAGAACAGGCAAATACGGTTGGGTACAATTACACTACCGCTACAGTGGGGTGACCTTGCCAAAAATTGAAACGATTGATTTAAAAGAAGCCCATCGAAAAAAACAAATGGAAGGAATGTTTTCTAAAACCCTCCGCGATGCCTTGTCGGCATGTATGGCCGAGGGGCATCAAGCCATTCTTTTTCAAAATCGCCGTGGTTTTGCTCCAGTGATGGAGTGCCATAGTTGTGGGCACACCCCCGAATGTACCCAATGTGATGTGACCCTCACCTACCACAAAAAAAGCCAACAATTAAAATGCCATTATTGCGGCTACAGCATTCCTGCTCCTGTACAATGCAACGCCTGTGGAATGCCTACGCTTAACTTACGCGGCTCTGGGACACAACAAATTGAAGCACAACTCCACAGTTTGTTCCCTGAGGCTCAAGTGGGACGTATGGACTGGGATACCACCCGAGGAAAAAGAGGTTTCGATCACTTGCTACAAGCATTTTCAAATCAGGAGTTACAAATTTTGGTAGGCACACAAATGCTTATTAAAGGCTTAGATTTTAAAAATGTTCAACTGGTGGGTGTTATGCATGCCGATCAGTTGATGTTTCAGCCAAATTTTAGAGCAATGGAGCAGAGTTTTCAAATGCTCTCTCAAGTGGCTGGTCGTGCCGGGAGGGCCCAAAAGCAAGGGACAGTATTTTTTCAAACCTACCAACCCCATCATCCGTTGTTTCAATATGTGAAAGACCACAATTTTGAAGCGTTCTACCAAAAAGAACTTCAGGAGCGCAAGCAGTTTGCCTACCCACCGTTTTATCGCGTACTGCAAATTACCTTAAAACACCGCAATTTAGCCACGCTAGACCAGGCTGCTTTGTGGTGGTCTAATGTGCTAAAACAGTCCTACACGGGCCCCCTTCTTGGTCCTGTGGCACCTCCTGTAGGTAGGATACGCAACCTATACATCAAACAATTGCGGATTAAAACGCATAATGCATCTGCTCGCGAACAAGTAAAACAATTGATAGCTGCCACCAAAAAAAGCTTTGAAGCCATTGGAAGCTTTCGTGCCGTTCGATTGTCTATTGATGTGGACTCCTATCAGTAGGATTCGTAGTTAGAACGAAATACAGCTTTGTGTGCCCGTCCTAAGGGGAGCACTTTTCCGCCTATAGTGACTGAGTTGGAGCAATAGTGTTGTACATTATCTAAGTTGATAATAAAGGATTTGTGGATGCGTTGAAACTGTTTTTCAGGTAATTTTTTCACAAATTCTTTCATGGTAGAGAGTACCAAATACTTTTTTTGTTCTGTTACAATTTTAATGTAATCTCCCATGGCTTCAATCCATTTAATATCGTTCAATAAGATTTTTACATTCTTAAAATCACTGCGTACCAAAATGCTCTGCTGCTCGGTTTGACTGAGCAGTTGTTCTTTGGCAATTTTTTTCTCCACCCGTTGAAGGGCCAATAGAAAGCGCTGGTTGGAAAAGGGTTTTTGTAAACAATCTACTAAGCCATACTGAAACGCTGTGATGGCGTCATTGGCTTGGGTGATGGTTAAAATAACTTCCACTTCATCTTTTAAGCGGTCGATAAAGTCGAAACCATTAAAAACAGGCAACTGTGCATGCAACACCAATACATCTACTTTGTTATATTTTAAATAGTCTAAAGCATCTACAGCACTAGAAAATTCAGCGGTTAATGTAAAGTTTGGAAGGGTTTTAAAAATTTGTCCGAGTTGGAGTCGGTCTACGGGATTGGCGTCAATAAGAACGCAACGTAGCGACTGAGGTTGATTCATTAGTCAAGATTTAGTGTTGTAAAGATAGAAAAAAACATTTAAAAAGGCCGCAAAGCTTGTTAAGTCGTTCACTTTAACTTATTTTTGCCCACCGAAATTTAATAATTATGAATCATTACGAAACTGTTTTCATTTTGAATCCCGTTCTATCTGAGACGCAGATAGAGGAAGCAGTGCAAAAATTTGAGAAGTTCCTCACTACAAGAAAAGGAACCATCACCAGTAAAGAAAACTGGGGACTCAAAAAGCTCGCTTATCCTATTCAAAACAAAAAAAGTGCCTTTTACCACCTGATGGAGTTTACTGCTTCTGGCGAAGTAATTGACGCACTTGAAGTAGAATTCCGCCGTGACGAACGCGTGATGCGTTACCTCACTGTGAAACTGGACAAGCATGCCATTGCATGGGCTGAGAAAAGAAGAAAAAAAATTAAAAAAGAAGCGTAGACCATGGCAAAAATTGATGAACAACAATCAGGAAAAAGAGAGGGTGAAATTCGTTATTTAACCCCCCTCAATATAGACACTTCAACCAAGAAAAAATACTGTCGCTTTAAGCGCTCAGGGATTAAGTATGTAGATTACAAAGACCCTGATTTTCTAATGAAATTTGTCAATGAACAAGGGAAAATTCTTCCCCGTCGTTTAACAGGAACCTCACTTAAATACCAACGCAAAGTGGCCACTGCCATCAAGCGCGCGCGTCACCTTGGGTTGATGCCTTATGTTGGAGACATGCTAAAATAATTGCCTTATGGAACTTATATTAAAAGAAGACGTTCTTAACCTAGGGTTTAAGGACGACCTAGTAAAAGTAAAGCCCGGTTACGGCCGTAACTATTTAATTCCTCAAGGCAAAGCGGTTTTGGCCACAGTATCTGCAAAAAAAGTACTCGCCGAAAACCTCAAGCAACGTGCCTTTAAAGAGGAAAAAGTAATTAACGAAGCAAAAGCATTAGGTGAAAAACTAGCTGCTGTAGAAATGAAAATTTCTTCTAAAGTAGGAACAGGAGACAAACTCTTTGGTTCCGTTACTGCAGCGGACGTTGAAGCTGCTTTTGCTGCCCAAGGACACACTGTTGAACGCAAGTGTATTTCACTTCCAGGACGCATTATTAAGCGTTTAGGAAAATACGAAGCCAGCCTGCGTTTACACCGTGAAGTTGTCATTCAATTTCCCTTTGAAATTGTTCCTGACAAATCAAAATAAGTCCTTCAACCATTATTGATGTATGACCCCACCTCGTTGTGGGGTTTTTTAATTGCACGTATGAAATACAGTCGCCTGACCAAAGAACAATTTGAAGCTCTCCACCTGGAGTTTGCCCGTTTCCTTGCTGCCTTGGGAATTGACGCTGAACATTGGAAACAACTCAAGGAAGAAAAGTCTCCCAAGGTGGAAGAACTTTTGGATGTGTTTAGCGATCAGGTTTGGGACGATGTATTAGACAAAGCAAAGTATTTGGAACACTGGTCTAAAGATCAAGTACTTCTTATTAGCTGCGAACCCCAACAGATGGCCTCGGTAATTTTAAAAGCTACCAATCCGCCACAGCCTATTACCACTGCTGCAGGATGGCAATGGGTACAAGAACAGTTGCCTACCAACCAAGTAACCCTCTATCAGGGCACTAAAAAATACACACAGGATCGCAAGCGCAGCATATTTGAAATGATACGTTCGGGGGCACAGCTCTCCGACGGAAAAAAATACGAGGCCTTGAGGCGTTTTTTTTAACCCAAGAATATTAAGATATTTGTAACACAGCTAGTGATATGGCCATAAAACCTTCCATTTCCAAAGGCACTCGTGATTTTTCACCTGCCGATATTGCAAAACGCAACTACCTCAAAGCAGTGCTTCAAGAGCAGTTTGAATGTTATGGTTTTCAACCTATTGCTACGCCTACTTTTGAACAACTGGAAACCCTTATGGGGAAATATGGTGAAGAAGGGGACCGCTTGATATTTAGAATTTTAAATTCTGGAGAAAAACTTAAAAAAGCCAATACCGAAGCCCTCAGCCAAAACAAGCTTAAAGCCTTTGCAGATTCGCTTTCGGAAAAAGCCTTGCGCTACGACCTTACCGTTCCTTTCGCCCGCTATGTTGCTCAGCATCAAAACGAATTGGTGTTTCCTTTTCGCCGGTATCAAATACAAAATGTTTGGCGTGCCGATAGACCACAGCACGGACGCTTTCAGGAATTTATGCAGTGCGATGCCGATATTGTAGGCGTGCGTTCCAGTTTACAGGAAATTGAAATGCTTCGTTTGTACGACAGTGTATTCAATACCTTAGGTTTACATGGAGTAAGCTTAAAAATTAATCATCGTGGACTTTTGGCCGCATTGGCTCAGGCTATTGGAGCTCCCGATCAATTAATTCCCTTTACAGTTGCACTGGACAAGCTAGACAAAATTGGTTTCGACGGTGTAGTGGAAGAATTACTGCAACGCGGTTTCGATAAAAATGTGGTCACACAACTGCAGCCGCTCTTGCAACTCAAAGGAACCGCTGAAGAAAAATTGAAGCAATTGGCAGCAATTTTACCAGCTTCCACCCAAAAAGAAAATGCGCTTACAGAACTCCAATGGATTTTTGAGCAACTACAGGACCAGCCCATGCAAACCGTCACAGTAGATTTAGACATTACCCTGGCGCGAGGTCTTAACTACTACACTGGAATGATCGTAGAAGTGGGTGCCCCCAAAGAAATTAAAATGGGCTCCATTGGTGGTGGTGGGCGTTATGACGACCTAACCGCTGCATTTGGTTTAAAAGACCAGAGTGGTATTGGTATTTCCTTTGGCTTCGACCGTATCTTTTTAGTTATGGAGGAGCTGGGTCTTTTCCCAAAAGAAGTGTTGAAAACCACTCAAGTTCTCTTTCTAAATACCGACGAAAAAGGAGCAGCGTGGGCCCTAAAGGAACTCGATGCACTGCGCCGAAAAGGCGTGGCTGCCGAAATTTATCCCGCCCCTGCCAAATTTCAAAAACAGTTGCGGTATGCCAACGGCAAAAATATCCCCTATGCAGTTATCTACGGCTCCCAAGAACAGGAACAGGGCCACTTTGTCCTTAAAAATATGCAAGCGGGCAGTCAGCAAGAATATCCCATAGGTACTGCGTTGGCCTCAATTCTTTAAGTTCTAGTAGCACTTCGTGCAGAAAAAGGGGACTAATGTGCAGTTCATACTTCAATTTTTATAAATTGTAGTCTTTAGAACAAACTATACCCTATGAGAAGCACACTAATTGTACTACTATTATCCCTAAGCCCCTTATTTGCGCAAGATTATTTTACCGCAAAATATACGCCATTTGACACTTCTATTAAGGCTCCCAACGTATTTTTAGGGCGAGATATTGGATCACAGCACACCCGCCACGATCAAATTGTAGCCTACCTAGAATACTTGTCGGAAAGCAGCCCCAGAGCCTCTATAAGTTTTTATGGAAAAACTCACGAGGGACGACGCCTTCCCATGTTGGCCATAGGGACGCCAGAAAATATTGCCCAGTTGGAAGAACTCCAACAACAGCACCTTAAAGATTTGCAGCAAAACCTTATAACCCCAGCAAATACCACTTTACCCTTGTTTATTAACCTTGGGTACAATGTACACGGAAATGAGCCTTCCAGTTCCGAAGCAGCACTATTAGCCGCATACACCCTCACCGCCTCGCAACATCCAGAGGTGCAAAAGTACTTGGCTGCAGCTGTTGTATTTATTGATCCTACCATAAATCCCGATGGTCGCGACCGACACACCCAATGGGCTAACAGTTATAAAGGAACTCCCCTAGTGGACGATCCCTATGATGCAGAACACAACGAGTATTGGCCAGGCGGACGTACCAACCATTATTGGTTTGACCTTAACCGCGACTGGTTATTGGCCATTCATCCTGAAAGCCAAGGGAAATTGCAATGGTACCACCAATGGTACCCCAACGTGGTGACCGATTTCCACGAAATGGGAAGCCAAAGCACCTATTTTTTTGAGCCCATGAAGGACAACGGTTCGGCAGACCCCATTATGCCCAAAGAAAACTATGGGTACCTCAATGAACGTTTTGGCGAGTTTTTTGCCACTGCCTTAGACAGCATAGGATCCTTGTATTTCACAAAAGAAGTATTTGACGGCACCTATCCGGGCTATGGGTCTTCCTATCCAGACTTGCAGGGAGGCTTGGGAATTTTATTTGAGCAAGCCAGTTCACGGGGTCACAAACAAAAAACCCCCAATGGGAGCATCACCTTCCCTTTCACAATTCGCAACCAGTACATTTCTAGCTTAACTACCGTTAAAGCTGCGGTTGCCACTAAAGATTATTTACAAGAGTATCAAAAGAAGTTTTTTAGATCGGCTTTAAGCAGAAGTAAAAAAAGCAAGATCAAAGCCTATGTATTTGAAGAAAAAGATGACAACAAAATGCGCTTCTTCCTCGACAAGGCATTGCGCCATAAACTCAAAGTGCTTCGTACGGGTGCCAATCGTTATGCAATACCTACAGCGCAACCACAATACCGCATGGTGCAAAGCTTTTTCGAAACCTATAACACCTATCGCGACAGTGTGTTTTATGATGCCTCCGCCTGGTCGGTGGCCAATTTCTACAACCTCAAGTACCGTACTTCACGGACAGTACCTCAAGGGGAAGAAATCCAAAGCGTAGACGCTATTGCAATTCCTGCTGCTGTAACCAAAAGCACGTATGCCTATTTGATTGACAGTCAAGATTACAACGTCCCTGCTGTAATACACGCACTTCAAGAAAAAGAGGTGGTGGTTTCAGTAGCCTTTAAGCCCTTTACTGTAAAAACAGCTACCGGATCTAAAAGCTACCCCTATGGATCTTTGATGGTTCCTGTAAGCACGCAAAAAATGGATGCCGATGCATTGTTCCAACACCTAAAGCAGGTACAGGATAAATATACCGTAGCCATTACTGCTGTAAACACAGGTTATAATCTTAGTGGTGTAGATTTAGGCAGTCGCTATGTTGTGCCGTTACGCCAGCCCAAGCCTGTAATGCTCATTGGTGATGGCACCCGATCCTATGAAGCAGGAGAAGTATGGCATTTGCTGGACACCCGTGTACACATGCCCATTACTAAGGCGACCAAGAGAACCTTCAATCGTTTGCCGCTCGACAATTACAATACGTTAGTAATGGTTTCGGGGCGATACAACTGGACAGCCAAGCAAAAACAACAATTAAAGGCCTGGCTTTCTAAAGGAAATACATTGATTGCCATTGGAACGGCCAATCAAGCCTTAATTAAAGCAGAAATTTTAAAGGAGCAACTCGTTAAAGTGGACAAGGACACTACGGCGAAACAACAGTCGAAACCCTATGTAGAGGCCCCAGAAAACATTGGCCGCGAACGTTTGGGAGGCGTCTTTGTTAAAGGAATGCTCGACCTAACACATCCTCTTGGGTTTGGTTACACTAGCCCCCAGATACCACTTTATAAAAATAATCTGGTGTGGTTGGCCCCCAGCAAAAGCCCTTATGGAACTCCAGTGCGCTATGCCCCAAACCCTCACATTGACGGTTATATTTCAGAAAAGAACCGCAAAGAGTTCTTCCCCAAGGCCGCTGCAGTTGTGGTGAGCAAAGTGGGCAGTGGACGAATTGTTTCTTTTGCTGAAAACCCCAATTTTAGAGGGACTGCATTAGGCACGAACAGAATGTTTTTAAATGCACTGTTCTTAGGAGATAAAATCCAAGTACCCACAGAATAATTGTACCTAATTAACCAACTATAATTTTGAATTCATGCGTTTTTTAATAGTATTCTTTACCCTTTCGTTGACGTTCAATGTAACTGCCCAGCGAAAAAAAAGCTCCAAAAAAACAAAAGCTCCTACAGCTGAAGTCAATTACCACAATTTCCAATGGCGTAACATTGGTCCTTTTCGGGGAGGGCGTAGTGTAGCCTCCACGGGGGTGGTGCAGCAGCCCAATGTATTTTATATGGGAAGTACCGGAGGTGGTGTTTGGAAAACTACCGATGCTGGAGAAAGCTGGAATAATATTTCTGATGGCTACTTTAAAACAGGTACAGTAGGTGCCATTGCAGTGGCCGAAAGTGACCCGAATGTTGTTGTAGTAGGAATGGGGGAACATGCCGCCAGAGGGGTGATGACCTCTATGGGAGATGGGGTGTATATTTCCACCGACGCCGGTGCTACTTGGAAGCACAGTGGACTTTCATCTTCACGACATATTGCCAATGTGGTTATTCATCCCACAAATCCTTCCATAATTTATGTTGCGGTTCAAGGGGCACAGTTTGGCCCTTCGGAAGAGCGCGGAGTTTTTAAAACTACAGATGGGGGGAAAACCTGGAAAAAGGTGCTCTACAAAGGGCCTACAGTAGGCGCAGCATCTTTAAGTATGGATTACACCAATCCACGAATTTTATATGTCAGTCTTTGGGAGCACGAGCGAACCCCATGGCAAATGCGTTCTGGAGGACCACAATCGGGCTTGTACAAATCTACGGATGCAGGTGCCACATGGACCAAAATGACCAAGGGATTGCCTAAAATTATGGGAAAGTCGGGCATAGATGTTTCGCGTGCGAACCCTCAGCGTGTGTTTGCAAATCTTGAAGCTGAGGGTGAAGAAAGCGGAGTATATCGCTCAGACAATGGCGGAAAAACTTGGAAACAAGTCAACAAAAATCGCATTGCCGTTGCACGTTCTTGGTACTATATGGAGGTCTTTGCAGATCCAGTAGACGAAAATACAGTGTATGTGCTCAATGCTCCTGCCTTAAAGTCAATTGATGGAGGGAAAACCTTTACGCCCATGCCCACTCCCCACGGCGATAACCACCACCTTTGGATTCATCCGCAGAACAATAAAGTGATGATCAATTCCAACGATGGAGGGGCAAATGTGTCCATGAATGGGGGAAAAACTTGGAGCACCCAGCGCAACCAACCAACGGCACAGTTTTATCGGGTAATTGCAGATGCGCAAGTACCCTACCACGTTTATGGTGGCCAACAAGACAACTCTGCAATTGGAATTAAAAGTCGCACCTATGGACGCGACATCAACTGGAAAGATTGGTACAGTGTTGCGGGCTGCGAAAGTGCCTTTCTAGCTTTTGATCCCAACAATCCAATCTTAGTATATGGCGGCTGCTATCAGGGAATTATCGAACGTTGGCAACGTACTACAGGAAACTCAAAAGCCATAAAAGCCTATCCTGAACTTGCTTTAGGGAATGTTCCACGCGATTTTAAATACCGTTTTAATTGGAACGCTCCTATACTTACCGACCCCAAAGATCCTACTGTACTATTTCATGCAGGGAATGTGGTGTTTAAATCTACCGATCAGGGGCAAAGTTGGCAGGTGATTAGCCCAGATTTGACAAAAAACGAAAAAGACAAACAAGGCCCCGGTGGAATTCCTTTTACCAATGAGGCTGCAGGTGGGGAAAATTACAATACCCTTATGAGTTTAGCCATTGCACCCCAGGATTCAAATGAGCTATGGGCAGGAAGTGACGACGGTTTGCTTCATCTCACCCGTGATGGGGGAAAAACATGGCAAAATATTACTCCTAAAAAAATAACGGATGGAATCATTAACAGTATAGAATTATCGGTACACCAACCGGGGAAGGCTTACATCGTTGTCATGGGCTATAAATCTATGGATCTTACGCCCTATGTGTATCGTACCGATGACTATGGAAAGAGTTGGGAAAAGATCACCTCGGGGATACAGGGAGTACACAATTTTGTTCGCGTGGTTCGCGCCGATAAGAAAGTCCCTGGCTTGCTCTACGCAGGAACCGAAACAGGCTTTTACTATTCCAATAACGATGGCGACAGCTGGACTAAACTCCAATTGAATTTGCCAGTGGTACCCATCAACGATATCTACCTTCAGGACAACGATCTTATTGCTGCCACTGCAGGGCGTTCTTTTTGGATTTTAGATGACGTAGCTCCCTTACAACAACAAGTGACTACTCCCCAATTGGCACTTTTAAGTCCCAAGCCGAGTCATCGCATCTTAAGTGGACGTAGCAATGCAAAGACACCAACCACAGGACAAAACCCATTGCCAGGTGTCATCTTAGACTACTATTTACCTCAGGACAGCACCGACAGCACAGCAGTGAGGCTTAGTATCTATAAAGGTGATCAGTTGTTGCGTTCGTACAGCAGTAAAAAACCCACTGCACCCACTACTTGGATTGGTGGCCCCCCAAAACTACCCACCTTGGGGAGCACAAAAGGCTACCATCGTTTCCATTGGGATTTACGTCGTGCGATTCTTCCAGGGGTAAAAGATGTGTTTGTATATGGAAGTTATGCCGGTGGGGTAGTCCCTCCCGGGGAGTATCGTGCTGTTTTAACAATGGGGGATCAAGAGGCAACAACAACCATAAACTTACTGCCCGATCCAAATATTGAAACCACAGCCGCAGCCTATCAACAACAAGAGGCCGCTTTACTGCGTATTGAGGGGCATTTAAAATCCATACACCAAACGGTGGGGAACATGCGAAAGGTGCAGCAGCAGTTGCAACACCATTTAACGGTTTTGGCCGACTTCTCTCAATATCAATCCCTATTGACCCAAGGCGAGGCCTTACAAGACCGTTTAAAGGCGTGGGAGCAAGCGTTAATTCAGCCCCAGCAAAAAACCTTTCAGGATGTTATTAATTTTAACAACAAGCTCAATGCAGAGTTTATGCATTTAAAAGGCTACGTAGATGGCGCCCAGCCCGAAGTTACTGCAGGAGCCTTGGAACGCTTAAATGATTTGGAAGTTTTATGGAAATCAGAAAAAGCTGTGCTTAATCAATTGATTGCAGAAGATATAGCGGCCTTTAACTCCAGCTTTAAAGAACTGCAAATTCCATCTTTACTGATAATGGAATAAACAAGGAAACGAGAAATATCAAAAGGGGCTTAGGCCCTTTTTTTATTGAAACCGTATTTCAATTGTTGCCAAAAGTTTTGTGGCATGGACTCATCCCCAGGATACCCCAAAAGGACTGTCCCACTCTGTTCGGGGATGTAGTTGAACCCAAACAAATAATCCCAAGTGCTAAGGCTAATACCAAAGTTTACACCAAATTTCCCTTCCGGTAGTGCATGGGCATGATGGTAGAGGTGCATAACTGGATTGTTGAGGATGTAGCGCAAGGGCCCCCAGGTAATTTTTATGTTGGCGTGGTTTAAATGTCCAATGCTGATGGCAAAAAAATGTACAATAAATGCCTGTTCGGGTTCAAACCCACCCAAAAGCATCACCGCTAGTGTTTTCATGGGCTTGTATAAAATGTTTTCCATCCAATGGTAGCGAAAGTGTGCGGCAAACCCCATCTCTTTCACACTGTGGTGTACCTGATGAAATTGCCATAAAAAGGGAATGCGATGAAGGAGAATATGTGTTCCCCATTGGGCAAAGTCCAAAACAACAAAAAATACCAAAAGACTCCAAAGCGGTGCCCAAGTACTGATATCTACCACAGCAAAATCAGCTATGCCCAGGCCAAAATAGCCACTCCAAAGTCCAATGACTCGGTAAAAACCTTCAATGGCAATACTAAAAATGAAGAAGTTAAAAAACATATATCCCGCATCCAACCAAAAGTCTTTGCGAAACACCCCTTGGTTTTTGCGCCATGGAAAAAGAATTTCTAGTCCCCAAACGATTAAGGAAATGAGCAGTAAACCCCAAAAATAATTTTGATACCAAGGCACTTGGAAAATGATGGAGCGCCAGGTCCAGTGTGCGGTTCCAATAAGTGCGTCTAAGAAAGTTTGTATCAACTCCATAACATCATTCAGCAATAGTGAGTGTACAAAGGTATGAATATTAACAAAACCAGAGGGATGCGATTCATGGTAAGGAAAAGAAATCAGTCAATCTAGAATGAAAAAAGAGTAATTGAGGCGAACCTACCCCCCTGGGTTTCATAGTAGGCAAAATGAATTACTAATAATTCAATACACTAATATAAGAAAAAAATAAAGGCAACATATATGTTGCCTTATTAGCTTTTTATACTCCCTAAATTCAACTATATTGAATGTAGTAAGGATGGAAAATAATCAACTAGAAAAGTATTACCAGCAGTGTGGAAGGAATATAAGGTACTATCGTCAGCAAAAAAAAATGTCACAAGCCGTTTTAGGGGGCAAGGCCAATTTAGAAAAGGCTGCCGTTCAGCGTTTGGAACGTGGAAGCAACCCAACGCTAAAAACCTTAATTAAGGTAGCACATGCTCTGGAGGTTCCAGCTGCAGCCTTGCTACAATTCGATTAGGCACCTTTGGCTGCCCATTGCTATACGGGTTTTAGGAGCGAATCGCTTTTTTGTATTCTTTAAAAAATCACTAAGTTGTATAGCATTAACCACTAATTTATTTCCTATGCGAATTACCACACTTCTTGGCCTATTGTGTATTGGAGTTTCTGTGCATGCACAACAAAATTTTCAAGCAGAAGCACTTGAAATTGGAAAAGAGCGTTTAGATGACTTTGTTGCTTTTTTATCCCTGCCCAACGATGGTAAGGACAAAGCGCAATTAGAACAAAACAAGGCCTGGAGTGAAGCTTCCCTACAGCGGTATGGGTTTACCACAACGACACTAGAAACTTCGGCCTTTCCCTTGGTATTGGCCCATTTGGAGGTCTCCAAAGAATTGCCTACAGTAGCCTTGTATTTACATTTGGATGGGCAAGCTGTAGATTTTTCTAAGTGGGCGCAATCTAGTCCTTGGGTACCGGTATTTAAACAGCAGCAAAAAGGACAATGGACTCCTGTAGATTGGAAAACACTCACTGACGACGCCTTGGAAGAGGCTCGTATTTTTGCACGTTCGGCTTCAGATGACAAAGGTCCTTTTATGATGCTGCTGAATGCCCTTGAAATTTTAAAACGTCAGCATCGTCAACCGGCTTTCAATATAAAAGTGATCCTTGATTATGAGGAGGAGCAAAGCTCCCCAGGCTTGCCCGAAGCAGTAGCCCGTTACAAAAAGGCATTGGCCGCTGACCTTTTACTCATTCTCGATGGCCCAGTGCATGCCAGTGGTGCTCCTACTTTGGTGTTTGGTAACCGCGGTATTGCTACCCTAACCCTAACCACCTATGGCCCTAAAACACCCCAGCACAGTGGGCATTACGGAAATTATATCCCAAACCCTGCACTCAATTTAAGTCAGTTATTGGCCTCAATGAAAGACGCTCAAGGACGGGTTACCATACCCGGGTTTTATGATGGCATTACATTGGATGCTGCTACAAAAAAGATTTTGGCTGCCGTTCCTCAGGAAGAAGCTGGCATTCGCCAACGAACAAAAATTATTGCTGTTGATGCCGTTGGTACTACCTATCAGGAATCCCTGCAATATCCGTCTTTAAACCTACGCGGACTGCAAAGTGGTTGGGTTGGTGCGGAAAAACGAACTATTATACCTGCCACTGCAGTAGCGGAAATAGATATACGTTTGGTATTGGAATCTAACCCCGAACGTTTAATCACTTTAATTAAAAATCATATTGCACAACAGGGCTACACCGTTTTTGATCACGAACCCTCAGATGCAGAGCGTTTGCAAAACGATAAAATTGTACGCTTAAATTACGGCATTCATTATCCTGCATTTCGAACCCCAGTAAACAGCAAAGAGGGGCAATGGGTAGCTGCTATTTTAACAAATTATTTTGGAGCTGCACCCGTGCAAATTCGCACCAGTGGTGGATCGGTACCCATATCTCCTTTTGTCAATCAATTGGGAGTTCCCGCAGTGGGGCTTCCTACAGTGAATTTGGACAACAACCAGCACAGCCCAAATGAAAACCTGCGTCTAGGTAATTATTTTAGAGGCATTGAATTGTTTACCACCTTATTAGGAACAAAATTTTAAACCCTATGCAACCCTTATTACGTTTTCTTGCTACCCCAATTGTTTTTCTTGTAGTCATCGGCAGTACCGCCTGTACCTCTCCAAGCAGCAGCACTCAAAGCCTTAGTGGATTGGAGGCAGCTGTTGACATTTACCGTGACCAATGGGGGGTAAACCATATTTATGCCCAAAATCAAAACGATTTATTTTTTGCGCAAGGCTATGCAGCGGCAAAGGATCGTTTATTTCAATTTGAAATTTGGCGGCGTCAAGCTACTGGGACTACGGCAGAAATTTTAGGCCCTCAAGAAATTGAACGTGATTACGGCACCCGTTTATTTCGTTTTCGTGGCGACATGACTGCGGAAATGCAGCACTACCATCCCGAGGGGGTGGCTATAATTACCGCCTTCGTAGCCGGTGTAAACGCCTATATAGCAGAAATAAATGCAATACCTGAAGCCTTGCCTTTACCCTTTAAGGCCCTAGGCATTCAGCCCCAACCCTGGACACCCGAGGTAGTAATTTCACGCCACCAAGGCCTGTTAGGGAATATTGGTCAAGAATTACAAATTGCACGTGCTGTAGCCCTACTGGGCCCCGAAAAAGTAAAAGATCTTTTGTGGTTGCACCCGCAAAGTCCCAATTTAAAGCTGCATCAATCCATTCCCAAGGCGTTGTTGTTTGAAGACCTCTTAGCTCCCTATTATGCCTTTCGACGGCCTGTTCAGTTTAAGGCTACCCATATACAGCCCAAATACCGTACTGCAAATACCTTGGCACAGTTAAATGCAGTGTCTCCAAAAAGGGTATCCGATTCCCTTCATTTGGGGAGTAACAATTGGGTGATAAGCGGTAGTAAAATGAATTCGGGCCAACCCTTTATGGCCAACGATCCACATCGTTCGCTGGCGGTTCCTTCTTTGCGTTATATGGCACATTTAAATGCACCCGGTTGGAATGTTATTGGTGGTGGAGAGCCCGAAATTCCAGGAATATCCATAGGGCATAACGAGTACGGAGCCTGGGGGCTCACCGTTTTTAGAACTGATGGTGAGGACATGCTCGTGTACCGTTTACATCCCAAAGATCCAGAGCGGTACTGGTACAAGGGGCAATGGGTGCCGTTTGAAACCGAAAAAACAACCATTAAAGTGAAGGGCGAAGCAACAATTACACGCGTACTGCGCTACACCGTTCACGGGCCAGTGACTTTTTTAGATGCCAAATCGCAACGTGCAGTTGCTGTGCGTTGTGCCTGGCAGGAAGTTGGAGGCGCCCCTTATTTAGCTTCCTTACGTATGGATCAGGCCACGGATTGGGACTCATTTCGCGCTGCCTGTAATTACAGTAATATTCCCGGTGAGAATATGATTTGGGCCGACACCAAAGGGAATATTGGCTGGCAAGCGGTAGGAATAGCTCCCATTCGAACAAAGTCGAGTGGTTTAGTGCCCGTGCCTGGCGATGGCAGTTATGACTGGGACGGCTATTTGCCCATTGTAGATAAGCCAAATGCCTATAATCCCGAAAAAGGTTTTATTGCCACCGCCAATCAAAACGTAACCCCAGAGGACTACACCCATTGGGATGCTATTGGGTACTCCTGGTCGGATCCCTACCGTGGGGATCGTATAGATGAAGTATTGCAAAATGGAGAAGGGTTTGATATGGAGGCCATGCGAAAATTACAGGTAGACTACACTTCTTTACCTGCCAGGAAACTAGTCCCTTTAGTGTTAAACCTACAGTTTGAAGGGCTCCCCGAAAGAGCTCAAAAGAGTTTACAAAACTGGAATTTCGAACTGCAACCCAACAGTCAAGGTGCAGCGATTTACGCTGCATTTGAAAAGCAATTACTTGAACGGGCACAGCAAAAGTTTGTTCCTAGACAAGCGCAGGAATACATTCGGTCGTTACAACTAAAACGGGTATTGGATTGGGTGGAAGCTCCAACGGTGGACCGCTTTGGAGTGAATCCCAACGCCCAACGCGATGCGTTTTTAGTTCAATGTTTTGAGGCTGCAGTAGCAGACTTAAAAACACGTTTGGGGGCAGACCTTACAGCATTGACATACGGAAGTCCCTATTTTAAGCATGTTGCCATTACCCATGCCTTGGGTACGGTATTAGCTGACTCCTTACAGCAACGGTTAAATATGCCCCAGCGTCCACGCGGAGGAAATGCTTACACTCCAGGATCAACGGGTTCTAACGACCGTCAATCCAGTGGGGCAACTTTTCGTATGCTGGTAGATTTAGTCGACTGGGACAGCACTTTAGGTACTAACAGTCCTGGGCAGTCAGGTGATCCTGACAGCCCTTTTTATAGCAACCTCTATGAAGATTGGGCAAAGGATGTGTATTTCCCGATGTATTTTAGTTTAGAAAAAATTAAAGCGAACAGCCATTCACACCTACAGCTTGTTCCTAAAGAGTAATTAAAAACCTCCAATGGTTTGATCCATCCAATTGAGGAGTATGGATCTTGTAAGGTGTTCTGCAGGTGATGAAGTAGTTCCAGTTGTAATGCTGGAGGAATGCTGAGTAATCTTTAGCTATATACATGTTGGTTAAGTTTAGGGCATAGCAGGGATTAAGGCATACCATGCAATCAATTCGGTAGAAAAGAGGCTGAAATAGCCTTAAAACGGCTTATTGAGGCAACTGGGTTGGAGCTGCCGTTCTTCAAAGTGGATTCAGTTGAAGTTGGGGTGAATTTGATGCCTCCAGTACCCTCTGATGACATTATAAATAATGCCTTGATGTATAAAAGAAGACCTTTTGAAGCAAAGTATTGCACTGATGAAGGAAACTATAGACAAGCAACATTATCTGAATACTTGGTGAAATTCTACAACAAAAGACTTCATTATGAAATACAGGGGTATGATATTGGATATGAAATACTCAGGTTTGAATTAAAGATCATTAAAATGAGGGTGCTGGCTAAGTATAGGGTATTCACTCTGGAAGACCTAATTGATAACATTGAGGATATAGCAAGGGATTTACTCCCTAAAGCATGTAAGGAAGTATTACTTTATGATCCAACAATGAATAAACAAACAAAAGAAAAAACAATAAAATATGCCAACGTCAACTTCTGGAGAGTGATTGCTGGAAAGAACAATAGGAGCTATAATTATCACCACAGGAAGTTATACAGGAAGATGGAGGGAAACACCTGCGCCATACAAGCTCAGGTTAAGGGTTTGATGCTGGAAACGCTTGATGGCTTGGTGTAGGGTTTCACAGTATATATAAAGGGTGAAAAACAACTAATGATGAACAGGAGAGTTATGTCTGATCCCCATCACAAATCCACAAAAACCTCAAACAATCCACTCCATTTTGCCTTAAAATAATCTCGGGTTAGGGTCAATTATTTCAATGGATAAGAGGAGATTTGGATTGTCCTCATTGGTGTAAAATAAAAACCCTCCAGATAGGAGGGTCGTTTAGTAATAATTTCGTGTTTTTTTGTGATTTAAACGCCCTTTTTATATCCGTATAAACTTACAGTTGCTAAGATTAAATTGATAATAATAATTGGAGGAGGTGCGCTGTGATTCCCAAATAAATGGTTATATAATGCTTGTAATAAAGCGAAACCAATAAATACTGCATAAGAAAATAGCAACTTTTTAGATGATTCTAATTCTATTTCTCGACAGATAAGTAATATGAATCCCAAACCAACAAAAGCTGAACCCAGTGGCATGTGCATTTGCTCTCCTACAGATAAGGCTTCATCACCAACACCAGGAAACACACCTTCAGTTAGTTGTCTACCATTAAAAAACATGAACAAACCTTGAATTACATTAAGAACACCAAAAGATGTTAAAAGTGTTTTTATTTTCATTTTAATTGATTTATGGTTAATAATACCTCTAAGATATAGAGAATGGGATGAAAAAAAAACTCTCTAAATGAAAGAGCTAAGGCTATTTTGATTGTTGATTGTAAATCTCTTCTTCAAATGATGTAAA
>WTIO01000037.1:0-1707 GCA_011526365.1 Flavobacteriales bacterium
ACTAATTCAGTATCAGGGTATTTAGGGTGAAATAGCAAAGGATAACCCGAACTCTTAAAATGCGTTCGCCCTATGCTATCCCTATGATAATAGCCCTTAGGTAGCCTCTGAAATTTTTCTACTGAAGCTAAAAACGTAAGCAATTTTACATTTGAAGCGGGGGTCATATAATTTTTTGCATATCGTTGTGCAATTAATTTTTTCTCCCCTATTGGTTGAACAGCTATAGCAACATGTGCTTGGGATAAAGCTGGATGATCATCTAATATACGCTCTATCTTTCGAGAACTTATTTTTTGAGCATTTAATTGAAGGGATAATATTATTACTAGAAGAGATAATGATTTATGCATATATCAAAATTATAAAATTAACTTTCTCTCTAATTACTGTTTTGTAATTTTAGCACAAGACTATTATGCAATTCATCGATATTAAATTTTGTTTATCTTTATCAAAAAAAGAATGAACGCTGTAGTAGAACTAAAAGAACAAACCTTTAGTAGTATTTTAAGTTTAGATACTAAATCTAAAATTGAAATATATAGAATCCTAAAACGCAATACCGAAGATCCCGAATTAATAAACCGCTACGATGGTATACTAACGAGGCTCAAAAACAATCAAGACCTGTTGGTTTAGAGTGAAAATGTGTCCCCAATTCGAGCGACTGAAAATCCAAGGGCTCTCACCCTTTTTGTAGCCTCACTTTCAGGATCTAACATCGGATTTGTGTGGTTCATATGAATAAAAAACACCTTTTTACGGTCTTTTTGCTCAAGTTCGTTTAATCTTTCCAAGGTTTCAATTACAAACGGATGTGGTATTTCGACTATTGGACGGTAATTGATTTCTGCGGCATCATAGAAAGAGGCATCAATAAAAGCATAGTCCACCGCTTTAATTACTTCACCAATATCTTTTTCCCACTTGTTCCATTTGTCAATATCGGGTAAAAAAAGTGCTGTTTTATTAGGGCCAGCAATATAATAGCCCACCGTTTCTGAAAATTCATCCCTGTGGGGTACAACAAAAGGGGTTACTTTGATCCCCTGTGGCAACTGCTGGGGCTGTTTGTTTTCAAGTGCCTGTAGGGTTATGTTTTCCAAATCTACCAACTGACTCCAAGGACCATTTTCTTTTAAAAATGTACGCAATCTAGGCATTGCATATACTGGGATTTTGTTTGCTCCCCAGGCTTCGCGACCCAAGTAGAGCAAGCCCATATAATGTCCTATATGCGCATGGGTTAAAAATATTCCCGCCAAGTTTAAATGGCCCAAGGCGTGCATCTGTTGCATTTGTAGTGTGATATTGGGGGAGGCTTCAAACAAGTAGTAGTCGGTTGTTCCAAAGCTTAGCCCCAGTGCAGTCACCTGTCGTGCTGCTTTTTCTTCGGAACTTAAATTTGTACAACAGCTTTTTAAGCACATAATGTGAGGGGACCCACCATCTTGCACCGTCCCCAAAACAACTAACTTAGCTTGAGCTTGTAAGTTACTAGCGCAGAAAATCAGCAATACAATAAATAGGTTCTGTAACATAAGTACTAATACATTAAAATGGGATTAATAGGTGCGCCTGTTCCTCCTTGTACCACTAATGGGCTGGCCATAAAATAAAAAGTCCACCTTTTACGTTCTCGCGCTACCCTTGCAGCTTCGTCTAAATTAAGATTGTCCAACAAAGGCATTCCCATAGCTACTA
>WTIO01000037.1:1807-12156 GCA_011526365.1 Flavobacteriales bacterium
GTTGCTCCTTTATCGCTTATGGTTGCTGTACTAAAACCATTGTACAATTGCCCGTTATGGGTGATGTGCGTTAATCCATCCACATGGGTATGCATGGACCCATGATAGGCTACTCCATAAAAGTCTGAATTGAATTCGGAGCCCTTCCAAAGGTCGCCCTTAGAAAAATTGTGCTCCAAAGGGTTTCTGTTGTAAGCTGTAGCAGTAGTATCCATGGGAAAAGCCAACGAAAGACTAGCGCCCAGATGCACTTCTTTTAGAGCGGCCTTACGACGCTCTGGAGTACTGTAATTTAAGGTACCCTTTTCATCTGTTTTGCCCCACTTGCCCCAGTTTGAGAGCTGCTCCATTAGGAGGTCAAAAGATTCTGCCGTTGGCTGCTGCGCCTTCAGCCCCCCCCATTGTAAGAGGAAGAGTACACCAAAAAAAAGGGTACAGCATTTCACTCTTATGAGCTTTTTTAATTCTAATACTATTTTGTGCATTGGCTTGTGTATTTTTATACAACAGTTAGCAATCTATGTACTTATCCGAAACAGAAGAAATTATTGCCATTATCATATGTTGCTGTATCGTGATTGGTTTTGTTGTTAAAACGATTCAAGATATAAAATCTACCATTGCTGAAGAAAAAGAAAAAGCAGCACAACAAAAAGCTGATGAGGAAAAAGTGAAGACCTTAATTTCTTATTTAGATGCCAAAAACGAGCTGATTCAAACCTACCTTAAAACTAAAAATAAGATCGATCAAAATTCAAAAGAGTGAATTAAATCTTATTTTTGCTGAAAAAAAGCTATGGATACCACCCTAAAAGTTCACGAACTGCTGGAACATATTGAACACCGTATTGCTCAAGGGGACTACAAAGACAGCGTTCATAAAATAACACTTATGACCACTCGGGATGTTATCCAAAAAATTCTAGTGGAAGACTTTGAATAGCTTTTAATTTTCTTCTTATACTCCACACTATTATAAAGCTACTTGCTTTTACTATCTTAGACGCAAGAAGTAAAATTACTACATGGAAACAGCCGCCCTATCATTAGAAAGCCTTGGCAGAGGATTCATAGGGATCTTGATCTTAATCTTTATTGCCTATGCATTGAGTGCCAACCGCCGAGCCATACAGTGGAAAACCGTAGGCTTAGGTTTGGGCGTACAATTGATTATTGCCATTGGGGTGCTTAAAATTGGATGGGTGACAGCAATTTTTGAAGCCATGGGCAATTTCTTTGTAAACGTTTTGGAATATACAGGCGCAGGCACGGCAATGCTGTTGGGCGAATTTGCCAATGTAGACCGTTATGGTTTTATTTTCCTTTTTCAGGCTTTGCCTGTAATTATTTTCTTTTCGGCACTTACCTCAGTGCTGTATTATTTTGGTATCATTCAAAAACTAGTAGGCTTTTTGGCATGGGGGCTCACCAAACTGCTTCGCATTTCAGGTGCTGAAAGCTTATCTGTTGCAGGGAATATTTTTTTGGGGCAAACTGAAGCTCCGCTACTGATTAAGGCCTACTTAGAAAAAATGAATCGTTCCGAAATTTTCCTAGTTATGGTAGGCGGTATGGCAACAGTTGCAGGGAGTGTATTGGGCGCGTACATTGGGTTTTTAGGTGGTAATGATCCTATGCAGCGCTTAGAGTTTGCAAAAACCCTGCTGGCTGCCTCAGTGATGGCTGCACCTGGAGCAGTGGTAATCTCAAAAATAATGTATCCCCAAACTGAAGCTGTAGAAACCGACGTCCATATTGCTAATGAAAAAATTGGAGCCAACTTACTGACCGCTATCTCCAATGGTACCAGTGAGGGAATTAAAATGGCCGTTAATGTTGGTGCTATGCTTTTAGTGTTTATTGCACTTATTGCCATGCTTAATGGAATTTTAGCTGCTTTGGGTGGTGGTGTAGGCCTTAACAGCTGGATTGCTGCGCACACCCCCTACGATCAATTATCTATTGAATTACTCTTGGGCTATTTGTTTGCCCCTTTAATGTGGCTCATTGGGGTAGCCAAAGAGGATATTACGTTAGTTGGTCAACTACTTGGAGTAAAGTTGGTAGCATCAGAATTTGTGGGATATACTCAGCTTGCAGAGCTTAAAAACGCTACTGAAGGGCTGTTTTTCACGCATAAAAAGTCAATTATAATGTCCACCTACATTCTTTGTGGGTTTGCCAATTTTGCTTCCATTGGCATCCAAATTGGAGGTATTGGTATTATTGCACCAAAAATCCGACATCTACTTACCGAACTCGGCCTCAAGGCAATGATTGGGGGAACATTGGTTTCCTTGCTTTCTGCAACTATAGCAGGGATGCTTTTGGGCTAAAGTACCTGATTAACAGTATTCTGTTTAATATTTTCACTACTTAAAAACGCATTTTAGGTGCTAGATGGTGTCGTTTTTGTGCGAATAAGCATCTTGCTACAAACCAAAAAATGACTGATGCAAGAACTTAACAATATTAATATGAAAAAATTAAGAGAGACTTATCTTACTGATTATCAATAAAATAAAAACGCCTCTGCAATAGGATTTTAGAATTTGACTTATGGAAGTAAAATGTAGCAGAGGCGTTTGAAACCAAATTGAATTTAAACTGTTTAAAGATATTAAAAAAATGTTATACAAAACAAATTCATTAGACAAAATTTTGAAATAATTTAAAAAACCCTAAGTTTTATGGTAGGTCAGAGGCTTATTAAAAACCCTCAATTCACAATGAAATTGTATATTTAAATGAAATATTGAAGATTATAATTCGAAATATTTAAATAGCTATCAGCTCCAAAACAAACCACTTCCTGCTTAAATAAACGCTGATGACAAAAAAACCACCCGCATTATTTGAGAAGTTTATTTATATCCTCATTGCAGTAAATGTTATTGCAATGATCTTAGAATCTCATGAAAGCGTACACTTGCAATATGATGTAGTCTTTCAAATTTTTGAAACCATTTCTATAATCATTTTTTCTGGAGAATACCTCTACCGTATTTACTTAGGCTATAAAAATAAAGGCCTACAAGGTGTATCAAAATATATCTTTAGTACTTTCGGGCTCATTGACCTGATATCTATTCTCCCTTTTTATCTCAATAGATTTATTAGTATCGATGGACGCTTCTTAAGAATCTTGCGCCTGTTTCGTCTTACACGAATTTTTAAGTTGGGGCGTGAAAGCGCCTCTTTAAAGCTTTTTGTAAAAGCGTTATCGGCAGTAAGAAGCGAACTGAAATTTACACTATTTCTCTCTGTACTAATGATACTTTTTTCTGCTTCAGCAATCTATTATCTGGAACACGACACCCAACCCGAAAAATTTTCTAGTATCACAGAATCGATTTGGTGGGCAACTATTTCACTTGCTACTGTGGGCTATGGTGATGTTTACCCCATTACTGTTGGAGGTAAAATTTTTGCCTCTATCGTATCTCTAATAGGCATTGGTATAGTAGCTATTCCAACAGGAATTATTAGCGCATCATTTGTAGAAGAAATTTTAAAAATGAACCGCAAACAAAAAGACTAGTCGCTACTTTTAATTTGCACTTCCCTATCGTCACTCCGAAGAATTGAAATATCTTTGTGAGACTATGAAAAAGAATATTATCATTATTGGATCGGGGTTTTCTTCCCTTGCTGCTGCCTCCTATCTGGCCCAAATGGGACACAGCGTAAGCGTTTATGAAAAGAACGATACCTTAGGAGGTCGGGCACGTCAATTTAAAAAACAAGGCTTTACCTTTGATATGGGGCCCTCCTGGTATTGGATGCCCGATGTATTTGAAAAATTCTTTGCCGATTTTGGAAAACATCCCACTGACTATTATGAATTAGAACGCCTAGATCCAGGATACCAAGTGGTTTACGGAAAAGATGATGTAGTCCCCATTGGCGACTCCCTTGAAAAAATATACAACACCTTTGAGACCATTGAACCCGGTAGTGCAGCTAAACTTAAAAAATTTATTACCGAAGCAAAAAACAACTATAGCATTGCCATAGAAGAGCTGGTGTACCGCCCAGGAATATCGCCCTTAGAATTGGTAACACCAAAAACCATTCAAAAAATCCAGTACTTCTTTTCAACGATTAAATCGCAAATCGTCAAAGAATTTAAAAACCCCAAACTCAATCAAATTCTCCAGTTCCCTGTACTTTTTTTAGGGGCTAAGCCACAAAACACCCCTGCCTTTTATAATTTTATGAATTATGCTGATTTTGGATTAGGCACTTGGCATCCAAAATCGGGGATGTACGCCATAGTAGAAGCCATGGTTGCATTGGCCAAAGAATTAGGGGTAAACTTTAATACCAACGCTACAGTAGAAAAAATTGTAGTAGAAAACAACAAAGCAAAAGGGGTACACGTTAATGGTACATTTCTACCTGCAGATGTAGTGCTTAGCGGCGCCGATTACCATCACAGTGAGAGCTTATTAGATTCCCAATACCGTGCCTACAGTGAAGCCTATTGGGAAAAGAAAACATTTGCACCCAGCTCTTTGTTGTTTTACATTGGGCTAGATACTAAGGTGCAAAAAGCAGCACACCACAACTTATTTTTTGATGTTGATTTTGATGCACACGCGGCTGCCATATACGACATCCCAAAATGGCCCGAAAAACCGCTTTTTTACGCCAACTTTCCTTCTGTAAGTGATACCAGTATGGCCCCAAAAGGAAAAGAAGCGTGTTTTTTACTACTCCCTCTTGCCCCAGGATTGGAAGATACCCCAGCATGGCGTGAAAAGTACTTTCACATCATGATGGACCGCATGGAGCACCTGCTGGGACAACCATTGAAAGAGAAGGTGTTGTTTCAAGAATCTTTTTGTGTAAAAGATTTTGTGAGCGCCTACAACTCTTACAAAGGCAATGCCTACGGCATGGCCAACACCCTAATGCAAACCGCTTTTCTACGTCCAAAATTGATTAGCAAAAAGGTACAACAGCTCTATTTTACCGGGCAGCTTACCGTACCGGGACCTGGGGTTCCTCCGGCACTTATTTCTGGGAAAATTGTTTCGGGATTAATTGGAGCGCGTTAATCTTTTGGGTTGAGTACCCACCAAATAAATTCAATTTCACTATCACGAATGGCAATAACAGAATCTAGCATTTCTGTACTCTCTACCAATTCTTGTTTATAAGCTTGTAGTTGTTCTTTAATATCGTACTCCCAAAGTTCTAGACGTTTAAATAAATTATACTTTATAAGTTTATCTTTTTGAATATACCTTCTGTTTTTTATCCAAAATTCATTGTCGTCTAAATCTACAATGTCCAAATCGTAAACCCACTTATTACCAACTCGGTCAATAAATTGATTTACATAACGTGCTTCAATACTGGTAGTGTTTTCCATTAAGTAGCCCAAGTCTGTACCATCATAAATATCAGTCATTTTTAACCCTACTTCCTTGGGAAGCAAACGAAAAGTCCCATCGAGTTTAATCGCGTCATAATTTACACGTGGAGGACTAAAGGGCATACGTTGTGTATAATTTGCCATAGGTGGAAAATAGTATTTTCCATCTGGCTCTTCATCGTCTGGCATGAAATCAATATAAATGCTATCATTATCCTGCTCCCAACGCTCGTATTGATTAAAGAACATATCGTATACCCAATCAATTGTTTCAATATACTCGTCGGTGTAAGCAATCATTTTATCCACCTCTTCACGAAGGTTTTCAAGGTTTTCAATCCCATCGTGGCGGTTGTCTGACTCACCACCTTGTTGCTCTATTCCAAAGGAAACAGTTACACCAAAAACCAAAATAAAAAATTCAAGAACAGATTTTTTTAATCGATCGAAAAAGTCTTGAATATCAAAACGGTCTCCAAGCGTAAAAAGCTTTATAAACCAAGGTAAGTCATCTCTATTGTCTTTTTTAGCCACGGGATCAATTCAGTTAAAGTACCTTCAAAATTATAAATTAATTTTTGGATGCAGCAAAAGGACGTGCAGTATTCATAATCTCTTCTAATAAATGTAACAATTGTAGTTCAAATTGTTTTAGGGTTTCCCCTGAGAGTTGCTGTGGAATTTTTGTGTTGGTGTGTTCTGGTACAAAAAGTGGGAAAAATGGTTTATGGGTGCTTTGTAAAGCATAAATTCCTGCTGTGAGTGTAGGCTGCTGCTGGGCATACATTAAGGCATAGGTTAATAACTGAAATGCAGCAGCAGAAGTGGTGTCTAAAAAGGTATCCCACTGTTTTATTTTTAAATCTGCTCCTTCTATTTTCCCAGTTTTATAATCTATTATACGCAATTGTCCGTCAAAATAATCTATACGATCAATGATGCCTTTTAGCCGAACAAGTGCTCCAGATGCTAATTTGATGCTGAGTGAAACTTCTTGTTCTAGGGCTATAATTTTAAGTTCGTGACCAGCATTAATTTGTTTTTTTTCATAGGCTAACAAGGCCTTCCCGTAAGCCTTTAGGGCTTCAAAGATCAAGTGGTTTTTCCCGTGCCTATTAGGGTTACCTGAGTGAAACTTACGGTACTGTTCTAATAGTAAGCCTTCAAAATTAGCTTCCATTTTCACAAGCTGCGCTTCGGTTAACACACCGTTCCTATAGGGTGCATATAAGGTCTCCAAAACATCGTGCAAGAGGGTGCCACTTTCCCTAGGATCCATTACTAACGACCACGTTGGTGGGGCTTTAAGTTGTAAAACATAGCGCTCATAAAACTGCAAAGGATCCCTCAAATAGATAGTTAATGCTGAAGGCGAAATACCCTTTTGGGCCCATGCTGATAAGCGTTGTACCACCCCACTGGTTTTAGGGAATTCCTGTGTTGCTGACAGTTTTAAATTACTGCTATTATGCAGTACTTTGTGCTCAATTTTGTGATGTGCTTGCGGCAACAATTCCAATTGAGCCAAAAAGCGACTGGGTTCTCCTGTTTGTAATCCTGATGCTGAGCTGTTGTATAGTAAATGACAGCTGGAGGCACGATGCAGCAGTCGATAAAAGTGATAGGTGTAAATAGCATCTTGCTCTAAAAATGTGGGGAGTTCGTAATTCTTTTTTACCTCAAAAGGCAAAAAGCTTTGCTGCTTTTTTCCTGCGGGTAATACGCCTTCATTTACATCTGTCATAATAACGGTGTCAAAATCCAACAGACGGGTTTCCAACACACCAAGAATTTGGATTCCACGAATGGGCGAACCTGAAAAATCAACAGTTTCCAAAGCCAATTGTTCTTCAATTAATTGTTGTAGTACTGCTACTTGTTCTATGCCCTGAACTGTAGAAGTAAAACTCGCCAACTGCTCAAAAAGTGCTATAAAACGTTGCAAACAATACACCTCCCAAGCTGTATTTTGCCCTTTTAAAGAACTGAGATGTTTGTAAAAAATTTCACATAAACTTTGGAAGCGTGGCAACAATGCTGCTGCGCTTTCAAACCTCCCAAAAAGGAGCTGCAAGAGGGAATGGTCTTTTTCCAAATGCAGTAATTCCTGCCTTGACACCACTGCACGATTCTGCTGTTCTAGTTTCTTATAATATGCCTTCCAGTTTGGTAGTAGGGCTCTAAAGAGCGCTTTGGTTTTAGGAGTGTGGAGCAACATTCGCAGGTCTGAAAATAAAAAGCCGTCAGTAGTACTATTCAAATGCAAGCGTAACAACTCTCTAAAAAACCCAGTCTGTGGCGCCTGGGAAAGGGCATATCCCATACTGATATTGTAATCTGTAAATCCCTCGGGAAACCCAGATAAGACCGGGACGAGTAAACTTTCATCACTTAAAACTATGGCAATTTGCTGGTGGGGGTGTTTTGTGTACTGCGCTACAGCACATTGTGCGGCATATTTTGCTTGTGCAATACGCCCGCTACTAGCAATACAGTATATTGTTTTGGGTGCTGTAAAATGATCATGCAATTGTGGGACTTTTTGGGGTCTTAGGTGTTTCCAATTTTTAAAATAACTACGAATAAATTTCCCGGCCTGGTGATGGGGATCTTCGTATAATATACGATCGATATCCCAAAAGCACTCTCCTTTTTTTGCGTCTAAAATTTCCTGTATCAAAAAGGCTTCTGCTTTACTTAAAGCATTAAATCCAATAAAATAATGGTGCTGTTTATTCTGATCTAAATAAAACTCCAAATTGGCGACTGCTTCGCGAAAAAGCATACCCAAATAACCCATTTGCTGCGCTAATAAGGTGCTGTACAAAGCGTGGTACAAGGCAGGCGCTTGCTTCCAAAATTCAAGATAGTTGGTGATAACCGTAGTTCGTGTTTCCTCTTCTTGCGCCCAAGACTTTATTCGCTCCAATGAGGTCATGTAATCAAATACCTCCACAACTGGGGCTAAATGAGCATCTAAGTCGTTAAAATCTTTAAGTAATACGGGCGCCCAGTGTAAAAACTGCTCAAAACTTTGCTGCTTGGCTGCTACTGTTTGGGAATACACTTCATAGAACTGAAACTGAAGTGCGGCTGCTTTGATGGGTTGTAACCCCGACAACTCCTGAACAAAATCCTCAATGCTGTACATTTTTGGAGAAAAAACTGCAGTAGTAATCTTTTCTGAAAGTGCTTTGGATAAATAGCGCTTAGCACGTCTACTGGGGACTACCAAAACCAAATTTTCCATGGAATGTTTGTCAGTTAAAATGTAATCCGCAATTTCCTCTAAAAAACTTTGCATTGCCTAAAAATAGCAAAACACCCCAAGTTCTTCAGGAGTTTTGAAATTTTCCTCTCCTTTAGGTATTTTTAATTTAAAAAAAGAGATTAAAATTTTCATGATTTAATGATTTTAAGAAATTTTTTTCTAGAAAGGCTTTATAGAGGAATACAAGTAAATATTGCGGAAAACACAAAAGTTTTTTTGTGTAAACTAGGCTACTTTGAGCACTGAGACACCTTCATTGAGATATACCAGACATTTTTTGGTTACTGCTTGTGGCATAAAATGTAAGGCATCTGCATATTGCTGGATTTGTTGCTGATGTGCCTCTTGGGGTTGTCCCGTTTTAAAATCAATGAGCAGTAACCCCTCAGAAGTTGTGGCAAAACGGTCAGGTCGCACCTGTTCGCCTCCGGGAAGAAGTATTTCTTGTTCGATCCACACCGCATTGGTTGGATCAAAAGCAGGCGCAATATCGGGGTGAACAAGCATTACTTCCAAAGCCCCTTCCAGACGATGGCGTTCAGAATGTGTGAGTTGGCCTGAACGTTCTGCCTGATTTAAAACTGCATGAACATCGACTTTGGATCGAATGTGTTTTAAAATATCGTGTACTACAATACCGTAATGCTGAGCGGCACTGTCGTTTTGTGGAAGTTGAAAAATTAGTCGTGACTGCCAATTTAAATTCGCTTGTAAAGAAAATTGCACTGCTGCTGCCGTTGCTGTATCGTTTTGTTGCGCTACCCTTGGCCCTAAATACCCCCATTGGTGTATGGAGTTGGGCTGTGGCTCCTGCCCTTGAGTTTGGGCGAACTGAGTTAACAGCGCTGCATAATTGCTTGTCGGTGTGGCGGCATCTACTGTAGTTGTTAAATACAGCTGCTCTACAGCGCGTGTACAAGCAACATACAAAACATTTGCAGCATCAAATACCGCGGCACGGAGAGCTGTTTCATAGGTAGTTGCCATCTCCTCTCGATAATTTGACAGGGTTTTTGATACATTAAACTGCCCCCATTGCAAGGGGTGCAATTCTTCTTCTAAAGCCATCCAAATTTTAGTTGATTTCCCTACAAAGCCTTGTTCTAAAAAAGGAACAAACACCACAGGAAACTCCAACCCTTTCGCCTTGTGAATGGTCATTATTTGAAGGGCATCTAAGCCTTCGGATAGCTGTAAACTCAATTGTCCCTTTTGATGCTCCCAATAGTGTAAAAATCGCTCAAATGAATTTTCTTTTGATTGTACAAATTGGTGTACTTCATCTAAGAAAAACTGTAAGTATGGATCCTGGTGCCAAGGCAAGTCAAAGCTGGCAAGACAATATTCTATGGCTTCGTAAGGCGAACTACTACAAAACTTTTCCCATACAAAATTAGTGTCATAAGTAGCATTAAAAACTTTAAAAGCCTCCTTTAGGGGTTGGTGTAAAAGTGGGCGAAGGAAGTCGTAGTATGGCAAATGAGCTCCAAAAACAGGCCACAATACATGGAAGAAGGCTTTTCGCGAGAGGGGATCTTGAGGCTGTATACACAATTCCATAAGTCCTACCAAAGCGGTTACTTTATCGGAACTGGATAGTAACAAGGCCTCCGATGAAATTGCAGGGATCTCTTCTTCTGAAAGCATTGCCGCTATATGTTGCCCCTCCTCTTTTTGGCGTGTCAAGATGGCCAT
>WTIO01000037.1:12256-73901 GCA_011526365.1 Flavobacteriales bacterium
ACATCCCCCCCGCGCCAACGATAAATGGCCTGCTTGGGATCCCCCACCAAAAAAACTGCTCCAGCTTCGCTGCCATCTTTTAGCCCGTCTAAGGCGTTGCCCAACAGAGGAACGAGGTTGTGCCATTGCAAAACGGAAGTGTCCTGAAATTCATCAATATAATAATAGCGGTACTTTTCCCCTAAACGCTCATAAATAAATGGGGCAGGCTGTTGTGCTACTACCTCAGCAATAAGTGCATTAAATCGGGCCAATAGCATTTTGTTTTGCTCCCGTTGCAACACTTCTAATTCTTGTTCCATTTTACCCAACAAAGAAAGGGGGGTGAGTTGCTGTAATAAACTCCTGTATTGATGGGCTAAAAACACCAATTTTTTCCCTTTAACAAAGGCCTGTTGCAAACTGGGCCGTAACGCTTCTATTTGTTCTATTATAGCGCTTTCTGTTTTTACTTTGTACAAGGGCTTTTCCCCCTCCAATTGGGCCACCAACTGATTGTTGTACATTTTGTATGCTTCGGCTATTCCAGAGCTGTCCAGCTGTTGTAAACTGGTAAAATGGTTGTAGAGCGTTTGGCGCGTAAAATCTTGTGCAGTTAATCCTTCGGTATGCAGTAAGGCCAAAGTTTGTTCCCCTAAAAGGTTACAATTGGACAGGGCCTCGTGCACTTTTGTATACAACTTTTTTTGGAGTTGCCGAAGATTTTCAAGGGTTAAGGATTTTAATGCTTGAAGTGGAATACGATCATTTTCATTCATTAAAACTGCGGTTGACTGCAAAAGATCTCTACCAATATCCCAACTTTTTTGATCGTCAATTTTTGAAAGAGTAAAATCCACTAAAATTTTTGTTAGTGCGGGATCTGAGCCAACTTTGGCTATGAGTCGGTCTACGAGTGTTCGCAGGAACTCGTCATTTTGAACTACCACCTCGAAACCATAGGGCAGTTGTAAGTCAAAAGCAAACGTGCGAATGATTCGGTGATTGAATCGGTCGATGGTAATCACGTCAAAAGCCCCATACTCCTGCAGCAGGTGCTTAAGTGTTTGCTCGGCGCGTAGTTGTAGGCTTTCTTGAGAGAGCTGAAGTTGTTCTTGTAACTGCGGAGCCATGGGGCATTGATCGGGGGTTTTAGCCAGTTGGGCCAAAGTAGACACAATACGGTGTTTCATTTCATACACCGCCTTGTTGGTAAAGGTAATGGCTAGCATTTCTTTAAATCTCTTGGGCTGTGGGGTTTTCAATAAATCGGTGAGATACTGAAGCACTAGGGTGTAGGTTTTTCCCGATCCTGCAGCTGCACTAATAATGGTAAATGCCGATTGTTCTGCCTTTGCCATAGTTAAATGTACTTGATTTATGCTTGACTTAAAACAGATTGCCAAAAGAAATTTTATTTTTGTACTCTAACTTTTAAATCAACAATTATGGCCTTTGAACTTCCAAAGCTTCCGTATGCACACGATGCATTAGAACCACATATTGACGCAAGAACCATGGAAATCCACCATGGCAAACACCACAACGGATACACCACCAAATTAAACGATGCTATTGCTGGAACTGCTCATGAAGGAGCTTCCATTGAAAGCATTCTTAAAAATTTAGACATGGACAATGCTTCTGTTAGAAACAATGGAGGGGGCTACTACAACCACTGCTTGTTTTGGGAAGTAATGCATCCAGATGGCGGTGGACAACCTGAGGGCGATTTAGCCGATGCCATTACCACTGCCTTTGGTTCTTTTGAAGGCTTTAAAGACGCCTTTGCTAAGGCCGCAGCTACGCGCTTTGGTTCTGGATGGGCCTGGCTTTGTGTACACCCCGGCGGAAAACTAGAAGTGTGTTCATCCGCAAACCAAGACAACCCTTTGATGCCTGGAATAGGTTGTGGGGGAACGCCTATTTTAGGACTTGATGTGTGGGAACACGCCTATTACCTAAACTATCAAAACAGAAGACCCGATTATATTGACGCATTTTTTAACGTCATTCACTGGGGGAAAGTAGCTGAACGCTACCAGCAAGCATAAAAAAAAGGGAAGAATAGAATTCTTCCCTTTTGCCCCAAATCTTACCATGAACTTAACCTACTTATGTTCAGGTAATATAAAAGTCTTCTTTTCAATCGAGGTGATACAATTAATTCGATAAACTACCATTTTAAAGGATAACGTGTTTGTAGGCAAATAATAGTTAAAAAAAAAGGAGGAATAGAATTCCTCCTTTTTGCCCCAAATCTTACCATGAACTTAACCTACTTATGTTCAGGTGATATAAAAGTGCATTTTTGTGAGGGTATGTTGTCAATTTATCGACAAACGACTTTTTTTTTAGATAAACCGTCAATAGGCGCGTCCCTTCTTCCCTTCGTAAAAATTCATAAAGGCGCGATTCACCATTCGATTTCCTCCGGGTGTGGGATAGTCGCCCGAAAAATACCAGTCTCCTAAATTGTCTGGGCAGGCTTGGTGTAAATTCGCTATGGGCTGAAAAATTATTTGCAATTCCGATTTGATATCATTTTTTAGAAGGGTAGCAATTTTATCGGAAATCATGGCATCAGTGAAGGGGGCGTACAATGCCTTTACACAGTTGGTAACCGCTTCAAGCGGCAAGTTCAAACTCTCTTTACAGGCTGCGTATATGGTGTCCAACAAGGGTTGTAAATCGCCCTGATCTTTATGAAGTGCCAGAGCTGCCTGAAAAGCGATAAAATCATGGAGGTTGGCCATATCGATACCGTAACAATCAGGATAACGAATTTGCGGTGCACTGGAAACCACAATGATTTTTTTTGGGCTTAAGCGGTCAAGCATTTTAAGGATACTCTTTTTTAGGGTAGTTCCGCGCACAATGCTGTCGTCAATAATAACAAGATTGTCGGTTGGTTTTACCACTCCGTAGGTGATGTCGTATACATGGGCGACCAAATCATCCCTACTGGCGTCTTCCGTAATAAAAGTGCGTAGCTTGGCATCCTTAATGGCTATTTTTTCAATTCGGGGTTTTAAGAGTAGCAACTGCTCTACTTCTGCTGCGTTTGGCCGTTCGGTTGCGGTGAGGGCCTGGGCCAATAATTTTTTTACATGAATTTGGGCAGCACTAATCATCCCATAAAAAGAAGTTTCTGCTGTATTTGGAATGAAAGAAAACACACTGTTGACCAAATCGTTGTTTATTCCTTCTAAGACACTAGGGAACAACAGTTCCCCTAGTTTTTTACGTTCATTGTAAATTGCCGCATCACTACCTCTAGAAAAATAAATCCGCTCGAAAGAACAGGCTTTTTTGGGGAGGGGGGCAATGATTTCTCTAATTGTAGTGCCGCCTTGTTTTTTTGTGATAATGGCATTTCCTGGGGGTAGTTCCTGAATGGCCTCAAAAGGAATATTAAACACCGTTTGAATTGCGGGGCGTTCCGAGGCTACTACCATAACTTCATCATCATCGTAGTAATAGGTGGGGCGAATGCCGGCAGGGTCGCGAAGTACAAATGAATCCCCATGCCCAAGGAGTCCGGCCATGGCATAACCGCCATCCCAATTTTTGGCAGCTTTTTTTAAGATCTTATGAATCTTTAAACGGGCTGCAATTTGTGGGGAAGCGGTGGCCTTATCAAACCCTTCTTTCTTTAGTTTCTTATAAATTTTAGCTACCGCATCGTCTAAAAAGTGACCAATCTTTTCCATCACCGTAACAGTATCGGCTTGGGCTTTAGGGTGCTGTCCCAAGTCTACTAGATTTTGAAAGAGCTCGTGCACATTGGTCATATTGAAGTTTCCGGCAACAATTAAGTTGCGGTGCATCCAATTGTTTTGACGTAAAAAAGGATGTACACTTTCTAAACTATTTTTTCCAAAAGTACCATAACGCACATGGCCCAACATAACCTCCCCAACATAGGGAACCGCCTGTTTTAAGGCATCGGGTTTTTCCAGAAGTTGAGGGGCTTCGTCTAAGGCTTCTTGGATACGTACATTAATTTTTTGAAAAATATGTTGAATGGGCTGGGCCTTGTTAGAACGCACGCGGCTAATATACCGCTGCCCGGGCTGCATATCGTATTTAATACTTGCAAAACCAGCACCGTCTTGCCCGCGGTTGTGCTGCTTTTCCATTAACAAGTACATTTTATTTAGCCCGTAAAGTGCGGAGCCATACTTTTTTTTGTAGTAAGCTAAAGGTTTTTTGAGATGAATAAGTGCTATTCCGCACTCGTGTTTTATCTGGTCACTCATCGCTTTTCCAAAAGTACGATATTATTCTAACTCTATATCAAACTTTGTGAGCATTTCAAAGGTTTTCAAGCGCGCATCAATTTTTGCTTTGGTGACCTGTTGAATGTTTTCTGTTCCAAATTTTTCTACTGTGAACGAGGCCATCGCCGATCCATAGATAATGGCAGCCTTCATGTTTTCTAGGGTAGGGTTTTCAAACTGGCAGAGGTAGCCTGCAAAGCCCCCTGCAAAACTGTCGCCTGCTCCCGTAGGATCAAAAACTTCTTCTAGCGGAAGTGCAGGAGCACAGAAGATATGATTGTTGTAAAAAAGTAGTGCCCCGTGTTCTCCTTTTTTGATGATTACGTATTTGGGGCCCATGGCATGAATCATAGCTGCAGCTTTCACGAGCGAATGCTGAGCGGTAAGTTGTCGTGCTTCTTCATCGTTAATGGAAATCACATCAACATTGGAAATGACTTCGTCTAGTTTTGGGCGGAAATGTTCCATCCAAAAATTCATGGTGTCTAATATAATGAGCTTAGGGCGCTGCTGTATTTGCTGCATGGCAGCCCATTGTACGTCGGGGTGTAAATTTCCAAGAAGCAAGATGTGGGGGCGGGTGTAATGCTGGGGAACCTTCGGCTGAAAACTTTCCAAAACGTTAAGCTGAGTATCTAGGGTCGTTCGGGAATTTAAGTCGTTGTGATATTCCGCTTTCCAAAAAAAGGTTTTCCCATCTGGTACTTGCTCGACACCGGAAAGATCAATGTTTCTGTCTTTAAGTAATTGGAGGTGTTCGGGTTTAAAATCATTTCCAATTACAGAAACAATCCCACAATCAATGTCAAAAAAATTAGAAGCTAAAGCATTATAAGTGGCTGCGCCTCCCAATATCCAGTCGGCCTTTCCAAAAGGCGTTTCCACAGAATCGTAGGCCATTGTGCCTACTACGAGTAATTTTTTATTCATGCTACAAAAGTATAGAACTCCCGCTTCATTCGCTATGGATTTGGAAGGGGATTTTCCAATTCATAATTAGTGTCGGTAAGTAGGTTTTGTTGTTTGGCTGCGGCTACGGCTAAGGTGTCGCATCGTTCGTTTTGGGGGTGGTTGTTGTGCCCCTTAATCCATTGAAACTGCACCTGATGCTTGGGGAATATTTTTAAAAAGCGGCGCCATAGGTCGGCATTTTTTTTATCCTTAAAGTTTTTCTTTTCCCAACTAAACACCCATTTTTTACTCACAGCGTCGGCTACGTATCTGGAGTCGGTGTACACTGTAACAACACAGGGGGCGATTTTCAACAGTTCTAGGGCTACAATAACCGCTAACAACTCCATACGGTTGTTGGTGGTGTAGCGGTAGCCTTGTGAAATTTCCTTGGTGTAGGCCTTGCCTTCCCAACTTAAAATAATGCCATAGCCTCCCGGACCGGGGTTTCCTAGGGCACTGCCATCTGTATAAATGTTTATTTTGTTGTGCATTTACGACGATAAGAGGTTAGCAATCACGTTAGGATAGTGTTCGTATTCCAATTGATGCACTTTGGCCGCTAAACGTTTTGGGGTGTCCTCCGGCGAAACGGCCGTAGTTGCTTGGAAAATAATTTCCCCTTCATCGTAGTGTGGCGTCACATAATGTATAGTAATACCACTTTTTTCTGCTTTTGCCGCTACAACTTCTTGATGGACTCGCATACCATACATGCCTGGTCCTCCAAAATTAGGCAGTAAGGCCGGATGGATGTTAATAATTTGGTTTGGATAGGCGGCTATAGTGCTGGGTGCAATTTTTCGAAGAAACCCAGCCAGGACAATCAAATCAGGTTGGTATTTTGCCAACAGTTTATTTACGCTTCCTTGCTCAAAATCAGTGTTAGAGCATACCTCTGTAGGCACATTGTAATTGGCTGCCCGTTGTAACACCCCGGCTTTGGGATTGTTGGTAAAAACTCCGGCAACAGCTACTTTGGCGTCTTGTTCAAAAAAGCGAATGATATTTTCAACGTTTGTGCCGTTGCCAGAGGCCCAAAGAACTATTTTTTTCTTCTCTTTTAAAATGCTCATAAAAGTTCTAATTTACAATAAACAAGGGAGTTACCGAGGTTTTTTAAAACTTATTAAACACAAATAAAAGTTATATTTAAATAACCGAAGGGCGAAATCCTCCAAAGTTTTTTATTTTTGTCCACAACAATAAAAACAATTAATCATGTCAGACATTTCATCACGCGTTAAAGCCATTATTGTAGACAAACTTGGTGTAGACGAAAATGAAGTTGTTTCAGAAGCAAATTTCACAAATGATTTAGGTGCCGATTCACTTGATACTGTTGAGCTGATTATGGAATTTGAAAAAGAATTTGATATTCAGATTCCAGACGATCAGGCAGAAAATATTGCCACTGTAGGGCAAGCCATTCAGTTTATTGAACAAGCGAAATAAATTTTAGAGCTATGCAACCAAGACGTGTCGTTGTTACCGGATTGGGAGCTCTTACACCTATAGGAAACACCCTCCCGGATTTTTGGGAGGGTTTATTATCTGGTACTAGTGGAGCTGCCCCAATAACGTACTTTGATGCCTCCAAATTCAAAACCCAATTTGCCTGCGAGGTAAAAGATTTTAACCCCCAAGATCATTTTGATCGTAAAGAGGTCCGTAAAATGGACCGTTTTACACAATTTGCTATGGTAGCTACTGATGAAGCCATTGCAGATGCTGGTTTAAATGTTGATCAAATCGACAAAGACCGGGTAGGTGTTATTTGGGGTGCAGGAATTGGAGGATTAGAAACCTTCCAAAACGAAATGCTCAACTTTGCAGCAGGTGACGGAACTCCCCGCTTTAATCCATTTTTTATCCCTAAAATGATTGCAGATATCGCCCCTGGGATGATCTCCATTAAATACGGCTTTGCAGGACCCAACTTTGCAACAGTTTCTGCCTGTGCCTCCTCGGCAAACGCGCTTATCGATGCTCTAAACTACATCCGTTTTGGCTATGCCGACATCATGGTAAGTGGAGGCTCTGAGGCCTGTGTAACCATTGCTGGGGTTGGTGGGTTTAATGCCCTACACGCCCTTTCCACAAGAAATGATACCCCTGAAACTGCCTCGCGCCCCTTTGACAAAACCCGAGATGGCTTTGTGTTAGGAGAAGGTGCAGGAACACTTATTTTAGAAGAATACGAACACGCCAAGGCCCGTGGTGCAAAAATTTATGCCGAAGTCCTCGGTGGAGGCCTCTCTGCCGATGCTCATCACATGACTGCTCCTCACCCAGAGGGCGCAGGCGCCATTAAGGTAATGCGCAACTGCTTGCGCGACGCCCAACTTAAGCCCGAAAATGTAGACGCCATAAATATGCACGGGACCTCTACCCCCCTTGGGGATGTTGCGGAAACCCTTGCCGTAAAAGAAGTGTTTGGAGAACATGCATACAACATCAACATTAACTCCACCAAGTCCATGACAGGGCACCTGTTAGGAGCTGCTGGTGCCGTGGAAGCCATTGCCTCAGTGATGGCAATTCAACACGATGTGGTGCCACCCACCATCAACTTTACTACTCCCGATGAAAACATCGATGCGGAACTCAACTTCACCTTTGGTACACCACAAAAACGAACCGTTAACGTTGCCCTGTCCAACACCTTTGGATTTGGCGGGCACAATGCCTGTGTGGTTTTTGGGAAAATTCACTAAATTGAAGGGTGAAAGTTTTTAGCCAAATATTTAAATCCCGTTTGTCCACAGACGGGATTTTTTATGCCCAAATAAAAAAACTCATTGGCTATTCCCCCAAAGATATTGCCTTATTCCAAGAGGCTTTTACTCACAGCTCTATGAATCGGAAAAACAAACACGGGGCAACCCTCAACTTTGAGCGTTTAGAGTTTTTGGGCGATACCATTTTGGCCAGCGTGGTTTCTGATTTTTTATATGAAAAATTCCCGCAGGCCCGGGAAGGACGGTTGACAAAACTGCGGTCAAAAATTGTCAGTAGAGAAAACCTTAACAGCATCGGAAAATCGTTACATTTAACTGAACTGATGGAAAGCCCTAAAAACATCAAAAACATGGGAAGTGATGTTTATGGCAACCTTCTAGAAGCTCTCATTGGGGCCATTTACCTTGAAACGGGTTTTGACAAATGCTCGGCCTTTATCCATAAAAAAATATTGTCCCACCACTTGGACCTCGACCATTTGGACCGGGCAGTGCTAAGCTATAAAAGTTTACTTGTAGAATGGGCCCAAAAAAACAAAAAACACCTGCGTTTTAAAATTGAAAAAGACGCTGGTCTTGATCCTGATATAAACTATAGTGCAACGGTGGTGTTTGACAGCAAACCCTTGATAAAAGCCCGAGACCACTCGAAAAAGAAGGCAGAAGAAAAAGCGGCACGACGCGCCTACTATAAACTGCAAATTGATTCCTAAACTCCCCAGATGACCAAAACCCAATTTGTTCTTGACGCCGACCTTTCACTAGATTTTTCACTTTGGGCACTACACACCACTCTTAGTGGTTACGCTCTGGCCTTTCACTTAAACAAAACCCTCAACAGTCGTTTTACGCGTGCACAGCGCGACTTGAAAACCGAGGAAAGTGAATTTGCATTTTACCAATGGGACCAGCCGCAACAAGGAATTTATTGTGAACTGCTGCAAAATAAAACCCTTCAACAACTGGAAGACCAGGGAGGGCCCGCAAATTTATTTGAAGTAGAAACAACAAAAGAAGTATATTTACTGCCGGAAGTAAAACAAGTCCCTTTTCTTTTAAAAATACATGAGGGGATTGCCCCTCAAACCATAAAAAAAAGCTTAGAACGCAGTGAAGCCATACAGCTTTACTACCTTCTTGCAGACAAAAAACTAAAAACCAAACTGAATATTCTCACACTCAAATGACGGAGCGAAAAAAAACTAAAATAGTAGCCACTTTAGGCCCTGCCTCGGCCCAAGCTGAAACTATTGAACAAATGATGCTTGAAGGTGTTGATGTGTTTCGCATTAATTTCTCTCATGCCGATTACGATAACGTGAAAGAGCGCATTAAAATTATTCGTGCACTCAATGAAAAACACAATATTTACACCTCTATTTTAGCCGATTTGCAAGGCCCTAAGCTTCGCATTGGAGAAATTGAAGAAGGCACAGTGGTGCAAGAAGGTGACACCATTGCATTTTCTACCAAAGCCCCCTTTGTGGGGAACGGCACTAAGGCCTACATTAATTACAAAAACTTCCCCAAAGATGTACAGGCTGGAGAACGCATCTTGCTCGACGACGGAAAACTAATTTTTGAAGTGGTCTCCACCGATAATAAAACAGAAGTTGTTACCAAGGTAATTCAAGGAGGGGCCTTTAAATCAAAAAAAGGAGTAAACCTTCCCAATACCGCAATTTCACTTCCTGCCCTTACAAAAAAAGATATTAAAGATGCACATTTTGCCATTCAGCAAAATGTGGACTGGATTGCTTTGTCCTTTGTAAGAAACAGTCAGGACTTGTTAGATCTTAAGGCCATCATAGATGCTGAAGCGTCGCATAAAATCCCTATTATTTCTAAAATAGAAAAGCCCGAAGCCATCACCAATTTAGACAAAATTATTGCCTACAGTGACGGACTTATGGTAGCACGTGGCGACTTGGGGGTTGAAATTCCTGCTGCAGAAGTACCGCTGCTCCAAAAGCAAATTGTTCGCGCAGCAAAAAAAGCACGTATACCAGTAATTATTGCTACTCAAATGATGGAAAGCATGATTGACAGTAGAACGGCAACACGTGCAGAAGTTAATGACGTAGCCAATTCGGTAATGGATGGTGCCGATGCTGTAATGCTCTCTGGAGAAACCTCTGTAGGGCAATTCCCCGTAGAAGTCATTAAAACAATGGCTTCTATTTTAATTAAAGTAGAAGGGTCTAATTTAATTAGTATTCCACAAAACCCGCCTTCCATTCGCACCAAGCGATACATTACCAAATCAGTGTGTTTTCATGCGGCAACTATGGCCAATGAAATTGAAGCCAAAGCCATTTGCACCCTTACCAATAGTGGCTACACTGCCTTTCAGATTTCTGCATGGCGGCCTCAATCGCATGTATTGGTGTTTACTTCTAATAAATTCATCTTAACCCAACTGAATTTACTCTGGGGAGTGAAGGCTTTTTTCTACGATAGTTTTAGTAGTACAGACAATACTGTAGAAGAAATTAACGCCATTTCAAAAGCAGGTGGTTTTGTAGAGGATGGTGATTTGGTGATCAACCTTACCGCAATGCCTATAACGGCAAAAGGAATGGTAAACACCTTAAGAGTTTCTCAGATTTAAAACGGAATTTTTAACTGGGCTGCAACAGCAGGGGCTGCATCAGCTTGTTGGGCGCCCTTAAAGTTTGACAGCGTGATCCCAATTAAGCGCACAGAGTCCTTTAACCGCTCCTGATAGAGCAATTCTTTAGCAATCTCGTAAATGATGCTTTTCTCCGAAACGTAGTAATCCAAGGTTTTACTTCGGGTTTGTATTGTAAAGTCGCTGTATTTTAGTTTTAAAGTGATGGTTTTTCCTGGGCGTTTGTGGCGTGCCAAGCGTTGCATTAGCGCATCGGTAACGCCTAGGAGTTTTTCTTCTAAAAACAATTCGCTACTCAAATTGGTGTCAAAAGTACGTTCGGCACCAATAGACTTGGCAATGCGTGTGCTTTGTACAGGAGCGTTGTGAATCCCGCGAACAACATCGTAATAATACCCTCCCGATTTTCCAAAGTCGGCTATTAGGGCTTCGCGAGAACGTTGCTTTAAATCTGCTCCAGTAAAGATGCCTTTTTGATACATGCGTTCAGCAGTTTTTTTCCCAACTCCATAAAACTTTTTAATATCAAGAGCTTCTAAAAAAGGGATCACCTCCTCTGGGGGGATGGTTTTTTGTCCGTTGGGTTTGTTCCAATCACTGCCAATTTTGGCTAGAAATTTATTGATAGAAATTCCTGCTGAGGCAGTAAGCCCAGTGGCATCCCATATGGCTGCTCGTATTTCTTGAGCCATGAGGGTAGCCGACACCAAACCTTTTTTATTTTGGGTAACGTCCAAATAGGCTTCATCTAAGGAGAGGGGTTCTATTTCATCAGTATAGGAGCGAAAAATCTCTCGAACTTGTAGTGAAATTTCCTTATAGCGATCAAATCGGGGTTTTACAAAAATCAGTTTGGGACACCGTTGGGCAGCTATGCGCCCACTCATGGCACTGCGCACCCCAAATTTACGCGCTTCATAACTGGCGGCCGCTACCACCCCACGAGCACCTCCACCGCCAACTGCAAGGGGTTTGCCTTGCAGTTCCGGTTGGTCTTTTTGTTCTACCGCAGCAAAAAAAGCATCCATATCCACATGAATTATTTTTCGCCCTGCATCAAATTCATAGCTCATTTTTCGCCATTTATCCGCGTCTTAAATGTATAAAATTGCACTATCTTTAGAAGACTAAGCCATGAAAAAATACAACACTATAGTAGTGGTCGTTCTTTTGAGCAATGTCCTTACCGCTTTAGGACAGGGGCCGTCCACAGCGCAATTACAGCAGTGGAATAAAGCCCATTTTCCCACTCACGTGGAACAGTTTTTACACTACCTATCGCTCCCCAATGTGAGCAGTGATGCCAAGGGAATTGCTACCAATGTTAACTATATAGCCCAGCAACTGCAAGCTGCCAATTTGGAAGTGTCAAAAATTGACTTTCGGGGGGTGCCCTACATCTATGCCGAAAAGACCGTGGTGGGCACTGCACCCACCGTACTGTTTTATGTACAGTTGGATGCCCAACCCGTAGTTCCCACTGCTTGGGCACAAAAAAATCCCTTTGTGCCTGTTATAAAACGAAAAACAGATGCTGAATTTGTTGCTTCTACCCTTAAAAATGCCTTACAAAATCCAAAAGACCACTATGTTTTTGCACGGGCTTCTTCTGACTCCAAGGGGCCTGCGTTTAGTTTAATCACTGCCCTTCAGTTGCTCCACCTAAAGGGTATTTCCTTGCCTTATAACATTAAAATTATAGGAGATTTTCAAGAAGAATTAGGGTCTCCTACAATTCCTGAATTTGTAGCTAAAAACCGAGAGTTACTGGCAGCAGATGCCATTGTAATTTTAGACGGTACTCGCCACAGTTCCAATCAGCCTACACTTACCTATGGTGCACGTGGAATTGCTACCCTTCAACTTATTTACCACGGGGCCAACACCAACCTCCACAGCGGCCAATATGGAAATATTATTCCCAATCCGGTTTTTGAAATGGGCCGCTTATTAGGCAACATGAAAGATGAAAGAGGACGGGTGCTGATTCCTGATTTTTACAAGGGAATCCGTTTTACCCCAAACGCATTGGACTACTTTAAAGGTTTGCCCGAAAGTTTTGAATCGCTCTCCACTCAATTGGGGTCAAAAATGGTAGAGGAAGTTGCTGCATTTCCACAACAAAGCTTTCATTACCCCAGTTTAAATGTTCGGGGGATGCAAGCCGGGTGGACGGGTGCACAAGTACGTACGATTATTCCTAATCAAGTGGTGGTGGAAATGGACTTACGCCTTGTACCTGAAACTCCTGGGAAACAGCAAATTGATCGGGTGCTGGCATTTATTGCAGCACAAGGGTTTACCCTATTGGATCATCCGCCTATTGAGGCCGAACGTTTGGCCCACAAAAAAATAATGGAATGGCACTCCCGATTGGGGTCTATCCCGTTTCGTACCCCCATAGAGCACCCCTTGGGAGCATGGCTAGAAAAAGGAATAGAAAACGGTCTGGGACCAATTCCTGTAGTCAAAGCAAGCACTACAGGAGGATCACAACCCATAGGGGCTTTTATCAATGCCTTGCAACGTCCCGCAATTGCTGTGCGTATTCCCAACCCCAACAACAATATTCACGGCCCTAATGAAAATCTGTGTCTTCAAAATTTAAAGGAAGGCATTGGCAGTTGCTTGGGCATTTTAACCCTTCCTTTCTATGAGTAGCGACTCACTTGCAGCACTTCTCCTTGTGCTTTGCACTGTTTTGGTGGTGCGCTATCTTGAACGTCAGAAATCAGTGTGGTTACAAACACTGCTGCAGTGGGTTCCCCCCATTTTATTCGCCTACATCGTCCCGGCAGTTGTATGCGCCCTTTTGGACGAAAACTATCAAAATGTTGTTTTGCACCAGTGGAGTAAAGCCATCATCATTCCTTTAGCAATAATCACCATCATGGCGTCCATGTCGCTTAATGCACTACGTATTGTGGGCCTAAAACCTTTAGTATTATTTGTTACCGGCTCTTTTGTTATTGCACTATTACCCGTGGTACTCCTAGTGGTACTTCAGCAATTTTTCCCCACAACGGCAGCACTGTTTATTGATGACGGTTTTTGGAAGGGATTGATTCCCTTAGTAGGCAGCTGGATTGGTGGTAGTACCAGTCAGTTGGTACTCAAAGAATATGTGGGGACCGCAGAACCGCTGTTTCTTTCTGTATTGGTATTGGACAATGTATTGGTTAATATTTGGACCCTCTTGATGTTTCAGTTGATTCGTCAAAGTGGGCGTTTGGACAAGCGCTTTGGGCTAGCTGCTGCGCCCCTAACAACCCCTCAAAAACAGGAGCAGCAACCCCAAAAAAATGGCCCCTTAACCCTGGCAATTCTCTTTGTCATCCTACTGCTTACAGCCCTGCAACAACTTCCTTTTTTAGGGGTAATCGTGGTGCTATCACTATTGGGGTTACTGCTGGGTAACAGTTTTGGATTTTGGCACCACCAATGGTGCCTGAAGTTAGGATCCTTTGCCATTATTACCGTAATGGCCATATTGGGGTTAAAGTTAAATTTTGGCGCCTTCAACTTACCGCTGGTTTTTATTGGGGTGGTACTCCTGTGGTTGCTCCTCCAATTTACTGTCTCATTTATAATGGCCTACCTGCTAAAAATTTCCATGGTTTGGGTGCCTATAGCAAGTATGGCTAACTTTGGAGGAATTTCCACAGCTCCAGCCGTAACTGCTGCCTACAACACCAAACTAATGCCCCATGCCATAGTATTGGCCATATTAAGTATGGTTACTGGAACTTTTTGGGGTATTTTTAGTACCTGGTTACTACATTATGCCATTGGAGTATGACACAAGAAATTGAACGTAAATTTTTGGTAACAGCTACCACCTACCACTCCTTGTACACGAGCAAAGCGCGACTGCAACAAGGCTACCTTAGTAGGGTTCCCGAACGCACTGTTCGCATTCGGGTTACAGCTACTAAGGCATGGATCACCATAAAGGGAAAAAGTGATATGGCAGGTCTGGCTCGCCTCGAATGGGAATATGAAATTCCTAAAACAGAAGGTGAGGCATTACTCCAATTGTGTCCCCCACCAGTGGTGGTTAAAACCCGTTACCGTGTCCCCCACGGATCCCTTACCCTTGAAATCGACGAATTTGAAGCCCCAAAAAAAATGACACTTGCCGAGGTAGAACTGCCCGAAACTTCCACCCCTTTTACTCCTCCTTCGTGGTTCGGAAAAGAAGTTACCGGTGACCCACGCTATTACAATGCCAACATTTAAATACTTTTAAAATGAAAAACTATATTCTACTCCTCCTTAGTTTATGTTGCTTCACCCTCCAGGCACAATACCAAATTAACGCCGACCGCTTGGAGCAAAGTTTAAAAAAACTAAAACAGTTTGGCAACAATGCAGCGGGAGGAAACGACCGTATTGCTTACAGCCAACACGAATTAGACGCTCGGGCCTATCTTATTGCTCGCATGGAAAAAATAGGACTTCAAGTGCGGGTAGATGCCGCTGGAAATATTTCTGCTATACGCCCAGGAACAAATCCCAAAGCCCCTATTATTGCCTTCGGATCACATATTGATGCAGTCCCTAACGGAGGGCATTATGACGGCAATGTTGGCAGTATGGGTGGTTTAGAAGTTATGGAAACCCTGGTAGAACAAAACATCCCTACAGAACACCCCTTTGAATTACTGTTTTTTACCAACGAAGAAGGAGGTGTTTTTGGCAGTAGAGCCCTAGCAGGAAAAATTGATACTTCGGCTTTAGATGTGGTCACTTCTTCGGGCTACACCAATCGGGAAGGGGTAATGCGTTTGGGCGGAGCACCAGAAAAGATTAAAAGCATTGCACGAACCCCAAACCAACTCCATGCCTTTGTGGAACTGCACATAGAACAAGGCAGCACCTTATATGAAAAAAACATCCCCATTGGAATTGTAGAAGGTATTGTAGGCCTAAAATGGTGGGATGTAACCATTACAGGCTTTGCCAATCACGCAGGAACAACGCCCATGAACAACCGTCAGGATGCGCTTTTAGCTGCTGCCGATTTTATTAAAATGGTCCGCAGGGTGGTCCGTAGCATCCCCGGAAGGCAGGTAGGTACTGTAGGGCGAATAGCCGCCTACCCTGGCGCCCCTAATGTAATCCCTGGAAAAGTTGTGCTCAGCTTAGAATTACGGGATTTAAGCTCAGAAAAAATTAAAACCCTCTTTGCCACCATTCAACAAGAAGCTGCTAAAATTGGGGAACAAACCAACACCAGCTTTGCCTTTGCCCCCATAGACGCTACCAGTGATCCGGCATTAATGGATCAACGCATCCAAAAAATCATTAAAGAAGAAGCCAAAACCTTAGGATATGATACCCTGAGTTTGCCCAGTGGTGCTGGGCACGACGCACAAGACATGGCGTTGATTACCCCCACAGGAATGATTTTTGTGCCCAGTGTGGATGGTATTAGTCATTCCCCTAAAGAATATTCCACCCCCGAGGCCATTGCTAAAGGAACTCAAGTACTGTTAAACACCTTATTGCGATTGGATAAAGCCAAAATGGAATAAACACAGCTATGACCTTAGGGCAAAGGAAAAAGCGTAAACACTTTTTTAAATATTTTTTGTACCTTTTAGCCTATAAACCAATAAACTATGAGTGAAATTGTTGTCGTTATTATTGGCGCTGTTGTTTTGGTGGGAGGCGTTATTCTCTATTCTGTTATAAGTACTACTTCGGGCTTCGAAGAAGATGCCAACAAAAATTACATCCCCGATTGGATGGAACGTGCCGTTGGCCGTGATCCCTCTAAGCAGGAATAAGCACTACCATTTTACAGCACTTTCTATAGTTTTTTTAAAGATTAAAAAGTACTTTTAATCCAAATTTTGCTACATGAAAGTTTTAGTTTGTATCAGTAACGTTCCCGACACTACTTCTAAGATAAATTTTGTAGAAAACGATACAAAATTTGATTCCGAAGGGGTTCAATTTATCATCAATCCCAACGATGAATTTGGCTTAACACGTGCCATTTGGCTGCAGCAAAAGCAGCAGGCCGAAGTACATGTAATTACCGTTGGAGAAGTAAGTTGCGAACCTGTGTTGCGCAAATGTTTGGCCATTGGTGCTCAAAAAGCCTATCGTATTGACTGCCCCGCCACAGACGGCAACGCTGTAGCTCGTGAACTTGCCGCTCATTGTAAAAACGAATCCTACGACCTTATTATTGCCGGACGCGAATCCATTGACTACAATGGCGGTATGGTCGGTGGTTTACTTGCTGCCCTTTTAGGGTATGACTATGTCACTAACTGCATCCGCTTAGACATAGAAAATTCCACCGCCACCTTAAGTCGTGAAATTGATGGAGGTATAGAACACCTGGAAGCACCGCTTCCCTTAGTCATTGGGGCACAAAAAGGTTTGGTGGAAGAAGACGATTTAATTATCCCCAACATGCGCGGTATTATGCAAGCCCGACAAAAGCCGTTGGAAGTGCTGCCCAGCGCAAATGTAACAGCCACTACTCAAATTGACCGCTTTGAAAAACCCGCACCCAAGGGAGAAGTACAATTGGTGGATGAAAACGACCTAGACACCCTTATTGAATTGCTTCACAACGAAGCGAAAGTAATTTAACCCCACACACTATGGCTGTATTAATTTTTGCAGAAACCGAAAATAGAAACTATAAAAAAATCGCCTTTGAAGTAGCGTCCTACGGACGTGCTTTGGCAGATCAGCTGGGCTGTGCGCTACACGCAATAGCTTTTAATGTTGACGATGCTGCGACCCTAGGCACCTATGGAGTAGAGCAGGTGTTTCACATTGATAGTCCCTCGCTGGAACCCTTTACTATTCAAGCCAGTGGAACAGCAATTCTTGAAGTAGCAAAAGCACAAGGTGTACACCACCTGGTGCTATCTTCCACCGCCAATGCACGGTACTTAGCCCCCTGGTTAAGCATTCATCTGGAGGCGGCTTACGCCAGCAATGTGGTGGCCCTGCCCGAAAGTACGGCACCCCTAAAAGTAAAGCGCTCTTGTTTTACCAACAAAGCCTTTAACTACACCACCCTAAGTTCTGACAAGTCCATTATAGGGGTTGCTAACAATTCCTACGGAACCCACGAGGCGCCCAAAACGGCAAGTGTTGTTCCCACCGAGGTGGCATTGAAGACCAACAGCTTAAAAGTAACCGCTGTAGATGCGCCTACAGGACAGGTAAGCATCGCAGACTCCGATGTGGTTGTATCAGGAGGAAGAGGTTTAAAAGGGCCGGAAAATTGGCATCTAATAGAGGATTTAGCGGCAACCTTAGGTGCGGCAACTGCCTGTTCCAAGCCCGTATCTGATATGGGTTGGCGCCCCCACTCTGAACATGTGGGACAAACGGGAAAACCCGTAGCCTCTAACCTCTATATTGCGATTGGGGTTTCTGGAGCCATCCAACATTTGGCAGGTATTAACGCTTCAAAAGTAAAAGTGGTCATCAACAACGATCCCGAAGCACCCTTTTTTAAAGCCGCAGACTATGGCGTGGTAGGAGATGCCTTTACGGTAGTCCCCAATTTAATTGAAAAACTAAAAGCCTTTAAAGCCAGCTAAGCAGTTTTAAAAACGCAGTTAAAACGGCTTAATTGGTTGGGATATAGTTCAGCTTTTTTTCAATGGCCATAATCATGGCGTTGGCCAGATCTTTTCCGGTGGCATTTTCAATCCCTTCCAAACCGGGGGAAGAATTTACCTCTAATACCAAGGGGCCTTTGTTAGAACGGATGATATCTACGCCGGCCACGTCCAAATGAAATACTTTAGCTGCACGTACGGCAAGGCGCTTTTCTTCGGCTGTAATTTTCACCTTAACAGCTACGCCCCCCAAATGAATGTTTGAACGGAAGTCTCCTGAAGCCGCTTGCCGTTGTACGGCAGCCACCACACGGCCATTGACAACAAAACAACGGATGTCTTTTCCTTGGGCTTCTTTAATAAATTCTTGTACCAAAATATTAGCCTTTAGGCTTTTAAAAGCATTGATTACACTTTCTGCTGCGATATTGGTTTCTGCAGACACCACCCCTTTCCCTTGGGTGCTTTCCAAAAGTTTAATAATCAGTGGTGCGCCGCCCACCATGCTGATAAGGTCTTTGGTGTCTAGGGGAGACTTTGCAAATCCGGTGATGGGTGTATTAATGCCCTTGGAAGAAAACAATTGGGACGAATGCAGCTTGTCCCGCGATTGGGAAATAGCATTGGCATTGTTAAAGCAATAGGTGCCCACTCCTTCAAACTGACGGAGTAGGGCGCAGCCATAAAACGTCATACTGGGGCGGATGCGTGGAATCACTGCATCAATATCTTCCAATATACTCCCCCCGCGGTAACGCACCTCGGGTTTGGCGGCATCCATATGCATATAGCAGTACTGAATGTTGTAAAAACGGATGTCGTGGCCACGGGCTTGGGCCGCTTCTAAAATACGTTTGTTGCTATACAGCTCCTTATTGGTGGCCAGTAAAGCCAATTTTAACCCCGATTCCTTGCGAATAAGATGTTTGTAATAGCCCAATACATCATCGGAGGACAAGTCGCCAAAATAAAAACTGTTGTTGGGATCAATAATAAAGTCCTGCATGGCCTGGCGCCCCAGTAGCATACGAAACTCCATTTGATCTCTACTAGCTAGGGTAAGTTCAATGGTGTAGGTGTTGGGGCCAATACGAACGGGGGTTTCAATAACATAGCGCTTTTGGGATTGCCCTGTAGAACTTTTAATCACTCGGGTGTCCACAATTTTTGCACTGCATTTAACCGTTAGGCTCCTGTTGTCCTGTACAGGATTCACCTCAAATTCAGCCCAACGGGTGCCGTTGCGAAGTACCCGTTTTATGTTTACGGCCTGAATGGAGGAGGTTTTTGCCCCCGAATCTATCCGCGCTTTAATAGCCGGAATTTGTAATTCATCAAAAGCGCACCATTCCTGATTTCCAATTGTTGTTAGTGTGGACATTTTTAAAATTTTTGCAATAGTACATTTTTTAAATGAACTTTTTACGCTCCTTTTGTTAGCTTTGGGTTAGGAGTAAACTTTTTTCTTTTTTTGTCTGTCACTAAACCAATTGTTTGCTCTGCAAAACTATGATACACTCCCATTGTACGCACTTAAAAACGATAGTTCTCCTCCTTGCCCTGAGCTGCGTGGGCTGTACTTCACAAAACCCCTTGGAGCAACTCATGGCAGGGGACAACCCCAAAATCCAACAGGTGGTAAAAGCAGGTAATCCCCATAAGATTCAAATTGCCTATACCCAAATAACCCCCAAAAAGGGACAAGCACCACAATTAACCCGTTGGACCTATGGTCTAGCAGAAGATCGGTATTTTTACCCTGCCAGTACGGCCAAGCTACCGGTTACCCTGTTGGCCCTCCAAAAAATAAATACGCTACAGGCTGCTGGAATTCCCATAGATAAAACCACGCCTTTTCGGGTGTATGATCCGCAATCGGGTGCGGCCCTACAAGTGGCGGACAGTACGCATCCCCAAGGACAGCTTACCATTGCCCATTTAATCAAAAAAATTTTTTTGGTGAGTGACAACGATGCCTACAATTTGCTGTTTGATTTTTTAGGGAAGGACTACATCAATGAACAGCTCGAAATGAAGGGGGTTAAGAATACACAAATTCACCATAAGTTTTTGTTTGGTGCCGACAATACCAACACTTGGGAGTATGTTTTTGGCACTGCAACAGACACCGTGTATCACCAACAATCAATGACGGCTACCTATGCCAAAGACAATAGTAACCTCAAAGGGGTTTTAAAAGGAAGGGGCTATAAGGATGCTGGAAAACTGGTGGAACAACCTATGGATTTTAGTCGTAAAAACAGAATTTCGCTCTTGGATTTAGAAGGGCTTTTGTTGCGGGTGATACTGCCCAAATTGTTCCCTAAAACACAGCAGTTTCAACTCACCGAGGCAGACTATAACTTTGTCCGTCACTGGATGAGTAGAACCCCCCAAGAAAGCACCTCTCCCGACTACAGTTCTAATGAAGCGTATTACGATAGCTATGTGAAATTCTTAGTCTATGGGGATACCCCAGGAAAAATGGACGGGAGTGTTCGCATTTACAACAAGGTGGGGGATGCCTATGGCACCTTAACCGATGTTGCCTATATTACTGTTCCAGAAGAGGATATTGCCTTTTTCCTAACCGCAACAATACATGTAAACAGCAACGGTATCTTCAATGACGACGTGTACGACTACGACCGCCTAGGCTTTCCGTTTTTAGGCGCCTTAGGGCGAGAAGTTTTAGCCTATGAACGTCAAAGGCGTTAAGCCTTTTTAAGGCCTAATTCTAATAATCGTTCTTCTAAAAAGGCACCGGCAGTGATGTCCTCAAAAGCTTTTGGCTGGTCTTCTCGAACACAGTTGGGCAAACAATTTAGTGGCATACTGGAAATAGGGTGCATAAAAAACGGGATCGAGTAGCGCGACTTCCCCCAAGATTCCCGTGGTGGATTGACCACCCTGTGAATGGTGGACTTTAAGGTGTTGTTGGTGTGCCGGGACAACATATCTCCCACATTGATAATTACCTCGTCAGGAGCTGCAACAGCGTCAATCCAATCGCCTTGTTGGTTGAGTACCTGAAGTCCTCCCCCTTGGGCCCCCATCAAAAGGGTAATTAGGTTGATGTCACCATGGGCTGCAGCACGAACAGCATCTTTGGGTTCTTGGGTGATGGGCGGATAATGTATGGGGCGTAAAATAGAATTTCCGTTGTGAATATGGGGGTCAAAATAATGTTCGTCTAAATGAAGAAAAAGTGCAAGAGCTTGCAGGACATGTGCCGCTGTTTGTTCCAACAATTGATAGGTTTTCTTGCCAAACGCATTAAAAGCAGGAAGTTCTTCTACCAGTACATTTTTGGGGTACTGCGCTTCCAACTTAGGATCGTCTGTGACGTATTGCCCAAAATGCCAAAACTCTTTAAGGTCACCCGTGGTTCGACCTTTGGCGTGTTCCTTCCCAAAGGAAGTGTAGCCACGCTGACCACCAATCCCTTCAATCTCGTATTGCTTTTTTACGTCTAACGGCAGTTCAAAAAACGCCTTAATGGCCGCGTATAAATCCGTTTGCAATTCCTCTGACAATAGATGCCCACGCAGAGCGACAAAACCAATTTCTTGAAATGCATCTCCAAGGGCGGCAATAAAGGCTTGCTTTTTTGTGGCATCGCCCGATAAAAAATCCTGTAAATCTACTTTTGGTATGTGTTGCATATGAACGCTATTTAATTAAAAAAAGCAGGCCCATCGACCTGCTTTGTACATAGATAAGGAATATGTTTACAACAGATCGCTGAAGGCTATCTGCTGTCTTGTATTCCTCAAATGATGATCATAAGACATAAGACACCTCCTTTCTACATTAAATTAAACATTGCCGTTGTCACAGCGTTAACTATTCAACCCAAATATACATATCCCTAAAAAGAGAACATGCTTATTTGACGATTTTTTTTAGTGTCAATCCTTGTCCTAAAATTGTAAAGAGCACCACGGCATAAGTCAAAAATAAAATCAGGGCCTTGCCTTCGCCAATTTGTTCGGGTAGGTTTAAGGCTAAGGCGATACTCAGTCCTCCGCGTAACCCTCCCCATGTGATAATTAGGGCCGTATTCTTTTCGAACTTTTTAGTTATGGAAAGTATTTTGATGGGAATAAATACACCTATGCCCCTAGACACTACCACCAGCACTATAATCAAGAGACTGACCAATAAAAAGGCTGGGGAAAAGTTTTGTAAAATGGGGATCACCTCAAGGCCTATCAAAATAAACAATATGGCATTTAAAGTTTCATCCAAAAGGTGCCAAAATTTATAAACATAGTCGCCCATGGCTTTTTGCACCCCTTCTTCAGAAGCATCGGTGTCAATATTTTGATTGAGGAACAAGCCCAAAACCACCACCGCCAAGGGCCCCGAAAAGTGAAACTTTTCTGCCACTAAGGAAACCGTTAATACAAGTGAAATTGTTATAAGCACTTCCAGTTCTACATATTGATTTTCAATGTACTTCACAAGTTTAAGCCCCAAATACCCTAGTATGGCTCCAAGTGCTACACCGCCTATTACCTCTGTAAAAAACAATATTCCTACACTTTGAGCAGTAACATTGGCAACACCTTCTAACTTCACATTAAGTAGTGTTAAAAATAAAACCACCCCAATCCCGTCATTAAATAATGATTCCCCTGCAATTCGGGTTTCAGTCACCGTGGAAAGCTTCATTTTTTTAATCATGGCCAACACTGCTATAGGGTCTGTGGGGGCGATAAGTGCGCCAAACAGGAGGCAATCCACATAGGTGAGCCCCAAGGATTGTAACCCAAAAACAGGAAGATTAATAATCCAATGGCTTAAGGTTCCCACGGCAAAAGTGGAAAACAGTACACCAAAACTGGCTAAAAGTAAGACTGTTACCTTGTCCTTCAACAACTCGTGAACGTTCACACTAATGGCCCCTGCAAAAAGTAAAAACGGAAGCATTACATTAATCAACAGCCCACTAAAATCAAACTGTGTGGTAATGGATGTGGCAAATTCTAAAAATTTAGGTGACAATAAACCAACCACCAAAACCGAAAAGGAAAGCACTATGGCTAAAATCATTAGCCCGATAGTTTGTGGGAGTTTTAATACACGTAAATTAACAATTGAAAAAAGCGAGGCTAAAAGTAAAAGCCCTGTGGACAATTCTAGGAGATTCATGGTTGTATAATATATAGTCTCCCTAAAATACAAACTTTTTTTTAACCCCTAATGCTGCTGTAACTTTGCGATATACTTACCAATAAGATCAAACTCTAAGTTTACGGGACTTCCTTTTTGTAGTTGGTGGAAATTGGTGTGCTCATAAGTGTAAGGAATAATGGCAACAGAAAAAGTGTTTTTGCCGCTATTGACTACCGTTAAACTTACACCATTGACGGTAATAGATCCCTTTTCAATGGTAACATAGTCTACCGTTTCGGGATATTCAAAGGAAAACAACCAACTGCCCTCGGTTTCGCGTGCTTCGGTACAAACACCTACTACATCCACATGGCCTTGCACCAAATGGCCGTCCAAACGGGCGTTCATTTGCATGGCACGTTCTAAATTAACTTTTGCTCCCACTTGAAGTGCCCCCAAATTGGTTTTATTTAAGGTTTCTTGAATAGCAGTAACGGTATAGGAAGTGGGGGTTTTGGCCACCACGGTAAGGCACACCCCATTGTGTGCCAGTGACTGATCGATTTTTAGTTCCGATGCTAAGTCAGAGGCTAAACTCAAATGCAGGTTCCCCTGCTCTTGCTCCATTTTTTCAACTGTCCCGAAGGCCTCAATAATTCCTGTAAACATGCCGTTATATTTAACTAACTTTGAGCGCAAAAGTACAAATTAAAGGACTGCAATGCCGAGTACAGAAAAAATTAGACTGGGAATTTCTTTAGGAGATCCCAATGGGATTGGCCCAGAAATCATCCTAAAATCCTTTCTGGACAAACGTATTTTTGACTTTTTTTCTCCAGTGCTATTTGCTCCCCATGAGGTAATGAAGGCCCAAATGGAACATTTTGATTGGGCCCCCAACACCCAGTGGGTAAAAAAATTAAAAAAAGCCAACGGTGGAAAAATCAACATTGTGGATGTAGCAGCTGGGGAGTACACTTTAAACTTTGGCGCCTGTACTGCATCCAGTGGGCAGGTTTCCATAAATTCCTTAACTGCTGCTACAACAGCACTGCAAAAAGGGGAAATAGACGCTTTGGTTACAGCGCCCATCCACAAAGCAGCCATACAATCAGAAGCTTTTCAATTTCCTGGACACACCGATTATTTGGCAGAAACCTTTGGCCAAAAGGCCCTTATGTTTATGGTCACCGACCGCTTAAAGGTGGCCCTGGTAAGTGACCATATCCCCTTAGCTGAAGCTGCGGCACATTTAACTGCTGAACGATTGACCGATAAAATTGAACAGCTACTGCTCAGCCTAAAACAAGACTTTGGCATTGGAAAACCTAAAATTGCTGTCTTAGGCTTAAACCCACACTGCGGCGACCAGGGGGTGATAGGAAAAGAAGACGACACTGTAATTCGCCCAGCACTAAAACAATTTCAGGATCAAGGGCAATTGGTGTATGGACCTTATGCCGCAGACAGTTTCTTTGGCAGCCAACAGCACAGTAATTTTGATGCTGTTTTAGCCATGTACCACGATCAAGGACTTATCCCGTTTAAAACCCTCTCCTTTGGCGAAGGGGTAAACTTTACCGCGGGCTTGCCCATAGTACGTACCTCGCCAGATCACGGTACGGCCTTTGAAATTGCAGGGCAAGGAAAAGCAGAACACCAATCTTTTGTGGCAGCCATGCACATGGCACGAAAAATTTACCAGTGCAGAGCCACCTATGAAGCCGGTAAAACCGCCTCAACACCAGTGGATTAAAATTTTCGTCTTCCCCTTATTTTCATAAATATTTTATTAAATTTGCCTGCTCAAAAGTGCTCAGCTATGCGCTCAGAATATACGATACCCTTTGTAGGGCTGAAAAATGGAAAGCATAGTTTTGATTACACTATTGACAACGCGTTCTTTGATATGCAGGCTTATGACGATTTTTCAAAAGTGCAGATTGCTGTACACCTGGAAATGACCAAAAAAGAACAACTCTTGGAGTTGGACTTTCACGCCAAAGGAATTGTTGAGGTTCCTTGTGATCTTTCAATGGAGCTTTTTGACCTTGATGTTGATGTCAATTACCAACAAATTGTAAAGTTTGGAAGTACCACAGAAACCACCGATGATGACATCATCATCCTTCCCCATGGCACACACGAGGTAGATGTAGCACAGTCCATTTATGAACTAATAGTGTTGACGATTCCTCAAAAGAAAATCCATCCTCAAGTGCTTGATGGCACCCTCCAATCGGACATCCTTGAAAAATTAAAACAGCTTGCCCCCAAAGAAGACTCCAACAAGGATCAACAAAACGATCCGCGTTGGGATAAATTAAAAGATTTATTATAACAAAAGACGATACTAATGGCACATCCTAAAAGAAAAATTTCTAAAACAAGAAGAGATAAAAGGAGAACGCATTATAAAGCCAGCACCCCTCAAATAGGTACTTGTAGTGCCACTGGGGAAGCCCATCTGTACCACCGTGCACATTGGCACGAAGGTAAACTCTACTACAGAGGGAAAGTCCTAATTGATCAAACTGAAGCCGCTGAGGCCTAACCCTTGTACTTTTAGCACCCTTGGTTTGAATTGGTGTCACCTGTCAATTGGAAACACTCATTTTATTAAAAACCAGTATCTTCACCCCTGCAAAACCGTTGTAGTTTAATACTAACAGCATGCACGCAAGCGAGAGAAAAGGGGGAAAAGCAGCCATCACCGCTGTTGGAGGGTATGTTCCAGAGGAACGCTTAACCAACCAAGATTTGGAACAAATGGTGGCCACTACTGATGAATGGATTCGCAGTAGAACGGGCATCGAAAGCAGGAGAATTCTTAAAGATCCTGAAAAAGCAACGTCCTATTTGGCCATTAAAGCCGCAGAAAATCTTATTGAAAAAAACCAAATTGATCCCCTAACCATTGATATGGTTTTGGTAGCCACCATTACCCCCGACCTTCACGTTGCTTCTACTGCTCCTTATGTCGCCTCACAAATCAATGCTCAAAACGCCTTTGCCTTTGACCTTCAAGCCGCCTGCTCAGGCTTTCTTTATGGCCTTTCTGTAGCTGCTGGAAAAATTGCAGCTGGGCACTATAAAAAAATTCTGGTTATTGGTGCCGATAAAATGTCTTCAATCATCGACTACTCAGATCGTACTACCTGTATCATTTTTGGAGATGGTGCTGGCGCAGTACTCTTAGAGCCTAGTACCAACGGTATGGGCTGGGAAGATGAATACCTCAGATCCAACGGTATGGGGAGAGATTTACTCCATTTAAAAGGCGGCGGATCTTTGCACCCCGCCTCCCAACAAACTTTGGAGGACGGATGGCACGCCCTGTATCAGGATGGAAAATCGGTTTTTAAACACGCAGTTTCTGAAATGGCAACCGCCAGTGAAATCCTCTTAGAACGCAACGGCCTTCACCAAAAAGATATTGACTTTCTTGTCCCACATCAAGCCAATCAGCGCATTATTGAGGCCACCGCCAAAAAAATGGACCTGCCTATGGAAAAAGTATTGTGTAATATTGCCGACTATGGCAATACAACCGCAGCAACCATTCCGCTTTTGCTGCACGATTTTGAGTGTAATTTTAAAAAAGGTGATAAATTAGTACTCACTGCTTTTGGAGGCGGATTCACCTGGGGAGCAGCATTGCTCACTTGGGCATACAACTAGAAAACAAACAAATTATGGACGTTAAAGAAATTCAAAATCTTATCAAATTTGTAGCCAAATCAGGAGCTCACGAGGTAAAGTTAGAAATGGAGGATTTTAAAATCACCATTAAAACCGCTGCCGATCAAATTGTGCCTGAGCAACAAACGATAGTACAACATATGCCTCCTATGGCGGCCGCCCCTGTGGCTGCTGCTCCAGTGGCCAGTACTCCTCCTGCTGAAGCGGCTGCACCAGCTGCAGCGGCTGCAACAGAAACACCCAAAGATGAGGACCACCTGATTACAGTGAAATCCCCCATTATTGGGACATTCTACCGCAAGCCTTCACCAGACAAACCTACCTTTGTTGAAATTGGTAGTACAGTAAATCAAGGAGATGTGCTTTGTGTAATTGAGGCCATGAAATTATTCAATGAAATTGAATCTGAATTCTCAGGGAAAATTGTTAAAATCCTTGTAGATGACGCCTCCCCCGTGGAATTCGATCAACCCCTGTTTTTGATTGATCCTTCTTAAAAAACAGTCTTATGTTTAAAAAAATATTAATTGCCAATCGCGGTGAAATTGCCATGCGAGTTATTCGAACCTGCAAGGAAATGGGCATTAAAACCGTAGCAGTATATTCTACAGCAGATGTAGAAAGCCTGCATGTGCGCTTTGCCGATGAAGCAGTGTGTATAGGCCCTGCAAATAGCAGTGATTCGTACCTAAAAATTGCTAATATTATTGCTGCTGCAGAAATCACCAATGCCGATGCCATTCACCCCGGCTATGGGTTTTTGTCTGAAAATGCCAAATTTTCTAAAATCTGTGATGAGCACGACATTAAATTTATTGGTGCTTCAGCAGAGATGATTGAAAAAATGGGCGATAAGGCCACTGCAAAAGCTACTATGGTGGCTGCAGGAGTGCCTACCATTCCAGGGTCTGAAGGCCTTTTAGACAGCTTGGAAGAAGCACAACAACTGGCCAAAGACATGGGCTACCCCGTAATGCTTAAAGCCACCGCTGGTGGGGGTGGAAAAGGAATGCGCGCCGTTTGGGAACCTGAAGCCTTAGAAAAAGCCTGGGAAAGTGCACGCCAAGAAGCCGCAGCCGCTTTTGGAAATGATGGTATGTATATGGAAAAGCTCATTGAAGAGCCTCGCCATATTGAAATTCAAGTTATTGGCGATTCCTTTGGAAAAGCCTGCCACCTCTCCGAACGCGATTGTTCTGTGCAACGCCGCCATCAAAAACTCACCGAGGAAACTCCTTCTCCATTTATGACCAAAGCCTTACGTCAAAAAATGGGTGAAGCCGCCGTTCGTGCTGCCGAATTTATCAAGTACGAAGGGGCAGGTACCGTAGAATTTTTAGTGGACAAACACAAAAACTTCTATTTTATGGAAATGAATACGCGTATTCAGGTGGAACACCCCATTACCGAACAGGTCATTGACTACGACCTGATTCGCGAGCAAATAAAAGTGGCTGCGGGAATCCCAATTTCTGGGAAAGATTATGTTCCTAAGCTACACTCCATTGAGTGTCGTATTAATGCAGAAGACCCCTACAATGATTTTCGTCCAAGTCCAGGAAAAATACAAACCCTACATTGTCCTGGAGGCCACGGTATTCGTTTAGACACTCATGTGTATAGTGGGTATGTAATCCCTCCCAATTACGACTCCATGATTGCCAAACTCATTACCACAGCGCAAACCCGTGAGGAAGCCATCAATAAAATGAAACGCGCCTTAGACGAGTTTGTGATTGAAGGAATAAATACGACCATTCCGTTCCACCGCCAGTTGATGGATCATCCGGATTATGTGGCTGGAAATTATACCACCAAATTTATGGAAGATTTTGAAATGGAATAAAAAAAAGGATCCTTCGGGATCCTTTTTAATTTTCTAATCCTCTTAAACCCCTACACCCAGCCTTGGGCCACAAGATATTCGGCAATTTGTACTGTATTGGTAGCAGCTCCTTTTCTGAGGTTATCGGCAACAATCCACGCGTTGAAGGTATTGGCATTAGAGTGGTCTCTTCGGATTCTTCCTACAAACACCTCATCTTTGCCTTCTGCGGTTATGGGCATAGGATAGCTGTTTTCTTCTGGAACATCTTCCAATACCACGCCAGGGCTCTCTTGAAACAATTGGCGCAAGTCCTTCAACTCATAGGGAGTGTTTAACTCTACATTTACGGCTTCACTATGACCTCCTATTACAGGTATGCGAACCGCTGTTGCTGTAATGCCGATACTAGAATCATTTAAGATCTTGTGGGTTTCGTTCACCAATTTTAATTCCTCCTTGGTATACCCTGCCTCTTGAAAAACATCGCAGTGCGGGAGGGCATTTTTGTGAATCTGATGGGGGTAGGCAGGGGCTGTAGCTGTTCCCTGCATTTCGTCTTCAAGCTGTTGTACGGCCTTTACACCAGTTCCAGTAATGGACTGGTAGGTTGAAATCACCAACCGTCGGATGCCATACTTTTGATGTACAGGGCCTAAAGCAGTAACCATTTGTATTGTAGAACAATTGGGATTGGCAATAATGGTGTCCGAAGCACGCAAAGCCTCTGCGTTTACTTCGGGCACTACCAAGGGTACCTTGGCATCCATGCGCCAGGCAGATGAATTGTCTATAACTCGCGTTCCCACAGCAGCAAATTTAGGCGCCCACTCAAGAGAGGTTGCCCCTCCAGCTGAAAACAATGCAATATCGGGTTGGGCTGCAACAGCATCCTCTAAACCAATAACTGTAATTTCTTCTCCCTTAAATTGCAACTTTTTTCCAACAGATCGTGCTGAAGCCACTGCTAGGAGTTCCGTTACTGGAAAATTTCGTTCTTCCAATACGTTCAATATCACTGTGCCTACCATTCCTGTGGCACCTACAACTGCTACTTTCATGAGCCTTTAAATTTGCGCAAAAATACTACATAATTTCTAGCACCCCTACGGCTGTACCAAAACAATCCAAAAAAGGAACAAAATGTTGAATTTATAACGTTTTAGCGCCAAACTCTTGAAACTCGTGGGCCCAAGCCTGCCAAAACTTCATAAGGAATAGTGCCTGCTGCAGCGGCCCATTCACTAAGGGGATGTGATGCGTTAAAAAGGACTACGGAATCCCCAGGAGAACATGCCACATGGGTTACGTCTATCATCAGCATATCCATACAAATATTTCCCACTACAGCTGCAGGCTGTCCTTGTACCCAAACCTGTAGCTTAGCGTGGCCAAAGCCTCTTTGAATACCATCCGCATGTCCTAGAGGAAGCGTAGCAATACGACTTTCAGTGGTGGCTTGCCAGCCTTTATTGTAGCCTACATACTCTCCCGGCTGAAGGTGATGGATCTGTACAATGGAAGTCGTTAAATGCCCCACCGGCTGCAGTTGTGCGTCCCAAGCAGGAGCATTGGCATAGCCATACAGCCCTATACCGCAGCGAACGGCATCCAATTGATGGTTGGGATAGTGGAATACTCCAGAAGTATTGAGCAAATGAAACCAAGGCCTATGGGGATGCTGTTTAAACCGTTGCAGTATGGGTTCAAAAACCGTCAGTTGTTGGGCTACTTGAGCATCGGGTTGTGCTTCTTCTGTCCCCCCTAAATGGGAATACACACTCACAACACGAACGTTTTTGTGTTGGCTCTCCGAAAAAATCCATTCCAGTTCCGAAGGGGAAAATCCAATTCGATTTAAGCCCGTGTTAAACTTTAAATGAATGGGAAAAGGGGGCGTTTGGGGGGCGATGTGTTCCAATACATTGTCCCAGGTTTGTTTGCTGTAAATGGCGGGAGACAATTGATGGGTAACAATATCTGCAAATCGGTGGGGTTCGGGGTAAAATACCATGATGGGATCTTGTACCCCGGCTTGGCGAAGTGCAATTCCTTCATCGGTGTAGGCTACAGCAAAATATTTCACCCCTAGGGACTGCAAGTGCTGAATACAGGCTACGGCACCATGCCCATAGGCATTGGCCTTAACAACAGCAATAAAACGAACTCCAGGAGCTAGTTTAGAAGTAAGGGTCGTAACATTATGCGTGAGGGCTTCACGGTGAATTTCAAGTTGTGTCACTCTTTACTTCGCTTTAATTTTGGGGGATGTTGTTCTGCACGTAATGCTTTTTGAGCTTTGAAAAATGCAGCACGACTGAGCGGTTCATAGGTCTCCTTTTCACCGAGCAATAATAAGTCTTCACTGGCAGATTTACGAAAACTGTATTGGGCTAGATTTCCTGTTCGGGTACATACGGCATGCACCTTGGTAACATACTCTGCAGTGGCCATAAGGGCAGGCATAGGGCCAAAGGGGTTGCCTTTATAGTCCATATCTAAGCCTGCAACAATAACCCGTATTCCACGATTGGCTAAGTCATTACACACTTGCACAATTTCATCGTCAAAAAATTGCGCTTCGTCTATGCCCACCACATCACAACCCGAGGCCAAAATACCAATATTGGCTGCAGCGGGAACAGGTGTGGAAGGAATTTGGTTTTGATCGTGTGAGGTTACCAGGTCGTCGTCATAACGCACATCTACCACAGGCTTAAATATTTCTACCTTTTGCTGTGCTATTTGCGCGCGCTTTAAACGGCGAATGAGTTCTTCTGTTTTCCCAGAAAACATAGAGCCGCAAATGACCTCAATCCATCCGAATTGTTCCTTGTGATTTACGGTGTTTTCTAAAAACATTTTGTACTTTTAATTTGGTCTTGAGCTTCAAACAAAGGTATTAAATCTATTCATTTGACTTCATTTCATTTCAATGACTGATAAATTAAAAGCCAAATTGCTCCAATTGGCCCATCAAGTAGAACAACACCCTGAAAATATTTCAGATCAAGCCCTGTTTGATGCCATCAAACAATTGTATGAAAGTGCCGTAGTGATTCAACATCTACTGGCTGTCAATGACCCCAAAAACGCTTCGGACCTCCAATTGCAAGAAACCGATTTGCGAAAAGCCTTAGCCCGTTTTGAAATTGAAACCCCACCTGAAAACCCTGTTGCAACTAGCGAGCAGCACGAGGAAATTCCTCCATTGATGGATACCATTAAAAACATGGTTACAGAAATGCCCGAATCTCAAATTCTCAACGAACTCCACGAGGCCGAGGATAGCCCACTGTTTGTGAAAAAAGACCCTTCCCCCACCACTACTAATACCTCCACAATTAAGGAAGAAACCCCTGCAAGCCCGCCGCAGAAAAAAAATCTCAATGACCAATATTCTGCAACCCTTAAAATTGATCGCAACGATCAACTGGCGTTTATCAATCATTTGTTCAATAGCAATCCTACAGATTATCAAAGGGCGCTGCAACAAATTGTTTCTATGAAGACATGGGAGGAGGTGGACTATTTTGTCCATCAAATCTTAAAGCCTGATTATGACCACTGGAAAGGCAAAGAATTTTACGAAACGCGTTTTTTGTCGGTTCTAAATGGTTATTTTACCAACTAAGTACCACCCACAAAAAGTAGAGGTTATGGCTTTGACCCTTGTTCCAACTCCAATTGGAAATCTTGCAGACATGAGTTACCGTGCAGTGACAACACTCCAAGAGGCGGATCTTATTTTAGCCGAAGACACCCGTACCAGCAAAATACTGTTGGACCACTACCAAATTTCAACCCCTCTAAAAAGCTTTCATATGCACAACGAACATCAAAAGTTGGCATATTATATTGGCCGTTTACAGGCAGGAGAAAAATTAGCCTTGATTTCAGATGCAGGCACGCCGGGGATTGCTGATCCGGGGTTTTTGTTAGTGCGCGCAGCCGTTGAAGCCGGTATTGCTGTTAGTTGCTTGCCCGGTGCTACGGCGCTTATTCCTGCCTTGGTAATTAGTGGTTTTCCTTCGGACCGCTTCCATTTTGAGGGCTTTTTACCTCCTAAAAAAGGGCGGCAAAGTCGCCTGGCTTTTTTGGCAGACTACCCCCACACCATAGTGCTTTACGAAGCCCCTCACAAGCTCCTTAAAACCCTAGACCAAATGGAACCACATTTTGGAAACGACCGCTTATTGAGTGTGAGTAGGGAAATCACAAAACGCTATGAAACAACCTTTAGGGGGACCTTAGAGGAGTGCAAAACGCACTTTGCGAATACGCCTCCGAAGGGAGAATTTGTGCTTTGCATCGCTGGAAAAAATAAAAAAGACCAATGAAGTGGATCCCCACCACAGTCCCCGATCCTTCAGATGTTGCTGAACTACAGCAAGTCTTAGGAGTGTCAAAAACAATTGCCACCCTGCTTCGTCAACGGGGCATTGAAGATTTTGATCAGGCAAAAGCATTTTTTCGCCCACAATTAGAGCAACTGCACGACCCCCTATTGATGAAGGACATGGACAAGGCAGTTGCACGGATCCAAGAAGCCCAAGCCAAAGGGGAAACCATTATGGTTTATGGTGACTACGACGTGGACGGAACCTCGGCAGTAGCATTGGTAACTTCTTATTTTCAACACAACGGACAAAAGGTACACTACTACATCCCCGATCGGTATACGGAAGGCTATGGGCTGTCCTCAAAGGGAATTTCAACAGCACATGAACTGGGTTGTACCTTGCTTATTGTACTGGACTGTGGTATTAAAGCTTTTACTCCCATCGCAGAGGCCAATGCCTTAGGAATTGCGGTTATTGTGTGTGACCATCACCTCCCCGAAGCACAGCTGCCAAATGCCTTGGCGATTTTAGATCCCAAGCGAAAAGATTGTCACTACCCCTACAAGGAACTATGTGGCTGTGGGATTGGCTTAAAACTTGTTCAGGCCCTCACCCAAGCTGCGGGGCAACCCTTAGAAGCAGTGCTTCCTTATTTGGATTTGGCCGCCATTGCCATAGCGGCTGATATTGTTCCAATCACTGGTGAAAACCGCGTGCTAGCTGCTTTTGGATTACAGCAGGTACAACAGCACCCACGACCGGGAATCGCCCCTTTTCTTAAAAAGCTTAAAGGTCCACTAAAAATCACCGATTTGGTGTTTAAAATTGCCCCTCGAATCAATGCTGCAGGGCGCATGCATCACGGCAAAGAAGCGGTTGCGCTCTTTTTAGAAACGGACCCCCAAAAAGGACAAGAAAAAGGCACTGCTATTGAAGCCTATAATACCCAACGCAGAACCGTAGATGAACAAACCACCAAAGAAGCCCTAGCCCAACTTGAAAGCAAAGGGGAAACAGCGCAGTTTTCCACAGTGGTGTGGGATGAAAACTGGCATAAAGGAGTACTGGGTATTGTAGCTTCACGACTCATTGAAACCTATTACCGCCCTACCGTGGTTTTGGCAAAAAACGGACAACACTACACAGGATCTGTACGGTCTATTCGAGGGTTTGATGTGCATGAAGCCCTCAACGACTGTGCTTCCTATTTAAGTCAATTTGGGGGACACAAATACGCGGCTGGTCTTACTCTTGAGGCCTCCCAATTGGATGCTTTTAAAGCGGCCTTTGAGGCTCGAGTACGGGAAGAACTTAGCCCCGATGATTTAATCCCCTTCAAAAAATATGATGCCCTTGTAACGCTAGAGGAACTTTACCCCAAATTTTATAGAATAATGGAGCAAATGCGTCCCTTTGGCCCACAAAATATGCGGCCCGTATTTCGTACTAATAACTGTAGAGCAACGGCCAATACAAAAGCTGTGGGTGCAGATAACACCCATTTAAAACTTGAAATTGAGGATGCCGCTGGAGTTACAATGCCTGCCATTGCCTTTGGCTGGGGGAAGCAACTTAGCGCAATACAAAAAGCCCCCTCTTTTGATGTCTTGTATACCCTAGAAGAAAATCACTATCAGGGCCATGTAAGCCTTCAGTTACAACTTAAAGACCTTAAAATAAATTCATAAAAAAACCCCGCTTGTATCAAGCGGGGTTTCTTAAAATAGTTTAGCGCTAGTTTAGAACGAATATTTCACAGAAATATTCCAAGTGCGTCCAAATCCAAACCAAACAGAATTGCGAACGTCAATTCCGTTCCAGGTGGTTGAACCGCTTGTAGCGTGAATATTACTATTTGACTCTGCAATGTATGTAGTGTCAAAAAGGTTGTTGATGTTTGCGCGAACGCTCCAACCGTTTCCTTGGTAGAAAGAAGCTCCTAAATCCACCAATCCATAAGAGGGCAATTTAAGTGCACCAGGGTTGTTTGCTTCGGTGAAAGCAGAATCTGTAATCGAGTAGTCTGCGTACAATCCATCCACAAAACGGTAGTCAAGATCAACGCGGAGCTTGTCTCCAAAACGTTGGTCAACTCCTAAGAAGGCTACAAATTGTGCAGCGTCTCCAACTTTTGCCCCTTTGGTATATAGGGTTCCTGTACCAATTGATCTTTGGTTTTCATCAAATAATTCTGCTTCGAAGTCCTTGTCATACGACCAGTCTCCGATAGAAAGCATTCCTCTAAGTTTAGTACGAGAAGACACATAGTAACGTCCTTCAAATTCAAAACCGTTGTGGGTTACGTCGATATCTCTAAACTGAGCAAAACCATCAACACCTTGTTGGTTGCTTAAGGAACGAGTTACAAAACGATTCCCCCAGTTGGTAGAGTAAACGTTTACATTAATTTTCAATTTGCTGGAAGCATACCCGTAACCTAATTCAAAAGATCTGATTTCTTCGTTCTGTAAATCAGGATTTACATTGTTAGCATAATTTGGGAATACGCCGTCAAACTGAGGTTGTCTTGAAATAAATCCGGTATTAAAGAAAATGTTTGACTTTGCATTAAAGTTGTAGTTTGCCCCACCTTTGATGTAGCCACCACCAACGTTTTTCTTTTCAGAAAGAGGGTTAGTGGGTTGGTCGAAGTAATCTTTTCTTTGGAACGATTGGTTGGACGTACCTACTTGCAATACTGCAGACAATTTATCACCGCTGTATTCAGCCATCCCGTTAAAACCAACCCATCCAACATATCCGATGTTGTAGTAGTCAATTTTAGGGCCGCGGATTCCAGTATCTTGGAATGGGTTTGCCTCCACTAGGGTTTCAATAATTTGCCCTGCAGAGTTTCTATTTCCTGTTGAGAAATATCCATCTAAGCCCATTAGGTTGTTTAACACACGGTAGTGATAACCTTTGTAGTTTCTGAGATCAAGACCTAAAGAGTAGGTCATTTTATCACCTTTAAACTTAATGTTAGAAATGGCTCCTACCCAGTCGTGAGAGTTCATAGAAGCTCTACGGATTAAAGCTACACGGTTTACACCATCATCTCTAAATCCGTTAGAACCAATTTTAAGACCGTCATAGTTTCCTCTTCCTAAACCTCCGGTATAACCACCAGTACTGTTACGGTTTTCAGCAACAATAGCATCAAAGTTAATAAATCCATCGGCGTCACGAGTAGTTCTTCGGGCACCACCATTTTCTTCCAGATGCTGAGTTAAATCCTTTCTAAATGGTAAAATATCTAAATCAGAGCTTCTGTAGTTGTTTCCTCTAGGACCAGTTCCTCCACCACGTCCTGCTGAACCGTAGAGTGAGGTGTTTAACTCAATCTTTTCAGTAATGTCCCAGTCCCAGTTAAAGGTAGCAAGTGGTTTGTTGTAGAAGTTTCTTCGCATTGAGAATTCTTCACCGTCTAATGTACCACCATTGGTGTTCCATCTTCTGTCAATGCCATCTTCACCAAAGTTTTGGTAGTCACGAATAGACACCCAAACGTCTCTTTGGTGGTGCCACTGCCCTGCGCCCAAAAGGGAGAAGTTTAAGCTGTGGTTTGAATCCTCGGGAGTGTAGCCAACAGCAAAGAAGTAGGTCCAACCAGCACCCTTGGTGTTGTAAATGTATCCGTCACCAGACCATTTTGTCAACAAGTAAGAAGAAGACCATCCTTTATCATTCATCCCAGTGTTGTACACACCAGTAGTCTTGATGTAACCATCGTTACCAATCATTTGCGTTAACGATCCACCTTGTGCTTTTTCAGCAGCTTTAGTGAAAATAGAAACCGTTCCACCAACAGAAGGTACTGCTAGTTTGGTAGCTCCAAGTCCACGCTGAATCTGAATGCTTGAGGTAACATCTGTTAGCCCTTGCCAGTTTGACCAGTAAACCCAACCGTTTTCCATATCATTAACGGGCTGTCCGTTAATAAGGAAAGAGGTATTGCGTTGGTCAAATCCACGAAGGGAAATTCGGGAGTCTCCGTATCCACCCCCTTGCTTGGTAGCATATACCCCGGGAGTTTTGTTCATGATTTCAGGAAATTCTTGATTTCCTACTTTCAAAGCAACTTCTTGTGCAGAAATTGTACTCACCGCAATGGGTGTTTCGCGTTCCTTAGCAACATCAATCACACGTGAGGTCACGGTTATTTCGTTAAGGTTTACCTTTAAGATAGAATCGGAAACATTTGTGTCCAATTCTTGCTGCGCATATAGGCCTGTTGTAGCCAACGCAATGAATAGAGTGAAAATCTTTTTCATATCTGAGTTAAAAATTTAACACAAATGTACTTTTATTTACAGCTGTAACAAAAGTTGTTTATTAACAAATAATTAAGAAATCTACTACAGCTTTAAGCTAGGGTTTTGAACACCGCTGAATTAGGGCTGTTGTAGAAGGGTCGTGCCGATTTTCATAGGATGTTGTTGTTGCTTCCAATTCAGTTAAGACATTAGTAGCCAATTGTTTTCCCAACTCTACTCCCCACTGGTCAAAGCTGAAAATATTCCACAGTACCCCTTGTACAAAAAGCTTGCTTTCATAATGGGCAATTAGGGCCCCTAAGGTGTAGGGCGTTAACTGGTTTATTAAGATGGTGGTGGTAGGGCGGTTTCCCTCAAACACTTTAAAAGGCGCTAAGGCTTGGATCTCCTGGGGTGTTTTCCCTTGGGCATTTAATTCAGCTTCAACGGTAGTACGGTCTTTCCCGCACATTAGTGCTTCTGTTTGGGCGATAAAATTTGCTAGAAGTTTATTTTGGTGGTCTTTATTTCCCTTTAAAGGTTTTGTAAAGCCAATAAAATCGGCAGGAATTAGTTTGGTGCCTTGGTGCATTAGTTGAAAGAAGGCATGTTGAGCGTTGGTCCCTGGTGCTCCCCAGATAATTGCCCCGGTTTGATAGCCAATTACTGCTCCATTTCGATCTACATTTTTGCCATTACTTTCCATGATTCCCTGTTGCAAGTAGGCAGGAAGACTTCTTAAGTACTGGGTATAAGGAATGATGGCCTCAGAGGCAGCGCCCCAAAAGTTATTGTACCATACGCTAAACAAACCCGCTAGTACCGGAATATTCTTTTCCCAAGGAGCCGTTTTAAAATGTGCATCTAGGGCTCCTGCCCCAGACAGAAGTGCATCGAAATGTTTTGGGCCCACGGTTAAGCAAATGCTTAAACCTACAGTACTCCACAAAGAGAAGCGCCCTCCTACCCAATCGTTCATGGGGAAGATGTTTTCGGCTGCAATTCCAAAGGCTTTAATTTGTTCGATATTGGTGGACACCGCTACAAAGTGCTTTGCCACCGCTTCCCCCCCCAACTGAGCGACCAACCATTCCCGAAGGGTGTTGGCATTGGTCATGGTTTCTTGGGTAGTAAAGGTTTTAGAAACAACAACAAAAAGCGTGGTTTCAGGATCTAATTGTGCAATTGTTTCCTGCACATGATCCCCTTCTACATTAGAAACAAAATGCACCTTTAAATGGTTACGGTAATGCTCCAACGCTTCACACACCATCGCGGGGCCCAAATCGGAACCGCCGATACCGATATTGACAATTGTGGTAATGGCTTTTCCAGTGTGCCCTTTCCATTGTCCTTCAATGACAGAAGTACTAAAGTCCTGCATTTTTGCTTTTACCTCAGCAATCCCCGGAGCTATGGCTGCTCCCTTAACACGAACCGCAGTGGGTGTGACCGATCGCAAAGCGGTATGCAATACGGCTCTGTTTTCAGTAACATTAATAAAATCCCCACCAAAATAGGCCGAAATGGCATCCTGAAGACCACATTGTTCGGCAAATACTAACAGATCGTTTAGGGCCTTTTGGGAGACATTATTTTTAGAAAAATCTACGTAAAAATCTTCCCATTGATGGGCAAAACGCTGCAGTCGTTCAGGCTCATTGTCAAAATGCTGCGCTATAGTCGTGTGCTGTTCAGCTTCAAAACGCGCTTGTAGTTTTTTCCAAGCAGCAGTAGTAGTGGGATTAATTTTTGGAAATGCCATTTGCAGTATATGAGTTTAAGGGTGCGGCAACGTTGTCATAGGAAATACAATCCAATGCCGTTTTAATGGGTGCTATTTGCGTAAGAAAAGTTGCTTTTAGGTCGATGGAAATGGGTTTGGCTTCGGGCAGTTTTTGTTTAAAAGGGTCTACCTGACGCCCATTTTTCCAAAAACGATAACACACATGAGGTCCTGCTGTATAACCTGTCATCCCTACCCAACCAATAATATCTCCTTGTTTCACAAAATCGCCTTTGCGCACGTTGCGCCGTTTCATGTGCAGGTACTGGGTAGCATAGGTGTTGTTGTGTTTTAGCTTGACATAATTCCCATTGCCCTTAGTGTAGCCGGAGGCAACAACGGTTCCATTGGCGGTAGCCATAATAGGCGTTCCCACCGCAGCAGCAAAATCGGTGCCTTTATGTGGACGTACTCGATTGCCGTAATAGGCAATGCGGCGCCTTAGGTTGTAACGTGACGATATTCTACTGAATTTCACTGGGGATTGTAAAAATGCACGGCGTAAATTTTTTGCATTCTGATCAAAATATTCGACCCCACTTAAAAGTTTTTTCGAACGGAATTCAAACGCGTAGAGCTCCTTGCCTTTGTGTTCAAAAACAGCGGCTTTAATTCTACCAATTCCAATGGATAGGCTGTCATCGACAAATTTTTCTGTATAAATCACCTTAAATCGATCCCCTTTTTGAAGCCTAAAGAAATCTATGGACCAAGCGTAAATGTCAGACATATAATAGGTGAGAGCGTCACTAAGGCCGGCATCCATCATGGTTTCATAGAGGGAATTATTGATGGTGCCGCTAGCGATTTGTTCTTTGATTGTTATTGGTTTTTCAACCGTGCTTCCATAGATACTATCGCGAAGGTGTACTACCCAATACCGGGAAACATCGGGTTGATATATCATGTATTTTGGGGTGGGAACACTGTCTTTAGTAAACAGCAAGGTGTAAGATTTGCCTTTTTTTAGTCGCTTTAAATTTACCTGTTTTTCAACTGTTTTTACTATGGTATGTACTTCAGGATAATCAATGCCATGAGCTTCCATTATTGCGCCAAAAGTGTCGCCGCGACGTATCTTTTTTTCTTTAACTTCATACAAATTAAAGTCTATACCATACTGCATATCCTTGGGTGGTGGCGGAGGTGGAACTGGAGTTACTGCTGATGGGGTTGTCTCACCTGGAACTTCTGCACAGCTTCCCCACAAAAGTAATTGTAGGAATATAAGACCCCCAAAAAACCAAGAAAAGTTTAGCCCCTGTTTCATTGTGTTACTTGAATTTCAAATGGATTATTTAAGTTCCTAAAGCGTTCCAAATCGATGTGAAGCGTTCCCACAGCTAACCCAGCTTCAATACGAATGGGAATACGATTTAGGTCATCGGAAACCCATATAGTAACACTTTCTGTGTCCTTAAATACCCGACCGGACTGCACTGAGGGAATAAATTTTAAACATCGCATTTTTCCAAATGTAGTAGAGATCGTTTCTTTCCCCAAATACACCAGCTGAAAGCGGAAGTCTTGTTGGTCAAAAAACATGTCCAATTCAAAACCTTCTCCTTCGGGAATGAGGGCTTTAGGAAATTGTTTTCGTAAATAATAAAAGGCAGAAATCATGTCCTGTGCGCCTGGCTTAAAGTCCAATTGCTTGACGGTATCTTTTTTCTTGTCAATGTACTCCACCTTACCCTGGATATGGTCAAACTGCATTTCAATGTTTTTGGTGTAGCCTCCCTCATCAATGTTACGAATAAAACGATAGGGCAGCCCATTGGTGGAGTCAAAATAGCTCTCGTAATAGTCTTCTACTTTAAAGAACAAACGGAATAGACCGGTGGATTTTCCATACCCTTGGGCATGAAACACAGGCTTGTTTTGCCAAGTGGTTGCTGAGAGTTTTAAAGTAATAGCGCTTGCATTAAAAGGCCCATACCGAACATGGTATTCAAACCATTCACCGTCTTTAAAGGGGTCTAGGGTGGTGGAATTAGAGGCGGAAGAAGCTTCTTGAGCATAGCCTATGCTCAGGGAAGTAAGGGCGATAATTAAATACCTTCTAAGTAGGGCAAATGTTCCCATAGCTGTCTCAAAAATACAAAAAATGTAAGCAGTAAAAGAGGCACTCAAAAAGAGTTATCAAAAGGCATTGAGGATTTTAACTTTCCTGCTCCATCTGGCGTAATGCTGTAAACAGTGCACTGCCTTTTTTTGTACCCAGCAGCTCGATTAACTCTTTTTGTTGGGCTGCTTTTATTCGCTTAAACGATTTAAATTTTTTAAGCAATTGTTCCCGTGTTTTTGGGCCTACACCGGGAAGTGCATCTAGTGCAGAGTTTAAAGCGCCCTTACTTCTTCGGTTTCGGTGGAAGCTAATGCCAAAGCGGTGCGCCTCGTTGCGCAACTGCTGAATTACTTTTAATGTCTCCGATTTTTTATCCAAATATAGGGGAATTGGGTCATTGGGAAAGAACAATTCTTCCAAGCGTTTGGCAATGCCAATAATGGCAATTTTACCACGTAAATCTAAAGCATCTAAGCTCTTTAGTGCCGCGGAAAGCTGTCCTTTTCCTCCATCGATAACAATCAGCTGGGGCAGGGGAGCTTCTTCTTCTAATAACCGTTTGTAGCGCCGGTACACCACTTCTTCCATAGAGGCAAAATCGTCGGGACCTGTAACAGTTTTAATTTTAAAATGACGGTATTCCTTTTTGTTTGGCTTCCCGTTTTTAAAGACAACACAAGCAGCTACAGGGTTGGTGCCTTGAATGTTAGAGTTGTCAAAACACTCAATATGTACGGGGGCTTGCTGCAACCGTAAATCTGATTTCATTTGGGTCATTAAGCGCTTCTGATGGCGATCGGGGTCCACAATTTTCATTTGCTTAAACCGCTCCATACGATAGTACTTTGCATTGCGCAAAGAAAGGTCTACCAAGGCTTTTTTATCTCCCCTTTGGGGTTGACAAATATTAAGTTCGTCACTTATTGCAAGGGGGATATTTGTAAACACCTCTTCGGATTGCGACTGGAACCGCTGGCGAATTTCAATAAGCCCTAAGGCCAGAAGGGTAGCATCTGTTTCATCAAGCTTCTTTTTTATTTCAAGGGTATGGGAACGAATAATTGCTCCATGAGAAATTTGTAAAAAATTGATGTAGCCATAACTTTCGTCAGACAAAATGGTGAACACATCTACATTGTTGATTTTTACGTTTACAATGGTGTTTTTAGCCTGATACTTTTGAACGATAGCAATTTTTTCTTTCAGTCGTTGTGCAGCTTCGAACTCCATGGCATCAGCATGAGCCAACATTTGAGTATTAAATTGTTTTAAAGCATACTTTATGTCGCCTTTTATAATTTGGCGTATGGCAGCAATATTAGCGTCATAGGCTTCGGGAGCAATTTTCCCCACACAGGGCCCTGCACAATTTCCCAAATGGTATTCTAAACAAAGTTTGTATTTCCCGGCTTCAATTTTGGGCGCTGAGAGATCGTAGTTGCAGGTTCGCATAGGATATAAACTGCGCAGTAACTCCAGAAGGGTGCGCACGGTTTTCATAGAGGTATAGGGGCCAAAATAGTCAGCGCCGTCTTTAATTAATTTACGAGTGGTAAACACGCGTGGAAAAGGCTCTTTTTTGATGCAAATCCACGGGTAGGTTTTGTCATCCTTCAGCATCACGTTGTAGCGTGGCTGGTATTTTTTAATCAAATTGTTTTCCAATAGCAGGGCATCCATTTCTGTACTTACCACAATGTGGGCAACTCGAGAAATGTTTTTAACCAACATACGGGTCCTGTTGTTGTCGTGCGACTTGGTAAAATAGGAGTTTACCCGCTTTTTTAGGTTTTTAGCTTTCCCTATGTATAACAGCTTGTCCTTGGCGTCGTAATACTGGTACACGCCTGGGCTTTCAGGCAGGGTTTTGAGTTGTAATTTTAGGGAAGTTGTATTCACGGTCTAAAAATACGGGATTTCTAAATGGAATAAAATCTTGGCGGGTTCTCGAAACTAATCAAAACCTCTTACCTTAGACCTAATGCAATACTATAAAGCCAGTTTGAGGCAGCACTATAAATCGCTTCGGGCAGCACTCCAGCCCGAAGAACTCTTGGAAAAAAGCATTGCTATTGCCAATCAATGCCTTGGGCTACCGCTATGGGATCAGCACAACTATCATATTTTTTTAAGCAGTCAGAAAAATGCCGAGGTAAACACCGAACCTTTACTAACGGTGTTGCAGGGAAAGGAAAAAACTGTAGTGGTGCCTAAAATTGCGCCTAAGGAGCAACTGCAGCATTACATTTTGGAGGAGGACACCCTCTTGCAGTGCAATGCCTATGGCATTCCCGAACCCCTAGCAGGAAAACTCCTCAATCCCCAAAAAATTGATGTTGTTTTTGTTCCCCTATTGGCATTTGACACCACGGGGCAACGGGTGGGCTATGGCAAAGGCTATTACGACCGTTTTTTAAAGAGCTGTAAACCGACTGTAGTTTCTGTAGGGCTCAGCTTTTTTGAGCCTGTAGAAAAAATTATTGACTGCCACTCGCATGACGTCCCCTTGCATTATGTAGTGAGCCCACAACAGCAGTATTCTTTTAAGTAGGTTGGAATATATTTTTGTTAAAGGCAAGTAACAGGCCTACCCCCACTGAAATAGTAGCATCAGCAAAGTTGAAGATGTATTGAAAAAATAAATAGCGTTCTCCCCCAATCACCGGCAACCAACTGGGCCATGTCCACTCCACTAAGGGAAATTGCAGCATATCTACCACATGTCCAAAAAAGAAGGGGGCATAGCCTTCACCACTACTTGCCCATTGGGCGACTTGTCCATAGCTATGAGTGAACAATTGTCCGTAAAAAATGGAGTCAATAATATTGCCCAAAGCCCCTGCCAAAATTAAACACAAGGCCCAACGTAATAGGGGGTGCACTTGTTTTCTAAAAGAATCGTACCACCAATAGGCGAGGCCCAAAATTGCAATGATGCGAAAAATAGTGAGGGAAAGCTTTGCTGTAGCTTCTGATATAAATGGAATTACATCATTTAGCTTTGTCCCCATGGCCATGCCCTTATTCTCTACAAACAAGAGCTTAAAAAATCCCCAGTCCACAATTGCATCACTTCCATATACTGTTAACGGGTAATGCAATTTGATGTAAATTTTTGACCCTTGATCAATGGCCAGCAACAGGAAAATAAAAAGTATTCCTGCCCAAGGGGTCAATGGATGGAGGTATCTTTTAAGCACCTTCTAAGAATTTAGAGTGTAAAAGTAGAAAAATCATTGGGGAACACAATTAACCGTCCCCCATTGGGCTTCAATTTGTAAAAGCGAACCCCCAGCAGTAGCACACAACAGTTGTTGTTGCTGCCCTTTTTGCTTGAGTTGTATGCTTACTTTTGGAGCCACCAAAACAACTGCAACGGCATCGGTGCGTAGCCGCCCAGCAGTAGTCCAAGACACCAATTCGCAGCGGCCTTTTTTTTGTACTAATCTAAAGTGTTGATACTGTCCCGAGGCCTTCAATTGTCCTTCCTCTAGTTGTAATTTAAGGGACAATTGTTGCGGAACTCGCAAATGTACGGATGCTGCAATCACCTTATGTGCCGATAACTTATCATTGTGGAATTCAAAACTAGGCATTCCCTGTTCTCGAATCTGAAGCTGTGCATTTGAAATTTGATGCTGCAACTGCAAGGCTTGACGGTATTCGCCCTCTGTGGTATAGGTTAATTGAACGGTGTTGGCCGTACTATTTTCTATGGCAACGCTACTACTGTAGGGCAATTGCAAAAGTACTTCTGAAAGTTCTTCAGCAGGCCATTCGAACGTTTTTACCTGTTGACTGCTCCCAACAAATGGTAGAAGCAGACTACTTAAAATGTAAAATAGCTGCTTTATTTTTGCATGTTTTTAGCCTCAATGCTCAAGGTGGCGTGTGGTACGAGAATCAACCTCTTTTTGTTGATTAGTTTTCCTGTAACTCGGCATACCCCATAGGTTTTGTTTTCAATGCGAATGAGGGCATTTTTTAAATCGCGGATAAACTTTTCTTGACGCAATGCCAATTGGGTGTTGGCTTCTTTAGACATGGTTTCTGAACCTTCTTCAAAAGCCTTAAATGTTGGGGCGGTATCGTCTGTACCATTGTTTCCATCATTCATGTAGGCACTTCTTAACAGCTCTAAATCGGCTTTGGCTTTACTGATTTTTTCTTCAATCAATACGCGAAACTCCTCGAGATCCTTGTCGGAATAACGCACTTTAATTTCTTCACTCATTGTTCATCTTATTTATGGTTATAAATAGTTTCTGGTCATTAATTTCAATTTCCTGAGCACCACTAGTGTCCTCAAGAGTACCTATACGTTCTGCTAGTGTTTCAGACATGATGTATTCTTTGAATTGCACTAAAGCAGCCTGTATTGGCGCTGTAACAGTCATGTTGACTGTAATCGTATCGGTAACTTTAAAGTTGTGTTCCTTGCGGAGATTTTGGATTCTATTTACCAATTCACGCGCATTGCCTTCTGCAATTAGTTGATCGCTTAAGGTGATGTCTAGGGCTACCGTTTTTCCATTACTGTTGGCTACTTGCCAGCCTTCGATGTCTTTGGAACTTATGATTACGTCATCACTACTTAAAGTTATTTCTTTTTCGTCAATAATGCAGGGTAAAACCCCATCATTTTCCAATTTTTTTATGTCTGCTTCCCCTAAATTATTAATGTGTTGAACCACCACTTTCATGGCAGCACCAAAGCGCGGGCCTAGGACCTTAAAGTTAGGCTTTATCTCCTTTACTAAAATTGCGCTTGCATCACCTAACAGCTGGACTTCTTTTACATTAATTTCTGACTTCAAAATATCTTGAATCTCCTCCAAGGCCTCTTTTTCTGTTGCGTTGGTGTAGGGAATCATAATTTTTTGAAGTGGTTGCCGCACTTTTATTCGCTCCTTTTTTCGCAGTGAAAGTGCAAGGGAGGTAATAATACGGGCACTGTTAATTTTTTCTTGTAACGCTGGGTTTATGACACTGTTATCCCCCTTGGGAAAGTCGGATAGGTGTACCGAAGAAAAGTGTTCTGTTTGTGTTGCCTGGGTAAGGTCTTGGTACAAACGATCGGCATAAAAAGGTGCAATAGGTGCCATAAGTTTGGCCATGATTAACAGACATTCGTACAGCGTTTGGTAGGCGGCAATTTTGTCGGGGCCATAGCTTCCTTTCCAAAAACGACGTCTGCACAATCGCACGTACCAGTTGCTGAGGCGTTCCTGAACAAAGTCAGACATTAATCGTGCGGCTTTGGTGGGCTCAAAATTAGTAAACGCAGCATCTACCTCTTCAATGAGGTGGTGTAACTCCGATAAAATCCATTGATCAAGCTCTGTACGTTCGTTGAGTGGAACAGGGGGTTCCGCATGGGAAAAGTTGTCAATGTTAGCGTATAAACTAAAAAAGGAGTAGGTGTTGTACAAGGTGCCAAAAAATTTCCGTTGTACTTCTGCAACTCCTTCAGGATCAAATTTGAGGTTGTCCCAAGGGTTTGCATTTGCAATCATATACCAACGGATGGCATCGGGACCGTAGGTGTCTAAAATTTCAAAGGGGTCAATGGCATTGCCCAAGCGCTTAGACATTTTTTGCCCTTGCTTATCGAGAACCAAACCATTGGAAATCACATTTTTATAGGCCACATTGTCAAACACCAAAGTAGCAATAGCATGAAGGGTGTAAAACCACCCCCGAGTTTGATCTACTCCCTCAGCGATATAATCAGCAGGGAAGTCTGTATTGTTGTCAATTTTTTCCTTGTTTTCAAAGGGATAGTGCCATTGCGCATAGGGCATGGCCCCGGAGTCAAACCAAACATCAATCAAATCGGCTTCGCGATACAAGGGGGTTTTTCCGTCTTCAGCAACGAGCACTAGCGCATCTACAGTATCTTTGTGTAGATCTATGGGTGCGTAGTTTTCATCACTCATATCCCCAACAACAAAATTGGCAAAGGGGTTTTCTTTTTGTACCCCTGCTGCGATGGCTGCTTCAACTTCTTCCTTTAAGTGAGCTACAGAACCTATGCATTTTTCTACTTTCCCATCCTCTGATCGCCAAATGGGTAACGGTATTCCCCAAAATCGTGAGCGTGACAGGTTCCAATCGTTAGCATTGGCGAGCCAATTTCCAAAACGCCCTGTTCCAGTTGCTTTGGGCTTCCAATTAATGGACTCGTTTAAGGTGACCATGCGATCGCGCACTGCGGTGGCCTTAATAAACCACGAATCGAGTGGGTAGTACAACACCGGCTTGTCCGTACGCCAACAGTTGGGATAGGAGTGTACGTACTTTTCTACTTTAAACGCCTTGTTGTCCTGTTTTAACTGTATGGCAATTTCAACATCCACTGAGCGTTCTGGGGTAGTGGTTTCGGTGTAGTATTCGTTTTTAACATAGCGTCCTCCGAGGCGGCCTACTTCTGGTCTAAATTTCCCTTGCAAATCCACCAAAGGCACTAGGTTTTTGTTTTCGTCCTGCACTAATAGTGGCGGTACTTCGGGAGTTGCTGCTTTGGCTGCCTTGGCATCGTCAGCTCCAAATGTTGGTGCGGTGTGCACTATTCCTGTTCCGTCTTCTGTAGTTACAAATTCTCCAGCAATCACACGGAAGGCGTTTTCAGGGTGCTCATAGGGCAGTGGGCCTTCGTTCCACAATTGTTCGTATCGGATGCCTACTAAATCCTCTCCTTTTAGGGATTGCCCAATGTAATACGGAATAGTTTTTTGGTCTGAAGTATAGTTTTCAAGGTCTGCTTTGGCTTTTACTTCAGTAAATTTTTTTCCAAACTGTTTCCCAATCAATGCCTTTGCAAGCAGTACACGCAGGGGTTGGTGGGTGTATTGATTGAAGGTGGTAATTTCCACATATTCAATCTTAGGGCCAACAGTTAGTGCAGTGTTGGACGGCAGCGTCCAAGGGGTTGTGGTCCAGGCCAAAATATAAAGGGCTTCACTTCCTTTTAGGGCCTGTGGTAAACTTTCTTGCAGGGTTTTAAACTGGGCAGTAACTGTGGTGTCGGTAACGTCTCTATAGGTCCCGGGTTGATTGAGCTCATGGGAGCTGAGTCCCGTTCCTGCCTTAGGGGAATAGGGTTGAATGGTGTAGCCTTTGTACAACAAGCCCTTGTCGTAGATTTGCTTTAGCAACCACCAAACACTCTCCATATATTTTGGCGTGTAGGTAACATAGGGGTTTTCCATATCCACCCAGTACCCAATACGCTCTGTAAGTTGATTCCAACTGTCGGTGTAGCGCATTACAGCTTCCTTACAAGCGGTGTTGTAATCGGAAATACTGATGGTTTTTCCGATATCCTCTTTGGTGATGCCCAAAGCTTTTTCTACTCCTAGCTCTACAGGAAGGCCGTGGGTGTCCCAACCAGCTTTTCGCTTTACTTGAAAGCCTTTTTGGGTTTTGTACCTACAAAAGATATCTTTAATGGTACGCCCCATAACATGGTGGATTCCTGGCAGTCCGTTGGCAGAAGGTGGGCCTTCGTAAAAAATAAAAGGAGGATGATTGTCGCGCGTGCTTATGGTTTTTTGAAATACCTCTTCCGTATTCCAAAAACTGAGAACTTCTTGAGCAAGCTCGGGGAACTGAAGTCGTTTATATTCGTTAAAAGCCATCTATTGTCGCGCTTTTTAAAGTTGCGAAAATACGGATTTTACTCTAAAACTAAAGCTTGTAAATGCACTTTCACTGCCTAAAAATTGTAGCGGAGTCCAAGTTGTACACTTCGCCCCGGAGCAGAAATCCCTGAAGCAAAAGTGCGGTAATGAAGGTCGAAGATGTTTTCTAGTCCCGCTTGAAAACGCAACTGCTCTGAGCTTTTAAAATTCACTAAAAAGTTGGTGACCCCCCAAGCAGGTGTTCCGGCATAACGCAGCATGGGATTCTCGGTGGAAGGATTTATAATAGGGGTTTCTTCTAAGCTATCTTCACCCCCATAACTGTATTCTTCTGGCAATTTAGATCCACTAAATTGATAGGACAATGTTACATCCCAACGGGCTTGGGTATAAGTGGCCTGAATTCTTCCAAACAAAGGGGCTAAAGACGGTAACGGTCCGTATTTTTCATTTTTGTCTCCTTTGGTTAGCATTACACTAGCATCCAATTTTAAATTTGCGCTTAACTGTAACTGACCATCCAAGGTGCCCCCATAAACCCAGCGGTTTCCTAAGTTTTTATTGGCCACCGTAAATACCTCATCACCATTGTAGAGAATGGTTGCGGGGTTGGGCGTGGAAGTATCCGCAAATACAGTGTAGTCACTACGAACCATATGTCGAGATACTAAGGTTAAAAAAGACCGCAACGAGAGTTGATTTTTTTTATTGGGAGAAAACCGCAGTAATCCAAAATCTAAATTGTAGGCGTATTCGGGTTGTAGAAACGAATTGGGTACCAAAAGAACCCCGTTGTTTTCCCTAATTTTTCCAATGTCATCAATATTAGGAGCCTTAAATCCGCTAGAAAGAATAAGATTCCATTGGAGCCCTGGTTTTGGTTTAAACACCCCAGCGAGTGTCCATGTTAATGCTTCAGAATTTAATTTTACTTCTGAGAGTAAGTTGTCAATTAAGGCTATGGGCTTCCACTGTGCATGTAAGGCAGAAAAATTTAACCGTCCACCAGCGTTTACTGTTAGCTTAGGGGATAAATTCCAAACCCAGTTGGTGTAGAGGGCTACGCTCCGTAGTTCACTTCCCTTACTGGGGTACCTACTGGGCATCGCTTGGGGATAATCTAAGCCTACTACAGTATTCCCTGAGAGCTGCAAAGCACTATTAAAACCCCTGGAATACACGTGGTTGTAGGTGGCTTCAAAACCATAAGAAATATTTACTCTGTTTGAGGTTGTGGCGTCAAAATCAGCATTCAGACTCACCAAATTTACTTGCTCCTGCTGGGTTGCACGAACTAAACTGTTAAATTTTCGTTTGTTTCGGCTTTCCCCAATACGCTGGTAGGCAAGGGTGATGCGTCCTTTTTTCATCCAGCGTTTGTCTTTAAAAAAATTGTAGGTGGTTGCTGCTAACAAACGGTTTTGAGGTCCATAATACCACTCTGCAAAACGGAGCTGACCGTCTCGTGTTTCCGAAAGCTTATCAAAACGGTCGATGTTGGACGAGGTGGACAACTGAAAATTAAACAACAACTGCTCATTATTGGGAAGCTGATAGACCGCTTTTTGAAAAAAATCGTACTGCTTGTAGCCCGTGTTTCTTTGAATATTGGGGTTTGAATTTGCTACAGGATTTCCATTGTAATAATCTTCCGTATTGTTGGAGTACATTGGTGTTAGTCCCCAATTTTCATAGCCATGGCGACGGTTTTCCCCCATTCGGATATCTCCGAAATTAGAAAAACTAAAACTACTTATACTGCCCCATTTTTTTCCGCTTATTGTAGTGGTAAAATTATTAACACTCGCAGTGTTTCCACTATTAAATCCAGAAGAAAAAGTTGTTTCAATTTTTTTTTCGCTGTTGAGTTTTGGAGTTTTGGTGTAATAATGGACAACACCTCCTAGGGCATCTGAGCCATAACCAACGGAGGAAGAACCAAAGATTACTTCTACCCGCTCCAAAACATTGGGATCAATGGTGATGGCGTTTTGAAGGTGCCCCGAACGATAAATGGCATTATTCATACGTACCCCGTCCACAACCAACAGCACCCGGTTTGCCTCAAAGCCTCGTAGCACCGGACTTCCCCCTCCTCCTTGAGATTTCTGAATCCGCACCCCGGGGGTTAGGGCCAATACTTCGGCCCCTGTTTTTATAGGGTTTTTTTGGATGGTTTCGGCACTGATAAGAGCCACCTTTTCAGCCAATTGATTTCTGTTGGCTCGTGATCGTGCAACAGATAAAATTACCTCGCTAAGATTTTCTTCATTAGCTGTCAGGGTGATTGTTGCAGTTGCTGTGGCATATGATTGCGGGTTTATCGTTTTAAGACGATAGCCGTACAATTGGAGCCGCACAGCACTGTAGCCCACAAACGGTTCTAGAGATAGAACCCCTGCACCATTGGACAACGCACTTTTTTTTCTGTCTGGAGTAAAGGCGGCAACCCCTTCCAGTAGCTCTCCCGTACTGGCATCTGTAATTACCAGCTGCTGGGCAAAAAGTACTGGAGCCCCCAACAGCAAGCAGCAACACAACACAAGCCACTTTTTAAGCAAATAGTTGTTGCAATATCGGGATGGATTTTGGAGTTTCAAAGCGCTGCAAATGGACCTGATAGTATTTTAGAATAGCTTCTAGTAGCTGGTGTTTTTGTGTTATTTGAATATGCAATGTATGTATATTATCAAAATTTGTGCCTAACAGATTTATAAAATGTTCCAGTGTGTTCCCATGGATAGCAAATCCCACAGGTTTTTGCGCATGAAAACAAGCCGTTTCAAGCTCAAAATAGGCTGTGTTTGGCATTATGCTCGTAGTGTTTGGGTAGAAGCCCATAAAGCGAGTGAGTGCGATTAGAAACTTGAGGTGAAAATTCCCTACGTCCTCATGGAGGAGCAGCCAACTGATGGTGGTAAATAAAAACTCAAACAGTTCTGAATTGCTTGCGCCTTCTTCGCGCAATACCTGATCCAAGACTTCTGCTAAAAACAACAGTACGGTTTGTTTTTTTACTTCGGTATTTCCCGGTGGGTGTGGGTCTAAGAAAGCGAGCTCTTTAAAGTACTGCAGGTTTGCATTAGGGCGATGGTTAATTTCTGCTTCAAGCAGTGCTAGGGGTTGAAAATAGGCGCGGTGTACCCCCGATTTGCGTTTGCTAAAGGCGCCCTTAACCAAAAAAGACTCATAGCCTAATGCTTCTGTAAAACACCGTACCACAAGATTCCCTTCACCTTGTTTGATGGTGCCAAGGACAATAAGGCGTGTTTTAAGTAGCATTTAAGTAGTTTCTCCTAAACCACTCCTTGGGCAAGCATAGCGTCGGCAACTTTTACAAATCCTGCTATGTTGGCTCCTTTCACATAATTCACCCCATTCTTTTCTTTTCCGTAGTCCAAACATGATTTGTGAATGTCTTGCATGATGGCTTTTAGCCGTTCGTCTACCTCACTACGGGTCCAACTGTAGCGCAAGGAGTTTTGGGCCATTTCTAAACCTGAAACCGCAACACCTCCTGCATTAGAGGCTTTTCCAGGGGCATAGCTTACATTGTTGTTTTGTAGATAAGAAATAGCCTCCGGTGTGCAGGGCATATTGGCACCTTCACAAACACAAATACAGCCATTTTTTACAAGCATTTTAGCGTCTGTTTCATGTAATTCGTTTTGAGTTGCACAGGGCAATGCGATATCACAAGGAACTTCCCAGGGGTTTTTTTTGGCATGAAACTGCGCTTTTGGGTACTTTTCTACATAGGCGCTAATACGTTGGCGCTTTACATTTTTTAGCTCCATGACGAATTGTAGCTTTTCTTCATCAATACCCTCTGGATCGTACACATAGCCTGAAGAATCCGAAAGAGTCACCACCTTAGCCTTAATTTGTATGCACTTTTCAGCAGCATACTGTGCCACATTTCCAGATCCAGAAATAACAACTACTTTTCCTTCCATGGAGGTGTTTTGATGTGCTAACATTTCTTCGGCAAAATAAACCGTACCATAGCCTGTAGCCTCTGGGCGGATTAATGATCCTCCCCAAGACATTCCTTTTCCGGTAAGTACGCCTGTAAACTCGTTTTTTAAACGCTTGTATTGTCCAAACATATAGCCAATTTCGCGGCTTCCAACCCCAATATCTCCTGCGGGGATGTCTCTATTAGGGCCAATATGACGGAATAGCTCCGTCATAAAACTTTGGCAAAATCGCATGACTTCGGTGTCTGTTTTCCCTTTGGGGTCAAAATCAGAACCCCCTTTACCACCCCCCATAGGAAGTGTGGTTAGGCTATTTTTAAATACCTGCTCAAAGGCCAAAAACTTGAGAATACTCAAATTTACGGAAGGATGAAACCGCAGCCCCCCTTTATAGGGCCCTATGGCAGAGTTCATCTCTATACGGTACCCTCGGTTAACCTGAATTTCTTCCTTATCATCTATCCATGCTACGCGAAAAGAAACAACCCGCTCGGGTTCTACAATACGCATTAAGATGTTTTGTCCATAGTAAATGTCGTGTTGAACGATATAAGGAATTACAGTTTCTGCCACCTCAGTAACAGCCTGCATAAACTCGGGCTGATGCTGGTTGCGTTGGTCCACTTCAGCCAAAAATTGTTGAACGATTTTATTCATTATTGATTTGTTTTCAATATTAAAAGTAGCACTTTTCGCTAACAGACGACGGCTTTAACTAAAAAGAAAAGCAACCACCTCTTCAATTTTTTCGAAGGCCTGAACGCGAATGTTTTTCTCTTCTATTTGCACCGATGAAAATTTAGAGACAACAACGGTTTTAAACCCTAGTTTTGCGGCTTCACGAATACGCTGTTCCAATTGTGCTACCGGGCGAATTTCTCCTGAAAGCCCTACTTCTGCTGCAAAAGCAATCGTGTTGGAAAGGGTGCTGTCCAGATCACTGGATAAAATTGCTGCCACAACGGCTAAGTCTAGCGCTGCGTCTTCCACGTGCAATCCTCCGGCAATGTTAATAAACACATCTTTTGTTCCCAACGAAAAGCCTGCGCGCTTTTCTAAGACTGCTAATAACATATTTAGACGCTTACTGTTAAAGCCTGTGCTATTGCGTTGTGGCGTTCCATAGACTGCTGTGCTTACCAAAGCCTGTACTTCTACAAACAGGGGTCGAATCCCCTCTATGGTGGCTGCAATGGCATGCCCACTTAGGGCAGAAGCATGCTCGGAAAGCAAAATACTACTGGGGTTGTCCACCGCCTGCAAGCCTTGAGCTTGCATCTGATATATTCCAATTTCCGAGGTAGCGCCAAAACGGTTTTTTTGAGCGCGCAAAATTCTATACACATGATTTCGATCCCCTTCAAATTGGAGAACGGTATCCACCATATGCTCTAATATTTTAGGCCCTGCCAATGCCCCTTCCTTTGTGATATGACCTACTAAGACAATTGGGGTTTGCTGGGCTTTGGCGTAGGCAATTAAAGCTGCAGCACTGGCTTTAATTTGGGAAACACTTCCTGCGCCACTGTCTATAGTATCGGTGTGTAGGGTTTGTATGGAATCGATGACCACAAGATCGGCTTGCTGTTGTGCCAATTGCATCAAAATATTTTCGGTTCGCGTTTCTGCCAACAAATAACAGTTGGAGTTGCTGTTTTGCATGCGGGCGGCACGCATTTTAATTTGCTGCTCACTTTCTTCCCCAGAAACATACAACACCTTACCGTTGAGCTGTAACGACAGCTGGAGAAACAATGTAGATTTTCCAATCCCTGGCTCTCCCCCAAGGAGCACCACTGCTCCGGGCACTATTCCGCCACCCAACACCCGGTCGAGTTCTGCATCGTGGGTGCTCATACGCTGGTGCTGTTGGAGGTCAACAGCGTCAATATGGGTGGGTAAAGCCACGCGTTTTGCGGTTTTTGCAGGGGTGGTTATGGGGTTTGTTTGTTTTTCAAGAACCTCTTCCACAAGGGTGTTCCACTCCTTACAGCCCCTGCACTGGCCCTGCCATTGGGGGTGTTGGGTTCCACAGTTTTGACAAAAAAAACTTGTTTTTACCTTGGCCATAATCTATCGGGTACGTGAAGCGTTCAATAAAGGTAGGGCTAAAAATGAAAGTCCCCCAAAAACTAAAATCATCAACGTTTGTGAGGACCACATAATCCACCCAAAAGCCAAGCCCGATTTATTGGCCAATCCGAAGCCTTCAAGTACTAGGGCAATGGTGTAGGGGTAAATTCCTATTCCGCCATTGGTGGCCGAAATGACCAGGCCTCCCGCCACAAAAGCTGGAAAAATCATAGCTAGGGTTAATCCCACCGTTTCGGGAATGGCCCATTTTACAAAGTAGAACATGGCTAAGTACATTGCCCATATAAACAGGGTGTGGGCAATAAAAGCAGCTTTGTTGGGCATTTGTCGTAGGGTTTTAATTCCTTGCCAAAATCCTTGAAGCAGGGTTTTGATTTTTACCACAACTTTATTTTGATTTTTTCGAAGCAAGCTGAAGCCCAACCAAAAAATACCTACACTACCAAGTGCAATAATCCCTAATTGCTCAACACCTATAACTTTGGGTGCTATTAAGGACCAAATCATATCAAATTGAAGCGATAGCGCAATGAGGATACACATTAGTAAAAGGATCAAATCGACAATGCGTTCTGCTACCACGGTGCCAAATACTTTTTCAAAAGAAAACTTTTCGTAATTGGACAGTACCGTTGCCCGGAGAAACTCCCCCGAACGGGGTACCCCTAAATTGGCCAAATAGGCAATCATTACAGAAAAGGTGCTGTTCCAAAAGTTGGGCCGATATCCTAAAGTTACCAATAGAAATTTCCAGCGGTAGGCCCGTGACAAATGGCTGAGTACAGCACAAATTAGGGACAGTATCACAAAGCGATAGTCGGCAGTACTAATGGCATTAAGAATTTCCTTTCGGTCTTCGGGAGTAGTGGCATCAATGGACAAATAAATAAAAAACACCCCTATGGCTAAAGGGAGAACGTTTTTTACAATTTTTCCTAGTTGCTTCAAAATTAATCCAATGTATTGGTGTTTTCATTAGGGAAAATTAAGGTCGGCTGGAAGCTTTTTGCCGCTTCAACATCCATTAACGCATAGCTAATTATGATGATGATATCCCCAGTTTGTACTTTTCGCGCTGCAGGGCCATTGAGGGTAACATCTCCCGAACCCCTAGGCCCCTCAATGACATAGGTTTCTAAACGTTCGCCGTTGTTGATGTTGAGAACTTGGACTTTTTCTCCTACAATAAGATTTGCAGCATCTATCAAGTCGCGATCTAGGGTAATACTTCCGATATAGTTCAGGTCGGCCTGACGCACAGTGACCCGATGAATTTTGGACTTAACAACTTCTATTTGCATGCTGCAAAGGTATTGCTTTTTCCAATGCTAAATTGTCAATTAAACGAATCTTCCCGAGTTGGGCCGCAATAAATGCTCTGGGGTGTTGGTGGTGTTTTGGGTCAAAGATTTCCAAGGTAGTTTCTTCCCGAATTTCGAAATACTCTAAGCTAATTTCAGGATGCTGATCAAACCGTTTTTTAATGTGTTCCAAGGAAGCAGCATAAGGGGTTTGCTGCCACAATGTTTTAGCTGCTTTAAGTGCAGCATAGAGTTCCAGGGCTGCATTTTGTGCTGAGGGGGTTAGCAATTGATTGCGCGAGCTGAGCGCCAAACCTACTGCTGTGCGAACGATAGGGCAACTGACAATTTCAACATCTAATTGTGCTTGCTGAACCAGCTGTTTTATCACTTGTAATTGTTGAAAATCTTTTTCTCCAAAGTAGGCCCTTTGGGGCTGAAAAATGCGAAACAGCTTTTCGACCACGGTTGCCACACCTTGAAAATGCCCCTTTCGGTGGGCGCCTTCCATCACCTGGTTGAGCAACCCAAAATCATAGGTCTTTGCGGCTACACTAGAGCCATACAAATCTTCTGCTTGAGGGGCATACACCAAACAATTGGGGTTTAGGGCGTTAATCTTTGAGAGGTCAGCTTCAAGCTCAGTAGGGTAGCGTAATAAATCTGAGGGGGCATCAAATTGGGTGGGGTTAATGAAAATACTCACTAAAACCTCTTCGTTTTCATTGCTGGCACGTTCGATTAAGGAAAGGTGCCCTTGGTGCAGGGCTCCCATGGTTGGAACCAAGCCCAGCCCTTTGTCTGTACTGGATTTTCGCAGTGCTGCAAACTCATTATGATGCTTAAACAACGTCATTTAGTAAAACATTAACAGCGCAAAGTATGTAAAGTTTTAACAACTCTTAATAAATATTGCTAGTTTTGCAAAACTTTCCCATTTAGAAAAGTATATGAAAGACAAAAGAGTGCTGATTATATCGTCAGAGGTAGTTCCTTATCTTCCCAACACAGAACAAGCATTTAATTCTTTTCAGATTCCAAAGACTGTAAATGAAAATGGTGGACAAACGCGCATCTTTATGCCGCGTTATGGCTTGATAAACGAACGACGCCATCAACTGCATGAGGTGATCCGTCTTTCTGGAATGAATTTAGTTATCAATGAAATAGACTCCCCCTTAATCATCAAGGTGGCTTCTATTCCAAAAGAGCGCATGCAGGTGTATTTTATAGATAATGAAGAATACTTCAAGCGCCGCGCAATGTTATCCGATAAGGAGGGGCAGCTGTTTCCTGATAATGACGAGCGCATGATCTTTTTTACCAAAGGGGTAATAGAAACCGTTAAAAAACTCAACTGGTCACCAGATATTATTCATTTTCACGGCTGGTTTACCGCTCTATTTCCATTGTACTTAAAAACGCTTTACAAAGACGAGCCCCTGTTTCAGGACAGCAAGCTTGTTACTTCCTTCTACACCAAAAATTTTGAAGGCACCCTGGCAAAAGAACTTCAGGAAAAAGTGGGACATGATAAAATTTCTGCAGCTGCATGTGCTGGACTCCAAACACCAGACCACGACAGCCTTGCTGCATTGGCGCTTGAGTACTCCGATGGCATAATCCTCTCCAGTGAAAAGTTGAATCCTGCATTGGTGAGCGCTGCAGAAGCCTCTAAAAAACCACTATTGCACTTTGATCAAACACAGGAAGACAACGCTTATATTAATTTTTATACCGAACAACTAAGCTAAGCCCTAGTTTTTTGAAAACTCCCCATATGAAAATCAAAATAGTCGTTCTTAGTGTGCTCCTTTTTGTGGCCAGCTGTGCCAAAGAATACCACACTGTAGGCATTCAACTTTTTGAATCCCAAGCCATATCAACAGAAGGAGTAAAATTACCCGTTTACAGCTATCAAGATGCCACAGCTAGTGTCCAAACCAATGGGCTTCCACTGGGCCAATTGGGGTACATTCAGCATCCTGTTTTTGGAAGGGCCGAAGCGAGCATTACTTCGCAATTACAACTCACCGGAAGTGTGTTTGGAAACTTTAGTCAGGACCGCGAAAATGAGGGTGATGAAGACAATGTTGCGGTTATTGAAGAACGCGAAACTGTTACCGAAGTATTTTTAGACATCCCCTTTTTTAACAACACTAAGGACAGCGACAACGATGGTGTTATTGATGCTTTTGATGCCGACCCCGAAGATCCTCAAAGTGATACCGATGGGGATTCTATCTCCGATTTATTAGAAACCCAGTCGGACTTAAACCCTTTGAGTTCCGACAGTGATAACGATGGCATACTGGATGCAGACGATGACGACAATGCCTCTTACCAACCGGAAAATAAAGTTTATGAAATAGATTCCTTGTACGGGAATCGCGAGGCCAGTTTTGAGTTGAAAGTACACCGTTTAACCTATTTTCTCAGTAACCTCGATCCTGACAATAATTTTGTTGAACAAAAACCCTACTACTCCAGCACCGATTTTTACGAACAAGGCTTTTATGGTGAAACCCTTTTTGATGGAGAATATACCCTAAATTTTGATGAGTTGCGCTTCAATTATAAAGAAGACGATCCCGACACCGAAGATATCGATGAAACCCAACAAGTAGAAACCCGTTTGACGCCACGTATACGCGTCCCCTTGGACCCCAAATTTTTTCAACGATTTGTGTTAAACCTAGAAGGACAGCCAGAACTTTCTAGCCAAAACCTCTTCAATCAACATTTGCGCGGGATAATTATAAGAACAGAAAATTTTTCGGATGACCTGTACATGCTATTAGACCTTTCCAATGCAGCCATTCAAATAAATTATACCTACGATGAACTCGATCAAAATGGGACTACCGACGACACCTCAGATGATTTTATCACAAAAGCGGAGAGCTCCTATTTGTTAAATTTGAATGGTGTACAACTAAACACCCTTAAAAATGCACTGGTCGCCCCACAAATTACAGAACAACTGCAACTAGGAAACCAAAGTGTTGCGGCAGAGAAAATTTACATTCAAGGGGGCAGAAATCACGCACGCATACAATTATTTGACCCCGAAAATGATCTCCAACAAGAGCAGTTGGAGCGTTTAAGAGAAAACAATTGGCTGATTAATGAAGCCAACTTGGTGTTTCATATTGACCCTACCGCCTACAACGACCCCAGCGTACTCCCTGATCGGCTGTATCTCTACAACTACACCAACGGAAAAACCCTCAATGACTTTGATGCCGATCAATCCTTAAATTTGAATGTTAAAAACGGAGATAAATACGTTTTTGGTGGATTGCTAGAATACGATGATAACGATCGCCCCTCCCATTACAAATTTCGAATCACCAACCACGTTAACAACCTTATCCGTGAAGATTCTACCAACGTTAGCTTAGGCTTAATTGTAGGTAGTAATACAGATTTCATTGCACCAAAGAGCGCCTTTTTAACAGCAGCCCGAGGTGAAATAAACTACCCTACAGCAGGAATTTTAAACCCCCTTGGGGTGGTTCTTTTAGGATCTGCCAATACCAGCACGGAGAGCCTTAGCCTTGAACTGTTCTACACAGAGTATTAATTTTGAGTTGCCGCAGCTACTTTTGCTTGGATGTCTTGCATAATTAATGGGGCATGCTCACGCGAATTTTCAATAAACCACTTATTGGTTTTTAATCCGCCACAAACTACTCCTGCCAAATACACTCCAGGGACATTGGATTCCATAGTGGTAGCGTCGTATACCGGAGTGCGGTCAACATCTTGGTGAAAACGAACGCCAAGTTGTTCCAAGAGGCTAAAATTAGGTTGATAACCAGTCATGGCCAAAACAAAATCATTGGGAATTTCATGGCCCCCTTCTGGAGTGGTAAACTGTACTGAGGTGGGGGTAATTGCAGTGATAGCCGTTTCAAAATACGCCTTAATGCTGCCTTCCTCAATGCGATTAATAATATCAGGACGGGCCCAATACTTCACATTTTCTCCAATGTTTTTTTCACGAACAAGCATAGTAACACTTTTTGCCCCTTTGCGATAGGTTTCCAGTGCGGCATCTACGGCCGAGTTGGCTGCTCCCACTACCACTACATCCATATTGAAATACGGGTGGGGCTCACTGTAGTAATGCTTAACCTTATCGAGTGTTTCTCCGGGCACATTCAATAAATAGGGGAAATCATAAAAGCCCGTAGCGATCACAAGATGTTTGCATTGATAGCTGCCCTTTTCGGAACAAAGTAAAAAACCCCCTGTAGGAAGGGACTCAAAAGTATTGATGGCTTCATACAACTGGGGATCTAACGCCCAATGGGAACAAACGCGGCGGTAGTATTCCAACGCTTCGGCACGTGTAGGTTTAGGATTTTGAGAAATAAACGGAACCCCTCCTATTTCCAAGCGATCAGAGGTGGAAAAAAAAGTCATATTTAAAGGATAATGATAGAGTGAATTCACCAAAGTTCCCTTATCAAATATGGTAAATGAAAGCCCCTGCTCTTTAGCCGCAATACCACAAGCCAAACCAATAGGTCCAGCACCAATTATAATAACATCTTTCATAGCTGTGAAGGTACAAAGCCAGTTTCAATCGGGCAAAAGCAATAGTTTAATTGGTTTTTACTATTGTTTCTTAGTAAACAATAGATTTTTATTATTATTAATTATGTTTTTAGTTTTTATTGATTTCTTTTTTAGTTCTATATAGTTATTTCTTATTTTTTTTTATATAGTAATAAGTATTGTCTACTATACAGCAATAGTATTTGTACGCATACAACAGCTAGTGCCATGGCCCAGCCAAGGTAACGGACAGTGTAGAAAGCGCAAAGTGCCCACCAAAGCGGTAAAATTAACAGTCCGAAAACGTATTTAATCGAATTGTGGAACACCTTATCGGCAAATAGTTCCAGCACTTTTTTTAGGCCCAAAAAGGGCAAAAAGTGCGCAGCATACCCCATGAACACCACACTCCTTGCATAAAAGGGCCATTGGGGAGGTGCGGACAGTGGGCTGGGGGATTCATGTAAGCCCTTTTGTAGCGCGTGAAAAGGCAAACGGGTGTTCTTAGGGTGCAGTAGTGCCTCCTGAGTGGGGTAGTTTTCTCCTTTTTCTGGAATCCACAATGTTTTTTTCATGGCAACGGTTAGTGCATCGCGCAGGGCATTGATGTTTTGCGCTGGGGTTTTGGCTTCATTAAGATAGTCTTTGACAGCAATAGGTGGCCCAATGACCAGCTGTAGAACCCCAAACGGACGGCGATAATTACCATAATTGATGCCCACAGGCACAATGTACATGGGCTGCTGCGGGTGCTTTTGCTGTGCCTGATACAT
>WTIO01000004.1 GCA_011526365.1 Flavobacteriales bacterium
GCAACTCGCCCCAAGTGGACGTAAGATTTTGATCATTGAGCGGGGGGATCATCTTCGTCCCTCTGCGAATGATCGGGATGACACCGCGATATTTGCCAACGGACATTTTCGCCCAGATGAAACATGGGTAGACGGGGATGGCCAACCATTCAATCCTGGGAATTACTACAATGTGGGCGGTAATTCCAAATTTTATGGGGCGGTCCTAATCCGTTATCGGAAAGAAGATTTTTCTGAGCTCGCGCATTTACAGGGATCGTCACCTGCATGGCCAATTTCCTATGATGAGATCGAGCCATGGTACGCGCGCGCAGAAAGCATGTTTCAGGTGCGCGGTGAAAATCAGGGTGATCGAACGGAACCCGTGCACTCAAACACATATGATTTTCCACCCGTTCCTGACGAAGCTGATATCGCTGATTTGCGCCATAGATTGGCGCGGGTTGGTTTGACGCCTGTATCACTTCCGCTTGGTGTTGATGTCGAACGGTGGTTGGCACATGGTGCGACCCCGTGGGATGCATTTCCTGATACTTGCTCTGGCAAGATGGATGCAGAATCCATCGCATTACAATCTGCGATGAATGCTGCAAACGTTTCACTGATGACAAACACCAAAGTTGAACGGCTTGAGGTTGATGACGTTGGAACGGTTTCGGGTGTTGTCGTAAAACTTAAAGACCGCATAGAAACCCTTCGTGCGCCCATCGTTGTTTTGGCGGCAGGCGCTGTGAATTCTGCCGCCTTGTTGCTCTCATCGCGAACGGAAACCTATCCGACGGGATTGGCAAATAGGTCAGATCAGGTCGGTCGTAACTTTATGAATCACAACGCATCGGCCGTATTGGCGATGCATCCGTTTCGAAAAAATAACGCGATCTATCAGAAAACATTGATGTGTAACGATTATTATCTAACGGACGGGGACAAGGGGCCACCCTTGGGTAATATCCAATTGTTGGGCAAGATATCTGGTACCATTTTATCGGCGAATACTCCTTTGCCAAAAATTGTGGCCAATTGGATCGCCGCACGTTCGTTTGATTTTTATGCTATGTCGGAGGATTTGCCAGACCCGGAAAGCCGCGTCACCGTAAAGAACGAACAAATACATCTGTCTTGGAAGCGCACGAACTGGGACGCGCATCAAATGCTAGTTCAAAAATTGAAACGCGTGCTGAAAAAAGCTGGATTTCCAATCGTTTTAACCCAGAGTTTCGATAAAAGAACCCCGTCTCACCAATGTGGAACGGCGCGTATGGGCGTTGATCCAACGACATCTGTGGTTGATACCTATTGTCGGTCTCATGATCATAAAAATTTATTCATCGCAGATGCATCAGTTTTGCCAACCTCTGCGGCTGTGAACCCCGCATTGACCATCGCCGCGCTGAGTATGCGCGCCGCTGACCACATCCTACGTGAGGAGTTTGCGGCATGAACAAGGTTGCGTTTGTAACAGGTGGGCAGCAGGGGATCGGCCTTGGAATTGTTGAAGCGCTGATCAGTGATGGATATCGCGTCGCGATCGCATCAGAACTGTCAAAGTCTGATCCGCGGGTTGCAGAAATTTTGTCACGATTTGACGGTCAGGTTCGTTATTATCAGCATGATCTTTGCAACGTTGAAGACACCGAAAACCTAGTGTCTTCGATCGTTTCAGATCTTGGCCCAATTACAACTTATGTCAGTAATGCAGGCATCGCGTCACCTGTTCGCGGCGATATGCTGGATATATCTATCGCACACTTTGACCGTGTCTTAGACATAAACTTGCGTGGTTCATTTTTCTTAGCACAAAACGTTGCGCGTCACATGCTCGATACGCCTTCAGATGCTTATCGTTCGTTGTCATTTGTAACGTCTGTGAGTGCGGAAATGGTGTCTATTGAGCGTGCAGATTACTGTATGTCCAAAGCAGCGGCGTCTATGATGGCGCAAAATTTCGCAGTGCGCCTTGCCCCCAATAACATTGGCGTTTTTGAATTGCGTCCAGGCATCATCGAAACACCTATGACATTGGGTGTCCGCGATAAATACACTCCACGCATTGAAAATGGCCTGGTGCCTGCGATGCGGTGGGGCGAACCCACAGATATTGGATCTGTTATTCTGCCTTTGGCACGCGGTCAATTGGCGTTCGCGACGGGAAATGTCATCGCAATCGATGGCGGTCTATCAATTCCACGACTTTAGAGGTGTGTCATGAAAACAGGCTATGATTACATTGTGATTGGTGGCGGATCTGCTGGATCGGTTGTGGCGTCACGTCTGTCTGAAAACCCTGATGTGACGGTCCTATTGTTAGAGGCTGGCGGTAGAGACCGTCATCCTTTGTATCATTTACCCGCTGGTTTCGCGAAAATGACAAAAGGTATTGGTAGTTGGGGTTGGGATACGGTGCCCCAACGGCACATGCAAAACAAGGTGTTCCGCTACACACAGGCCAAGGTTATCGGGGGCGGTTCGGCGATTAATGCGCAGATTTATACGCGTGGCAATGCCCAAGATTATGACGATTGGCGCCAAATGGGATGCGAAGGCTGGGGATATGACGATGTGTTGCCGTATTTTAAAAAGGCTGAGGATAATGACACATATGATAATGACTTCCACGGGGTGGGCGGTCCACTGGGGGTAAGCCAGCCCATTTCACCTTTGCCGGTGTGCGACGCGTATTTTGAAGCAGCTGCAGAATTGGGTATCCCACGCAATTTCGATGTGAATGGCGAAAAGCAGGATGGGGTTGCTTATTATCAATTGACACAACGCAATGCCCGCAGATCATCTGCTGCAATGGCATATATCGCGCCCAACATTGGGCGCAAAAACCTTGATGTTATTACAGGTGCAGAAGTTAAGCGATTGGTTGTAGAGGGCGCGCGTGCCACGGGAGTGGAAATGAAAGATGGGACAAAAATTCATGCCTCATCCGAAGTGGTCCTTTCCTCAGGTGCCGTTGGCTCGCCCAGATTGCTACAACTCTCGGGTATTGGAGCCGCCTCACATTTAGAAACATTGGGCATAGATGTGGTCTATGATCAGCCACAGGTTGGTGAAAATCTACAAGATCACTTAGATTTGTATTGTATCTGCGAACTTTCGGGCCCTTATAGTTATGATTTATACGCCAAGCCTGCGCGAGCTGCGATGGCAGGGATCCAGTACCTGCTTACCAAGAAAGGTCCAGTTGCGTCGTCGCTGTTTGAAACAGGGGGTTTTTGGTATGCTGATCCAGATGCGCGTTCCCCTGATTTGCAATTTCATTTAGGTCTTGGAACTGGGATTGAACATGGTGTTGTAGCGATGCCTCAGGGCGGGATTACCCTGAATTCGTGTTATTTACGTCCCAGATCGCGGGGGTCGGTAAAAATACAAAGTGACAATCCCGCAGATGCCCCGTTGATTGATCCAAACTATCTGCAAGATCCACTAGATCGTAGAAATTCGATTGCAGGTTTGAAATTGACGCAAGAAATTTTATCGCAAGGGCCGCTGAAACCCTTTATCAAAGCTGAACGTCTGCCAGGCCCAGATGTGAAAACGGATGAGGATTATTTCGATTTCATCTGTGAACATTCTAAAACATCGCATCATTGTGCAGGTACATGTCGTATGGGGCCAGACGATAACGCTGTTGTGGATACGCGTTTGCGTTTCAACGGAATTGCTGGTCTGCGCATCGTTGATAATTCGATTATGCCCACGGTTATTTCATCAAACACCAACGCAGCTGCGATCATGATCGGAGAAAAAGCATCCGACATGATCAAGGCAGATCAGGGATAGGAAAATGATCCGACACATCGTTTTGATAAAATTTAAGTCAGAGTTGGGCGAAGATACAATTGCCGACATTTGGCGTGAATTGCATGAAATAGAGGGCAAAGTGCCAGGGTTACTTCAGATCACGTCCGGGAAAAGTGAAAGTCCTGAACAGATCGAAAGAGGGTATATGCATGGCTTTATAGCCGATTTTGATAGTTGGGAATCCTTGGCTCAATACCAACAGCATCCAGACCATAAGAAACTTGGCGCCCGTTTGGTTGAAAACGCCGTGGGTGGTTTGGATGGCATTCTCGTCTTTGATTTACCGACGACCTAATTTAAGGAGCCCAAATGTTACATTTGCCGACATATAAAAATACGCTTGCTCCTTACGAATTACGAAATAATCCGCTTGTTCCACGGACCCCTCAAGTCGCGCTGACACGTACTGCATTTGCTGCTGCACACATCGTGTCTGATCCCTTGGCCGAACGTGATCCGTGGGATACGCGGCCCGCTGTCGATTGGGATGCGACGTTGCAATTTCGCATTGGGCTATGGGACCAAGGTTTGGGTCTCGCAGAGGCTATGGATACTGCTCAACGTGGAATGGGTGTCGATTGGGACACCGCCAAAGAGTTAATAAATCGTACGATGGCCGCAGCCAAGGATCATGCGATGTCGCCACGGGTTGCCTGCGGGGCAGGGACAGATCATATCGCTTTAGAAGACTTGAAATCGGTTGCTGCGATTAAGGGTGCATATGAAACACAGATGTCGACAATCGAAAATGCGGGTGGGCAAGTCATCTTGATGGCGTCCCGCGCCTTTCCTGCAATGAATGCGTCTTCAGATGAATATCATGCAGTGTATCGACATCTGATTGATAACGCCAAAGATCCAGTTATTTTGCACTGGTTAGGGGATATGTTTGATCCCGCATTATCGGGATATTGGGGGCATCGCGACGTTAATAGTGCTTCTGATTTTGTTTTAGGTTTGATCGCTGAAAACCCAGAAAAAGTAGATGGGATAAAAATTTCACTACTTGATAAGGCACATGAAGAATCCTTTCGTGCAAGATTGCCTGATGGAGTACGTCTCTACACAGGAGATGATTTTAATTATGCTGATTTGATTGCGGGGGATGGCGCGCATTATTCACATGCATTACTTGGGATTTTTGCTGCGATTGCACCTGCTGCTGCGCAAGCGCTTGAGGCGATGTCAAAGGAAGATATGTCAACATATCATGCACTGTTGGCGCCGACGGTCCCGCTTTCACGAGAAATTTTCCGCGCTCCGACGCGTTTCTATAAGGCTGGTATTGCCTTTTTGTCATGGTTGAATGGCTCACAGTCGCATTTCATAATGCCCGCAGGATTTCAGGCGTCACGTGATATCACACATTATGCTGAGGTATTCCGTTTAGCAGATCAAGCGCGCCTGTTGTGTGATCCTGATTTGGCAACTCATCGCATGAAACTACTGTTAGAGCTCCACGGAATCAAATAGCACGCATACTATGGATAAACGTCCCACCATTGTTGATGTCGCGAAGAAAGCCGGAGTTTCCAAGTCAACGGTTAGCTTGGTTGTGCGCAATTCGAGTTCCGTTCGCGACAAAACGCGTTTGGCTGTGCTACATGCGATGGAAGAGCTGGGATACGTCTATAATCGCTCTGCAGCAAACATGCGAACGGGTAATGCAGGATTGGTTGGATTGGTTATTAATGACCTCACAAACCCATTCTTCACTGAATTTGCAACCTCTCTGCAAATGGCATTGAATGAAAAAGGGTATGCTACCGTTGTTGCAAATACGGATGACAATCCTGAAATACAGGATCGTGTTGTGGGTGCGATGCTTGAACACGGGGTTTCTGCACTTATTCTGTCGCCGGCTTACGGGGACATTGATGGCACGTTGGCAACCATCAAACGCTCAGGTGTTCCCACGGTTCATGTTCTCAGAAAATTGCCCCCAAAGCAGAGTATTTTCCCATTTGTTGCCCCTGATTACGTGTCAGGTGGACGCATGGCCATGGAGCATTTTGTTAGCCGAGGGTTTAAACACATTGCATTTGTCGGCGGACTTGAAAATTTTGGTGTCACAAACGAACGGATGACAGGATACCTTGAGGGTATGGCAGGTATCGGCGCCGACCCGATTGTTTTATCGGGGCGACCGACACGCGAATTTGGGAGCAACGCCGCAAAAATTCTAAGGGAACAGTATCCTAAGTGTCAGGGTGCCGTTTGCTTTAATGATCTTGTCGCATTGGGGCTGTTGAATGCTTGTAATAAGATCGGGCACGAAATTGATATCATCGGATTTGATGATATTCAGGAAGGCCAATATTCCTGGCCTGCATTAAATACGATCAGTTGCGATATCGCGGTTTTAGCTAACGAAATTGCGAACAACGTGCTTGCTTGGTTGGAAAACGGGAAAATGCCCGAAGAAGTTTATCGATCCGGGGTAAGTTTGACCGTGCGGTCATAGATCTCATCTGCGATTGCAGAATTCTTCTATCATATCACCAGGCACTGTCAGAATAACCCACCTTGCCCGAGGGAACTGTCAGATTAAATCGCCTTGCCTGATAACGTGCTGGATATTAGCGTCTGGGC
>WTIO01000041.1 GCA_011526365.1 Flavobacteriales bacterium
ACCCACGACCTGCTGATTACAAATCAGCTGCTCTAGCCAGCTGAGCTACATCGGCGTTTCTTTTAAAAACCTTGCAAATTAACTGCTATTTTTTTTTGTTTCAAAACAAAAAAACTAAAAAATAACTAGACGCTGCGTAAGCGATTTCGAGTTTTAAATTTAATCAATAAGCGTTCGGCGCTTTGGGCGCAAGTATCCACTGCTTCCTCAAAGGATTTACAAGTTTTTTTCACTATAAAGTGCTCGCCTGGAACACGGATCTTTACCTCCGCTTGTTTGTTGTTTTTTTCTGACGTATTCAGCACTTTGGTAAATACTTCAACTTCCACAATGTGGTTAAAGAATTTTTCCATTTTCTGAAGACGATTTTTGGTGAATTCTACCAAGCTGATATCGGCGTTGTAGTTGACCGACTGAAAATCAATAGTCATAAGGCAAATTTTTTAGGTTTAACTTTTATTTCCTCTGGGGTGTGCCTTTCGGTAGACGGACTTCAAGTGCTGCATGCTGCTTTGGGTATAATGTTGTGTAGCCGCAATACTGGCATGCCCTAAAAGGGTTTTAACAGCGTTTAAATCGGCGCCATTATCCAGCAAGTGCGTGGCAAAACTATGTCGCAGCATATGGGGGCTTTTTTTGGTCTTCGATGACACTTCATTAAAGTAATACTTTACGGTATCATAGACAAATTTTTCACTTAATTTTTGCCCCGTAGCATCATGAAAGTACAGGGGTGTTTTTGGAAGTTGTAACTGGGCAACTGCTTCCTGATACTGTTTTAATTGCACTTTTAGCTCAGGCAACACAGGTAGTAAGCGTTCTTTATTTCGTTTCCCTAACACTTTTAGTTGACCGCGTTTTAAATCCACAGAAACGGTCTGTAAATGAATGAGTTCAGCACGGCGCATCCCGGTGTAATAAAGTGTCATTAGTAGTGTTTTTTCGAGTATGCCTTTCCAACCGGAGGGATACAATGCGGGATCAAACACCTGGGCTATTTCTTCGGGTGAAAAAGGGACTGCCACCCGCTTTGCAGTTTTAAGGGGTTGATGCTCCACCAAAGGAGACACCGTGATGGTTTGGGTTTTTAATAAAAATTTATAGTAGGAACGTAGGGAAGAAATTTTCCTGTTGATGGTTTTAGGACGGTTCCCCTGATCGAGCAGATGAACAATCCAAGCGCGTATTTGGGCGTACACTGCCTTTTCAGGTGCAGCGTCGTCATAGTTGTCAGCGCAAAATTCAGCAAAGGACTGCAAATCACTCTCATAGGCTTTAAGAGTATGCTGCGCATACTTTTTTTCATGCTGCAAATAAGCGATAAATGCGGGGATAGCCATAAAAAAAATCGTCCCCTAAAGATACAAACTTCAGAGGACAAGATATACTGTCAGCAAACTAGGGGCTACAAGTTTTCCTTGTCGCGAAGTTGCTGGATATATTGTGCTTTAATAAGCTTTTCACGATTTTTTACAGAAGGCTTCACAAACTGCTTGCGTGAGCGCAGTTGGCGCATGGTTCCTGTTTTGTCGAATTTGCGTTTAAAACGCTTGAGGGCGCGGTCTATATTTTCGCCTTCTTTAATTGGAATAATTAACATATCGTATCACCTCCTTTCATTAATGGAGGGCAAATATAACCAAATCTTTTTGATAATATAAGTTCTGGAAAAGGAATGTTATCCCTTCGTCAAATTGCGGGCAATAACTACTTTTTGGATTTCGCTAGTACCTTCTCCTATGGTACATAATTTAGAATCCCGTAAAAATTTCTCAACAGGAAAATCTTTTGTAAATCCGTAGCCTCCGTGAATTTGCACAGCCTCATTTGCCGCTTTTACACACACTTCAGAAGCATATAACTTTGCCATTGCACCTGCTGTGGTAACGCTTTTTCCTTCGTTTTTAAAGGTTGCCGCTTTGTGGGTAAGTAAAGTAGCCGCTTCAATTTCTGTGGCCATTTCTGCTACTTTGAATGAAATCCCCTGAAAACTCATAATGGACCTGCCAAATTGTTTGCGCTCCAGAGCGTATTGGAGGGAGGCTTCATAGGCACCTTTTGCAATCCCTAGGGATAGTGCTGCAATGGATATACGACCCCCATCGAGCAATTTCATAGACTGAATAAAACCTTCGCCTACTTCACCCAAACGGTAACTATCGGGAATACGACAGTTGTCAAAAATCATCTCGGCGGTTTCACTGGCACGCATTCCTAGCTTGTTTTCTTTTTTACCAGCACTAAAACCCGGAGTGTCACGCGGAATGACAAAGGCACTCATGGAACGGCTGTTTCCGCGTTCGCCATTTCGTGCGATAACAACAGCCACATCAGCAGATTTCCCGTGGGTAATAAAGTTTTTAGAACCGTTAATCACCCAATGATCGCCATCTTTAGTAGCGGTGGTGTTCATGTTTTGGGCATCGGAACCCGTATTGTGCTCGGTAAGGCCCCAGGCACCAATCCATTCCCCTTGAGCCAATTTTGGAACCCATTGTAAACGCTGCGACTCGTTACCAAAGGTGTAAATATGATTTAAACACAGGGAATTGTGGGCCGCAATAGACAAGCCTATAGAAGGGTCTACTTTTGAAAATTCTTCAATGATGGCTACATATTCGTGATACCCCAAGCCCGAACCTCCGTAGGATTCCGGAATAAGTACTCCCAAAAAACCGTGTTGCCCAGCCAAACGCATCACATCCACGGGGAAGTGTTGCTTTTCATCCCATTCCATAATGTGTGGGCGTACATATTTTTCGGCAAAGTCTCTGGCAGCACTGGCTACCATATCCACCGATTCTTGTTGGGTCATCGATAGGGGAGTTTCAAGATCCATCATAGCGTTTTTATACAAATATAACGTTAATCTTCGAATCCGCATGGTGTCAAAAGACAGATATTGCCAAAGGCTGTCCAAAGGCGTATTAGGATATTGACTACGTATTTGTTCAAGCTGCCGCGCAGCTTTTAACCGATCGAATGCTTTGGGAGAAAGATCTAAAAGGTAGACCCGATAGGACGTTAAGAAATTGGGATTGTATTGGTATTTCGTTTGGGCAGCCTTTGTTTGTTCTTACAGTTTTTGGTAATGAGCCTTCTAAGCTGCCATTGTTTCAAGGCCGAAATGCAGTTCAGAATTTGGGCGAGGCACCCACCAGAACACCACCAAAAAAACTGCTAAGAGGAGGGTCAAAAAAACAAAATCCCCCTTGTGTTGAAATGATGTCAACAGCAAAGGGATTTTATGAGGCGTAGACGAATTTAAGCTTTTTTCATCGATCCTATGGCTTTTAGGTATTTATCGAGTTCTGTTTTAACTTTCGGATACAAGAGGAGTAAGCCCAGCATATTGGGGAATACTAGCGCCAAAATCATCGCATCAGAGAACGTCCAAACTGCCGACATATCTCCAGCTGCTCCAATAACGATAAACGCTAAGAAAAGAAACTTATAACTCAAATCAGCCGCACGACTTTTCCCAAAAATATACATCCAGGACTGCAGTCCGTAATACGACCATGAAATCATAGTGGAAATGGCAAACAATACCACAGCCAGGGTTAAAAATGGCCCAGAAAAAGAAATGTATTTTGAAAAGGCGGCTGTAGTAATACCAGCGCCCTCTGCAGGTACCCCGTCAATCATTACGACACCGCCAACACCACCGTAATCAAACACGGTATTGTCTCCGTTAAAAATAATAATAACTAAGGCGGTAAGGGTACAAATGACCACGGTGTCAATGAAAGGCTCTAAAAGGGCTACCAAGCCCTCTGAGGCTGCATAGTTGGTTTTAACTGCCGAATGCGCAATGGAGGCTGAACCGGCTCCTGCCTCATTGGAAAAGGCTGCACGTCTAAAGCCTGTAATCAGAACACCTAATAGCCCTCCTAAACCAGCCTGTGGATTAAATGCCTGAGAAAAAATCATTCCAAAAGCATCATCCACAAACCAATAGTTGGTGGCTATAATGTAAACACACGCAAGTATATACATCAGTGCCATAAAGGGTACTACCTTTTCAGTTACTGAGGCAATACGCTTAATTCCTCCTATGATAATGATCCCTACAAAAACCATCATGATAAGCCCTATGATAGTACGAGCGCTTCCCCCAGTCATCCCAAAGGATTCTACCAACTGCATGGCAGCTTGGTTGGATTGTGCCGCATTTCCTCCACCAAAGGAGGCACCAATACAAAGAAAAGCAAATACTCCGGCTAAGAATTGCCCCAATTTTGTGAAACCACGTTCTTTAAGCCCTTTGGTTAAATAGTACATAGGGCCTCCATAAACTGTGCCGTCGGGCCCAACATCACGGTATTTTACTCCCAGGGTACATTCCACAAATTTTGTGGACATACCCAATAAACCACAGAGAATCATCCAAAAGGTTGCTCCAGGTCCTCCTATGGCAATGGCCAAGGCTACCCCAGCAATATTTCCGTTTCCAACAGTACCCGAAACCGCTGTGGCTAGGGCCTGAAAATGACTTACTTCACCTTCTTGATTTTCGTCCTTAATGGTGTATCTTACGTCACCGTCAATGGCCAAGGCAGGGTCTCCAGCTTCGTGGTGATCTAAAGCATCGTACTTTCCGCGTACAGTATTAATGGCCGTGCTAAATCGTCGGATGTTTACAAAACTAAAGTAGAGAGTGAAAAACATCGCTCCACCTACAAGAAGAAAAATTATGGTTGGTATTTCCGTACCTGGAAAATTATGGAGTACTACTCCACCCCACCAATTGGCGATGGGGGTAAAGGCCTCATTAATCTTATCGTCTAATCCTTGTTCTTGTGCAAAGAGGTGTGATGGAGAAAGTAGCAGTGAAAAAATAGTGGCTAAAAAATAAAAGCGTCTCATATTTCAATGTTGGTTGGTGCGCCTAATATATTAAATCCATTTCAAAATTGGGGACCCTAAGCAGAAAACATCCGACGCAATTTTTCATGAGCTTCTTGTGTTCGTAAAACAATAAGGGTAGCTTCTAGTGCAATTTTCTGATGGGCCGATGGAATGATCACTGTCGTTGAATTGGGTTGTATGTAACCGATGACATTACATCCTGTTTCTTGTCGAAGCTCAAATTCACTTAAAGTTTTTCCCTGCTGTGCTGGTATCAGGTGGTCAATTTCAATTTGTGCTATAGAGGAAGTAGCACGTGATTGGCGCCAGCAAAACGCGATTTCTCTATACTGTGCTCTTCAAAAGCCCTACTAACAATGTTCAACTGCGGGGTCATTTGTCAGGCAGTGAGTACTACATATAAATTTTAGGCATTACCTGGGAGTGTAGTAATAAAATAGCGGGCTCGGCCAATACCTGCATTTTGCAGTTTTGCTTCTTTTTGAGCATCGCCCAAAATTTTTACTACTTTTTTGGGCAATTGCTCAAAATTGTAGGATCCTTCTCTATAATTACCACAGGGAAGTTCATGTCCATAAGTTGGCTGAAGGTTTTTTTCCGGTACATCCACAACCGCAAATAATAGCGTGGTTATTCATTTTAGAGATTGTTTTCATCGTACGTTGGCGTTGAAATTGTTGTGTTAGGGTGCCTTCGATAAAATAACTGAGCAGTATTTTGGAACTGTAGGCAATAACTTAAATACTTACAATAATAAATCCTATAGTAAACAGCTTTCCTTTGGCGTCCAGTTGAGCTACTTCCGCAAATCCCACGGTGCTAATGGTAATCACCGTCATGTAAAGGGCATCCAACTAGTTTGCTTCGGGGGATATTCAATAAAACCCAAAAACACCTATCAGAAAGACCAGTAGAAATAAACTTAGGGCAATAAAGAGTTCTATATAAATGGACATACTAAAGGTCAAATACAGAGGTGCGTTTGGCGTAAATCAAATCTTTTAGTTTTAACCAAAATGCCAAAGTGAGATACAGGAACAGCCCCCCCAATAGCGTGGTGAATGAGGCGTAAATAAAAAAGAGTCGTACACTTTTCACCTTCATCCCTAAAAATTCTGCCAAACGGGTACTCACGGCAAAGCCATGGCGTTCGAAATAAATCCTAAGTGGTATGATAAGGTGTTTCATTGTGTTAATTTTAGAGCTTCGTTCATAATGTTTTGGGGCGTATACTTTGTTTATGAGGTGGGGCCCTCCCATTCTAA
>WTIO01000026.1 GCA_011526365.1 Flavobacteriales bacterium
ACCCACCCCAACCCAGAGGTACAACTCCGTTTTAACTGGAATGCAGCCATAGCACAAGATCCTTTTGACAATAGCACCTTGTACTTTGGTAGTCAGTTTGTACATAAAAGCACCGATAAAGGGCTTACATGGACTGTAATTTCTTCTGACCTAACTACCAATGATCCCGAAAAGCAAAAACAAAGTGAAAGTGGTGGACTTACCATGGATGCCACTGGTGCCGAAAACCATTGCACCCTCTTAGTAATTGAACCCGACCCCCTACAACAAGGCGTGCTTTGGACTGCTAGTGATGACGGTAGAGTACACATTACAATGGATAATGGCCAGCAGTGGACCGATGTATCATCAGGGCTTAAGGGACTCCCCAAAGGCAGTTGGATCACCCAAATTAAAGCCTCTAATAAGAATAAAGGAGAAGCGCTATTGGTAGCCAATGATTATAGACGATATAACTATACACCCTATGTCTATCGCACCACAAACTACGGTAAGAAGTGGGAACGTATTGTTACTGCTGACGATGTAGCAAGCTATGCCCTGTCTATCGTTGAGGATATAGAAAACCCCAACCTCCTCTTTCTAGGAACCGATGATGGCTTATATGTTTCCTTGGATAAAGGAGGTACTTGGACAAAAATGGATAGCAAAGTATTCCCAACAGTTTCCACAAAAGACCTGGTTATTCATCCCAGAGAACACGATTTGGTCATCGGAACTTTTGGGCGTTCTATTTGGGTACTTGATGATATTCGTCCACTGAGAGCCTTGGCAAAAAATCCAGCCATTAAAGAGAAGGCAGTCCATCTTTTTGAACCGCCCACGGCCTATATGGCAGCCTATCAGCAGGCCAATGGAACACGTTTTGGTGGAGATGCCATATACAATGGAACCAACAAGAGAAGTGGTGCCATGCTTAGCTTTTTCGCACAACCCAAAAGCAGTTCGAGCTCAGATACTCTAAAACTCAAAATTTACGACGGAGATCGATTAATTCGTACCCTAACACGAAAAATGCCTAAAGAAGAAGGCATACATCGCTGGTATTGGAGGCTACGCGAAAAAGGAAACCCTAGTCCATCGCGTAAAAAGAATAGTTCGAAAGTCGAACCTAGTGGCGTACGGGTGCTTCCTGGCAATTACACCGTGGAACTGTCCTACGGAGACGTCAGCAACAAGCAAACACTGGTAGTTAAGGCCGATCCCCGAATTCCAACAAAGCAAGAGGACCTTGAGGCTGTCTATACTGCTGCAAAAACCTTAGAAGCCATGGAGGCTTCCGCAACCGCTATCACTAAACAACTGGTGAGTTGTAAGGAAATTACCACCCATTACAAAAAACTGATGGAAAAGGACAAAGAAAAATATAAAGCCCTTTTAAAAAGCACCAATGAAATACTAAAAGGTATTGAAGGTGAATTTGATCGCTATTTAGGAAAAGTGGATAAACGCCAAGGAATTACCCGTAATCGCGAGCAGAGTGTGATGACAAGGATTTACACCGCCTACAGCTATGTAAGTTCACGAAAACAAGGGCTCACCAGCACTGAAACCAAATTGATGGAACACGCTAAAACTGCTGTGGAAGCGGCAGTTAAAGCCTCCAACACATTTATTCAATCTACCTGGCTTCCATTTCAGGAGGAACTTAAGGCAGCAGAAATTACTCCCTTTAAAACCTTCGAGCCAGTAACAATTAACACCACAACAAAATGAAAAAAATTAGTGTACTATTTGCGGCACTTGCTTTTGCCCTAGGATGTGATAATCCTAAAAATGCAACAAAAGAAGAAAAGAAGATAGAAGTGAAAATGGAAAAATTGTCCGACACCTTGGTGCAGGCTACCGTTACAGTTAACACCACCAAGGAGGGAAAAAAGATTTCAAAAGAATTCATTTACAAAGGCGATGAAGAAACTGTACGTGCAAAAATTGATGCACTCACCGCCGAGGACGTTGCTGCAGCCATGGATATTAAAATTGAAAAACAACTGCAAATTAGCTTAAACGCTAAAAGTGGTAGCGGGACCTCTGGGATGGTAACGCTAACAGAAAAAGAGGGCAAAGTTACCCTTGAGGCACACATCAATGGCTTGAGTGAAGGCACTCATGCAATACATATCCATGAAAAAGCTGACTGTAGTGCCGAAAACGGAACGTCTGCCGGGGGCCACTGGAATCCAACATTTGAAAATCATGGTGCTTGGGGTGCTGCTTCAGGATTTCACCGTGGTGATATTGGAAATTTTCAGGCCAATACGGAAGGCCATGGTATGGTTAATTTCAGTACCGATCTTTGGTGTATCGGCTGTGAAGATCCTAAGAAAAACATTGTTGGAAAAGCAATAATTGTGCATCAGGGCGAAGACGATTTGACCTCCCAACCCTCAGGAGCCGCTGGGGCGCGGGTCAGTTGCGCAGGAATAATCACGGAATAAATAAAAAAGTCGGAGTACAACTCCGACTTTTTTTTAGGTATCATAACGCCGCTTTTTATTAAGTTCCTCCAGGGCCTCAAGTTCTTCCACCGAAAGTACTTTTAGGAAAGAGGGATGCTGTTCTATGGCGTATTCTATTTGTTCTATGATAGTTTCAATTGAAGCAGTGTCATAATCAATATCTAATGGGGGTTTAATGACCATTGATTGAAGAATTCCTTTTTTCTTAATCATAAGCCCCTTCTTATCAAACGAACGCCGAAACCCGTCAATAACAATAGGTATTACAATGGGTTTATATTTTTTAATGATATGTGCCGTTCCCTTTCGAATAGGTTTAAAAGGTGTTGTTGTCCCTTGAGGAAACGTAATTACCCAGCCATCATCCAGCGCCTTTCCAATGTTTGAAATATCTGAAAATTTGACTTGGCGTTGAACGTCTTTTCCGCCTGCACGCCAGGTACGTTCAATTGATACCGAACCTGCATAGGCCAAAATTCGCGACAAAAGCGAAGATTTCATCGTTTCCTTAGCCGCTACATAATAAATATTCAACTTGGGTTTCCACAGGTAACCTACATTTTTAATGGAATCAATACGGCCACTTAAGCTGGCGTTAAACACATGAAACATCGCCACCACGTCAGCAAAATACGTTTGATGGTTAGAAATAAACAGCACTTTGGTATCGGGAAGGTCTTTAATAATTTCGGAACCTTCAATTTTCAGTTCATTAAACCCCCTGTAACGACGGTGGGTAATAAATCCCATATAACGGATGAGCCACTTTTTTAAAATCAAATAATGTCCAAACGGATTGCGCTGAAAAAAAAGCATAGGGTTTAAATTCGTACCAAATATACAGTTTTTATGTCGCCAATAGTTTGTTCATCAAATACTGAAATTCAGAGAGAATCATGGCTGTGGCACCCCATACCGCAGCCTCCCCAAAAAAATAACAAGGAACTTCAACGGACCGGCCATGGGCACTTGACGGCAACTGCGTTGTTTTTTGGGGTTGAGCAGCTAAAAATGAGGTCAAAGGAATTTCAATAATCGTTGCAACCTCTTTAGGATCTGCCTGAAATTGTGGCTTTGTCTCACACCAACCAAGGAAGGGGCGTACCATGAAATTACTCGGTGGAATATATAAACTGCTTAATTCTAGCAGTTGTGCTACGCTTAAACGATGTACTCCAATTTCTTCTTCCGTCTCACGAAGTGCGGTATCCCAGTAGGATGCATCCATAGACTCTACTTTTCCCCCAGGAAAACCTATTTGCCCTGAGTGTACACCGGGGTAATCATTACGTCGAATGAGAACAAAGTGTAAATCGCCCGTAGCATTGGGATACACACAAAGCAAAACAGCCGCTTGCTTTGCTTTTTTTTTGGCAGTAGTAGCCTTTTTTAACAGGTCCTCCCGATACGGGGGCGCTAAACGCAACTGGGCTTCCATGCCCGGAAGCTGGATTTTATTTCTTTCGTTAAAAAGACTTAAAAAACGCCTTTGATCCATGCGCAGCTTGGTTACATACTAAAATTAAAATTGTAACGGAACCCAGCGGCAACAAGCGAGGGAAAGAGTGGGTAGTTGAGCCAATACTGTGGGGCACTGCCTAAATTTAAATCCCCCTTAACAAAGAAACTCCACGGGGTTTTTGTTTGGTAGTTCAGGGTCATATTGATTGCCGTAAGTCCAGACATTGAACGGACTTCTGGAGTATTAAGCTCGGGGGGCTGATTGAGAAAAATTGGGCGGTACGCCACCTCTCGATTGCCCCAGTAATGTACTTTTGCCATAAGCAAAAAACGCCGTAGAAAGGAAAAATTTCCATTCAGTTCAAATTCTAATTGGGGAAGGTTCCAGGGGCGTAGTGCGGTAGTTTGCTCATAGGTGTTGTGCTGGATGTTAAAACCAATTTGATTGCTTTCATCCATTTCATACTGCATGCTGAGCTTTGCTCCATAGCGCGTTTGGGTGTCAAAAATAACTTCATAGGCATTTGCAAATGCATAAGGTACTCTCGGGGTGCTATTTGAATAGGCAAGACGCCTAAACAACGGAACACCGGCTGAATTTGCGTAAAAGCCCTCCAACCCAAAATCAATACCCAAATTAAATTGGGTGTTAAAGCCAAGAGCAACTTTATAACGCTCTTCTTGGGGGCGTAAATTAGCACTGGGAGCTATAAAAGGGTTTTGCAGGCTTAAGCTGGTATAACTGTTGGCGTGTAAACCACCACTTACTGTGAGGTAAGGCTGAATAACACTTTTTTTACTGTTATAGGATAGTAAAATATCGGGATAATAAAATAATTGTACCCCATCGGGTTCCCAGGGCTTGGGTACCCAAAATGCTTTAGCACCTATTTTGTACTTAAAATCTCGGTTCAATTGAATGTATTGAAGCCCTGTACCTAGGAAAATTTGCTGTGTACTAATGGCTTCATCCGTGTAATAATAACGAATAAAATCGGTTTGTACGACTTCTAATTGTGGGGTAAAATCAATAAACGAACGGCGTAGGGAAAGCCGAAAGGTAGTTTCCACACTTAAAAGCTGTTCTGAGGAACTGAAGTTGTCGGTAGTAAGCGACAGATTGAGTTTTAATTTTTGAACTGGGTTGTCATACCACTCCCAATGGGAAACCGCATCAAAATACCCTCGCTTTACAAGAGGATCAAGTCCTTCTGAAGAAAATATATCCAAAAGATTTTGCTGGTCATACACCCCATAATATTGATTTCTTGTCCCCTCAAAACGAATTTGGTTTACCGCGTGCAAACGGTTGGTATAGTAGTCGTGATTAAAATTAATAAGAAATTGTGTTTGCTCACTATTGAGCGTAGTGTTGGGAAGGTTCCCTTTTTGATCCCATACCAAATCTATACCGAGGTACTGTTGGCGATCGAGTGCTAGATTGGCTGAGGCATCCAATTGCATTTGCTTATTATTTCCGAAGAGCAATTTAAATTGGGAATTGTATTGGGGTTGTGCCATAGGGCGCTCCAACTGAAGTGGTGTTGCCTTATTGGGAACAAAAGTGGAAAGTACCGGAATGCTTAAAAAGTTGTATTGTACGCGTTTGGGAGCAATAGTTAGCGAGTCTAAAGAAGGGGCGGCAGTACGCAATTTCACTACTTCGGAAACCGAGGGGGTATAGGATTTAGTGACCTCAACTTGTTGCATGTTGAGTTGGTCGTCTTCAGCAGTTTTGCGTTCTTGTCCAAACAGCAAACTACCACCAAAAACAAAAACAATAAATAGCCTTTTACAATGCATTTTTAGTGGGTTTTTCAGATGTATTCTGCTGTTGTTCTGTTTGCTCTTCTGCAGCTTCATAGCGTGCTTTAAGGCGTTTTGCTTTTTCTTGCACTTCGGGATAACGATTGAAATTTTCAATGATTGTGTCTAAAATAAACACTGCTTGAAAAGGATCGTCAAGTGCATAAAAATTTTCAGCCATCAGCAACAAACTTTTGGCACCCCACTCCCCTGCATTGCTGTGCTGTTTAGAAATAAAAGCAATTGTAAAGTTAGAAGCCTCGTAATCATTAGCTTGCGCTTGTAAGCGTGCTTTAAAAAATAAGGCTTCAGCGGCCATTGGGCCATTGGGCGCCTTTTCCAGTTGTGCAAACACTGGGGCAGCTGTAAGGGTATCCCCTAGGGC
>WTIO01000060.1 GCA_011526365.1 Flavobacteriales bacterium
CCAGTTGGAATAAAATTCACAACGGATTTCCAGAGGGGAAACTTGGACGTTTAGCAATAGCGGTAGCACCATCTGATTCGAATATTCTCTACACAGTCATTGAAGCAGAAAACCCAGATAAAAAGGGACTTTATCGGAGCGATGATGCTGGTCAAACGTGGACACAAAGCAACAACGACTTCGGAATTACTGTAAGACCATTTTACTTTTCTAGAATAGTCATTGATCCTAAAAATCCTGATGTAATTGTAAAAGCAGGATTGTCAGGATCAATTTCTAGAGATGGAGGTAAAACATTTAAAGATCTTGGCTTTATGCACAGTGATATTCATGATATTGCTTTTCACGTAAAAGATTCTGATTATATGTTTGCGGGAACTGATGGAGGTGTTTATCGTTCTTGGAATGGCGGAACAACTTTCGAAATAGTTGAAAATCTTCCTTTAGCTCAGTTTTATCATGTAAGCGTAGACAATGCTGAACCGTATAATATTTATGGTGGCCTACAAGATAATGGTTCTTGGTTCGGGCCAAATGCAGCAGCTGGGGGTGTTAAAGCAGCGAATTGGACTTCAGTAGGGCAAGGAGATGGATTTAGAGTATTAAAGCATCCTACAAAAAATATTATCTATTCTGAAATGCAAGGAGCTGAAAATGTTTGGCGTTATGATATAGAAAAAGGTAGAATAAAGACAATTCAACCATTACCAAAAAAAGGACAACCCAAACTACGATTTAATTGGAATGCACCAATTGCTGTAAGTAACAGTCAGCCTGATAGACTTTATATCGGCAGTCAGTTTGTCCACAAATCTGAGGATCAGGGCGAAAGCTGGGAAACCATCTCACCAGATTTAACTACCAATGATCCAAAAAAACAATTGCAAGAAGATTCTGGAGGTTTATCGATGGATAATTCAGGGGCTGAAAACCATACAACAATTTTTACGATTGCTGAGTCTCCCTTAAATGCAAATATCATTTGGGTGGGTACAGATGATGGTAATGTACAAATCACCAAAGACGGTGGAAAAACCTGGGTAAATACCGTGGAAAATATTCCCAACCTACCCCAAAACACTTGGGTGTATCACATTGAAGCTAGTGTACATGATGCTGGCACTGCCTATGCTGTTTTTGATGGACATACTTCTGGCGATATGACACCTTATGTTTATAAAACTACTGATTTTGGAATAAGCTGGACTTCTATTGCTACTGATGATATAAAAACTTTTGCAAGAAATATCCAAGAGGATACCAAAAATCCAAACTTGTTGTTTTTAGGGACAGAAATGGGATTATACATTACCAATAATGGAGGGGAATCTTGGAGTCAGTTTACCAACAACTTGCCACCAGTGGCCATACACTATATTGCCCTTCAAGACCAAACAAACGATTTGATATTAGGCACACATGGAAGAGGAATAATTATCATTGATGATATTTCCCCACTACGTGAAATTAATGCTGATCAACTTGCAGAAAAATTATATTTCTTTGAGCCTAAAGGGTTGGTGATGCGCGATAAAAGTAGCGGGTTTCCTGAGAGCTTTGGAACAGAAACCCAGTTTGTAGGGGAAAATCCAACACGAATAGCACAGTTTAAATACCTCCTTCCTAAACGACACACTTTTGGTAAAATGAGTATGGAAATACAAGATCTAGAAGGGAATAAAGTGGCTACACTAAACCCTAAAAAATCAAAAGGGGTTAATATTGTTTCATGGAATTATACTATGCGTCAGCCCAAAGTTGCTAAAGGGAAAACCTTAGCTTTTGGTGGTTTTACTTCTCCAAGAGTAGCTGCAGGTTCATATAAAGTAGTAATAAACAAAGGCAGAGATACCTTTGAGAAGACATTTATGGTAACTAATGACAATGAAACAAGTACTGATCCTGCATACTTCAAAACTAAAAATGAGGTAACCATGAAATTGTATAATATGACTCAAGAATTGGCATATATGGTATACGAATTGGATGCTCTTTTAGAGAAAGTAAAAAATAAACGGATCAAGGCAAAACTTCAGACACTCAAAGAGGGCTTAGTCATTACTACTGGAGATAATTATGTAGGTGCAGCCGAACCTCAGTTACGAGAAAAAATGGCCGATTTGTTTAGTAAAATTGCAGGTAGTTATGCCAAGCCATCCCCAAATGAAATGGAATTTTTAGAAGTTATTGAGGCACGCTTTAATACTGCAAAAACAAGTTTTAATCAACTTAAAAAGCGCGCAAAGGTTTCCTTAGACGACTTAAAGTCTTTTGAAGCATTCATTGGGGAATAATTTACTGTCACCGGCCTGCAGTTTTAAGTCAGTAGGCCGGAATTAAATTACTGTTTTACTATATAGCAACATTAAAACCATAAGTCATTCTTTGTTGAGGAGCAACCTTTTTTTAATTTTTGTTTTATTGTATGGGCCTTTAGTTTGTGGGCAAACAACAAAATTAGTGGCATCAGAAAGGGCAAAAAAGCGTTTACCTGTATTGAACAAAAATACTGTCCTAACCGCCTTGCAAACCCAAAATGCCTTTGTAGAAAAATTTAATGTGTTCCCCTTTCAACTCGATCGCTTTGAAATTTCCCATCACCCTCGTTTTGTTCAAGTAAATGCTTCAAAAGATTACTTGGGTGAATTAGGACGCACAGCTTATTTTGGACTTTTTGACTTGGCCAGCCAAAAATTCTATGCACTTAAAACAGAAATAGTAGCCCCCAAAGAGCGGTTTAAAAACAGTGTGCTCTCGAGCAGAAAACTCATCCGGGCCATACTAGAGGAACAACAGCTTTCTGCCTTGGATTTGCCCTACACCATCAGCAATGTCTATCGGGATACGGTAGGACTGTATTTTGACGTAAATATTCAAACCGAAGCAAAGCGGGTTACCATTAAAATAGACCACCGTTTTGAAAACAATATCACCCGGGTAATTTTATTGGAATGATTAGGGGGCAGTTTTCCGCACCCATTTTTGCGTTCGCCCAATAAAGGAAAACCCTATATACCCACGGACCAGTAAGGTGTTATCATCTTCAAGACGAAGCGTACAATCGTAGTCTTTTCCATTGGCAGGATCCAAAATGGTACCCGAAGTCCAGCTATCGTCTTCGGGGATTAAACCATTTATAATTCGCATGCCTACAATAGGCTGGTCTTTTAATTCCCCTTTACAGTTTACACAGCGTTTCCCTGCATCTTCAGGCAACAATAACTCCTGAATACTGCCGTACAACTGACCGTTTTCTTCGTAGAGCATTACAACAGACTTTTCCCTGCCAGTGGCATCGTCAATGGTTACCCATTCACCAATGACCTTTGAAGTTTGGACCGGAGTTAAAAGAATAGAAGCAATAAAAATTAAAAGTAAATGCATGATATAGTATTTATGATATAATTTCTAGGGGTTTTGTAGTTTTCCAATGTCCTCGGGTAAAATCAGGGAAGGCCTGAACTTGCCCCCCTTGGGCTACGGCAGCTTCGCTAAGGGGTGCTACGGCACTCCAAAAACAGCCCTCGTACAGATTTTGATCTAAGGGAAGGCCTTGGTGCAGGCATTCAACAATTCGGAACATCATAATGCCGTCCATGCCACCATGGCCACTGCCTTTAGCTTGCGAGTTCAAGCGTTTGTACAGTGGGTGGTCGTATTTTTCATACACAGCAGCCAGCGCCTCACCTTCCACCCAGCGGTGGTGGTCTTTTGTAATTCCTAGTACGCCACCCTCAAGGGCTACACGAGTAGGAAAGCCTGCCAGTGCCCCTTTGGTTCCTTGGATTAAGTTTAAACGCGAATACGGGCGTGGACTGGTTTCATCCCATTGAATCATAATGGTTCTTCCCAGATGAGTTTTTACAATAGAAGTGTTTAAATCACCCCCTTTAAAGTCCAATTGATTCCATTTGTGGCCTTCGGGGTAGTTTTTTTCTGCATAGGCTTTTCTTCCCAATGCCGGCGTGGAAAAAGAGACTAGGCTTGAAAAGGTGTCCTCCCCACGAGCAAGATTCATGTATTGCGCTACAGGACCTAAGCCATGGGTGGGGTAGAGGTTTCCATTGCGTTTGCTGTAGTGATGGGTGCGCCAGGATCCCGTGCCGCGCTCTTGTTCTTCCATTTGCCAACGCAGCTCGTGTATGTAGGCGGCTTCGCCGTGTAAAAGATCACCCAACACCCCTTGACGACACATATTGAGAAACAGCAGTTCATCCCTACTGTAATTCACATTTTCCATCATCATGCAGTGCTTTTGAGCCTTTTCTGCAGCATTCACTATGGCCCACAATTCATCCACTGTAACGGCTAAAGGCACTTCTACAAAGGCATGTGCATTGGCTTCTAGGGCCCCAATGGCCATGGGAGCATGGTTGCTCCAATTGGTACTTATAAACACCACATCAGGTTGGGTTTCTTCAAGCATTTTTCGCCAAAGTGTAGCGGCACCAAAATATTTTTTTATCCCTTTAGGGTGTTTGGGTTGCTGTTCAAAAACCAATTGCTCCGAACGATTCACATTGTCCTCATAGAGATCACTTAGGGCCACAACTTCGGTATTGGGCAAGCCAGAAAAATTCTTCACATGCCCCTTCCCGCGATGCCCAAGACCAATAAATGCAGCCCGCACTGTTGGCAGTGCAGCTGCAGCAAAATCACCCAAATAGACTCCTTCTGCTGAGGGTACTGGGGGAGTTGTAAACCCTTCTAGGCCCACCATCCCCAAAGCTGCGGTACTTAAAGAGGTATTTTGTATAAAACGTCGGCGGTTGATTTTTTTCATATCGAATAACATCTCATTAGGCTCACTAAATATATAGGTTTTGTTTAAATTTCGGTCATGATAACGATTAAAGTCCCGGGGAGGATTTGTTTTTTTGGTGACCATCAGGACTATTTACAGCTCCCCATCATTGCTGGAACAATTGACCGTTACATCACCCTAACAGCCACTCCAATAGCGGCATCCGAACTGCGTATTGCGTTACTCGATTTAGCGCTTCAAAAAGTCATACCCCTTCCCTATAGCGAGGCAGCACTGGCTCCAAACGATTACTTTTGCTCAGCCCTTCACACCCTACAGGCAAAAGGAATTCGGGCAAGTCAAGGCTACCAAATTCAAATTAAAGGAGATTTGCCCATCAATGCAGGCTTGTCCAGTTCTTCGGCCTTAGTAGTGGCCTGGATTCGGTTTTTACTCGCAGCCTATGCCCCTCAACAATTATTTTCAAATAAAGAAATTGCACAACTCGCTGTTACCACAGAAGTGCACAACTTTAACCAGCCCGGTGGAATCATGGATCAATTTACCATTGCACAGGGAGGATTGGGCTATTTAGAAATTGCTAGTCAAGAGTGGCAGCCGCTGCAACCCCAATTAGGCCCCTTGGTGGTTGCCGTTTCTGGCATTAAAAAGCAAACACTTGCAGTCCTGCAAAACGCTCGCAGCTACGCCCAAGAGGCGTTGGCGATTATTCAAAAAGTGCACCCAAACTTTAATATCCATGCAGCTACTGCCGACACCTATGCCAAATTTGCCCATTTGCTCCCCCAAGCCTTGCAGCCCTATTGGTATGCTGCCGTTGAAAATTTTCGTATCACCAAGCAGGCGCAGCAATTACTGCTGGCTTCCCCTGCACCAGTGGAACCTTTGGGAAAACTTATGAATCAACATCAAGAAATACTGCGGAGCTGTATTCAAAATACTCCAGACCCCATGCACAAGATGATGCAAGCAGCCCTTGAAGCTGGAGCTTTGGGGGCTAAAATAATTGGTTCTGGAGGAGGCGGAGCAATGGTAGCACTAACGCAACCAAAAGCACAAAAACAGGTGGTGGAAGCCTTTAAAACAGCCGGCGCAGTAGACGCATTTCCTGTAGCCCTAATGCCACCAATCAAATGATAAGACAACAACCCAATCTTGTAGTTATGGCGGGAGGGGCGTCTTCTAGAATGAAGAAATCTCTAAGGGATGCTAGCATATCTCCTGAAATTGCTGCTGCCGCAGCCAAAGTTCATAAGGCCTTAATTCCCTTAGGGAAAAGTAAGCGCCCCTTAATTGCTCGATTGCTGACCCATGCTCAAAAAGCTGGATATACTAGGGTGTATCTAATCGTGGCGGAACATGACACCGCTTTCCAGCAGTGGTGGAAACAACTTCCAGCTACAGATCCCTTAAAAAAATTACAATTGTATTTCGCTTTTCAAAATACTCCTAACAATCGGGAAAAGCCATTGGGCACCGCGGATGCTTTGTTTCAAGCAATGCTACAATACCCCCAGTTGCAACAAAGTAGTTTTACTGTTTGCAATGGAGACAATCTTTATGGTATTGATAGCCTACAACAACTTCTCGCTCCCCGATCTGCTCCCAACGCATTAATTGCCTACGACCGAGAGGGACTTCAATACCCTGCGGCGCGTATCGCTCAGTTTGCCTTACTTCAAATGGATGCCCAGGGCTTTTTAAAAGGGATAGTAGAAAAGCCAAAGCTGGAAACCCTTGAAAACTTTCGGGATGCTGAAGGAAAACTAAGGGTTAGCATGAACATCTTTAGCCTCCAGGGGGACCTGCTTTTCTCCTATTTTAGGGATTGCCCCATAGATCCTGTTCGACAAGAAAAAGAACTGCCACAGGCCTTGCGAAATTACATTCAAGAACAGCCTAAAACTGTGCGCTGTTTCCCCCAATACGCACACCTACCCGATTTAACAAGCGCAGCAGATGTAAGCTCGTTTGCCTAAATTTTAACCGGTTTTTCGAGTGGGGGCAAAGGGTGCTAAGTCCAACGAAGGTTTTTTCTCTGAAATGATTTCCGATACTAGTTTTCCAGTTGCAGGACCCAAACTCCACCCCATCATAGCGTGTCCAGTAGCCAGGGTGAGGTTTTTGCATTTAGGATGCTTTCCAATATACGGCAATCCGTCTGGGGACAGGGGGCGAAGCCCATACTGAGCCTGATCTAATTCGTTTTGAGAAAAAGAAAGTTGAGGATAAAACCCTTGAACGCCCTTGGCTATAGCCGCCACTCTTGAAGGCTCAATTTTTTTGTTAATTCCCGAAAGTTCCATAGTTCCAGCAAATCGCGTAAAGCCTTCCATGGGTGTAATGGCCACCTTGGGTTCAATAAGTAAGGTAGGAATACTGATACCTGTATGCTGTTGGGTGGCAATGGCATAGCCTTTGCCCGCTTGTAAGGAAATGGGAATCCCAATACTGTGGGCCATGCGTGCTGACCACACCCCACTGCACAGCACTACTTCATCTGCGGTAAACTTCCCCCTAGTTGTTTGCACACCACTAATTTTTCCCTTCGAAAAATCTAAAGCTGTAACGGGGCTGTTTTCAAAACATTCCACCCCTTCATTTGTAAGCTGCTGGTACAGCTGCTGCATAAATTGTCCAGGGGTACTGTGGGCATCACACAAATAATGAAAGGCTCCCGCTGCTCGAATTCCCGCTTTTGGCTGTAGCGCTGCCAACTGCTTGCTGTCCAGTTGGGTGACTTCAAGACCTAAGGCACGTGCGTGGTCTACTGTTTGGGCCTCTTCTTGTTCTACTTTAGCGCTATTGTACGCCATTAGTAAGCCTTTGGTTTCCAATTGGAAATCAAAGTTTTTTTCTTTTTTAAAGTCTAAATATAAATCCTTGCTAAATAAGTTTATATCGCAAATGACTTGAAGTGATTGTTCTACATGTTTTTCGGTACAGGATTGTGCAAATTTCCACCCCCATTTTAGCAGGTCCCAACGCAAACGAGGTTGAATGTAAAAAGGGCTGTCTTTGTGGAACATATACCGCAGGCCTTTTTGTATCATCCCTGGTGCCGCCAAGGGAACAATGTGACTGGGAGTTAAATAGCCCGCATTCATATGTGAAGCCCCAGAGCTAAAATTCCCAGCATCAAACAAGCGAACCTGATGCCCAGCTTTATTGAGGTAGTAGGCACAGCTTAAGCCTACAATTCCTCCGCCCACAATGATAACTTCTTTTCCCATTTACACTACTTGAAACCCTTCTATATAAGGGTCGGTATCTTCTAAAATAATTTCATTATAGCCTGTTCGGTAAGCCCTACCGCCAATTGCGGGTACTATTCCGGTGGTGTTTCTTATGCTTGCAGTTCTAACGACTGTTCCTTCGAATTGAGAACCAATAATACTCTCGTGAATAAAGGCTTCTCCCAGCTGAAGCCGGCCTTTGGCAAACCACTGGGCCATACGTGCAGAGGTTCCTGTTCCACAGGGCGATCGGTCTATGGCCTTATCTCCATAAAATACTGCATTGCGTGCAGTAGCCTTAGGATCTATGGTTGCTGCTGCGGTCCACAGCAGATGGCTGCAACCCCTAATATTTGGGTCCTCTGGATGTACAATAGTATGGGCAGCATTAATTGCTTTGCGAATGGTTCTGCTCCAAGAAATGAGTTGATCTACGGTATAGTGCTCTAAGCCTTTGTAGTTTTCCTGAACGTCAACAATGGCATAAAAATTTCCCCCATAAGAAACATCAATTGTGAGTTCCCCTAAATGGGGGCAATCCACAGTTATTCCTTCTAAGGCCAAAAAGGCAGGAACATTTTCAAAGCGCACTTGAGTAATTTTTTCATGCTCTTGCGTGTAGGAGGCCCGAACCAATCCGGCTGGGGTTTCCACCCGAAGGCGCCCTTTTTCTTTGGGGACAATAATGTTTTCTTCAAGTAATAGGGTGATTGCACCAATAAGACCGTGCCCACACATGGGCAGGCAGCCACTGGTTTCTATAAAAAGTATGCTAACATCGTTTTCTGCTGCTGCGGGAGGATAGAAAAAGCTGCCGCTCATCATGTCGTGGCCCCGAGGTTCAAACATTAAGCCGGTTCGAATCCAGTCGTACTCCTTTAAGAAATGCAAGCGTTTTTCCATGATGGTTTTCCCTTCTAAAGGGGGTGCGGGGGTACGTACCAATCGTACGGGATTTCCTGCCGTGTGCCCATCAATACAGTGAAAGTGTAGCGGTTTTTTCATGGATTTGCAATGTAAGCATTAACACTTTCTTCCAGTAGGGGTAAGGTGAGGGTGCCGTGCTGCAGCAGTGCTTCATGAAAGTTGCGAATATCAAAAGCATCGCCCAAAGCTTCTTCTGCTTTAGCTCTAAGGGCTAAAATTTTAAGCTCCCCAATTTTATAGGCGAGGGCTTGCCCAGGCCAGGAGATGTAGCGATCTATTTCGGTGTTCACTTCATGTAGGGAAAGGGCAGTATTATTCGCCATATAGGCCACTGCTTCTTCGCGAGTCCATCTCAAAGCGTGAATGCCCGTGTCAACCACCAATCTGCAGGCGCGCCACATTTCATAGGTCAATTGGCCAAAGCGTTCGTAGGGGGTAGTGTAAATGCCCATTTCAGCGGCTACTTTTTCGGTATACAGCCCCCAACCCTCCCCGTAGGCCGACAAGTAGAGGTTACGTCGGAATTGTGGGATGGTTTCTGGTAATTCGGCATTAAGGGCCATTTGGAGGTGGTGCCCTGGCACCGCTTCGTGGGCCGTTAGGGCTGGCAATACATATAAGGGGCGACTGGGCAAATTATAGGTGTTAACCCAATAGTACCCAGGATTAGTTCCGGTACTACTCGCGGGAATATAACGTCCTCCGGTGTATTTTGGAGCAATAGCATCGGGCACAGGAGCTACACCGTAGGGCTGGCGTGGAAGGGTTTTAAAAAACCGGGGCAGCTGCGCATCTAGACGTTTAGAAATTTCCCGAGCCTGTGTCAATAGTGCTTTTGGAGAAGTAGCGTAAAATTGTGGATCGGTTCTTAAATAGCGTAAAAAAGCCTTAAAGTCACCTTTAAACTGAACTTCCTTCATGATGTCCAGCATGGCCTTTTTTATTCGTGCCACCTCCTGTTTTCCAATAGTGTGAATTTCTTCTGGGCTATAGGTTGAGGTGGTGTAATAATTAATTCTGTTTTGATAGTAGGCGGTGCCCGAGGGGGTAGCACTTACTCCAATGGCTTCTCGTGTGTTGGGAAGATAGGTTTCCTCAAAAAAGGTCTTAATGTCTTTGAATGCTGGTATTACGGCATTTTCAACGAGTTCTTTTGCTGCCCGTTGCAAAGAGTCTTTGGTGGCTGTATCTAAGAACTGGGGCAGTTGTTGGAAAGGGCTGTAATAAAAATTGCTTTCGGCAGTGGGCGTAATATGATCTTCGTAGGTAGAGGCGTAGCCCTTAAAAATCACCTTGGGCTGACTGATTCCCGCTTCCAGCCCTTTTTGCAGGAGGGCTAAATTTTGCTCCACAAAGGTGGGAATGGCTTTCAATACCGCCAAATACTTTAATGCTGCTTCCTTAGAAGCCAGGGGCCGCACGCGATACACTAAATCATTGTGAAACCCTGCATCGGACAAAAGGGGGTTCCAATGTTGACGAAAGCGATAATAGTCCATGTTGTCCTGAAGTACAAACTGGAGAAGCTGATAGGAGCGCTGGGCGTCTTCTGGTAAATTTTCAACCTTAATGGCCTCCAAACGTTTTTTTAGTGTGCTGCAATAGGCCTCAAACTGTTCAAATCGAGCTTCCGAAAAATCTCCTAAGGGAAATTTTTCCCGGTCATAGGCTTGGTGATTTTCATAGTCCGAAATAACTGAGTTAAGTTGTTGTAAATCATTGTTTTGATTTGTACAACCTAAGATGTTGCTACAAATAAAAAGTAGTCCTATAAACCTTTTTATAAAGCTGAAGTTGTCCATTGTCCATCTATTTTACGTTGTATTCCCAAGGGATTGTGATTTTGCAGTGCTGGGGGCAATGCTTCTTGCGGAGCATCTTGAAAGGCGAGGGGGCGCAACCAACGGTAAATTGCATCACTTCCTACGGCGGTAAAACGGGAGTCGCTACTTGCGGGAAATGGGCCTCCATGCATCATGGTTTGGGTTACGCTTACTCCTGTGGGGACACCCTCAAACAGTAAACGGCCCACTTTTTGTTGTAAAATGTGTTGCAGTTGTTGGTGCTCTTGCAGTTCTTTAGTGCTTGCTCTTAAGGTAGCGGTAAGCTGTCCTTCTAAAATTTGGGCTGTTTGGTGTAGTGCCAAAACGGAGTCATGCGTAATTAGGAGCGTAAATGGCCCAAAAACTTCCTCCATTAAATTTGGGTTTTTCCACACCTCTTCCGCAGGAACAATACCTAAGGCAGGGCCCCCTGCTTCAGATTGATATAGCACCACTTCAGGGTGGTGTTTTTTGAGGTTTTCCAATTGATTTTCATACCCTTTTTGAATGTTCGGATGTACCATAACTCCTTTGCCATGTTCCGATAGGGCTGTTTTTAAAGCCGATATAAACTCCACACTCTCTCCTTTTGTAACCGCAATAAGTCCAGGATTGGTGCAAAATTGCCCATTCCCTAAACACACCGATCCAGCGATACTAGCAGCTAGGGCAGCTCCTTCAGATTGAAGCACATCTGGCAAAATAAACACAGGATTTACACTTCCCATTTCTGCAAACACAGGAATGGGCTGCGGGCGTTGTTGGGCTAAATCATAAAGGGCTTTTCCCCCGCGGAAGCTTCCTGTAAAGCCTACCGCTTTTACTCGGGGGTCGCACACCAATTGCTGTCCTAATTCTAGTTGATCACTACACAAATGTGAAAAAACCCCTTTGGGGAAACCGCAACGGGCTATTGCTTTTTCAATGACCGCAGCTACTAGGGTACTGGTGTGGGCGTGGTAAGGATGCGCCTTAACAAGTACTGGGCAGCCTGCTGCAAGGGCTGAGATGGTATCTCCACCAGCCGTAGAAAAGGCGAGTGGAAAGTTACTGGCACCAAATACAACCACTGGACCAAGAGGGACTAGCATTTTTCGGATGTCTGCGGTAGCTGCTATTGGACTAACAATGCTTGCCTCCAAAAAACGGCCTTCTTTTAAACGGGCTTTAAAATGTTCTATTTGCCCATGGGTACGTTGAAATTCCCCTTGGGCCCGCCCTTCTGGTAAACCCGATTCTTCGCAGTAGGTCTTTAAGATGGCTTGCTGATGTGCTTCTAATCCTTTTTGAATTTCAGTGAGTAAGCGAATGCGTTGCTGAAGCGTTGTGGCAGCAAAAGCCAATGTGGCTTCTTCTGCAGCAGAAAGGGCTTGTGCCAGTTCATCCGTGTTGGTTTTTTTAATTGGGATGGACAGCGGACACTGTGTGGTGGCATTTAAGGTGTAAAACACATCATTTTTATCGGCCATTAGGAAAGAGATTTATAGTCAGAAATATCAGGACGCTGGGCGAGTGATGCTTTTAAAATGGCATCTACCTTGGCTTTTACTGCACCGCTATTAGGAACGCGGGGTTGACGTACATATCCCGTCCCCAAACCAGTAGCAACCTCACATTGCTTAATGTTTTGCACCAACTGCGGGTCGATGTCTAATTCTAAAAGTGGGAAAAACCATCGGTGAACAGCCAATGCTTTATCGTACATCCCATGCTGTACGTAATTGTAAATAGCAACAGTTTCCTCTGGAAAAGCATCTACCAGGCCGGCCACCCATCCATCGGCTCCCATCACTAAACTTTCCATAGCAATGGTATCCACACCACACATTATTTGAAAGCGATCTCCAAAGTGATTTCGCATGCGCGTTACGTTGGAAACATCTCGTGTGGATTCTTTTACGGCAGTAATATTGTCACATGCTGCCAGTGCTTCAAACATGGGCAGGGTAATTTCAATTTTATAGTCTACAGGGTTGTTGTACAACATGATGGGCAAATCTGTAGCAGCAGCAAGGGTTTTAAAATAGATCACCGTTTCTGCTGAGGTAGCTTTGTAGCGCATGGGAGGTAGAATCATAAAGCCATCTACACCATTTTTTTGTGCTGCTTCAATCAAACGTACTGCAGTTGCTGTTTGTTGTTCTGCAATGTTTACAATTACAGGGATGCGTTGTTCTACCAATTGAAGTGCAGTAGTGACTAAAGTTGTTTTTTCTTCTGCCTCCAGGGTACTGGCTTCTCCAAGGGTACCTCCTAAAATAAGACCGTGGACACCGGCTGCCATTTGAGCTTTTACATGATGTTCAAATGCGTGCAGATCAATAGCCTCTTGAGCGTTAAACTGTGTTGTAAGTGCGGGCATTACCCCTTTCCAGCTAAATTTCATTTGAAGTATATTAAGTAATCGAAAATAGTCAATTTTAAACACAACAGATGTATGAAAATTTTCCAATAGCATTTAAAAAAGGGAATGTTTACTACGAGTCCAAATTTGCGGTCTAATGAAATAATCCTAACTTCATGGAGCACTATAAACTATATAACCAATGAAACTATCGTATGCCACTGGTGTCCTAGCACTATGCTCTTCACTACTCTTTAATGCGTGTCAGCCTGCCCCTAAGCCAATGTTTGAAGTCAGCTTTTCCGCCGACTTGGAAAAGGCAGCTTTTGACGGAAGACTTTTAGTAATGATTACAAAAGACACGGTTACCGAACCCCGATTTCAAATTAACGACAGCAAGGACACCGGAATACTGGTAGGGAAAAATGTAGCACAATGGACAGCAGATAAAAAAGAGTATATCTATGCCAGTGATTTGGCCTATCCGTTAAATACCATTGGCGAATTAGCATCGGGGACCTATTATGTGCAAGCCTTACTGCACAAGTACGACACTTTTCAATTGGCCAACGGACACACGGTACAACTGCCGATGGATCAGGGCGAGGGGCAACATTGGAATACGTCCCCTAAAAATATTTACAGCACCCCAATTAAAATTAATTACAACAGCAATCAACAGGGGCCCATTGCCATTGAAATCACCAATGAAATTCCACCCATTCCCCCCGTGGAAGATTCTAAATACATTAAGCATATAAAAATTAAAAGTAAGCTACTATCTGAATTTTGGGGGCGCGATATGTATTTACAAGCTAATGTACTCGTACCACAGGGATTTAAAAAAGACAGTAAAGTACGCTATCCACTGATGGTGTTTCACGGTCATTTTCCAAAAACCATAGGGGGTTTTCGTACCACCCCTCCAACGGCACCTAAAAACGATACAATTTTCAACAAACGCTTTGGAATAACGGGCTATAAGTACATACAGCAAAAGGAGGCCTATGATTTTTATCGGAAATGGACGTCCAAAACTTTTCCTCGATTTTTAGTGCTGCAAATTCAACATCAAAACCCCTATTACGATGATTCTTACGCGGTAAACTCGGCAAATTTAGGGCCCTATGGAGATGCCATTACCTATGAGCTAGTTCCTCATATAGAAAGCCTGTTTAACGGTGTAGGGGAAGGTTGGGGCCGCTTTCTTTATGGAGGCTCCACGGGAGGCTGGGAGGCCTTGGCTGCTCAGGTGTTTTACCCCAAAGATTACAACGGCTGCTTTGCCGCTTGCCCCGATCCAATAGATTTTAGAGCCTTCACCGTGGTAGACATCTACAAGGACAAGAATGCCTATTACCAAAAGGGACCCTTTAAGCAAACGCTCCGCCCTGGACAGCGCGATGGGAAGGGACATGTTAAAACACAGCTGATCGACATGAACCGAAGAGAATATATCTTGGGGGACAACAGTCGCTCTGGAGACCAATGGGACATTTGGCAAGCAGTGTATTCTCCTGTGGGTGAAAACGGTTACCCCAAACCTATTTGGGATAAATTAACAGGTGAAATTGATCCTGAAGTTGCCAATTATTGGCGGGAGAATTACGACTTACGTTATATCATGGAACGCGATTGGAGTTCCATTGGGAACGATCTTGAAGGGAAAATAAATATTTATTGCGGCGATATGGACAACTACTATTTAAATAATGCTGTAGTATTGACAGAAGAGTTTTTAGAAAGCACTTCGGACCCCTATTACAACGGGGAGGTAGATTATGGCAACAATGCCGAACATTGTTGGAACGGAGATCAGGAGAATCCCAATCACATTTCTCGTTTGCGCTACAACACCATGTACCTTGATAAAATTAAAGCGCGGTTAAAGCGTACCGCACCAAAAAATCATCGCCTTAAGAATTGGGGGATATAATTTCCACTTCTTAGTTTGCAGTAATCACCCCTATTCCTGCTTTAAAGCAAGTTGCATTAAAAGTTTTAATAGCGGTTTGCAAGGCCATGGCTTCTGTGTTAAGCACGGCCCATTGTGCGTCTAATTCTTTAACTTTTTCTGTTGTGCCTTGCGTGATTTTAGGAATCTCACTGTCGGTTTGATTGATTAGGGTAATATAATACGCTGTAAATCCGTTTTCGTAGTTTTCTACATCGTCATAGGCTTTTGACAAGCGTTGGGCCATTTTGGCATCCCATGCTTTTAGCTTTTGATGCAGCGAAACCGCAGTGTTGTGCAGCGTTTGTTGTTGCTTCAGCCGATCGTCCTTAAGCAGCTGTTGGAGTTGTTGTTGTGCTTTAAACAAGCGGTTGGTGGTATGGGTCATGGTGCGGTATTGCGTTTCCATATGCGTCATCATCTTGTGGTAGGTGTCGTATTTTTCTGCCGTTAATGAAATCATCGGGTTAGCGTGAATGGCCGTAGTTACGGTGGTTACTTCCGCTCCTTGTTGCAAGGAAATGGTATAGTTTCCGGGGATGGCTTTGTGGCCCTTAAAGCTCCCTTCAATATAGACTTTTGGAATTCCTGGTAAATCTTCGTGTCGGAGGTTCCAAACAAAGCGATTTAATCCCGAATTTTTGCTGAGGGTGGGTTTTTTAGAAGGGGCTCCTTCATAGCTTACATAACGATCATCTTCTTCTGAAGAGAAGGAAGCCACCACCGCTCCTGTGTTATCTTTAATAATCAGTTCTATAGCTTGGGATGCAGCCGCTTCATTTAGGGCATAATAAATTACCATTCCGGATGCAGGGTTAACACCCATCATGGGAGCGGTACCATTAGAGGAATTAGAATTTAGTGCGCTGTACCAGTTGGGCCATAGGGTTTTGGCAGGGGTAAACAGCTTTAATTTTTGGTTTTTTGTTTCCCATTGGCGCAGTAGTTCCAAATCATCGAGGATCCAAAAAGAACGCCCTTGCGTAGCAATAACAAGGTCATTGTGTGCCACACTAAGGTCGGTAATTGGGGTAATGGGAAGATTGCCCTGAAACGACTGCCATTTTTTTCCGCCATCCCATGAAATGTAAAGCCCGTCAAAGGTGCCTGCAAACAGAAGGTCTTTTCTTGCGGTATCCTCGCGGATTACTTTGGTGTAAGAACCTTGTGGAATGCCTTTGACAATGGATTTCCACGTTTTGCCATAGTCATCACTTTTGTACAAAGCAGGGGTAAAGTCGTTGAATTTGTAGCGTGTTGCTGCAAAATACACCGTTGCAGGGCTGTGTGGGGAAACCTCAATGCTGTTTATTAAAGTTTCTTCTAGCCCTTTTGGAGTAATGTTGTTCCATGTTTTTCCACCGTCTTTGGTAATGTGTAGCAGTCCGTCATCACTTCCAGTGTAAATTACTCCAGCTTCGTGTGGGGATTCTACTACATAACTTAGGGTACCGTAGTTTTCGGCACCTACCGCTTCGTTGGTCAGTGGTCCACCCCCTTTGCCCTGTTTGCTGTCGTCGTTTTTGGTTAAATCGGGAGAAACCACTTGCCAAGAAAGGCCTTCATCGGTTGTTTTAAGCAGGTATTGTGCACCGTGGTAATAGGTGTTTTCGTCGTGTACAGATCGAATAATAGGCGCATTCCAGTTGTACAAATACTTCATGTCTCTAGCGGCAAGCCCTAGGTATAAGTTGGGTTCAATCATAATTTTGGTGCTCGCTGTACTTCGAGTATCCAACAGTTCTATAGCCCCCAAATAGCTGCCTCCCATCACTTTGTCGGGGTGGTTGGGGTCAAAAGCCAAAAAAGCACTTTCTCCTCCTGCCGATGCAAACCAATTGCGTTCGCTAATGCCGCTACTGCCCAAGCCAATGCTCGCAATTTTTACCGAAGAATTGTCTTGTTGCCCACCGTAAACATTGTAGGGGAATAAGTTGTCTGTGGTTACTCGATAAAACTGTGCCGTGGGCAGGTGATCAATTCTGGACCAGTGTTTTCCTGCATTAAAACTTATTTCACTGCCACCATCACTCGTGAGAATTAAATTTTTGGATTCGGAGGGGTTAATCCACAAGTCGTGGTAGTCACCGTGTGCACTTCGAATACGTGTCCAGGTTGTTCCTCCATCAATAGATTTGTAGGTGCCCGCACTCAGTACATAAACAGTGTTTTCATCCTGAGGGTCTAAGGCGATTTCAATGTAGTACCAGGCGCGCTGTATGAGCCTGTGGTCGCCACTAACTCGGGTCCATTTTGCTCCCGCATCTGAAGAAACAAACAGGCCTCCTTGTTCTTTGTTGGAATCACTTTCAATGAGGGCATACACCTTGTTGGGGTTTGCCCGTGATACCGCAATGGCCATTTTTCCCTTTGCCTTTGGCAGGCCGTTGTGGATGGGCTTCCAAGTTTCGCCTCCATCTACCGATTTGTACAAGCCACTCCCGCTGCCTCCTGAAATTACCTTCCACGGTTTTCGAATATGCTCCCACATTGCAGCGTACAACACCTGTGGGTTGTGCACATCAATACTAAGCTCACTAGCACCACTTAGGGAATTGGTGTACAGGGTTTTTTTCCATGTTTTTCCACCGTCGGTGGTTTTATATACTCCTCTGCTTTCAGCGGCACCATGCAAGGGCCCTTGGGCCGCTACCCAAACCACTTCGGGATTATTGGGATGAATTACAATTCTGGAAATGTGTTGAGTGGCTTTTAGGCCTATATGCTGCCAGGTTTTTCCTGCGTCTGTAGATTTGTACACCCCGTCTCCATGAGAGGTCATTACCCCCCGAGGGGCGTGCTCCCCCATACCCACATAAACAAAATTCGGATGGCTTTCGGACACCGCTATGGCCCCTACAGAACTGGTTTTAAAATAACCGTCGGAAATGTTTTCCCAATGGTGTCCTGCGTTTGACGTTTTCCATACCCCGCCGCCTGTGATGCCCATATAATAGGTCAGTGGGTCGCCAACTACCCCAGTTCCAGCGTTCGCTCTACCCCCCCGAAAAGGGCCAATATTTCTAAATTTTACAGGTTTAAAATAGGTGTTGAGGTCTTGGGCCGTGCCAGAAAAAAAGCAACAAAGCAAGAGTATTCTAAATAGTTTCATCGTAATTCAATTCGTTGTTTTAAATGTACTAAAAGGAAATTAAAATCGGTTGTGGGGGTTAAATTCCTTATTTTCAAATGCAAATGGGAGCAATTTCCCAGTCGTTTAGAATGAAGAAAATTGGCATCGTTTCAAGTTCGGCACTAATCATTGGCAACATGATTGGTTCTGGAATCTTTTTACTTCCCGCCAGCTTAGCACTTTATGGTGGAATTAGTCTTATAGGCTGGGTGTGTTCTGCTACAGGAGCGTTGTTACTGGCACTAATATTTAGTGCTTTGTCCAAAAGATATCCCGATGTTGTGGGAGGGCCCTATGCGTATTGCAAAAAAGTGTTGGGTAATTATGTTGGTTTTATTGTAGGCTGGGGGTATTGGGTTTCTATTTGGTGTACTAACGCAGCTATAGCAGTTGCCTTTGTGGGTTACCTTACCGTTATTATTCCTGGTATTGCTGCGCATAATAGTTATATGGCTTTGGCTGGAGCATCGGTGTTGTGGTTGTGTAGTGGCTTGAACTTTCTTCCGCTATACACCATTAGTGTCGTGCAAAAATGGATCACTATTTTAAAAGTAATCCCCATTGTAGTTCTGTGTTTTGTGGGGTTTTGGTTTGTAGATTGGAGTAGTATTTCTTTTGGAAATTTAAGCACTACCACCACCTTTGGGGCCATCACAGCAACGACCACCTTAACCCTGTTTGCTTTTTTGGGTTTAGAAGCAGCAACAATTGCAAGTAAATACGTTAGTAACAGTAAAAAAACAGTGGGTCAGGCAGGAATCTTTTCGATTTTAATTACTGCCTTATTATACCTGTTTTCCTCGGCCATTATTTTTGGGTTGTTGCCCTTTAGTACCCTTCAAAACTCTACGGCTCCGTTTGCTGATGCTACAGGAGTATTTTTAGGGGATGCGGCCCGAACTGTGGTGGCAGTAATTGCTCTCTTGGTAACTTTTGGGGCCCTAAATGGATGGATGCTCATACAAGGCCTTATTCCTCACGCCATGGTTAATGATGAGCTATTCCCAAAGGTTTTTGGTAAGGAAAACAAATACGGCACCCCCTATTTAGGGATCTTCATTTCAAGCTGTTTGGCTACTGGAGTGCTGCTCCTGCGCTATACCGATTCGTTAATTGAACTGTTTTCTTTTATGATGAACCTCTCCACGCTCTCGGTGCTCACGCCCTACTTATTTTCAATTGTAAGCCTCTATGTGGTGCTGGCTAAACAAGCCCCCTTAAATTTAGGGATGCAACTCCTTTTAGGGGCAAGCTTTTCCTTTTGTATTTGGATGGTTTTTGGAGTAGGATGGGAGGTTTTTATGTATGGTATTGGATTAATTTTATTTGGAGTTATATTGTATGAATTAAAAATAAAGCGCAGCAAATGAGCGATTTTTACATAGATCCAGACATTCGTAAGGCCACCACACTACCTACAGAGTTCTATACCAACACTGCTTATTTTGAACAATCGAAAACAAAAATTTTTGAAAGATCATGGCAGTGGTTGGGAGACCTAGACAGTATGCTGTCCCCTTTTGATACCATGTGCCCAACAACTTTTTTAGCCCCAACACTCAATGAACCTATGTTGGTGGTACGCAACAAACAAGGAGAAATACAATGTCTTTCCAATGTGTGTACCCACCGCGGGAATATTCTGCTACATCAAGCGTCTAAAGAAAATCAAATTGTATGCCGCTATCACGGCCGGCGCTTTGGATTGGACGGAACGTTTAAAAGCATGCCAGAATTTGCTAGTGCGATGGACTTCCCCAGACCCTGTGACCATTTACACACTTTTAAAAGTCATCGTTGGGACAACCACCTCTTTGCAAGTATCGCCGCTGATTTTGATATTGCAGCCGTTGTAGAAAAGATGAAGGAACGCATAGGATTTATGCCACTAGGGCAATTTAAATACGACCCTGTTTTAAGTAGGGACTATTTGGTCCACGCCCATTGGGCCTTGTACTGCGACAACTATCTTGAAGGGTTTCATATTCCCTTTGTCCATCAGGGACTCAATCAACAAATTGAATACGATGAATATGAAACCGTATTATTTGACTATATGAATCTTCAAATTGGCTATACCAAGGGTCAAGGGGAAGCCTTTGATTTGCCCAAAGACCACATAGACTATGGAAAAGAAATTGCGGCCTATTACTTTTGGCTATTTCCCAACATGATGTTTAATTTCTATCCTTGGGGGCTATCGGTAAATGTAGTGCGACCTCTAACCCACGACAGTTGTAAGGTGTCTTTTTACTCCTATGTATACGATGCCACTAAATTAAATTGTGGGGCGAGTGCCGATTTGGATAAGGTAGAACGAGAAGACGAATTTGTGGTAGAAGGGGTGCAACAAGGCATTCACTCGCGCTACTATTCTTCGGGGCGTTTTTCACCAAACAAAGAAAGGGGCGTGCACCATTTTCATCAGCTTATTGCGGAATTTATGAATAAAGCATGAAGGGAAATTCGTTAGTACACACCCAGCTACAACAGGCGGTGGAGGAGTTGTTTCTCCTAGTTCCTGAAGACCTCAAAACCCTACCGGGCTATGACAATAAAAATTACCTACTCACTGCCGAGGGACAGCAATGGATTGTAAAAACCTATGCCGATACAGCGCTTAAACCCTTGTTGGAAGAGGAATCGCGTTTGTTGGAACAACTGCACCTAGAACTCAACACCCCAAAGCCTAAAAAATCAAAGCATCACAACGCTGTAGAGACAGTAGACATACAGGGGCAAAACGTCCTAATACGGGTACTCACCTTTGTAGACGGCACTTTTTTGGCTGCGGTGGATCCCACTCCAAAACTATATTATTCGCTAGGCCTGCAAGTAGCAGCATTGAGTAATGCCCTCGGGAACCTTCAAAGCCCTTTGATACAAACGCGCCACTGGGCATGGCACCTCAATGCTACTGCAGCTGTTCGGGAGAAATTAGAGCACATAAAGGCTTCCGAAAAGAAACGCGTCCTGCATTTATTCATCCAACAATTTGAGCAACAATTGCTCCCCCAAAAGCACCAATTACCCCACCGGTTATTGCACAACGATCTTAATGAATGCAATCTCTTAGTTGACGGCCAGCAGCTTAGTGGCTGTATTGATTTTGGGGATGTTGCCTATGGCCCAAGGATCTACGAATTGGTCATTGTCTTAGTGTATGCAGGCTACGACAAAGCCGATTGCCTGAACTGGATGTCAAAAGTCCTTATGGGCTACTCAGCTTCAATTTCCCTTAGCACACAGGAAGTAGCGCTGCTATACTACGCCATGGGAATGCGTATTTGTTTGAGCTTGTGCAATGGGGCGGCTGCTAAAGCCCAAGACCCTAAAAACGATTACATCAGCCATAGCGAACAACATATGGAACGCTTGCTTTTCCAATGGATGGCTTTGGGCCCCATTAAGGTGACCAATACCTTTTTAAAAGCGGCAGGAATTTCGCAGCCTGCATCCCCCACAACCGAAAGTGTCTTAGCCCAAAGACAGTCTTTGTTGGGGGCCGCACTATCGGTAAGTTATAAACAGCCAGTTCATCTTAAAGCGGCTGCATTGCAGTACATGTATGGGGCCAATGGAACTACTTTTTTAGACGCCTACAACAACATTCCACATGTAGGCCACAACCACCCCAAAGTGGTGGAAGCTGCTCAAAAACAGTTGGCTCGGTTGAACACCAACACCCGCTACTTATACGATGAACTGCACGATTATGCCTCTCAATTACTCTCACATTTCCCTGATTCCCTTTGTCGTGTGTTTTTTGTGAATTCTGGGAGTGAGGCCAGTGATTTGGCCATACGTATGGCGCGATTTCACACTCAGAAAAAAGCTATTGCTGTTGTGGCCCACGGTTATCACGGGCATACTCAGGTTGGGATTGAAATTAGCGACTATAAATTCAACCATCCTCAGGGGATAGGCCAACCCGATCATATTGTGAAGCTCCCCCTAATTTCCAAGGCAGACCAACTAAGTTCAGGGCCGATGTGGCCTAAAACAGAAGCTCTTTTAATGGAGCGTCCTTTGGCCGCTTTTATAAGCGAAACCATTTTGGGTTGTGCAGGGCAAGTTCCTTTGGCAGCAGGGTATTTAGAAAAGGTGTATGCTCAAGTACGAGCCCAAGGCGGATTGTGTATCGCCGATGAGGTACAAACCGGCTTTGGAAGGGTAGGCACGCATTTTTGGGCCTTTGAGCAGCAAGGCGTAATCCCAGATATGGTGGTCATTGGTAAACCCATGGGCAATGGCCATCCCATGGGGGCCGTGGTGTGTACCGAAGCCATTTCTTCTAGTTTTTCAAAGGGGGTGGAGTTTTTTAGTTCCTTTGGGGGAAACCCTGTGTCCTGTGCAATTGGGAAATCGGTTTTGGAGGTCATTGCCGAAGAGCAACTGCAACATGCCGCCCTTGAAACAGGCAATTATTATACCGATGCGCTAAAAGCGCTTCAGCAGGAGCATTCCGCCATCGCTGAGGTACGCGGTTCGGGCTTGTTTTTAGGAATAGCAATTGAGGATGAAGCGCTGCAACCGCAGCCCCAACTGGCTTCGTTTCTTAAAAATTACTTACGAGAACAGCAGGTGTTGATCAGCACCGACGGCCCATTTAACAATGTTTTAAAAACAAAACCGCCCTTGTGTTTTTCTAAAGCAAATGTCGATCAGGTGGTAGCACTTTTGGATCAAGGACTGCGAAAATTTTTTCCTTCCAAGGGGTAAAGTAGGTTTTTACTAGGAATGATAGGTATCATTTTTGACTTAAAAAGGTCAAAAAACAGCTAAAAATGAGCAATAATTGCTTAAAATTGGCAAAAAAGCACCAAAAAACTCACTTTTTTAATTTTTTGTCTCTAATTTCTTTGTTGTAATTTTGCGTAAATATTTATGGAGAACAAAGATCAAATTGTAAAAGACTGGTTAACACGTTATACAGGGGTCCCACTAGCACACTTTGGAAGCTATATTTTATTGACCAATTTTCAACGTTACGTGCAACTTTTTGCCGATGCTACGCGAGCAGAGGTCCAAGGAACCGATAAGCCCATGCCTTCAGCTACTTCAGGTGAGATAACCATTATTAATTTTGGTATCGGAAGTCCCAATGCGGCATTAATAATGGACTTGTTAACGGCCATTTCTCCAGAAGCCGTATTGTTTTTGGGAAAATGTGGCGGCTTAAAAAAGCGGAATAAAATTGGAGACTTTATCCTGCCCATTGGGGCTATTCGTGGCGATGGAACCTCCGACGATTATTTTCCTAATGAAGTCCCGGCCATGCCGTCTTTTGCACTACAGCGGGCAATTTCTTCTACCATTAAAGACCGAAAACTCAACTACTGGACCGGTACAGTGTATACCACCAACCGCAGGGTGTGGGAGCACGATGAGGCTTTTAAAGACTATTTGGAAAGCCTGCGTGCGTATGCTATAGATATGGAAACTGCCACCTTGTTTATTGTTGGTTTTCACAATAAAATACCCACTGGCGCCCTCTTGCTTGTTACCGACCAACCGATGATTCCAGAAGGGGTAAAAACCCAATCTAAGGACGAAGTTAACTCCCGACTCTACGACCAGCAGCACGTTGCTGCAGGAATAGACTCCTTAAAGCAATTGATCAACAGAGGCGATACAATTCGCCATCTTAAGTTTTAGAGCTTATTCCTTATAGCAGGTCATAGGAAACAAGTATTTATCTCAACCTTAATTAAATCAATATTTACAATACTTTAAAGGGATTATTGGTTTTTTAAATGATACAGGACTGACACAAATAAACATAATATATAGTTCTTAATGGGTTATATAAGAACAAATTGGTCAATTCGGACAGTGGTTTTTGACACTGTTGGAATCTAAACTCTAAAACTTTCCAAGTACTCCTATAGCAAACCCACCCCCTGGGTTTCAGGAAACGAGTTTTCTGTTGAGATTGGGGGTTGATATTTGATATGTAACCTAATCTGAGCAGATTATTGGTTGTTCAATTCCTTCAAGTTCT
>WTIO01000074.1 GCA_011526365.1 Flavobacteriales bacterium
TTGTTCACCGATGTCTTGGCTAAGGTTGTAGAGTTCAAACTGCTGCTGGGAATGGAAATAAATCAGCTTCCAATCCTCATGCCGAATAGCACTAAAACTACCAATACCTGGACCTTTGGGGCCCCATTCGTTGGGGTAGTGCCAAAACAGGGGACGGGTTGGTGGGGTAACTCCCTTTAGGATTGGCACAAAACTCTGTCCGTCTACTGTTTGCACGTGTTGTGGACGAGCAATTTGTGCCATTTCTAAAATGCTTGTAAAGAAATCTTCAATAATCACAGGATGTGTTGCGGTGGTACCTGCTGCAGTTGTACCGGGCCAATAGGCCAACATGGGGACGCGTATGCCTCCTTCGTAAATTGACCCTTTGCCACTGGCTAAAGGGCTGTTATGGCGGTGTTTTTCGCCACCTCGTGCCACTGCACTAAGCCCACCATTGTCAGACATAAAGAGGACGACCGTGTTTTTTGTAAGGGCCTTATCCTCCAGATAATCCAGTACCCTGCCCAAAGCGTGGTCCATACTTTCGATCATCGATGCATAGCGCGCCTCGGGTTCTTCTAAGCCCTGATCGCGGTATTTTTTTATAAACCGATTGTCAGGCTTTAATGGTGTATGCACCCCATAGGTGGCAAAATACAGAAAGAAAGGTTGTTGTTTTCTAACTGGTACGTCCAATGCCTTTAGAACCTCCTGTGTTAGCGCTTCTGTCAAAAAAATATTTTTGCCATGATAGGCTTCTAAACCGGGAACTGCCCAAACCTCTTGACCTGGAGTTCCATTGCCAAAATTTTCTATCCCTAAATAACTGCTTGGAGCCCCTGCGGCATGACCGGCGATATTGATAGCAAAACCCAAGTTTTCAGGATTAGAGGAAGGATAGCCTAATGCCCCGAAATGTGCCTTGCCAGCATGAATTGTATGATACCCTTTTTGTTGCAGAAGTTGTGGAAGTGGCGTGGCATAGGCAGCGTTAGGAGTAGTTGGCTTTAGTCCTATGCCATTATAATTCCATTCGGGGAAGCCCAAACTAGGATGATTTTTTTCCATGGGCTGTTGTTTGTCTGGGCGTAGCGTCCAATTCGTTACTCGATGACGTGCAGCGTTCATACCAGTGAGTAAGCTAACACGAGTAGGTGAACATACAGGCGTCGCATAGGCGTTCGTGAACTTTACCCCCTTAGCTGCAAGGCGTTCCATGTTAGGGGTTCGATACCTTTCATTCCATTTGGTGGGGGTATCCCAAAAGGGAACCGAAGTGTCCTGCCAGCCTAAATCATCCACAAAAAACAACACAATATTGGGAGGAGTATTGTTTGTTCGCTTACATTGAAAATTACTGACACTTATACAAATGAGGGCAACTAATGCAAAAATTTTTTTCATTAAGTGAGGTATAATGAGGTTTCCTTGGTTCTTACTAAATGTACTGACTTTCATTGAAATCCCCGTGAAAGCATAAAAAATGCTTTCGTGGAATCTTTCCAAGTTTAGCTCATTTTCTCTTTTTTAGTGCGGGAGAAAAAGTGACTAAAAAAGAATAAGGGATACCAATGGACTTACCATCCTTAGTTGCAGGCTGCATCTTAGGGAGTGTTTTCACTATACGCAAGGCCTCCTTGGCCAACAGTTCCATTCCTGTTGTTGTTCGTGCCCTGTAATCCGAAAGATTCCCATAGGCATCAATATAAATTTGTATGTAAACCCTTACTTCAGCAGTAATTTTTTTCCCCTCTGGCAACTGAATTTGTTGTTCCACAAATTTTTGTATCGATGCTTTAAAGCACGCTTTATTATTTTTTCCTGCAGCACAACCAGCAAAAACGGGTCCTTCAATTTCTGGGTTATCAAAGAATGGCGCGTCGGAAGCAGAGCGCCCTGAAATTACGGTTCGGCCTTGGATTTCTTTTTTCTTTTTTGCGTTTTTTGTAGTGATAACTATGACTCCAGCATTGCCGAGTTGACCATAGCGAACGGTTTCTGCTAATGAATTTAATACTTTAACATCAACAATGTCATCATAGGCTACAGGGGGATAAAAGTTCCACAGTGGAATACCCCGCTGTTGTGCGTCTTGCACTGCTTGAGCAGGAATTTCAAATGGTTGGCCATCCACTACAAAGAGGGGAATACTCCTGGTGTTGTTTATAGAATTGGACACACGAAGCTGTACCAAGCCTGTTGCGGGATTCATTCGTTGTACTCCCGACAAACGATATTTTATAGCATCAATTAAATTGAATGCTCCTGTATTTACACCATATGCGTTAAGACCCATTTTTTGCCACCGCAAACTTTTTTGTAAAGAGTCTAATTCAAAGTCTTTCAGCTCTTGTGCTTTAAAAATTGTTTCTACACCCATTTTTTCAATTCCTACAGAAATAATAGAATCTTCGGTAACAATAACTTCGCGTAAAGAGATGCCCGCTAATGAATCCTTTTTTTGTTGCGCAAAACAGTTGCTAAGGATACCTACAAATAAAAATATAACAAGTCTTTTATTGGGTATGACTTTCATTGTTTTAATGACTGCTATAAAGTTACTACAAAAGGGCATATCATAATTTTACGCTAACTACTTTTTCAGAACAACTAGAGTTAGGTACAAACAACTCCGTAGTTTTTATTTTCCTTATAGAACTATTGATATATTTGGCCCTAATTTAGAACTCTCATATGCGTGATCTTTTTTGTTTTTTGCTTCTCACAGTAGTTAGTGTAGGGCCAATGTTTGCCCAAAGCAATACTCCATTTATGCCTCCACAATGGCAGGCTATCACATTAGATACTGCCCCAACTGTTGATGGAGACATCTTAAACGATCCTAATTGGAAAAGCATTACACCCATCACCCAGCTTACTCAAGTCACTCCAGACTATGGCCAACCGGCCAGTGAAAACACAGAAATTCGAGTAGGGCTAACTGAAAAAATGTTATATGTTGCCGTGGTTTGCTACGATTCGGCACCTGAAAATATTGTTGTATCCGATTCTCGACGAGATGCCGACTTGGGAGATGAAGACAGTTTCTTATTTATTCTTGACACCTACAACGACCAACAAAATGGATTTCTTTTTGGCACCAATGCCGACGGCATGCAGTACGATGCTCAAATTGATAACGAAGGAGAAGGAAACTTTAGTGCCAACCGCCAACAGGGAGGTGTTGTAGGAGGCACTAACATTAATTGGGACGCTTCTTGGGAGGTAAGCACCCAAAAAGGCGCTTATGGTTGGAGTGCTGAATTTGCCATTCCACTTAAATCTATCCGATTTTTAGCAGGGAAAGACCGTAGCTGGGGAATTAACTTCCAACGCAATATTGCCAAAAGAAGTGAAGTGGCCTTTTGGTCAGTTTTGCCCTTAGGGCTTGACCTTAAAAGAGTTTCCTTGGCAGGAAAGTTAAACGGCTTAGAGCTAAAAAACCCTAAAAATCTTAAGATATTTCCCTATGTTATAGGGCAACAAATTCGTGACGCTTCTGCTGACCCTACAACCAATACCACACAAGGAGATGTAGGGATGGATTTAAAATACAGCCTTACACCTGGTCTTACACTCGATTTAACCTACAACACCGATTTTGCGCAAGTAGAGGTTGATGAGCAGCAAATTAATCTTGATAGGTTTAACCTTTTCTTTCCTGAAAAACGTGCCTTCTTCTTAGAAAATGCTGGTCAATTTACTGTAGGGAGCCCTGGGGAAGTGGATTTGTTTTTTAGCCGCCGAATTGGTATTGGTGAAAACGGGGCCTTAGTTCCAATTATTGGCGGGGGTCGTGTTTCAGGGAAAATAGGCCAAACCAATATTGGCCTTTTAAATATGTTTACAGAAGCGGTGGATAATATTCCTCAAAACAATTTTACCGTGGCCCGTGTAAACCACGATTTTTCAAAAAGTCGTTCTTCTTTAGGGGGTATATTTGTTGGTAAAACCAATACTGCATCACCCTCTGAGGAATACAATCGTGTGGTAGCATTTGATGGGAAATGGGGGTTAGGAAAAAAAGCGGATATAACAGGATTTTTTTCTAAAAGCTATAGTCCACACATTCAAGGTCAAGATCACGCATTTCAAATTAAAACAAATTACAATTGGGACGGTTGGCGCTTGAGTGCTGGGTACACTGAGGTGGGTGAGGGCTTTAACCCCGAAGTAGGATTTTTAATGCGTACTGCATTTCGCAAGCCAGAGTTTTTGATATTTAAACAATGGCGTACAAAGAAACTAGGACCCATTTTTGAGGTACGTCCACACATTTCTTACCGCAGTTATTTTGATTTTAGCGACCGACTGGTAAGTAGTTTTTTACATGTGGACAATCACTGGGTGTGGCCTAGTGGCTTTGAAATTCATACAGGAATAAATTTTACTAGAGAAAATGTACTTTCTGATTTTTCTATTACAGGCGTAACGGTTCCTGTTGGGGATTATGAGCATTCAGAATTTCAATTTGTATTACAAACCAACCCCAATAAAGGCATTAATTTCTACAACCGCAGTGTTATTGGAGGCTATTATGGGGGACGTAGGGTACAATTAGGTAACCGTATTAACCTACGTGTAGGGGATAAATTCAACACCTATATGGGTATAAATTACAACTATTTAAGCCTTGAAAATGGTGAAGTAAATGCATTTATATCTAGTACACGTTTGAGTTATTCATTTACCCCTCAGGTATTTTTACAAAGTCTTGTTCAGTACAATAATGTGACTAATATAACTTCAGTGAATGCTCGCTTTGGGTGGCTGAAAACTGCAAATACAGGATTGTTTGTAGTTTTAAATTTGGTTAAGGACACCGATTGGAATGACCCACTAAATACGCAAACTTTTTCAGTAAAATATACACATCAATTGGATGTGTTGTAAGCCTAGGTTATACCCAAGGATTATATCACTTTATCTGATGCCACGAACTAATAATTTTCTTCTGGAGCTTTTGGCACAAAAATCCAAAGGACGATATAAATAAATACGAGTCCTGCAAAAATTGTCAGTACGCGCCATAAAATAGGGTCTAAATTGGTGTGTTTGCCTACTCCATGGCAGACACCACCAAAATAACCTTTTTGTGGAAATCGATACAGTTTTGACATGCCACAAAAATAAGCACCCGTTGTAAAAGTTCAGTTTTATTTAAACAATTTAACAGTTTAATTTATTTCTTTTACGGGCTCGTTTTGATCGATACAAATGTATTGTCCAAAACCATCGCACCACCCTTGGGGGTGAATGGTCTCACCGCAAGTACACTCATTCATAGCATTAATATTTTATATAAGTTACGAAATTTCTTTCAATAATACCGTTCATAAAGAGAATAAAAGCCCGTTAGTTTACCATAGATTAAAAGTCACTATATATTTTTAAACACGTAGTGGGTAGGACAATTTACTATAGGACATTTCATATATTTGCGATGAATTTAAACAACCTCTAATTAGCTTTTGATTATGAAGATGAATCGCTTTGCCCTTATATTTTCTTTAGTTCTTGTCTTTAATCTCTCCCTTAATGCTCAACAATCCATAGATAATAAAGTAGCTGAATTACTTTCCAAAATGACTTTGGAAGAGAAAATAGGCCAAATGAATCAGTACAATGGATTTTGGAACTTTACCGGCCCTTCTCCACAGGGGGGTGATGCTAAAGTGAAATACGACCACCTAAGAAAAGGTTTGGTTGGTTCCATGCTTAATGTCCGCGGTGTTAAAGATGTACGATCAGTACAAAAGATAGCTGTAGATGAATCGCGTTTAGGAATACCACTTATTTTTGGTTTCGATCTTATTCATGGCTACAAAACGGTTTTTCCTATTCCCCTTGCTGAAGCAGCAAGTTGGGATCTAAGTGCAATAGAGCTATCAGCTCAATTATCTGCAAAAGAGGCGTCAGCGGCTGGAATTAATTGGACATTTGCACCAATGGTTGATATAACAAGAGATGCCCGCTGGGGACGTGTAATGGAAGGGGCAGGGGAGGATCCTTACCTTGG
>WTIO01000076.1:0-61571 GCA_011526365.1 Flavobacteriales bacterium
ATTAGAATATATGATAGATGGACTGGTGTTTATCTTGACTGGTAAACTAATCCCCTTATAATTTCAGAAAAACCTTAAAGCACATAGGCTCATTTATAATAATCACCCCCCCTGGGTTTCAGGAAATGAGTTTTTGTTGAGGTTAGGGGTTGAGATTTGATATGTAAGCTATTCTTTTTAAATTGGTTATATTATTAACTATAAATCAAATAAAATGAAGAAGATTCTACTATTAACCTCAGTAATCATATTAAGCTGCAATAACATACCATCAGGAGACCTAAGTGGTGTTTTGAATGATAACAGCAAGGAGGTCAAAATGACCAAAGAACTAATGCAAAAATATTCTGAAGGTAGATTCCGTGAGATTGCAGATATGATTTCTGATGATTCTGGAGAATATTATTTCAATAATGTCAAGGTAGACAAAGAAGGATGGCTATCTGCAGCCGAAGGTCATCATGACTTATTTGAAAATATTCAAAACGATACAGAAGGAATAAATCTTACATCAGCACAGTACAATAATGGCACTAATTGGTCTATGGCGTGGTTTCAATGGACAGGAAAAGGTAAATATACAGGTGAAGAAGTAAAAATTATTGTCCATCACGGCTTCCGTTTTGAAGATGAAAAAATTGTTTCAGCGTATCATTTCTTTGATCCAAGTTTATTGGATAGAGAAATTAAAGCTGCCGAAGCAATAAATAAAACATCTAAGAGAGTTCTCGGATTAGCCGAATTAAAAGTAAATAAAGGTTTTACAGCATCTAATGTTGAAGAATTTTTGTTAAGGTTTAGCAAATTCGTGAGGGAAACAGAACCTGGGACTTATGATTTTGGTTATTTTATTTCATCTGACGGTAGAAGAGTCAACTTAGTAGAAAAATATAATACCTCCTCTGATTTTGTTCACCATTTAAATAATTTTGAGCAAAGTGATTATTCTAAAGAATTCATGACATTATTTACACTCAATAAAGTTATTATTGCTGGTGATGCTTCTGACGAACTTAAAGCCAAGGCTAAGGCATATGGCGCAGAATTAAGGCCTCAAGTAGGCGGTTGGATTAATTAATTTTCTGATAACCCTCCCAAGTGGAGGGTTTTTCTTTTACACCAATGCCTCCAATATAAACCTCCTCTAACCCCTTGTTATTCATAGCTATATATAGGTATTCCCAGATGTGGTTTTAGGGGGGTGGTGTTAAGGGGTTTTGTGTAACGCGGTATTTTTTGCTCTTGTATCTTTCTGCGAACAGTTTTTTCACATACTCCTTCCTTCTAATTCTTCAGTCATCCTAAAAGTTTTTCTTTAAGCTCAGGGGAGCACAAATCATAATAGTGCATTGATGATCTGATATCAGTATGGTTTAAAAGTTTAGCCAATTTAAATACACCTACCTTCTTATAAATTATATGGTACATAGCAAAACTGTGTTTGGCACAGTGGAAAGTAATCTTTTTATGTATTCCTGCTCTTAAAATCCATCTCTGCATCCTTTCATTAAACTTAGTACTTGCATCCTTTGGGAGTTCGGGAAACACTTTGTCAGCATCACCCTGTCTTTTTCCAAGATACTTTTTGGCATAGATGTCAAAATAATTACTAATTCGTCTTTCTTTACCATTAGGCTTTTTGTCCATAAGGATATTGTAGTATATCTTATGATTATCCTCTATTATGTCTCCCCAAGTTAGTTTATGCAGGTCTCCTATTCTGAGTGCTGTTAAACAGGCAAACAAGAAAGCATTCTTCATTGTAATATTCCTCTCCTCCGTATTTTCAAGTATTCTATACTCTTCTAATGTAAGGTAAACTACCTCAGGCTTTGGTTCAGGAAGTAATTTAAGATCAAACTTTAGGTCCTCTATATATCCCTCTAATAAAGCCTCCTTTAAAACAAGTCTTAAGCTTTTGAAGTATTTGTTTACTGAGGTTGTGCTGAGCTTATCTCCATTTATCTTTAATGCTTTGGTTGTTAAGTAGTCATAAAAGGCTTTGGCTTGTTCTCGTTTGTTAAGCTGTTTGAATGTTATTGAGTTTGGGAAGTGCTTACTGAAATGAGATTTCATGGTGTTGTAAGCCTGCCTCGTACTTTTATCTCTTTTCCTTTCTATTTCTTTTGTTATATAAGCTAATACAGAGGAGTTGCTCTTCTCAGTGTCCTCTAAGTTGTATTGTTCACTAATAATACTGTTTTCCCATTTATTAGCAATAATTCTTGCTTTATCTAAACAATCTTTATTGTGCTGTTTATCAAGTGGTTTTCTCGCATCCTTAATTAGCTTAAAGTCTAAAAATCTCCTCTTTCTATTCTGTTTCTTTTTGCCATCTACATCAACATAATAACCCATATGACAATCGAGAACAATTGATATAGTTCCATTTTTGTTTTCTATTTCTCTAATTTTAACTCTTCTTGCTCTCAAATGACACGAATCTTTAAAATGACACAAAAGTAATGCTCAAATGACATGTGAATGACACAAATATAGGAACTTAGTAGAACTTAGTCAAATTTAATAGTATATACAAACTATTGTTTATGAGTGCTTTAGAAGTAAATAGTATTTAATGGCTATAGTTTCATATACGAAACAATAATTTGTCCCATATTCCATGCCGGTATGTAGTATTTAAAATCGGTAAATTCTAAAATCTCCTTAAAAATACGTTGTTGCAGTACCGAAGAGTTGCCTGTAATTATGGTTAAAGAAAAGGAGCCCTGGTCCTTGTGCCAATCTAAAGCATCCTGAACCAGCTCTAGGGCCTGTTTGTGGCGAATTCCGTGTAAATCAATAACATCCTCGTAGGCTGCTGCTGCCATAACTATTTTCCTTTTTCAGCACAAAGGTAGCTTTTCTTTGACGATTACCGCTTTTAAACGCAAACTGTGGCACCACTAAAAATTATGCTATTTTTACTTTCTAAATTTTATAAGCGATTAAGAATTTCATTTCTATTTTAATGCCCCTGCTTTTTGCTTTTAGCAGTGTTTTTGGGCAAGAACGTTATACCCCTCTTGTTGTTTCTGACTCAGACGTGATGGTCGATGGCCGTTTGGATGAAGCGGTGTGGGAACAGGCCGTTAAAGTCCCCATAGATATTGAAATTAGCCCTGCCTATAACGTTCCAACAAAAACCGAGTCTTACGCGCTAATGGCCTACAGCAAAACGCATATTTATGTTGGGTTTCGGGTGTTTAATCCTCCTAAAAACATTCGTGCCTCTGTTCGGGCACGTGATGATTTTAAAATTATTTCTGACGATCATGTGGTGTTGCGTTTTGACCCCTATGCTGATGGACGAAACAACTACATTTTTGTCCTTAATCCCTTTGGAAGTCAATTTGATGTCCGTGCCGTAAATGCTACCGATGATGAGGGCCGTTACGACTCTACCTTTAACGCCAACTTTATTTCTAAGGGACAACTTACCGATACGGGCTACGAGGTAGAACTAGTGATTCCTTTTGCAGAAATTCCTTTTCCCAACGGAACCAATCAAACCTGGCATTTTAACCTTGCCCGTCGCTATTACGACAATGGTAACCTGATAGAATTGAGCAGTCAAGAGCGGGATCGTGACAATCCCTGTATCGTCTGTCAGGTGACCGATATTATTTCCTTTAAAGACATCATTATTGAAAAGCGTAAGGAGTTGCTTCCTTATTTAAGTGGTGCCCTACTAGGGGACCGCTCAAATACCTCGGGAACCATTGACTACGACAAACCAACCGCTGCAGTTGGAATTGGAGTAAACCTCGATTTAAGTAAAAATACCACACTTGAACTCACCGTAAACCCCGATTTTTCACAAGTGGAAGCCGACGTTACGCAAATAGATGTCAATTCCTCCTTTTCTTTGCAGTATCCCGAACGGCGTCCCTTTTTTAATCGTGGGACCGATCTTGTTCAGTTTACTTCCGAAGCTTTTTATTCCCGAGCGATTAACTCCCCAATTATGGCCTCCAAATTATTAAGTCAAGGCCGCCAGTCACGCACCTATCAAATGATGAGTGTGGACCAACAATCCCCGTATCTTATTGCTGGTGAAGATCAATCGTATATCGCACAGGGAGGTACTAGCTATGTCAATGTACTGCGTCACCAAAGGGTACTGTCAAAAAACAGCCGTTTGGGGATGGTTACCACCAATCGCTTTTTTAAGGAGGGCGGATATGGAAATTTATTTGGGATAGACGGGGTATTTCTTATAGGTAATAACTGGCGCTTTACCTTTGAAATATTTCAAAGCTATAATGAAGAACCCGAAGCAGATTGGTTTACCTCCGATGCTACTCGTTTTGGAAACACAATTCGTCTCGACGGGGAATCCTACAAAGGTCATGCCTATTACGCACAATTGTACCGCAATACAGAACATTGGAAAAGTTATCTGTTCTATCGGCAAATTTCCCCCAAGTATCAGGCCGACCTTGGTTTTATTGTAAAAAACAACCGCAAGCACGGTACCTTCTATCACGAGTATCAAAATATTATCAATAAAAAATATGTGCAGTCCTTTGGTTTTGGCTTTAAAGGCGATTTGGTTGACACGTACCAACGTCGTTGGGAAGCCCTATCCACAGATTTGTTTTTTCAAGCCCGTGTTTTAGGCAATACAGAGTTGGCCTTTATTTACGATTTTGATTGGTTTAAAGAATTTTTAGGCACCCAATACGAAAAGCTTGGCACTGCAGAATTTGATGTAAGTGGTGCTCCTTCGGAACAATTTAATTTTAACTTAAATATCAAGTCGGGGAAAGACCTCGCCTACAATGAAGCTACCCCAGATGTGGGCCGCTTGTTTACAGTTTTCTTTCGTTCCAACATACAGTGGAATGACAGCTTTACCATTACCCCCTCCCTGCGTTACTCCCGCCTGCAGCGGTTAGACAATAGCACCAATTATTTTGAAGGGCAAATCGTACGTTTGAACCTACAGTACCAGTTTTCTAATTATTTAAACTTTAGAATTATCTCTGAGCACAATACGTTTAGTGATCGCTTTTACATTCAACCCCTCATCCAGTGGAATCCCAACCCGGCCACAATTTTTTACCTGGGCGGAAACCAAAACACGCTAGAGATAGACGACGACTTTACCCCAGAACTTTTTCGTTTTACACGCTCCCAGTTTTTCCTTAAATTTCAATACCTTATTGGTATCTAACCAATTTGTTTGGCAAATATCCTTGCGGCTACAGTTGATTTAGTAGTGACGATTATGAAAAACCGCACATTTACTTTTATGAGTATCCTTTGGATGGGGATCCTTACTTACTTGAGTTTATTTCGAGCTTCGGCTCGGGTAGGCCAACTGCTGTTCCCCAATTTTGATGTGTTTGCGCACACCTTTTTTTATGCGGTCCTTTACCTATTACTGGTGTTTTCATTTCGTCGTGAATGGCAATGGAAGCACGCACATGGCCTTGCGATAGTTGTGGCGTTTTCCTTTGGGATACTGATGGAATTTTGTCAAGGATATTTTACGGATTACCGCTCCGCTTCCTTAAAAGATGTTTTAAGTAACGGCCTGGGGATAGGAATGTCATTTTTAGTGTCTCAAAACAAAAAAGTGTCACTTATTGTAAATAAGTGACTTAAAACCAAGGCATGAATAGTAAAAAATAAAATTCTTATAATTATGTACAAGACCAAAAGATTACTCCGGAAAACCCATAGATACCTAGGGCTAAGTATTGGGATACAGTTTTTAGCATGGACTGTTTCGGGCTTGTATTTTAGTTGGACCGATATTGATGAAATCCATGGCGATCAGTATTTACAATTGGAAAAAGCACCAAAAGAATTTACGCAACTGAAGGGCTTACAAAGCTTAGATACTGCCGTACACACCTTAGATTTAGTCGCCATAGGTGAGGAACCGTATTATTGGGTAAACAATGCCAGTTTGTACCACGCCCAAACGGGAACCCCGCTTGCTGAGATAAGTCAACAACAGGCCCTTTCGGTAGCGGCTGCCCATGTGATTCCGAGTCTTCAGCCCACTGGGGTTACTAAAATTACAAGTGTAGATGCCCATCACGAATACCGTGGACGCCCACTCCCGGCCTATGTAATCAGCTACGATCACCCCGAAAATATTAAAGCGTATGTTGCAGCTAGAAGCGGACAGTTTCAGCGGGTACGCCATCGTAGCTGGCGCTGGTTTGATTTTTTATGGATGGGGCACACCATGGACTACCAAGGACGCGACGATTTTAACAATCTGCTCTTACGGGCTTTTTCCCTTTTTGGTCTTTTCACCGTGATGAGTGGCTTTGTCCTTTGGGGAAGTAGCTCACCCACCTTGCGAAAATTGCGGAGTAAGTTCTAAGACTTTTTTCTTCGTTTTTCTTTGCGAGCCCTTTTTTTAGCTTGTTTAATAGAATCGCGTTCTGCTTTTGTTAAAGGAGGGGGCTGGTTCCATAAATTTCGACTGCTGTTGCGTGCACCGTCACTAACCACTGTTTTAATTACCACCACACCGGCTCCCCCTTGGGATCCATACTTGTTGGTGGCCGATAAATCTTTCAGCACTTCTAGGTATTGTATTTGACTAATATCAAAAGGCGGGGGCGAAGTAAAAATTAAACCATCAATATCCCACAGCACAGTATCAGATTGAGTAGAAAAGGACTGGCGTCCTCGTAAGGCGATATTTTTCTTCCCGGTGTAATCCGAAGTAATCCGTGCGCCAGACACCCTATTGTATATGGCATCTACAATGTCTTGATTGGCACTTTTGACTTTCTCGTCCTTAATTACTTCTTTTTTACTACTCTCTTCCACCACTACTTCATTGAGCGGCACTTCGGTTTGTTGCGCCCAAATGGAGGCACTAAACAGGCAACAAAAAATAAAATGTTTCATTAAAAAATATGTCCTAAATTGCTTTACTTAGAGGCTAATATACCATGAAATACCAAGACACCAACAAATCAATTGTACATTACTGATGGAATTACAGCTGCATAAAATTTTACTAAAAAAGCGATTCCCTCTTGCCATTAGCCGAGGGGTTCGTGGGGATTCTTACAATGTATTTGTTTCTGTAACTCAAGACGGAATCACTGGATGGGGGGAGGGCGCCCCCGGAGGGAACGAAGGCGCAGCAACTCCAGAGGCCGTAATCGAAGAGTTGCAGCGGCTTATAGCAACCGATATTGAGGCTCTTCATCACTATGAAATTTATCAGCGTGCACAAGAAATGAACATTGCTCCCTGTGCCTACGCGGCCTTAGATATTGCCCTTTGGGATTGGAAAGCTAAAAAAGCCCAAATGCCACTCTACCAATTGTTGGGTTATCCCAAGCCTACCACACCTACCTCGGTAACCATAGGGATTAATCCACCAGAGGTAGTAGCCACTCGTGTTCCTTTGTTACTTGATGGGACAGGCGTAAAGTCACTAAAAATAAAACTGGGCAGTCCCGAAGGTTTAGCGGCCGATCGTGCCATGTTTGAGCAGGTGGTAAAAAGCACCCAAAACTATAATGTGCAATTACGTGTAGATGCCAACGGTGGGTGGACTTTAGCAGAAGCTTTAGAAATGATTCCCTGGTTGGCTCAACGCCAAGTAGATTATGTGGAACAACCCCTAAAAGAAGGAGATGAGGAGCATCTTCCCGAGCTTTTTGCCAAAACGGTACTGCCTATTTATGTGGATGAGTCCTGTAGAACTGCAAAAAATATACCACAGTGGGCGCACGCAGTTCACGGCGTTAACATGAAACTGATGAAGTGTGGAGGCATTAGTGGGGCTCTAGAAATTATTGCAACAGCCAAAGCCTTTGGGCTTAAAACCATGATTGGGTGCATGAGTGAAAGCTCTGTAGCCATAGCGGCTAGTGCTGCCCTCTCTGGGGTAATTGACCATATTGATTTAGATTCTCATTATAATTTGGCTCCTGACCCTGCAGAAGGATTACACATGGAGGACGGAATTACCATGCCTTCAGATGCTATAGGCCATGGGGCAGTATTAAAAAATTAACTAATTATGCTTAACGAAACTCAAAAAGTAGCCCTCTACATGGAAGGACATTTGTTTAGTGATTATGGTAAGATGGGCTTTGGAGTATTGCGCTACCTGAAAAACCCTATAGTAGGAGTAATCGACAGTAATCATAGCGGTACTACGGTGAATGCTCTACTGGAAATTCCATCAACAACTCCGGTAGTAAAAGATTTACAGGCCGCCGCTGCCCTAGGAGCGGAAGTATTAATTTTAGGAATCGCCCCATCGGGAGGAAAAATTCCAACAGACTGGTACTCCATCATAGAAGAAGCTCTAAAATCAGGAATGTCTATAGTCAACGGATTACACGATCTATTGCACGACCGTTTTAAACAACATTTAATAGATCCTGAAAAACAATGGATTTGGGATGTTCGCGTTCCCCAATTTGAGCCTAAAATTGCTACAGCCCAATGTATGGGATTGCCTAACAAAAGAATCCTTTTTGTAGGGACTGACATGGCCGCAGGTAAAATGACTGCAGCACTAGAACTCTATGCTTGGACCAAAGAAAATAACATCAATTCAGGCTTTGTGGCCACTGGGCAAATTGGCATCACAATAACAGGTGCTGGGATTCCCTTAGACGCCTTTAAGGTGGATCACGCCTGTGGGGCAGTAGAACAAGCTGTTTTAGAACAACAAGACAAGGAGTGGATTTTTGTTGAGGGGCAGGGATCGTTGTTGCATCCGGGGAGTACGGCAACATTGCCTTTACTTCGGGGCTCTTGCCCCACCCATTTAATTCTTTGTCATCGGGCGGAAATGGACCACCTGCGGCATCCTACAGAAATCCGTATCCCGGATCTCACCGCTTTTATTGCCCTAAATGAGGCACTGGCATCGGTATGTGGCACCTATGGTCAGCCCAAAGTGGTAGGCATAGCGTTAAATACATCTAAACTTTCTGCTACCGCCGCCGCCGATGTTTGTGCAGCAGTCACCAAAACTACAGGGATTCCTGCTACCGATGTCGTGCGCTATGGCCCCGAAGTTTTGGCCAAAGCCTTACAGGAAGCCTAATACCCCTTAGTACTATTTACCAAATGCTCCAAAGGGGTTTGACGTAAAAGGCGTTCAACGTTTTCTAGCATTTGGGTGGCTCCAGCCTGTGGGTTGGTAACACTGGCAATATGGGGTGTGATTTCCACCTTGGGATGGCTCCAAAGCAAACTGTCTTTAGGTAAGGGTTCGGTTTCAAAAACATCTAAAAAAGCTTCTTCAAGCAGTCCCTTATCCAGGGCTTTCAAAATATCTGCTTCGACCTGTACTTTCCCTCGTGCCACATTTATTAAACAGGCGGGGTGTTGCAGTTGTTCAAATACGGGGAGTGCTAATAAACCACGAGTGGCTGGGGTGTATGGCACCGTACAAACAAGTACATTTATGGTTGAAAGGAAATTGTTCATTTCCCCTTCGGCATAGGTTGTCATGCCGGGGAGTACTTTTTTAGAGGGGCTATACCCCACCACATCAAAGCCCATAAACTGAAGTTTTTTGGCAGCATCCTGGCCTAAAGTACCTAACCCAAGAATACCAATTTTTATCTTGCGTTCGGGAAAACTGTCGTGGTCCCAAATGCAATTTTCTTTGTCGTGCACATATTTTTTCCAACGCCTGTGAAAGTGTAATATCGCAAAAAGAATGTAGTTGCTCATGGAAAATGAAAGCAAAGGATCTACTATTCTGCAAATGGGGATGCCTTTAGGAAGTTCTGGGTCTTGCATTAAGTGATCTACACCTGCACCAAGGGAATATAACAACTTGGCGTTGCTGAAGGGTTTTAAGCTCCCCGGGGGGTGATTCCATAATAAAAGCACATCCACTGTTTCTGGCTGACGCACCTTGGGACCTTCTTCCAAGTGCACTTTAGGCGCCACTGCTGCAAAGGCTTTTTGCCATTTTAGCACTTCGGCAGTTGGTGCTATAATAACAAATCGTAAATTTGATATTTTCATAGGAAATCCAGTGTACCATCAAATGTATCAAAATTTATGACGATTTTAAACCTCCGTTTACTCCTTGTATTTACATTTATAACGCAGTTAATTTATGGCTGTAGTAAAGAAGAACAAGCACCTCCTGAAGGAAGTGATTTGACGAATGAAATTGCTGTATTAGTGTTGGAAAAAACCAATGCTATTCGTCGTGATCAAGGCTTACCACCCTTGTCGGCTTCCAAAGCAGCCGATGAAGTGGCTCAATATCATAGTGACAATATGGTAACGCATCAATTTTTCTCCCATACCGATCATGAAGGTACATCCCCTAGTGATCGCGCCGATCAAATGGGAGTGACTTGGAGTGCCATTGCTGAAAACATTGCTAATATTCCTTGGCACGAAAACGTAAGTGGTTGTGGGGATACAAGAACTTCCGAAGCGCTCGCAGAATGCATGGTGGAAGGTTGGCGAAATTCCCCTGGACACTATCGCAATATGATTGGGGATTTTGCTGAATTGGGCGTGGGGATTACCTTTTCGAAAGACAGCATTGTTTTTGGTACACAAATTTTCCGCACTCCCTAGTTATTTGCAGTGGTGGTCGGCTGCCCGTGTAGCAATTTGTCGGTTTGGTTTAATATTTACCTTATAGCCTAACGAATTGGCCCACCCTTTTGTGGCACTCACCAATTTATGGGATTGAAAACTTTCATCGCCGTTATAGTCCATATCGATTTCAATTTTTAAAGGAATCTGTTCGGACAACCATTCGGCAACTTCTATACTCAGTTCGGCTTCTTTCCACAAGCGGCTCCACATATCCCTAATAATTGGATGTGAAGATTTATTTAATACATAATGCACCCCTCTACTACCAAACCGATAGGCAATCACGGTACAATAAATGGTTTTTTTTCCCACATTTTGGGAATCGGTACCAATATGAAGCTCTACATAGGGATTGTCTCTAAGGATTTTTAGGGTGTGTTCTAGGGCATCAATTCTATTTCCATGTATATCCTTAAACAATAGCATCCTCTGAGTTAAGTGGTTTTAAAGTACTATATTATTGGGGATAAAAACAATTTATTTATCAAATGACAACAACACTTTTTACTATTTGCAATACGGGAATCTTATTTTTTTGGGTGCTACTGTTGTTTTTCCCCAAAAAGAAATTCACACAGGCGGTTATGGCTTACCCATGGGTTCCTGCTGTTTTAGCTCTTTTTTATGGGTATTTTTTGTTTTCCTCAGGAGGTTTGGAGGAGGCTGATTTCACCTCTTTAGAAGGAGTAATCCAACTGTTTAAAAATGCTACTCCCGCTTCGGTAGCTGCTGGATGGATTCACTATTTGGCCTTTGATTTTTGGGTCGGGTGTACCCTGTTACTATGGAGTCAAAAGCAGGGGATTCCTCACCTTGTTGTGGTGTTTCCGCTCATATGTACCTTTATGTTAGGCCCTCTTGGGGTGTTGCTTTTTGTTATCTTTACACGTGCTTATCGCGCGTTAAAACCAAAAGCATGAGTTCGAGTTACTTTTTCTTTAGCCTTGCCGTAGGTGTGGCCACTGGAGCTTGGGCAGCCTACATTATGGAACGTAAGGGGCACCCTCGTTCTTGGGGCTTTTTACTGGGCTTTTTGTTAGGGCTTATTGGCGTAATTATCGCCTATGTGTGGAAGCCTAAAAACAATGTGCCTCGCTAGGGCCAAATAAATTCAATGTCTTTTTCTATATCGGGATGCAGGGAATAATGCACTGGACAAGTATTGCCTGCCCGTTCCAACAGTTGTTGGGTTTTGGTATCTAGGGCGTGTGGGAACAGTATTCGCACTTTGATTCCTACAATACGCCGTGGTTGTGTGCCCATGGTTTTGGTAACTTCTGCTTTGGTTCCCTCTAAGGCTACGCTCAAATCGCGGGCTTTAATTCCCATAATTGTAAGCATACACGAGGCTAGGGCTGTGGCTACGGTATCGGTAGGAGAAAAGGCTTCACCCTTTCCTTGGTTGTCCACAGGGGCATCTGTAATAATGGTGTTGCCCGATGCCAAATGCAGGCATTGGGTACGTAAATTGCCTTGGTAAACGACGCTACTAGTCATAAAAAAGGTATTAGTTTTTGATAGCAAAATTTTCCGAGTTGTGCACCTAGGCCCAAACACAACGGATAGAGGAAAAACAACCAAAGGTAATCCACTGGGCGCAGTTGCTGTAACTGTCCATTGCCCATCAACTCAAAGAAGTTATACCAGCTTTTGACACTCAGTTTCCCTACCATCCAATTGGCCCCAATGGCTATAAGCAGTACGCCACAACCGATGCAATACAAACGGATCATGCTTAAAAGTACAGTTTATTTTCCTTTTTATATCTTGTAAAAATGAAAAACAAGCTTGCGCTAATAGGCCCCATTTTCCTTGTCCTTTTAGGAGTGTTGTGTTTTGTGGTAGTGTACATTATGTATAGCAAACTCAGCTTTATAGACACGCCTTACCTTTTGGGTGGAGGGCTCAGTTTTCTGCTGGCAGCCCTATGGTATAGCAAGGGAAAACCCTTAAAGAAGCAAGAGCAGTAATAAATTTAAAATAATGAAAAGAAGTATTGTATTGGTGGCATTGCTTTGCGGTTCAGGACTGCTAGCGCAAAAAATGCCCAAGCTAAAAAAGGCTGTAGTTGCCGACATTGAACAGCAAAAAGAACAATTAATTGACATTAGTGATACCATTTGGGCCGCTGCGGAAGTGGCGTTTCAGGAATCAGTTTCTTCACAAGCCCTAATGGATTATGCTCGGGCTAACGGTTTTGAAGTCACCCAAGGGGTGGCAGAAACTCCCACAGCCTTTGTAGCTACATATGGTTCTGGAAGTCCTGTAATTGGAATACTGGGTGAGTTTGACGCCCTTCCTGGAATTTCTCAAAAGGCGGTGCCCGAAAAAACTCCTCTAGAAGCGGGAGCGGCAGGCCATGGCTGTGGACACAACCTTTTTGGTACGGCCAGCTTAGGGGCAGCTGTGGCAATTAAAAACCTTATTGCTGAAGGAAAAATTAAAGGCACCGTAAAGTTTTTTGGCACTCCTGCCGAGGAAAAGTTTTTTGGGAAATTGTGGATGGCTCGTGAAGGTTTGTTCGACGATTTAGACGTGTGCCTGGATTGGCATCCTGCCGACAATACTCAAGCCGATGTGCAAAGCTCTTTGGCATTAGTGGATTTTATTGTGGAGTTTTATGGGGCTACAGCACATGCTTCTGCCGATCCATGGAACGGTCGCAGTGCTTCCGATGCTTTAGAGCTGTACACCCACGGTATTAACTCCTACCGCGAACACATTCAGCCTACCGTGCGCATTCACTACCATATTCAAGATGGTGGGCAGGTGGTAAATGTGGTTCCTGACTATTCCCGTTTGTGGGTACGTGTACGCGATTCCAAACGCGAAACCCTCGACCCAGTGTACCAACGTGTACAGGACATGGCGCAAGGGGCTGCTATTTTAGCCAATGTAGATCATAAAATTTCTTTGGTTTCAGGGATTCATGAAATCCTGCCCAATCGCGCAGGAGGAAAGGCTGCCCAAAAAAACCTTGAGATGTTGGGGGATATTACCTATACTGCTGAGGAAACGGCTTTTGCCCATAAAATTCAAGCGGCCACGGGCAAACCTCAAATTGGTATTGATGGAAAAATTAAACCCCTACGGGAAACACTTGAGCATCCTGGAGGAGGTTCCACTGATGTTGGGGATGTAAGTTATATAGTACCCACCGTACGCTTTGGAGTTACCACTGCACCCAAAGGTACGCCCTGGCACTCTTGGGCGGTTGTAGCTTGTGGCGGAATGTCTATTGGGCACAAGGGTTTGGTGTATGCCGCCAAGGCGTTAAGCATGACCATGCTGGATATGTTTACCAACCCCAAATTGGTACAAGAAGTAAAGCAAGAATTTAAGGAACGCAAGGGGGATTACCAATACCAAGGTTTGGTACCTCCAGGACCACCACCCATTGGACAACAATAAACCACTTCACCACCCTTCGGGGTGGTTTTTATTTCCAGTTTAGGCCACCCAAAGCACATCTAATTTCTTTAAAGCAGCATCCAAGAGTTGCAGTTGCTGTCTATCCAGCGCTTGGGGGTTAATGACCGCCTCTTTTGTTGCTGTTTTTAGAATATAATCGCCAGCAAATTTTTTGATGCTTAGCAGTTCATCTATACGAACTGTTTTTCCGAAGCCCCCACCTATTTGAAGGGCATCCTTTTCTATTTTAACGTAGGGGTATTTATTTTGGTAATAAAATAAGCCTAATGATAGTAGCGAAATAAATAACCATCTATAATCCATCCATTGTGGGCCATCTTTTGTGAAATAAGAAGAAACAAACAAAAGCAACCAAAACATTCCAAAAATGAAGCTCAGGTGTAGCGATCGTTTTCTATAGGGGATGTGCATTTGAACAACTTCGGGGCTTATTTAGTTTGAATCTGTGGCAACGGATTCTAAATATTTAACAATTTTATTTTGAAATTCTGGGAGGTGTTTTGACATCATCTTACCCATAATTTCTTGGGTAAGTTCGGGGCTTTTTTCAAGGATTTTTTCCCTGTGGGAGATTCGTAAAACCAAATAAGGTCTTTAATTTCCTGATGTGTAAAATGCTTGTCATAAAGCGGGAGCATTTCTTCTTTCAATAATTTTTTGCTCATCAATTTTGCTTCTTCGGATACGACTTCCACAAAGGCGTCAAATTTTTCATTGTCGTTTTCTCCCAAAAATTGGTTTTTTGCTTGCTGTTTTAGCATGGGTAACATATTATCCAATGTGCTATTCATCATTTTGTCTACTTGAATAAGTGCAAATAGTTTTTTTAAATCATCTGCTTTGTCTTGGGTAACAGGGGCAGCACTTTCGAGTACCGCTTAAAGAAAGAGTAATACTAAGTTTTTCATGGTTTTGGGGTTTTAGAATACATTGATAAAATATGTTGGGGAATGCCCCTCATAAGAAGTTTTATTGAATGGATAAACAAATCTTTTTAAATACCCTCTTTCCCCTCTTTTAAATTCTGGCTCGCTTTCCATCCTATACTTTTTTAAGATTAAAAACACCCCAAAAAACGAAAAACCAGTGGGAAAGAAAATCGTAGGTAGTTATGGTGAAGTACAGCTTGGGGCTATTCACTAAAGTTAGAAAAATTATGGTAAAGAAGAAAATGCAACAGCAACTGTTGCCTAAATCAAAGTATTACCCTTTAACACTGGCAGTTAGGTATTCCCGATTCATACGAGCGATGTTTTCCAAAGAAATTCCTTTAGGACATTCTACCTCGCAGGCCCCAGTATTGGTACAGTTTCCAAAGCCTTCTTCATCCATTTGCGTTACCATGTTCATTACGCGGTCGGTGGCCTCCACTTTTCCTTGAGGAAGTAGGGCATATTGAGACACCTTGGCAGATACAAACAGCATGGCCGAAGCATTTTTACAGGTGGCTACACAGGCGCCACAACCAATACAGGTGGCGGCATCAAAAGCCTTGTCGGCATCGTGTTTGTCTATAGGAATGGCGTTGGCATCTTGGGTGTTTCCAGAGGTATTTATGCTTACAAAGCCTCCTGCTTGTTGAATCCGATCAAAAGCAGAACGGTCCACCGCTAAGTCTTTAATCACGGGGAAGGCTTTGGCACGGAAAGGTTCAATGGTAATGGTGTCCCCATCCTTAAACTTACGCATATGCAACTGGCAGGTGGTTACCAAACGGTCGGGTCCGTGGGCTTCTCCATTAATAAACATCGAACACATACCACAGATTCCTTCACGGCAGTCGTGGTCAAAAGCCACAGGATCTTCTCCTTTTTGAATGAGTTGCTCATTGAGTACGTCCATCATTTCAAGGAAAGACATATCGGGAGATACCTCATCGATGGGATAGGTTACCATTTTTCCGGAAGCTGTTGCATTGGCCTGTCGCCAAACTTTGAGTGTTAATTTCATCGCTTGTCTATTTGTAGGAGCGGGTTTTTACTTCAATTTCTTCATACTTCAAATCCTCCTTGTGCAATTTTGCTTTTGCAGGTTCGCCCTGGTATTCCCAGGCAGAAACAAAGGTGAATTTTTTATCATCACGCAGGGCCTCACCCTCTGGAGTTTGGCTTTCCTCACGGAAATGCCCCCCACAGGATTCGGTGCGTTCTAGAGCATCTTTGGCAAACAATTCGCCCAGTTCTAGGAAATCAGCAACACGACCGGCTTTGGCCAATTGCTCATTGAATTCCGTTGTACTTCCAGGCACATTTACGTATTTATAGAAGTCTTCACGCAATTCCTTAATTTCTTTTATCGCCTCTTTTAGTCCCTTGGCATTACGGGACATGCCGCATTTATTCCACATGATTTTACCTAATTTCTTATGGTAATAATCCACAGAATTTTTCCCTTTGGTATTCACAAAAGCGTTTAGTTGATCGGCTACTGCTTTTTCTGCGGCTTCAAATTCGGGGGAGTCTGTAGCAATAGTCCCTGTACGGATGTCGTTGGACAAATAATCTCCAATGGTGTAGGGGAGTACAAAATAGCCATCAGCGAGCCCTTGCATTAGGGCCGAAGCGCCAAGGCGGTTGGCGCCATGATCGGAGAAGTTGGCTTCTCCAATGGCGTAACATCCGGGAATACTGGTCATTAAATTATAGTCCACCCAAACACCACCCATGGTGTAGTGTACCGCAGGGTAAATCATCATAGGGGTTTCGTAGGGGTTTTGATCTACAATTTTTTCATACATCTGGAAAAGGTTTCCGTATTTGGCACGGATAACTTCTTGTCCTAATTTTTTTACCGTTGCGGCATCGTTTTCATCCAAGCCTTTTACGTGGGCCTGTTCTTTTCCGTAGCGTTCAATGGCTGCCGCAAAGTCTAAATAGACAGCTTCTCCTGTTTTGTTTACACCAAAACCAGCATCACAACGTTCTTTGGCAGCACGAGAAGCTACATCACGGGGTACTAAGTTTCCAAAGGCAGGATAACGGCGTTCGAGGTAGTAGTCACGATCTTCTTCAGCCAACTCGGTAGGTTTTAATTTCCCTTCACGGATGGCTTTAGCATCTTCTAATTTTTTAGGTACCCAAATCCGCCCATCATTTCGTAGGGATTCTGACATCAAGGTCAGTTTGGATTGGTGGTCTCCAGAAACAGGGATACAAGTAGGGTGAATTTGCGTAAAACACGGATTGGCAAAATGCGCCCCGCGTTTGTGAATTTTCCATGCGGCAGACACATTGCTTCCCATGGCATTTGTAGAAAGGAAAAATACATTTCCATAGCCTCCAGAGGCAATGACTACAGCGTGTGCGCCGTGGCGCTCCAATTTTCCAGTAACAAGATTGCGGGCAATAATTCCTCGGGCTTTTCCATCCACCACTACTAAATCCATCATTTCGTGGCGGTTGTACATTTTAATTTTTCCTCGCCCAATTTGACGGTTCATGGCAGAATAGGCGCCCAATAATAACTGTTGTCCGGTTTGTCCTTTGGCATAAAAGGTTCGAGACACCAACACCCCTCCAAAGGAACGGTTATCAAGCAGTCCGCCATAGTCACGCGCAAAGGGAACACCTTGTGCCACGCATTGATCGATGATGTTCGCAGAAACCTCTGCAAGGCGGTACACGTTAGCTTCGCGCGAGCGGTAGTCCCCTCCTTTAATGGTGTCGTAAAACAAGCGATAGGTGGAGTCTCCATCCCCTTGGTAGTTTTTTGCGGCATTAATCCCTCCTTGGGCGGCAATGGAGTGCGCACGGCGGGGGGAGTCTTGAAAGCAAAAAGTTTTTACGTTATATCCCAATTCAGCAAGGGTGGCCGAAGCAGAAGCACCAGCAAGTCCCGTACCGACCACGATGACATCAATCAGGCGTTTGTTGGCAGGACTTACCAGGTTGATGTTACTCTTGTGATTGGTCCATTTTTCTGAAAGAGGACCTTGTGGTATTTTGGCGTCTAATTTTCCCATGCTTAAAATGCGTTTAAATGATGGTAAAGGGCAATAAATACAAAGCCTAGGGGGATTAATAGGGCAAAAGCTTTGGTGAAAACTTGTAGTCCTTTGGAGTATTTGTTGTTGAATCCTACCGATTGGAAGGAGGAACTAAAACCATGTAAAAGGTGAAGGGCAAGAAACACAAATGACAGGGCGTAAATCCCTACACGAACGGGGCTTTCAAATTTATGAATCAATTCTTCATAGTAGCGGTCGGGATCTAAGGGAAGTACTTCTACATATTTGTAGTTCATTTCAGGCACCCAAAAATCGTAGAAGTGTAACCCGAGAAAAGATAGTACTACTATACCTGATAAAATCATGTTTCGCGACATCCAGTTGGCGTTAGCGCTTCCTTTGTAATTGGTGTATTTGGCGTTGCGCGCCTTGCGGTTTTGCAGTTCGAGTACAAAGCCCATAACAAAATGGAAAACCACTCCAAAAATTAAAATCGGTTGGAGGAGAAATTGCACTACCGCATTATTCCCCATAAAATGGGAGAAACTATTAAAGGTAGCCGGACTAATTACTGAGGTCATGTTGATAACAAAGTGCTGCGTTAGAAACACCACTAAGAACAGCCCCGAGAGGGCCATGGCTACTTTTCTTGCAATGGATGATGATAACATGTTGTTCATTCAATAGGTACTACAAAATTAGGGCATAAAGCCCACCAGACAAACCGTACAACACACTTTTTTATTTTGTTGAACCTTTGACTGTTAAAGCTACACTTTTCTCCTTAAAACTTCAACACAAACTAGTTGATGGTTAGGCCTGTTTGAGTTTCTTTACCGTTTTGGGAAAGCACTAGGGTGTATTTTCCTTTCGGGAGGTATACTTTTCCGTTGTCGGCGGTTTTGGGTGCTTGCTTTTTATTTTTCCATGCCTTTAGCCCCTGAGGGGATATGCTGAGGTCATAGGAAATATAATTTAAGCCTGCACTAAAATTGCCCTTCCCCTGATGCAGTACTTTTTTATTGGCGTTGTGTATTTCCCATTGGTAGTCACCGCCATCTTTGGCATACACCGTTATTGTGGTGTTGGGGGTTCGTGCTTCCGACCAACTGTTGCGCTGTCGTCCCCAGTAGGAGGAATGCCGAATTTTAGCTGTGGGAAAAGCATGCAGTGCTGTGGCACGTAGTTTAGAGGTTAGCTGTTGTAATTCTGTGATATTGGCCTTGTAAATAGAGCGGCCATGTGTTCCTACGAGTAGGTGTCCTGCTTCTTTTTGCAGCACTAGGTCGTGCACTGCAGCAGTAGTTAGCCCGTGGTCAAAAGCATGCCAAGAACTTCCACCATCTAGGCTGGTATATACCCCATTATCTGTTCCCAAGTATAAAAGGGCTTCGTTTTTTGCGTCTTCCTTAATTACGTTTACAGGGCTATCCGGCAGGTTAGCGGCTAAAGGGGTCCAGTTAGCACCGCGGTCATTACTCACATACACATAGGCCTTAAAATCGTCATTGCGGTAGCCGTTTAAGGTAGCGTACACACGATCTTTGTGGTGGCTGGAGGCAGTAACACGACTGACCCAAAGATCGGGGAGGGCTGTGCTGAGGTCCTTCCAGCTGGCCCCGCCATCGTCACTGCGATAAATTTTTCCGTCGTCACTCCCTGTGTAAAGCAGGCCAAATTGCAATTCCGATTCGCTGATGGTGGTTATTGTGCCATAGGCTACATTACCTTTTTTTCCGCCATTGGTCAAGTCGGGAGAAAGGGCCTCCCAGTCGTTACCTTGATTGAGAGAGCGGTGGAGTTTATTACTCCCAAAATAGAGGATGTCTTGATTGTGGGAAGAAAGTAAAATGGGTGTTTGCCAATTGAAGCGGTAGGGCGCTTCCCCTAGTTCGTGCTTGGGTTGAATGCGTTTGCTTTTTCCTTTGGACAGGTCTAGGCGGTAGTAATTTCCAAATTGAAAACCAGTATATACGGTATTGGCGTCTCTTCGATCAATTTGAATTTGCATGCCGTCACCTCCCATGATGGATTTCCACGGGTTTTGTCCAGAGGCATGCCAGCGTGAAGTTTCTTTGGCATTGTGTGCCCCTTTCCATACGCCATTGTCTTGCAGGCCGCCGTAAACATTGTAGGGGGTTTCATAATCTATATTGATGGCATAAAACTGCCCTACATTGGTGGAGTTATTTTTCATCCAATGATCGCCGTCGTTGTAGGTGATATTAACTCCTCCGTCGTTTCCATTAATCAAATGGCCGGGTTGTTTGGGATTAATCCACAGGGCGTGGTGATCGGAGTGTACATTTCCTTTCCCGATGGGAGTAAAGGTTTTTCCACCGTCGTCAGAAGTTAAAATGGGCACGCCATAGATGTATATTTTATTGGCGTCATAAGGTGCCACATGAACGTGACCAAAGTAATATCCATAGCTAAAATAGAGCCCGTCTAAAAAGCCCTCATGGGTTTTGGACCAACTTTTTCCACCATCGGTACTTTTATATACTTCGGCACCTACCACAGGGGTGTTAAAAAGAATGGAATTGGCATCTTCAAGATAGGTGGCTAATTGCTTGGGCTGCACCTTCCCCTGACGGACTAAGTTTTTAACATTTTCAGCACGGTACTTTTCCTGAAATCCGTTTTGGCGCAGGTAGTTGTTTAAGTCCTTATTGCTCAAAGCCAAAAAGGTCACTTTGTCCATACGTTTAAAATCCTCTTTGGTGAGGCCTTTGGTTTTTTCTTCCGCTTCTTTTTTGCGTCTAAACTGGCTGTCGTGAATGGCATAAATGGTGTTGGCATCAAAGGCAGCAACTCCAATACGCCCCACCCCTTCCCCTGTGGGAAAGCCACTTTCAGGAGTTGAAATTTTTGTCCAACTTTGGCCCGCGTCGGTACTTTTATAGATGCCAGAATGTGTTCCACTGCCCTTAAAATTCCAAGCCTTGCGATCTTTTTCCCAAGCGGTAGCATATTGGGTAGTAAAGTCACCAGGAACGGTAGTCATATCAATGATTCCTGTGGTGTCGTTAATGTAGAGGGTCTTCTTCCAGTGGGCTCCACCATCGGTAGTAACGTAAACGCCGCGTTCTGCATTTGGCGTGTAAAGAGCGCCAGTAACCCCTACCACCAAATGGTTGGGGTTGTTGGGGTGAATAAGAATTTTACCAATATGATGACTCCCTGCCAAACCGTGATGGGTCCATGTTTTTCCGTTGTCCATGGTTTTTAGTAGCCCCATACCAGCATAGGATGAACGCGAGGCGTTGTTTTCTCCAGTACCCACCCAAAGGGTGCCACTGGGCCAATGCACTGCGATTTCACCAATGTTTTGTGTAGGGGCGTTGTCCATGATGGGTGTAAAACTAATCCCATTATCTTTAGTGTGCCACACTCCTCCCGAGGCATAGGCCACATAGAATTCTGTAGGTTGTTCGGGGTTTACTGCCAAGGCCACCACCCGGCCACTCATTACCGCTGGACCAATGGCCTCAAAGGGAATGTTTTTTACTAAAGAGGCTTCTTTAAGGGCTTTTTGTGTATTGACTGCCTCTAAAATTTGGTTGGCTGTTGCGGCCTTTTCTTGAGCAACAACACTAAGGCTAAACAATAGGTAGATTCCAATTTTTTTCCACATAATCTAAAATTCTTTATCTAGGATAAGTACAAAAAACTAATTTAGTGAAATTAAAACTATCACCATGCGCTATCAACCGCTTTCTGCTTCGTTTTACAGCAATAATCGAAAGGCATTTATGAAACAAATGGCCCCCAACAGTTTGGCTGTTTTTAACTCCAACGATATCTATCCTGTGAGTGCCGATTCTACACTGCCTTTTCAACAGCACCGCGATTTGTTTTACCTCTGTGGGGTAGATCAGGAAGAAACCATTTTGCTGTTGTTTCCTGACGCTGTAGAACCCAAGCATCGCGAGGTATTATTTGTTCGCGAAACCAACCCTCATATTGCCGTTTGGGAAGGGCCTAAGCTCTCAAAAGCAGCTGCGCAAAAGCTCACAGGCATTACAACTGTGTATTGGGTACACGAGTTTGAAAAAGTGTTTTTTGAATTGGCCGCACAGTGTGATTGTTTCTATTTTAACAAAAATGAACACTACCGTGCCAGCGTGCAAACCGAAACTCGTGAAGATCGTTTTATTGCATGGGCTAAAAAGCACTACCCCGCCCACGGCGTGGGGAAAAGTAATCCCATTTTACAACGATTGCGGTCCATAAAGGCGGAAGAAGAGATTGCTCAAATTCAAACGGCTTGTACTATTACCGAAAAAGGCTTTAGGCGCATTTTAGAATTTGTTCAACCGGGAGTGTGGGAATATGAGGTAGAAGCAGAGTATGCGCACACCTTCATTGCCAATCGTTCCAAAGGCTTTGCTTATCAACCCATTATAGCTAGCGGAAACAACGCTAATATTTTACACTATGTAGAAAACAATACCCAATGTAAGGATGGTGATTTGCTCCTCATGGACATAGCTGCCGAATATGGAAATTACTCCAGCGATATGACGCGTACCATTCCTGTTTCAGGCCGATTTACAGCCCGACAAAAAGCGGTTTATCAGGCCGTATTAGACGTTAAAAATAAGGCAACAGCACTTTTGGTACCAGGAACTCTTTGGAAGGAATTTCACCTTGAGGTGGGAAAACTAATGACGTCTGCCTTGTTGGATTTAGGACTTTTAGATAAGGCCGATGTACAAAACCAAACACCCGAAACCCCTGCCTATAAAAAGTACTTTATGCATGGAACTTCCCACCATATGGGGCTTGATACACATGACTACGGTTTAATTCTAGAGCCAATCCAACCCAATATGGTGTTTACCGTTGAACCTGGAATCTATATCCCCGAAGAAGAATTTGGGATCCGCCTGGAAGATGATGTGGTGGTACAAGCATCAGGGACTCCTAAAAACCTTATGGAAAACATCCCTATTGAAGCAGAAGAAATTGAAAGCCTCATGCAGGGCTAAACCTTATTTTACTGCAAACTGTACTTGAGTAATCAAGTCATTTTCAGGAGTGTTCACGGGGCTGTTATGGTAAAACTCGGTAGGGGGGATGTGCTTCAGAGATTTAAAACGTTTGTTTTGTAGGTAGGTCATTTGCACTGCCCACGCATTACCAACATGACGGTAGGGGCCAGTGTAAGTTAGACTGTGTACCTTAGCGCCTTGCAAGGTGCCTGTAATAAATTGTTCTTCCACCGTCTCTGGAAGGGTAGACACAGGGTGTCCTACCGTGTAGATGACGTTATTTTTTACTACGTCCCATTTGCTATACATGGTAAACCCAAGATAGATCAGTAGGGATTTATGATGTTGGTAGAGGTAAGGCATTAGCGCCTGAAAATCAGCACTAACTCTTTGGCCAACTTCTTCCATAGTGCACTGGCCATGTTTTCCAATAAAAAACGCGCTATTGCGCTCTTTAAATCCATCAACAGTAATTGAAAAAGGGACTGCTCCAAGCTCTATGTAGTCCTTAAGCATTGTTAGTCCACGGGTATAATCCATACCAATATAAGCTTGCATGGATTTTTTCATCCAAAACAGGAAAAAAGGAAGTTGACTGTCCATTACCCATTCAACAGTGGTTTCATCTGCTTTGGAACTTAAATTGAAACTTACTTTAGCTTTAGACTTCCAGGGTTTTAAAAAGGTCAAGTCAATGGTAACTTGATTTTCTTTGATGGTGTCAAACAGCATAGTTCCCACCCCAACCAAATTGCCTTCCCAGGAGTAGCGTGATCCATCGGGAGTGATCTCTACTTTGGCATCAGGTTCTGCAAGGAGCCAGGGGGACCAGTGTTGCCAACTGTGAAAGTCTGTAATAACGGCCTGTACTTTTTCTTGGGGAGCTGAAATGCTTATGCTTTCTTTAACGTGAATTTTCATGGTAAATCGTATTAAGGAGTTGGAGTTGTTGAAGGGGGGATGTATCGAAAGAGGAAGTTTTTAAAATTCCCCGTATAGTCTAAGGTAATGGCTGAGTTGTCATCGCCCACTAAATTGGCGTTGAGTTGCCATTGGCTATTATTTTCGGTTACTGTCATTTTTCCTGCTTGTAAAACTGTTCCTGCAGCTTGCCAATAGTTCTCTCCGCGCTGAGCCGTTTCACAGTCTTTAGCAAAAAACCCCAGCCCAATGTCTTTGGACTTATTAGGACTTCGCAAGGCAACAAAATAATTCCCCGACTCTAAGTCACTGCCTTGGGTGTAGCACACAACACCCATAACAGGGCCACTGCCACTGAGGTTGAAATAATCATTGTTATCCCGCATCATTTCAATTTTTGCTGTGGTAAACACTAAAGTATGCACATACGGAGCGCTAAGAATGCCCCCGGGGGTGTCCACATCTAGCAGCGCTGCATCGGTAATTGCATACTTGATACCATTGATACTAAAATAATTGTTTTTTGTGGATGGGGCGTTTTCTGCTGTGTTACAGTCCAGGCAAAGCCCTAGAAGTAGGAGTAAGAGTAGGGAGGATTTCATGATAAAGATTTTCAGAAAAGTACAAACTTAATTGCGAATTAGGAATTGTACTTCACTTTTCTTAGGATACGAGCCCCTTCATTCAGGGTTTCATACAAATCGCCACCTTGGGCTCTAAGCAGTGGTTTTGCTTTTTTCCATAAATTTTTAGCGAGGGCCAGTCCATTGAGATGCCCTAAAACCAACAGGGAAGCAATTTGATACTGTGCCTCTTGTTCTTGTAAATTTAAAGCCTGTTTTTTTTCTATTTTACGGAGGAGTAGGGCCACCCCGTTGAGGAGGTGTAAGAGTACTACGCTATCAATTTTTGGAGGCTCAAACAAAAATTCGGTGTCCAACACATAGCTGCCGTTTTCTTCAAAACGAATGGTAACCTTTTCAAAGGGGTAAAACCGCAATTGTTCTTCTACTCCAAGTTGGACATATTCCATAATGCTAAAGGCATCTTGAGACCAAGAAATTTCCACCTCGTCTAGTGTAGAATAAAACAGTTTTACCTGTTCGTTGATCAGTTCAATATCTACACGGGAGTAGTAGGTTTTATTTTTTGACTTTTTTTCTTGTCCGGCCCAGCACACCACAAAAGTTTCTTTAAACACTACATATGCTGCGTTTAACGGTTGGGGATGATTGGCCATAAATTCCATCACCCCATCAAGGGTAAGGGTAATATTGTTTTGTGCGTGCACATGAATGTGTTGCACTGCATTTTGATTGTTTGTTGTAGGTTTTTGCGGTTGTTTTTTTGGCAGAGAGATACTCCCTTCGCGGATAAAAAAAGTGCCAGCGGGGTACTTCCAAATAGTTTTCTTTAAGGTGGTGTTTGGGGCACTGGGGCGGATGCTTACCAGTCCAATAACCTTCCCTTTTGGGAGGTTGGGAAAGTGAACATTTTCATAGCTTACTGGTGGAGGTGGCTCCAAATAGGCATTGATGAGGTTTTGCAATTTACTGTCATCAAAAAAATCAACCCCTAAAATTTTATTGGTATGATCCTCCACCCCAACAACGATATAGGAATTGTTTTTTGGGTTGCTGTTGGACAAGGCGCAGATGTGTTTTAAAAACTTTGCTTTGCCCTCTTTAGTGCTTAAATCAACACGTCGTTTTTTGTCATAAAAACTGTTCTCGTCATTGTGGGCCAAAAGGGTTTTAATGAGGAGCCGTTTATTGATCATGGTTGGCGGTTAATGACAAATGCACTGGCTTGATCTGTGGGTAAAAGGGTGAGGTCAGCAACCGTTACATGGGCTGGCGCGCTCAGCATATAATGAATGGCGTCGGCAACATCTTCAGCAGTAAGTGCTTTTAGCTTTGCATACACTGTGGCGGCACGTTCGTTGTCTCCCTTAAAGCGGACATTGGAAAAGTCGGTTTCCACCAAACCGGGATGAATGGCTCCTACTCGAATACCATAGGGATTACAATCCAAGCGCAGTCCCTCGGTAAAGCGTTCAACTGCCGCCTTACTAGCGCAGTAAACATTTCCTCTAGGGTAGGCTTCTTTTCCAGCGATAGACCCCACATTGATAATGTGCCCTGATTTTCTTTCGATCATTTGGGGCAGCAGTGCTTTAGTGACGTAAAGTACTCCCATCACATTGCTGTTAATCATGGCTTCCCAATCTGCTATACTCGCCTCGTGTGACACTTCTAAACCGTGGGCATTTCCCGCATTATTTATCACCACGTCCACCTTGGAAAAAGCTGCTGGAAGGCTAGCAATGGCTTGTTCTACCGCAGGGCGTTCCCCTACATCGAAAGTAAGAAGATGGGTAGGGCATTGCACTTGGTGGGCCAGCGTGTCCAGTTGGGCTTTGCGGCGGCCACAAAGGATGAGTTGGTGCCCTTTTTGATCTAATTTTTTTGCGGTAGCCCATCCAATGCCACTGCTTGCTCCAGTAATTAAAATTGTTTTCATCGGTGTAGTCTTTTTTATGGGAAACGATGCCCCCAACTGGCTTCTGTTAGTGTAAACCAATCCTCTAGGGACAGGTCAATTTTTGTTGCTGCCATCGCATCTTTAAGGCGTTCAGGAGTGGTGGTACCTACTACAGGAAGAATTCCTGCAGGATGTTTCCTCAACCACGCCAACAGCAATTGGGACGCATCGCAGTGGTATTTTTCAAGCAGGGGGGTCATGCAGGCAGTAAGGCGTTGTGTTATCTCATCCGAGTTTTTAAAATAGCTGCCCAACGGGCTCCATGCCATGGTTCCAATTTGCAGTTGTTGATGGGTGTCTAAAGTGCCATCTAGCAACGGGCTAGTGTGGGTAACGGAGCATTCAATTTGATTCCATTGGGGTTTTTGATAGGCCTTTAAAAGCTGTAACTGTGAAGGCGTAAAATTGGAAACCCCCCAGGCTAAAATACTACCTTCCTGCACCAAGTCTTCAAGGGTTTCCACCACCAAAGCATAGTCCATTAGTGGGCTAGGGCGATGAAGTAGCAACAGGTCTAGGTAGTCGGTGTGCAGGTTTTTAAGGCTTTGCGCTACGGAGTTTTTTAGGTGCTTTGGTGAATAATCGTAGTGCTTTACCGCTAGCGGCCGTGCATCGCAGGGGTACTGAATCCCGCATTTAGAAATAAACTGTACGCTCTCGCGTTTGGCCCCTGAGGCAGTAAATGCGTCCCCAAATTCGGCTTCTGTGGTGTAGCCACCGTATATGTCGGCATGGTCAAAGGTGGTTATTCCAAGGGCCACACAAGCGTCAATACGTGACGCCATGGCCTTGGTGTCCAAATTTTTACCCCATTGCCCCCACGTCATGGTACCTGCTATAATAGGGGAAAATTCTTGCATCGTTTCAAATTAATTTCCCCTAAATTAGCCACTATTCACAGCTTTAAACGGGCTGAAATGCAAGAATTTTTAACCAATTATTAACAAGAAATCCCCGAGATATTTATCAATTTTGAAATCCTAAAATTTTGAGCTAATACTATATGGAAAATAATACCGCATTAGATATCAAAGCACTAAACGAAAAAGTACAAAAAGAAAGTGCTTTTTTAGATTTGCTAACGCTGGAGATCAACAAAGTAATTGTAGGCCAAAAAAACATGGTCGATCGGTTGCTCATTGGGCTGCTAGGGAAAGGGCATATTTTGCTAGAAGGGGTCCCCGGATTGGCAAAAACACTCGCTATTAATACCCTAAGTCAAGCGGTTAAGGCTTCCTTTAGCCGGATTCAGTTTACCCCCGACTTACTCCCTGCCGATGTTATAGGTACCATGATTTACAACGTAAAGGAAAATGACTTTACCATTAAAAAGGGACCCATTTTTGCCAATTTCGTGCTTGCCGACGAAATCAACCGTGCCCCAGCCAAGGTACAATCGGCATTACTTGAAGCCATGCAAGAAAAGCAAGTTACCATTGGCGACAGCACCTTTAAACTGCAATTGCCCTTTTTAGTGATGGCCACCCAAAACCCAGTAGAGCAGGAAGGAACCTATCCACTTCCCGAAGCTCAGGTAGACCGTTTTATGCTAAAAACGATTATCGATTACCCCAAATTGGATGACGAACAGCAAATTGTTCGTGCCAACTTAAAGCAAGAGCAACCAAAGATTAAGCCTGTGGTAACCACCAAACAAATTACTACTGCGCAATCTGTTGTCCGTGAGGTGTATATGGATGAAAAGATCGAAAAATACATCCTCGATTTAATTTTTGCTACTCGCTACCCAGAGCGCTACAAATTGGAAAAATTAAAACCCCTAATAAGTTTTGGTGCTTCCCCCCGTGGGAGTATCAATTTGGCTACCGCAGCCAAATGCTACGCCTTTATGCAGCACCGAGGCTATGTGATCCCCGAAGATGTTCGCGCAGTAATTTTTGATGTGCTGCGCCACCGCATTGGACTTACCTACGAAGCCGAAGCAGAAAATATTTCTTCGGAAGATCTTATCAGTCAAATTATTAATGAAGTAGAAGTCCCCTAGGATTTTTTAACGGTAACCCTCCCTTTATGGACACTAAGGAACTCCTTAAAAAAGTCCGGAAAATTGAAATTAAAACCCGCCGACTGAGTGATCATGTCTTTGGTGGGGAATATCACAGTACCTTTAAGGGACGGGGGATGACTTTTAGTGAGGTGCGCCAATATCAATATGGAGATGATGTACGGGCTATAGATTGGAATGTTACAGCGCGTTACAACGAGCCTTTTGTTAAAGTGTTTGAAGAAGAACGCGAGCTCACCCTAATGTTGGTAATTGATGTGAGTGGATCTGAAATATTCGGGACCCAACAGCAAACCAAACGGGAGTACCTTACCGAAATTGCGGCCACCTTGGCGTTTTCGGCCCTTCAAAACAACGATAAAGTGGGGTTGCTGTTGTTTACCGATCAGGTAGAGTTGTATATCCCTCCTAAAAAAGGGCGGTCACATATTTTGCGAATTATTCGGGAACTGCTGGAGTTTAAACCCGAAGGTGTTGGAACTCAAATTGCCAGTCCCCTCGCTTTTCTTTCGGGGGTGTTAAAGAAGAAGGCAATAGTGTTTCTTCTTTCAGATTTTATGGACGACAACTACGAAAAAACCTTGCGGATTACAGCTAAAAAACACGACCTCACCGGCATACGTATTTTTGATCCACGCGAAGCGCGCTTGCCCAATATTGGCCTGGTTCCCATGCAGGACAGCGAAACCAAGCAGTTGCGTTGGATTAATACCCAATCCAAAAAAACACGAACGGCGTACGCAAAATACTACGAACAACAGGTGGCTAATTTTGAAGCCTTGTTTTCTAAATGTGGTGCAGGAACTATCTCCTGTAGTGTAGAAGAAAGTTATGTGAAAAAATTACTCGGCTATTTTAAAGCAAGATTATAAATGAAGCAGGGATTAGTCATACTAATGGTGTTGGTGCAGTCTTGGAGTTATGCTCAAATTCAAGGCGAGCTAAAAGCTGCTGTGGATACGACCACCGTGCTCATTGGCGGCCAATTGAACTACACCCTTCAAGTGGCCACAGACAGTGTAGCTGCCGTGGCCTTTCCCGATCAGTTGAACATTGCCCCCTTTGAAATCATTGAAAGTTTTCCCATTGATACCATACGGGCACAACAGCACTATTTGTTTACCAAGCGCTATGCCCTAATTCAATTTGACTCCGGGAACTATTGGATTCCACCCCAGCGGGTATTGGTCAATGGCTTTCCAAAAATCTCTGATTCAATTCCTGTTCGGGTAAACACCGTTGTTGTAGACACCTTAAAGCAACCACTGTTTGACATAAAACCCCTAATTGCTCTTGAGCGCAATTACGACAATTTAATTGCCCGCCTGTTGTGGGGCTTAGTAGTGTTGTTTTTTATTATCGGGGGATTTTGGGCCTATTTCAGAGCACAAAAAAGAGCACAAGAGCGCAAGGCGGCCCTACCGCCTTTCGATCGGGCGATTGAGGCCCTAAAAGCCTTAGAAAAGGAAGAGCCCAACGAACAAGAAGAATACAAGTTTTATTACTCCAAACTCACAACCATTGTACGGCGCTATTTGGAAGAAGACGCAAAAATTGCTGCTTTGGAGTTGACTTCAGCAGAACTTTTAGACAAGCTCATGCTGCACAAGGATGCAGGAAAAATCCCTTTAGAAAAAGAAACCCTAGACCGACTCCAAGAGGTGCTTTCCACAGCAGACCTGGTAAAGTTCGCCCGAGCCCTCCCCGAAACCGGAACGGCAGCAAGGGACCGCCAGTGGGTAGAAGCAATAGTGGTAGAAACCAAGGAAGCCCTTCCCGAACCTACTCTTGAGGAACTAATGGAACAAAAGGCCTATCAGGAAAAATTGCGCAAAGCCAAACAGCGCAAGCAGTTTACCTATGCAGGCATTGGACTTGTGGCCCTTGCGTTGGTGAGTTTGGCCAGTGCCATAGCTTACTACGGATACTACCCTGTACGGGACGAACTGTTGGGCTATCCTACTAAAAAACTCGAAAGCAGCACGTGGGTACAAAACATGTACGGTGTACCTCCAGTACAACTGCTAACCCCTAAAATTTTAGAGCGGGTACCCGATGTGCCTGCTGGAGTTAAAGAATTTCAAATGGGGACGCTGCAAGATCCATTTTACGTCGGATTGCGGTTTGCTCCCAAGCCTCCACCAGAAAACCCACAGCAGCAACAGCAACAGGACCAAACCGTTAATGCGCAAGAAACTCAGGCGCTTATTGACGGTATTTTGGAAGTATACCAGCAGAAAGGCGCTACCAATATGTTGGTAGATAGTGAGGTGATTACCACTCCATCTGGCTTGCCAGCACTGCGTATTTTTGGCACGCTGGATCTAGTAAAAAATCCCGATGGCCCCAGCATACGGCATAATTTTTCTTCTTTGCTGTTTGATTTTGACAAAGGCAAGATCACATTAACATTGCTTTATGAAAAAGACGATCGTTATGGCCCAAAAATTGCTGAACGCATAACCAACAGTGTTGATTTAATAAAAGAACTATAAGGTGTTTGAAGGAATAACATTTGCGAATCCCGAAAATTTTTGGTGGCTGTTAAGCTTGCCAGTGGTGGTGTTTTTCCATTTTTACAAGCGTACTCAAGGGCAAGCCACATTAAAAATGTCCTCTTTGCGATTTGCCAAAAAAAATGCGGTTATTGCCCAATTGCGTCCGGTACTACTTTTGTCTCGGCTGCTAGCCCTGGCCTTAGTAGTTACTGCTATGGCACGGCCACAAACCGTGGATGTTTCCACCAGAACCATCACCAATAAAGGGATTGACATCCTTATGGCCATCGATGTGTCCTCTAGTATGTTGGCCCAGGATTTAAAGCCCAATCGATTGCAAGCCCTCAAACGCGTGGCCACTACTTTTGTCAACAACCGCCCCAGTGATCGTATTGGTTTGGTTATTTACGCGGGAGAAAGCTACACCAAAACACCAATTACCAGTGATAAAAATATTGTAGTGAGCAATTTAAATTCCATTCGGTTTGAAGGAATTATAGAAGACGGTACCGCCATAGGTATGGGCTTGGCTACTGCGGTAAATCGCCTCAAAGACAGCAAGGCCACAAGTAAGATTATTATTCTGCTTACCGATGGGGTAAACAACACAGGGTTCATTGATCCGCGTATTGCTGCGGAACTGGCCGTGGAATACGGCATTAAAACCTATACCATTGGACTCGGAAGTAATGGCAATGCTCGTGCCCCTGTAGGGATTCTTCCCAACGGGAAGTTTCAATACGGAATGACAAAGGTTGAAATTGATGAGGCCCTCCTCAAAGACATCGCTAAACTTACAGGAGGCTTGTACTTTAGAGCCACAGATAACAAAAAATTAGAACAGATTTATGAGGAAATCAACAAGCTTGAAAAAACGGAAATAGAAGAGTTTAAATACTACAATTACGAAGAAAAGTTTCGCCCCTTAGTGCTGCTGGCCATAGGCTTGTTGTTTGTGGAATGGCTACTGCGCAATACCCTGTTTAAAAGTTTTATTTGATGTATCAACTGGACGCTCCTACATACTGGTATTTCTTGCTGCTGATTCCTCTGCTGTGGACGGGCTATGTATTGGTGGGAATTTGGAAAAGGCGCAGCCAACAACATTTTGCCCAACCACAAATGTTGGAGCAGCTCAGTCCCATGCGTTCCCGATTTAAGCCCCTATTAAAAACGCTACTGCTCAGCTTGGCATTTTTAATGTTAATTATTGCCTTAGTCAACCCCAAAATTGGAACAGAATTAGAAACCGTAAAACGCGAAGGGGTAGATATTGTTTTTGCCATGGACGTTTCCAAAAGTATGTTGGCCGAAGATGTTGCTCCCAATCGTTTAGAAAAATCCAAGCGATTGGTGTCCGCCATCTTAGACCAACTGACCAGTGATCGTGTCGGCATTATTGCCTACGCTGCTCAGGCAGTACCTCAATTGCCTATCACCACGGATTATGGCGCTGCCCGATTATTTTTGCAAGGCTTAAATACAGAGATGCTCTCCTCCCAGGGGACAGCCATAGATGTCGCCCTAAATTTGGCCACTACCTATTTTAACGACGCCGAACAAACCAATAGGGTGGTCTTTCTAATTTCCGATGGCGAAGATCATTCTGAGGCAGGAAAAGCCGCTGCCCGTGAGGCTGCTGCAGAAGGGATAAAAGTATTTACTTTTGGAGTAGGATCCGACGCTGGAGGCCCCATTCCAATAAAGCGTAACGGGGTAATTGAAACCTATAAGAAAGACCCCGACGGGGAAGTGGTTATTACCCAACGCAATATGGAAGTTCTTACTGAAATCGCTCTTGAAACAGGAGGGGCTTATATAGACGGAAATTCTACCCAAGAAGTAGTAGATTTTGTCGCCCAAACCCTTAAGGATATGGACAAAAAAGAATTTGATGCCAAAGAATTTGTGTCCTACAAAGACCAGTTTCAGGCTTTTCTTTTTGCAGGTTTCCTATTATTTTTGATAGAAATAGTGGTTTTTGAAACCAAAACAAAATGGATTGCGCGCCTTAATCTGTTTAACGAATCCAAAAAATAAACAATGCAACAACTCAAATTTGTTTTCCTTATTGCAGTGCTTTTTAGCAGTGGCCATACCATGGGGCAGGTAGATGAAGCCGAGGTAACCAATGCCATTGTTTCGGGGAATGAAAAAGCCCAAGAAGCTGCCAATACCGCTGCTGAAGTCGATTATCGCAAAGCTTTGGCCTTGGACCCCAAACGTACCGAAGCCCAATTTAATTTGGCAAACAATCACTACGCTGGGGCACATTATGACGAGGCGGCACAACGGTATTTTCTAACCCAAAAAAATGCTGCCAATCGCAGTGCCAAACACAGTGCGTTTCACAACCTGGGCAATGTACACATGCAAAATAAGGACTATGCTAAGGCCGTAGAATCCTATAAAAATGCCTTGCGCAATAATCCCATGGACGATGAAACCCGATACAATTATGCCCTGGCTAAATCGCTTTTAGAAGACGAGCAGCAACAAAACCAGCAGCAAGATCAAAACGACGATAAAAACCAAAATAAAGATCAAAATCAGGAGCAGAATCAAGATCAGGACAACAACAAAGACCAAGATCAAGACAGTGATCAGGAGGAAGAAGGCGAGGATGGAGAAGACAAAGAAGATGAAAACGAAGGAGACGAGAAAGACCCTAAGGACGATAAAAAAGATCAGGACAAAGATCAAAAAGACGCTGATAAAAACGACAAGCCCCAACAGCCTAAACAGCAACCAAAGGAAGGCCAATTGTCCCCAGAGCAAATTAAAAGTTTGCTAGAGGCCATGAACAACCAGGAGAAAAAAGTGCAAGACAAAGTGAATGCCAAAAAAGCTAAAGGCATTCCCGTAAAAGGAAAAAAAGACTGGTAACCAAAATGCAACGGCAACACAAATCTCTAAACTATCTTACGCTACTGCTTTTTGTGGTGAGCGGCTTCTTTGCTCAGGCCCAAGTGAGTTTTGAGGCCCGAGTAAGCAAAAAAAAATTAGGCCTTAACGAACGCTTACGTGTAGATTTTGTGATGAATGAGAACGGAGACAATTTTATTCCTCCCAGTTTCGACGGCTTCCGTGTAGTGGGCGGCCCGCAGCAGTCCATTAGTAATACCTTTATCAATGGAAAGCGCTCCTTTTCTAAAACCTTTACGTATTTCTTAAATCCTAAACAACAAGGAACTCTTACCATTGCTGCCGCCGAAGTAACCATACAAGGAGACGTTTACAAAACCGAGCCCATATCCATAGCGGTGTCCAAAGCAGTAGACCGCCCCCGGGGGACAAACGATGTGGAATATTTAGTGGATGAAAATCTTCATTTGGTGGCTGAAATTTCCAATACCAAGCCCTATTTAAATGAGGGAATTAATGTGGTGTATAAGTTGTACTTCCGCAGTCCTATTAAGGTGTCGGATGCACGTGAAATTGAAAGTCCTAAGTTTGTTGATTTCTGGACGTATGACATTAAAATCCCACAACTGAAAATTGAACGCGGCACTTACAAAGGAGAACCCTATAGCGTAGTGGTGTGGAAAAAAATGGTATTGTATCCTCAAAAAACAGGAAAGCTAGCCCTTGATCCTTTAACGCTGAATATCATGGTGGACATCCCCACCAACCGACGCGACTTTTTTGGGAATACCCTATACAAGCAGGTCAATAGAACCATTACGGCAGGCCGCCGAAACATCACTACGAAAGCACTACCCACTGAGGGGCAACCCGAAAACTTTAGCGGGGCAGTAGGAACATTTGATTTTGATGTGCTTTTGAATAAAGATGTGCTTAAGGCCTCGGAGTCCTTCCAGCTGCGGGTAAAAATTAAAGGGAAAGGAAACCTTTCACTTTTTGAATTGCCAGAAATTACAGCTCCCAACAGCTTAGAAGTGTACGAACCCGAGTATAAGGACAATATCAATGTTACTTTAGGGGGCATGCAAGGGGTAGTGGAAAACACCTACACTATAGTACCCCAATACCAAGGAAAATTTCCTATTCCAGAGGTGTCTTTCAGCTATTTTGATCCTAAAGCAGAACGGTACAAAACCCTGAGCTCCCAGTCGCAATTGGTTAATGTCTTTGAAGGCCCAAGCACAGCACCAACTTCTACATCACCTGCAAAATTGGTAAACAATGTACTGGAAGTCCCTACGGATGGGAGTTTTAAATTCATAAAGCTTAAAACCGCTTTTGAACCCACATTTAGAGCCACCTTTTACAAAAGCAAGCCGTTCTATTTACTAAGCTTAGTCCCCTTTCTTCTTTTAGGCGTGTTTTTGTTGGTGCGCCGGGGGCAGTTATCTCGGGCAAAAGATGTGGAAGGCTTACAACAGCGGAAAGCCAATCAACTGGCTCGAAAATTTTTGTCAGAGGCCAAAAAGCAAACCAACAATCACAGTGCTTTTTACGAAGCCTTAGAGCGGGCGTTACACAATTACCTAAAGGCTAAAATTAAGTTAGAAACCACAGATTACAGTAAAGCTAAAATTCTAGAGTTACTCCAGGAAAAGGCCGTAGTGCATTCGGATGCCCAAGCCTTTGTGGGGCTTTTAGAAAATTGCGATTTGGCCCGATTTACCCCTGCTACAGAGGGGGGCACCCAAGATGACTACAACAAAGCGGTAGCAGTAATTTCTCGAATTGATAAAAGCTTACGACTATGATAAAGAGGCTATTCGCAATTTTTGTTTTTCTTTTTAGCAATGGAAGTATTGCTCAGGATACCACAGCATTATTTGAACAGGCTAACCAGCACTACAATGAAGGGGCCTACACCGAAGCTGTAAAAAACTATAAAGCCATATTGGCCACCAACCAGCACAGTACAGAGCTTTACTTCAATTTGGGCAATGCGTATTACAAGCTCAATAAAGTAGCAGAAAGCATCTATTATTACGAAAAAGCCCTCCAATTGCAACCCGAGGATCCCGATGTTTTACACAATATTCAGTTTGCCCAAAACATGACCTTAGACGCTATTGAAACCTTGCCACAAACCCAACTGGCTAGTGTTAAACAGCAGCTTTTGCAACAAATTTCTTTGCAACAATGGAGCTATGCCATCATTGTGTGTATTTGGTTGGCCCTACTGTTTTTTGCGTTATACATTATTAGTAGAAGCCCCCTGAGAAAGCGACTTGCCTTTATTGCGATGCTACTGACACTTTTTGTGGGAGGGGGGAGTTTTTTTGGGGCCAATGCGTCTTTAGATCAAAAAGAAAACGTGCAGTACGGCATTCTTTTTTCAGAAGAAATACAATTGTACGATGAACCCAACGCACGCTCGGAAGTGGCCTTTCTTTTACATCAAGGGGCTAAATTTCAAATTTTAGACAGCCTACAAGACTGGCAAAAAATACGCATTGCTAATGGGGCCGAAGGCTGGGTCAAAGGGGCGGCTATTAGAGCCCTGTAATTTGCTCCACTGGTCCGTTGAGGTCTTGTGTCATTGCCCACTGAAATAGGCTTTCCCCTAATTGCTTTAACGGTGCATACAACATGGAGGATTCTAAAACATCTTCTGGCACAAGAGTAAACACCGAATTAATTTCTAAAAGAACCAAAATTAAGGCACTAAAAATCAAGGCCCACTTGCCTATGCCAAAAGCGGCTCCTGCCAAGCGGTTAAGCAGCCCGAGGGCCACAATTTTTAACACTTTTGTAGTCACCTTAGCCACCCAAGAAACACCGTACACGATACCCACAAATAAAACAAAGTAAATGATCAGTTTGCCGTATCTTTCGGGTAAGCTAACATAGGGGTGTATGAGTTCCATAAACTGTTCCGAAAAGCTTAACGCTCCCCAAACGCCTAAAATTAGGGCAACAATAGATGCAACTTCTACGACTAATCCTCGAGAAAATCCCTTGATGGCACCATAAAGCAGTCCAACACCTACAATAAGATCAAAATAATTCAAAAGGTCAATTTGGATTTTAAAGGTAACCAATCTTTCAAAAAAAGTATCTTTGCCCTATGGAAAATGCAACCGTCCGTGACGCCAAATTAAAACAACGTTGGGAGGAGTTAGTCCACACCTTATCAACACGGTTTAGTTCGGATGCCGACTTGGACCTCGAAGGGATGTTGTATTTGGTTGGTCTTCAAGAATTGGGGCAACTTCACAAACGCTTTAAAAAGGATGACAATGTGAATTTGATGCACATTGGTATTTGCACCATTTTAGAGCCTTATGGCTACTACCGTTTTGATCATTTTGACAAAGACGGTTGGCCGCATTTTGAATTGGTTGCTCCCTTGCCGGCTTTAAAACCGGGAGAGCAAAAACTGTTGATGAAAGAAGCATTGGTGGACTATTTTTTAGAAAAAGGTATTATCCGTTAGAAGTACAGCATATGATAGACCAGGTTAAAGATCATCTTGAAAAAGTAGCACAGTTTGAAAGCACAGATAAGGAGGCTATTGAGTCGTTCCGAATTGCTTACGCAGGAAAAAAGGGTATTTTAAATGACTTTTTTGCAGCCTTCCGTGAAATTCCTGCCGAACAAAAAAAGGAGTTTGGGCAGGTGCTCAACCAACTTAAAACCGCGGTTAATGACAAGGTGAAAGCCTTAACGGCCCAGCAACAAAGCAGTTTTAAAAAACAAATTGAAGATCCTTTTCGTTCGGGCTTCCCCATTACTTCAGGAGCCCATCACCCCCTAGAAATTGTAAAAAACCGCATTGTAGCCATTTTTAATCAGGTGGGCTTTACGCTTTCTGAGGGCCCCGAGATTGAAGACGATTGGCATAATTTTACCGCCCTAAACCTTCCCGAGCATCACCCTGCACGGGACATGCAGGACACCTTTTTTATACAAACAGATCCTGATATATTGCTGCGCACCCACACCTCCTCCGTACAGGTGCGTTATATGGAAAATAATGCTCCCCCCATTCGTACCATTTCTCCAGGGAGGGTGTTTCGGAACGAGGCTATTTCGGCGCGTTCCCATTGTTTGTTCCATCAGGTGGAAGGCTTATTAATTGACAAAGCGGTGTCTTTTGCCGATTTAAAACAAATGCTGCTGTATTTTACCAAAGCCCTATTTGGAAAATCTAAAATCCGTTTACGCCCTTCGTATTTCCCTTTTACCGAACCCAGTGCAGAAGTGGACATTTACTGGGGACTAGAAACCGAAACCGATTACCGTATTACCAAAGGGACGGGCTGGTTAGAAATTATGGGTTGTGGTATGGTAGATCCTAATGTACTTCAAAACTGTGGCATTGATCCCGAGGAATATTCGGGCTATGCATTTGGTATGGGGATTGAACGCATTGCCATGTTGCTCTATCAAATTGGAGACATACGTATGTTTTATGAAAACGACTTGCGGTTTTTAGAGCAATTTCGCAGCGAAGGCTAATCTAGCTTTTTTGTCAGCCGGTGCATTTCCTTTCGCGCCGATTTTCCTTCATAAAGAATTTGATGCATCGCCTTAATTATAGGAATACGCGTACGGTACTTTTTGTTGATAAGCACAGCCATTTGTGTGGCGTAATAGCCTTCGGCAATCATGTTCATTTCCATTAGAGCGGTTTTAACGCCATAGCCCTTTCCAATCATGGTGCCTAAACTTCTATTTCTACTAAAGGTAGAATAGCCCGTAACAAGGAGATCGCCCAAATAAGCCGAGTTGTTAATGTTGCGTTTCATTTTATAGACATCCTTAATAAAACGTTTCATTTCCCTTATGGCATTGCTCATAAGAACACTCTGAAAATTATCACCATAATTAAGACCGTGGGCTACTCCTGCTGCTACGGCGTAAATATTCTTAAGCATTGCAGCATATTCTGTACCGATGATGTCATTAGATACTTTTGTACGGATGTAATGGTTTTTCATCATTTTTGCCAGCTGTGCAGCTATGGGGCGTTCTATACAGGCAATGGTGAGGTAGCACAAGCGCTCTAGGGCCACTTCTTCTGCATGACTGGGCCCCGCAATTACCCCAATTTGGTTTAGTGGTAAGTTGTAGTTTTTGTTCAGGTGTTCCCCGAGTGTGAGCATGCTTTCAGGCACCACCCCTTTTACAGCGGTAAACACAATTTTTTCTGCAAGTAGTGTTTTGGGAAGTTGTTTTAATGCCTCCTCTACAAAAGCCGAGGGAATGGCAATGATTAGCACATCAGCTTTTTCAACCACCTCTAGGATATTGGTGTCGAGATGAATTTTTCGAATCTTTAAACGTGTGCTGCTGAGGTATCGCGGGTGGTGGCGGTGTTTTTCAATATGGACCCGGTCGACCTCATTTCTTATGTACCAATGCGTAGCATAGCCATTGTCGGTGAGTACTTTTACTAAGGCTGTACCCCAGCTTCCTCCACCAAGCACTGCAAGCTGTAGTTTTTGCTTTTCTAAAAGCCGTTTCCAACGGGGCAGTTGTTTTTCCAGTACAGTCAAAGTAGTGGAAAATTAAATCCAAGTATCCCAAGGAATTCTACTTAGTAGTAACAGTAGTCCAAGGGTGTAGAACACGGCAATACGCCCAAATTTTTTAGCGTCGCTTTGTTGGCGTTTGTGTAACGACCAACCTAGCGTAATTAAAAACAGCGCCAAGATGTTGGTAATGGGATGTTCCACAAGATACAATCGTGCTTGAGGGTCTTTCATTACAGCCATTCCTTGCGACCATTGGTCAAACCAAGGCGACACAAAATAAAGGATAAGGCCAATGAGTAATTGTATGTGACTTACGATGAGTCCAAAAAGGGACAAGCGCAAATCGCGATTGAGAAATTGGGCAGCAGAAAGGCGTCCTTTGCAGGCATTTAATACTGCTACAAGCAGCATAATTAGCGTGACATAGGCCCAAATAGAATGGATGTTTTTTACAAGTGCATACATACTGTTATGGTTTGGTTACAAATCAAATTTAATTCCCTGTGCAAGGGGCAATTCCGGGGAGTAGTTTATGGTATTGGTTTGGCGACGCATATACACCTTCCAGGCATCGGAACCACTTTCACGTCCGCCTCCGGTGTCTTTTTCCCCACCAAATGCACCGCCAATTTCTGCTCCTGAAGTGCCAATATTGACATTGGCAATTCCACAGTCGCTTCCCTGATGGGAAAGAAATTGTTCGGCCTCGCGGAGGTTTTGTGTCATAATTGCGGAAGAGAGCCCTTGACTTACATCATTTTGCAGGGCAATGGCATTGCTTAGTTCTCCAGAATAACGAATCAAGTACAACAGTGGTGCAAAGGTTTCTTCTTGTAATGCTTCGGCATCCTGAGGCATTTCGGCAATGGAAGGGCTTACATAGCACCCACTTTCATAGCCTTTTCCTGAAAGGGCTTCGCCTTTAACTACCCATTGTCCTCCTTGAGCTTCAACGGCTTCAAGAGCATCGGTGTACATTTTTACCGCATCGGTGTCAATAAGTGGCCCAACATGATTGTTTTCATCTAAAGGATCACCAATGCGTAGCTGTTTGTATGCGGCTACTAGCGCTTCTTTTACGGTATCAAAAATACTGTCGTGTACAATTAACCGCCGGGTAGAAGTACAGCGTTGCCCGCAGGTTCCAACGGCACCAAATACGGCACCAATTACGGTCATTTTTATATCTGCATCGGGAGTTACAATAATGGCATTGTTTCCTCCTAATTCGAGGAGCGAACGTCCCAGTCGTTGCCCTACGGTTGCGGCAACACTTTTCCCCATACGGGTAGATCCAGTGGCAGAAACCAGCGGCATACGTCGGTCTTCAGCCATCCATTTTCCAACAGCAGCATCTCCGTTGATGACACAGGAAATGCCCTCGGGGAGTCCCATTTCTTCCAATGCTTCTGAAATTATATTTTGACAGGCTATACTGCACAAGGGAGCTTTTTCACTGGGCTTCCAAACGCATACATCGCCACAAACCCAAGCCAAGGCCACATTCCAACTCCATACCGCTACAGGGAAATTAAAGGCAGAGATAATTCCTACAATTCCCAAGGGATGATACTGCTCATACATGCGGTGCCCAGGGCGTTCGGAATGCATCGTGAAGCCGTGCAGCTGGCGGGATAGGCCCACAGCAAAATCGCAGATGTCAATCATCTCTTGTACTTCTCCCAAGCCTTCCTGGTAGGATTTCCCCATTTCGTAGGAAACCAACTGACCCAATGCAGCTTTTTTCTCACGGAGTTTATTGCCAAAACAACGCACGAGTTCTCCACGTTGGGGAGCGGGAAGCATTCGGAACGATTCAAAGGCTTCTGCAGCCGTTTGCAGCACTTGTTCATAGTCCTCAACAGTGGCTGAGGTTACAGTACCTAAGGTTTTTCCATCTACAGGAGAGCTTGCTGTTATGGCAGCTCCTGAGCCAAACCAGTTTTTCCCTGTGGAACATCCCGATTGTTCTTTAGAAATGCCCAATTCCTTGAGTAGTGCGTCTGTTGCTAGCATAAAAAAAATTTTCCTTAAATGTAGCACATCTTGAATTGTTTCGCCTAAAATTTGATTGAAATTAGTACCTTGATTTAAATTCAAGACAAAAAATTATGAAGCGTTTTTTAGTACTAGCCCTACTCCTTTTTTTGGGATGTGAAACTCCAAAAAATACCCCCGCTTCCCCTGAGTCCACCTTTGGTATTGTGATTCATGGCGGAGCAGGAACCATTTTAAAGAAAAACATGACTCCAGAAATGGAAGCTGCTTACCGGGCAACCTTAGAGGAGGCAATTCGCACCGGACATGCCATTTTAAAAGTGGGAGGGAGTAGCAAAGAAGCTGTTGAAAAAACCATCCATGTGATGGAAAACTCCCCATTGTTTAATGCTGGAAAAGGCGCTGTACTAACCGCCGACGCAACCATAGAATTAGATGCTTCCTTTATGGATGGCGCCACTCTAGATGCCGGGGCCATAGCTGGAGTGCAAACCATAAAAAATCCTATTAGTGCAGCCATTGCCGTAATGGAAGATTCTCCCCATGTCATGCTTTCTGGAAAAGGAGCTGAATCTTTTGCTGAAGGACAAGGCTTAGCGCTAGTAGCCCCAGAATACTTCTACACCAAAAGGCGGCAGCAAGCACTGGAACGCGTGAAAGCTAGAGAAAATCAAACGGCACTAAACAGTGAAGAAGCGGCCTATTTACGGGCGCAACGACGCGGCACGGTGGGTTGCGTTGCCTTGGATCAGTCGGGGAATTTAGCGGCAGGAACGTCTACAGGAGGAATGACCAACAAAAAATGGAACCGTATTGGTGATGCTCCCATAATTGGTGCAGGCACCTATGCCAATAATGCCAGTTGTGCCATATCAGCTACGGGATGGGGGGAGTATTTTATTCGTGCTGTGGTTGCCCACGACATTGCTGCGCTCATGGAGTATAAAGGCCTGAGCATTCAAGAAGCAGCAAAAATTGTTATTCATGACAAGGTAGGAAAACTAGGAGGCGATGGAGGAATTGTAGGTATTGATAACAAAGGGCAAATTGCCATGGAAATGAATACAGCGGGTATGTACCGTGCCCATATGGATGGCAAAGGCAATTTAACCGTTAAAATTTATGCTGAAGAATAAGACGCCCTATTATGCTGTGATTTTCTCAAATCAGCGTATTACTACAGATGATGTTTTTTATCAAAACTTGTCCAAAAGTTTGCGTGCTTCGGCAAAATCCCAACCAGGATATTTAGGTTTAGAAAGCTATAGTAACCCTGATGGAACAGGAACTACCATTAGTTATTGGGAGGATTTAAAATCCATAGCAGCCTGGCGTAAAAATGCTGAACACATTGTTGCACAGCACTATGGCCGTGATACTGCCTATACCAATTATACCGTTCGGGTTTGTGAGGTACAGCGGGAATATCAATTTAGCAAAGAAAAAAACATCTCTTAAGTATAAAATTGCTGCCCCAATCATGTGTTTTTTGTACCGCTGGGCCCCTGAATTAGAAAAGCAAATCTATGTTTAATCCTCCGATGCTTTGGGTGTTTCTAATTTTTGACTTTGATGTACCAAGGTGAGCATTACCACAGCTACCATGGTGTGGAGGAAACCAAAAGAAAAGGCATCTAAACTGGGCATCTCCCCTTGAACAGAAGCCAAAGAAAAAAAGAAAACAGCCGCCACGTTTAGCGTCGCTACGCTATAGCCGTAAAACAAACGGATTTTAGGTTTGTGCCATACTTTTTTAAGAATAAAAAAAGTGACTAACCAAAATATAAACTCATAGAGATATTGAATGTCGTGTAACCCCAGCATAATCCTTCAGCATTTTTATTTAAAAGTATAAAACTTTGGGAACTAGCGAAATACCTTCCCTATTTTCTTGTACTTATCTGTCGCCAGAAGTGAAAGAGTCCCCACAAGGACAATAATGCAGTTCCAAGCAACCAAGCCATACGGGTATAATCACCATAAAGCAGTGATCCCAGGGCAAAAAGTAAGCCGTATACTGCTGCTGTCCCCATAATCATGCATACAATACCCAGCGGCACATCCCAAGCGGCTTCTGATTGGGTGGAGTTGTTTTGTACTGGCATTTTTGCTACAACTTTTTTCCATCCTGGTCCTCCCGGTTGTATTTTTTCATAAAATTTAATCAGGGTTGCCTCCTCTTCAGGAGAGGTTACTAGTGTAACGCCAATCCAGGCAAGGGTTGTAACTCCCACACCAATAAGCAACTGATTAAATGTGCTCAAGGGGGTAAACCCTAGTAGTGGGTGGAGTACTTGCATATAAATAGCCAACAGAAATGAGACCACCATGGCCGTAATTTCACTAAAAACATTTATGCGGTACCAAAACCAGCGCAGGATAAACAGTAATCCTGTCCCTGCACCAATTTGTAGTAGAATGCTAAAAGCCTGTAAGGCATTGTCCAATACTAAAGCAAAAAGTCCAGCAGCAAGCATCAATAGTGAAATGGTCCATCGCCCTAAGCTTACCAGCTTTTTTTCGCTGGCGTTAGGGTTGATAAATCGAGAGTAGAAATCGTGTACTACATAGGAAGCCCCCCAGTTTAAGTGGGTAGAGATGGTGGACATAAAGGCAGCAATAAGTGAGGCTACCAACAGTCCTAATAAGCCCGAAGGTAAAAAGGTCATCATAGCAGGATAAGCCAAATCGTGGCCTATGAGTGAGGCGTCAATGTTTGGAAAAGCTTGTTGTAAGCTGTCTAAGTTAGGGAAGATTATCAAGGAGGCTAAAGCCACTAAAATCCATGGCCAAGGGCGTACGGCATAATGCATAAAGTTAAATAACAATGTAGCCCAAATAGCATTTTTTTCATCCTTAGCAGAAAGCATTCGTTGGGCGATGTACCCCCCTCCACCAGGTTCTGCACCTGGATACCATACACTCCACCATTGTAGTGCAATGGGAATTAAAAAAACCGATAAGAACAGTTCTTTATTGCTGAGCTTTGGAATAAAATCCAGTTTGGGTTGCACATCGGCATGGGAAAATAAATTGCTCAAACCATCAATTTCAGGAAGTCCAATTATAAATCCAGCTGCCCAAAAAGTGGCAATCATGGCCAAAATAAACTGAAAAAAGTCGGTGATAATAACACCTTTTAACCCTCCTAGAGAGCTGTAAACAACGGTAATTACTGAGGCAATCAACAGTGTTTGTACTGGACTTAACCCCAACAAAACTCCACCAATTTTAATGGCGGCCAAACACACTGAGGCCATAATCATTATGTTAAAAAACACCCCTAAATAAAGCGCACGAAAACCTCGGAGAAAGGCCGCACTTTTTCCGCTGTAGCGCAACTCATAAAATTCTAAATCGGTTAGGGCTTCCGAACGCCGCCACAATTTGGCGTACACAAAAACTGTGAGCATTCCAGTGAGCAAAAATGCCCACCACACCCAATTTCCTGAAACACCATTGGTGCGTACGATGTCGGTTACCAAATTTGGTGTGTCCGAAGAAAAGGTGGTGGCCACCATAGAGATGCCCAACAACCACCATGGCATGTTTCTTCCCGAAAGAAAGAAATCCCCTACCCCCTGGCTGGCTTTTTTAGACACTCGCCATCCGATGTATAAAGAAAGAATAAAAAACCCGATCACTATGGACCAGTCTAATGTGGAAAGTTGCATAGAAACGCTTTTAGCATCTTAAATATACCATAAAAAAAATACCAAATGCTATATATTTTTTAAATTGCCTATGTAGTGATCACAGGCTGCCCCGCAGTCATTCGTGTATGAAACACCAGTCTTAACATGTTCCGGCAACAGCAACATCAGAATTATACATTTATCACCCCTACCGTTTGGTTGGTTGTGATTTTGATGGTGCCTGTACTCGCATGGGCTCAAGTTGAAACCGGAAAACCGCCCAGTACGCCCTTTCCGCAACAACCCGAAGTTCCAAAAAAAGAATACACTGTACCGCCCCTACCACTTCCCAATCCGCCCAATCCATTTAAGGTGGAAGAACGCGAACAGCAAAAAAATAACTTAAGCATTACCCCAGAACAGTTTGTGGACCCTGGTGCACAGTACCTAAAAAAGTTAAACCGCAAGGGGAAATCCAACAAAAATGAGTCGCAAATGAATCCCGAAAACTTTAAGCAAGACCAGTATTTGGGAGATTTTCGTGTAGGCTCCAAGCGGGTTCGTGTTATTTTTAGGGATCATGAATATCCCGATGGCGATCGAGTACAAATACTGCTGAACGATAGAGTGGTAGTGGCCAATATATTACTGCTTCAAAATTTTAAAGGCTTTGATTTTGAATTGGAAGATGGCTTTAACCGCATAGATTTTGTGGCTTTAAATCAAGGGGAATCGGGCCCCAACACGGCAGAGGTTCAAGTGTATGACGAAGCGGGCGCATTGCAAGCAGCAGATCGCTGGAACCTGGCTACGGGTGTAAAAGCTACTTATGTTATTGTTAAAAGTCCAGACTAGCCCTTATATACTTTGAGCATTCCGTCCACAAAACGATCAACCTCCTCTAAAGTACCCGTGCTAATTCGACACCAGTCGTAAAATGGCGGGAAGGGCCGCCCAATACGCACCCCTTCCTCTAGCATTTGAGGTCCCAGGTCGCGAATGTCTTTTTTAGAATGAAAAAACACAAAGTTAGTGCTCGAACGTACATAGGGAAGTTTTAAATAGTCCAGTACGGTATAAATCTTGTCCTTTGCTTCTTTGTTTTTTGCTAAAGAAAATTTATAAAATGCATCGTCCTGTAGGGCGGCATCTGCAGCAGCTATTGCCAACACATTACTCATGGCGACAACATTTTTCCGAATTGCTGCCGCAATTGACGGTTTAGCAATTAAATAGCCAATGCGTAGGCCTGCCAGACCATAAACTTTTGAAAAGGTTTTTGAAACAATTACGTTTTCGCCTTTTCGGACTAGGGCATCCATAGAGGGGTAGTCAGGGGTTTCAATAAAATCGTAATAGGCTTCATCACTAAAAACAATGGCTTTTTTACTTACACTGCTGCAAAAATCTTCCAATTGCCTTGCAGGAAGTAAGGTTCCTGTAGGATTGTTGGGGTTGCAAAGAAAAATCATTTTAGTATTGGCATTCACCCTTTGCGCAATGGAATTTAAATCGTACCCCTTGTTTTCATTTACAGGCACCCAGTTGATTTTTGCACCCCATTGTTCTGCATAGGTCATCATTGCTAAAAATGTGGGTTGCCCCGCAAGGATTTCTCCACCACTGTGGGCAAAGGTTAGCCCACTTACTTTTAAGCCCTCCGTAGAGCCTCCAGTAATAATAATGCTCTCGGGCCCAACACCGTGTTTCTTTGCTAGTTTTTCGGCCAAAGCGTCGCTGTACTGGTAAGGATACCTGCACGCATGACCAAAGGCCGTATTTATGGCTTCCTGTACTTTTTTCGAGGGCCCATAGGGATTTTCATTAGAGCTTAAACGCACCAAATCTGCTAAAGGACGAGGACGAAAAAGTTCGCGTTCTTGGGCAGTAAGTAAACTGGAAGGGGCTAAGAGCAAACCTCCAATGCCTAAGGAGGACTGCAACCATTGTCTTCTGTTTTGCATCGTTCTTCTTTTCCCTAAAGTTCATAAATAATTAAAGGATTACAAAATTAATTACCTATTTTACCCCAATGGAACACTTGCTCTCTACACTCGAACAAGGGATTTCACAATTGATTGCCCCCCTGGAATGGGTGATGTTGTTGCTTATAATTGGTGGCGGTTTGTACTTGGTAGTTCAGTCAAAAGCACAACCCTTGGGAAAGTTGAAGAGCGCTTTTTCACTATTGCTAAGCAAAGAAAAAGCACAGCCTGGAATTTCGCGTTTTCAAGCCCTTAGTGCAGTACTCGCTGCAACGGTAGGCCTTGGCAATATTTCTGGGGTAGCTATAGCCATTCATATGGGTGGCCCCGGCATTATTGTTTGGATGGTATTAACGGCATTTATTGGCGCGGTAATTAAGTTTTACTCCTGTACCATTGCAGTACAATTACGCCAAACAGATGCCGAAGGGAACCCTTTAGGTGGCCCCATGTACTACATGACTATTGGGGTAAAAAAATGGGGGAAACCCATGGCAGTTTGGTTTTCTATTGCAGGGCTTTTTGGGGTGCTCCCTGCCTTTACCACCAATCAATTGACCCAAACCATAGTAGATGTTGTTCAGCCTCATACGTTTACCACAATTTCTCAGTTCAATTGGAAACTGACCATTGGGGTTGTTTTGGCTGTGGCAAGCTCCTTTGTAATTTTTGGAGGACTCAAGACCATTGTTAAAGTTACCTCTGGACTTGTGCCAGTAATGGTTCTACTGTATTTTTCTATGGGGCTTTTTATTTTACTTACAAACGCAGGAGAAATACTACCTTCCTTATCACTCATTTTTTCATCAGCTTTTGATTTAAAAACAGCAGCAGTAGGAGGCTTTTGGGGCTTGGTATTATTAGGAGTGCGTAGGGCAGTATTTTCCAATGAAAGTGGGGTAGGAAACGCCCCAATGTATCACGGACAGTCCCAAACAAAAAAAGGAACAGACGAAGGTTTGGTTGCCATGTTAGGCCCCTTGTTGGATACGGGCCTAGTTTGCGTAATCACAGGACTAATTGTGATCATCAGTGGAGCGTATCAAATACCAGAGTTGAATGGAATTTCACTAACCCTCGTGGCCTTCGAACGCTTGTTTTTTGGTATTGGGGACGTGCTCCTTCTACTTATGGTGCTGGTGTTTGGTGTATCCACCTTATTTACCTATTCCTACTATGGAGTAAAATGCTTTGGTTTTCTCACCCACCCCAAATGGGGAAACATTTACAACTATATCTATGTGGGAAGTATTATTATTTCTGCCATCGTTACCGTTGAAGTTGTCATTGGAATTATTGATCTGGCCTTTGCTCTAATGTGTATTCCCAATATGATAGCGGTTTTACTTCTCTCCGGAAGAGTAAAAAAAGAAATGAAAGAACGCGCTTGGATTTAATCCCGATATTTGTTCAACCACGAGAGTACATGCGCCACTTTGGTAATCAAGTTGCTCGGCCGGTTGGCAATTCCATGACTGGCTTCTGGGATTTCCACTAACACTGTGGGCACCTTGCGAAGTTTTAAGGCGTGATACAATTGCTTGGCTTCACTGGGTGGCGTGCGTAAATCTTCCATGCCCACCATAACCATGGTAGGTGTATTTACATTTTCTACCAACGATAGGGGCGAAAAATTCCAATAGGCTTCAAAGTTTTCCCAAGGCTGCCCCGGAAAGCGGGTGTTGGCATATTGAAAATAATTGTCGGCCACAAGCGTTTTGCTAATCCAATTCATTACAGGTTTAACCACTACTGCTGCCCGAAAACGGTTGTTTTTCCCAATCATCCATGCTGTCATAATACCTCCAGCGCTACCCCCTGTAACGTACAATTGATCTTCATGTGCAATGCCTTTTGCAATGCAATAATCTACACCGTCCATTACGTCATTATAATCCTGTCCGGGATAGTTGTGATGCAACAGATTAGCAAACTCTTCCCCATAACTTGTACTCCCCCTAGGGTTGGGATAAAATACAATATAGCCTGCAGCAGCGTACAGCTGTAGTTCTGCCGAAAAGCGATTCCCATAATTGGAAATTGGGCCCCCGTGATTTTCGACTAGCAGGGGATATTTTTTTGCAGGATCGTAATTAGGAGGATATACCAACCACCCCTGGATACGTCGTTGATCATAGGAAGAAGTGTACCACACCGTTTCTACTTTTCCCAGTTGTTTCCCCCCCAAATTCATCGCGTTTAAATGCGTAAGTTGACGCTTGCCTTTAGCGGTAATAACTGCCAATTCTGCTGGGTGCTCGGGAAGGGTTTTGGTGTAAGCAATTTGCCCATTTTTAGACACCGAAAACGATCCGCCACCATAGGGGCGCCCTATACTGGTTCCCCCTACTTGTTGCGCCAGTGGTCGTACTTTTCCTTTTAAATCGAGGAAGGCAATTTTTGTGTCCCCTTCGCGATCGTATTGTACATAAAGCCCCTTGCTGTCAGCAGCCCAATAGTAGCTTTGAATACTCGCGTCAATGGCGCTACTCAATAGTTGTTTTTGACTTCCGTCGGGCAGCATAATAGACAACTGCCTGTTTTGGTAGGCTTGTACGCGATCGGTATAGCCAACATATGCGATATATTTTCCATTTGGAGCTACTTGCGGGGCACTATCAGGCCCCTGGCGATCCGTAAGTACGGTAATTTTTTTATCTGAAATGGTGAGGGTATAAACTTCTGAATTTCTAAAGTCATACTCCCAATCTGCATCTCTGTTGGCACTAAAGTAAATGGACTTTCCGTCAGGAGACCAACTGATGGGCCCACGATGATTAAAGTCGCCCGTAGTCAGTTGAATGGCTCCCGAACCCTCGGCAGCAATCATAAAAATATGGGTATGCCCCGGAAGGATATAGCCACGACCGTCGGCTTCATGATATAGACGGTCGGTAATACGAGGTTTTTTGGCCCATTTGGCTCCTTTGGGTGCTGCAGGCATTTGCACCAATACAGGAGGTTTTGCAGCTACTTTCATCGTAAATACCAACCGACGCCCATCGGGAGACCAGCTCAGGTTGCTAGGGCTGCCCTGAAGTTGTGAAATTTTAGCTGTTTGCTTAGTGCTTGTCCAATACACATATATCTCGGCCCCTTCTGAAGTAGGGCGAATATAAGCCAAACGGTCACCATTGGGAGACCAAGTAGCACCGTATTCACTTCCTTCATAGGCAGTTAACTTTTGATGTCCCGCTCCAGAAGCATTCCTAATCCATAAATTCCCTGCAGCACGGTCTTTCATAATATCCATCTGCATTCTTCGATACACAATTTGATTCCCATCGGGATGGATTTGAGGATCACGAACATATTGTAAATCGAATACATCTTCGTATTGGAATAAATTTTCTTGTGCTACAGCAGTGCTGCCGATTATTAAAAAAAGGAAAAGAAGTCTTTTGCTCATGGGTAACAATTTGTAAATAATAGTACCAATATACTAGAAATTAAAAGGGGAGGCTACTAAGGTCTACATTCCCACCAGTAATAATAATGCCTACAGATTTATTTTTATACTGCTCCTTATTTTTTAACACAGCAGCTAGGGGTGGAGCACAGGAAGGTTCACAAATTATTTTCAAACGCTCCCAAATGAGTCGCATAGCAGCAATGATTTCATCCTCAGAAACAGTTGTAATTGCCGTTGCACCCCCTAAAATAATTGGAAAAGTGAGGCTTCCTAAGGAGGTCTTTAAGCCATCTGCTATGGTTTGTGGATTCTTTACGGGAATGTGTTTTTTTTGTTTAAAAGAGGCATGGGCATCAGCGGCATTTTCGGGCTCAGCCAGTACAACTTTTGTCTTGGGCGAATAAGTTTGCGTAGCCAAAATACTTCCTGCGGCTAAACCACCACCACCCACAGGACAAAGCAAATAGTCTAAGTTCTGATACTCTTCATAAATTTCTTTGGCACAGCTGGCTTGCCCATAAATGACCGCCCAATCATTAAATGGAGGAATAAAGTGCGCTCCCGTAGCTTCCACGATACGATCACAAGCCTCTTTTCGGGCAGTTTCTGTAGGGGTACAAAAAGTAATACGTCCCCCGTAGGATTCAACGGCAGCAATTTTTGCTTTAGGCGCATTCTCAGGCATTACTATGTAGGCGGTGTTTCCTGTGAGTTTTGCTGCCATGGCCACAGCTTGTCCGTGATTTCCCGATGAGTGCGTGGCAAATCCTTTTTTTTGGTCAGCAGCCGATAGGGACATCACAGCATTGGCCGCCCCCCGCATTTTAAAGGCCCCTACCTTTTGAAAGTTTTCGCATTTAAAATACAGTCGTGTCCCAGTAATAATGTTCAAGGAATCTGAAGTTAAAATTGGAGTACGATGAATAATAGGCGCTATCCGTTGATGTGCCACGGCAATATTATCCTGATGTTTTTGGGTCATAATATCTTCTTCCACAAGCCTTAAAATACAAAAAAACACGGCACCCTGTTGAAAAATCAAATGTAGATCAAATGCCGCCCATCCTTAAAACAAACCTGGATTCAAATTATAGTTATATAGGAAATCTTGATGGCAGGCCATAGGGGGTTTGACAAAACTTTTGTTTATTGATGTAGTTCTCAAAATACACAATCATGAAAGAATTTTCTAACGGAGCTTCAACCAAGGCAAATGGAGCAAACAAGTGTCCATTTATGGGTGGACAACACAAAGACACCGCTGGTGGTGGAACACGAAACACCGATTGGTGGCCAAACCAACTGAATTTATCTATTCTACGACAAAATGGTCAGGAGTCGAATCCATTAGATCCAGATTTCGACTATGAAAAAGCATTTCAATCTTTAGATTATGATGCCCTAAAAAAAGATCTACACGACCTCATGACCGATTCTCAGGATTGGTGGCCAGCAGATTATGGGCACTACGGCCCTTTCTTTATTCGTATGGCATGGCATGCCGCAGGAACTTATCGAATTGGCGATGGTCGCGGGGGAGCAGGGACGGGAATGCAACGTTTTGCACCACTAAATAGTTGGCCTGATAATGCCAACCTAGATAAAGCACGCTTGCTATTGTGGCCTATTAAACAAAAGTATGGTCAACAAATTTCCTGGGCCGACCTATTGGTGCTTACAGGAAACGTAGCTTTAGAATCTATGGGCTTTGCAACCTCTGGTTTTGGTGGTGGTCGTGCAGACGTATGGCAGCCAGAAGAGGATATCTACTGGGGGTCTGAAGGCGAATGGCTTGAAGACAATCGCTACACCGGGGACCGCGAATTAGAGCACAACCTAGGGGCAGTTCAAATGGGACTCATTTATGTGAACCCTGAAGGACCCAACGGAAAACCCGATCCCTTAGCTGCCGCCATTGACATTAGAGAAACTTTTGGAAGAATGGCGATGAACGACGAAGAAACAGTAGCACTAATTGCTGGAGGGCATACTTTTGGAAAGACACATGGGGCTGCAGATCCAAGTAAATTTGTTGGCGCTGACCCTGAGGGTGCACCGCTTGAAATGCAGAGCATGGGATGGAATAATTCTTACGGATCAGGAAATGCAGCAGATACTATCACTAGTGGTTTAGAAGGTGCTTGGACTACCTCCCCAGCAAAATGGGACAACAACTATTTTGAAAACCTTTTTGGTTATGAGTGGGAATTAACCAAAAGTCCTGCTGGAGCTTACCAATGGACACCTAAAGATGAAGGTGGGGCCAACACCGTACCAGATGCACATGATGCTAGTGTGAAGCATGCACCCATGATGCTTACCACTGACATAGCTTTACGTGAAGACCCAATTTATGCCTCTATTTCAAGAAACTTCTACGAAAATCCAGAAGAGTTTGCAGATGCTTTTGCAAAAGCATGGTTCAAATTAACTCATCGTGATATGGGGCCTAAGTCAAGGTATTTAGGGCCAGAAGTTCCCGAAAAAACATTCGTTTGGCAAGACCCTATTCCAGGAGCCAATTATCAACAAATTGAAGCAGCAGATATTGCCGCACTTAAGGAAGATATTAAAAATTCGGGCTTGAGCATTGGGCAAATGGTAAGTACGGCTTGGGCATCGGCGTCCACCTATCGGAATACCGACAAACGCGGTGGGGCCAACGGTGGACGTATTTACTTGGCGCCACAAAACCAGTGGGAGGTAAATCAACCAGGGCAATTGAAGCTAGTCCTCAACAAACTAGAAGCCATTCAAGAAGCTTTTAATACAGCAAACAAGGACAAGCAAGTGGCCTTAGCCGATCTTATAGTATTGGCAGGAAATCTGGGGATTGAGATGGCAGCTGCTGCTGCAGGTCACAACATTGCAGTACCCTTTACACCTGGAAGAACAGACGCTTCGCAAGAAGAAACGGATACGGTTTCTTTTGCAGTTCTGGAACCTGAGGCTGATGGGTTTAGAAATTACAACCAGCGAAAAGGTGGAGTTCCAGCCGAAAAGCTGCTCCTTGATAAAGCGCATTTGCTTTCCCTGACACCACCAGAAATGACGGTGCTGGTAGGAGGAATGCGTGTGTTAAACACCAACTTTGCACAAACTACGCATGGGGTGTTTACTGAGCGTCCTGAAGTACTTTCCAATGACTTTTTTGTTAATCTATTAGATCTTAACACTACTTGGAAAGCCACTCCAAATGATAGCGAAACCTTTGTGGGTACCGACCGCAATTCAGGAGCACAAAAATGGACCGCATCTAGTGTTGATTTGGTTTTTGGATCCAACTCAGAGCTTCGTGCACTAGCTGAGGTGTATGCTAGTAGTGACGGGGGCGAAAAGTTTGTACGTGACTTTGTAGCTGCCTGGACGAAAGTGATGGAATTAGATCGATTTGACCTTAGGAAGTAACTAAATCATTTTTTGATCAAATACCCCGGGGGTTTAGGTTAATTTATTGCCCAATACACCTGGGGTATTTATTTTAAGTTTTTTTGCCAAAAAAATTTGACAAACGCAATTTAGAAGTTACCTTTGCGGCTCAATTCATTTTGAATTGGTTTATGGTTATAGGCTGTCAGGCAATACTTGTTTGGCAGCCTTTTTTTATTGACTAAATTTGAAAGAACTACCACAGCGAAGCAACTTCAAATGCCTCCCTTTTTTAAATGCAGTTTGGTTACCTGGGTTGCTGCCGTAAACGTGGTGGGGCAGATGCAATATTAGTGATGAAATACCTTCTTGTTCCAGATAAATTTAAAGGCTCGGCCACGGCACATGAAGTTGTTGGAGCACTAGCTCAAGGAATAAAACAATCACAGCCCGAGGCAATTATTCACACTATTATTGCTTCAGACGGAGGCGATGGTTTTTTAGATTGTATAGCCTCCGCCCAACCCATAGAACGAATTAGTGCCTCAACCAAAAATGCATTGCAGCAACCCATTACCGCTGATTTTGGTTTCGACCCTACCACCAAAACTGCCTATATCGAATTGGCGCAAGCCTCTGGACTAGCACAATTAGCTGGCCAATCCTATTCTATTTTAAAAACATCAACTTTTGGTACGGGATTGCAAATTCAGCAGGCCCTTGCTAAAGGTGCTCAGCACCTTGTATTAGGATTGGGAGGTAGTGCTACCAACGATGCAGGAATGGGAATAGCATCGGCCCTGGGAGTTACATTTTTAGATGTTGATGGAAAGCCCATTAAACCCTGTTCTGGGAATCTGTTTGATATACATCAACTCTTCCTTCCCGTTAATAACCCCTTAGAAGGTATCGGCGTTACTGTTGTAAACGATGTGACAAATCCCTTGTTAGGCCCTCGGGGAGCTGTAGCCACCTATGCTCCACAAAAAGGAGCAACAGCAGAAGAGATGAAGGTTTTAGAAAAAGGCTTGCAACATTTGGCACAGCTTTTAGATGCTGTCACAGGGGGTACATATTCTACTACTCCAGGAGCTGGAGCTGCCGGGGGAACAGCTTATGGCATCGCACAATTGTTTTCGGCCAAGCTGTGTACAGGGGCAGAATTTTTACTGGAATACACCCCTTTAGCACAATGGGTGGCCAAAGAAAGTTACACCTATATAATTACTGGCGAGGGGGCATGGGACGAACAATCCTTGCAAGGAAAAGTTGTTGGGACGGTGTGTTTGCTGGCTGCTCAACACCACATCCCCGTTGTTATTGTTTGTGGAACAGCAGCAGTAAAAATGATTGAAACACCTCCTGCGGGAGTACAAAAAGTGCTGCCTCTAAAAACTGCGGTCCGTTCGGCTTCGTACTGCATGAAAAACGCAAAATCCTTGATTGCTTCAGAAATTGCAGTATTTTTAAATCAAAAGGCCGCAAAGTGATGTTGCATCCATATATAATAGTGGCGTTAGCACTAGCGCTTATCATTTTACTCAGTTTTAAACTGAAGTTGCATCCCTTTCTTTCTCTTTTTGTAGGAGCATTGTTTACTGGAATACTCTCTGGTCAAGGGATAGAAAGTGTTATTGCCCAATTGATATCTGGTTTTGGCACCACCTTAGGGCAAATAGGATGGATTATAGCTTTTGGAACCCTTTTAGGGGTACTGCTCGAAAAAACAAAAGCTACACAAATTATTGTGGGGTATCTTTTGCGTTGGATAGGTATTCGACGTGCAGGCTTGGCATTAAATCTTACGGGCTTTTTAGTGGCAATTCCGGTGTTTTGTGATGCAGCTTTCATATTGTTATCGGGCATTAACAAAGGGTTACAAAAAAAGACGGGCCTCCCCCTTTCATTTTTTTCTACTGCCTTAGCCACAGGACTCTATGCGGCCCATGTTTTTGTCCCCCCCACTCCAGGGCCACTGGCGGCGGCGGCTCTTCTGGACGCCAATTTGGGTTATGTACTAATAGGGGGGCTTTCCATGGCTTTTCCAGTAGCACTGGTAGGGTATTTTTGGGCAAAGTTCACCCATAAAAAACAACTTTTGCAACTGCAGTCCTTCCAAGCGTCACCAAAAGCGCCAAGCGCTAGGGCTACAAAGGTATTTTTACCCATACTTGTTCCAGTATTGTTAATTGCATTTAAAGCTGTTGGAAACTATCCTGAACTGACACTCAAACAAACTTGGGGCTTTGCATTGCTCCAATTTTTAGGGCATCCTATAATTGCACTTTGTGTGGGGATTAGTATTGCTTATTTCAGTAATTATACCTTATTGCAAAACGAAAAACAATTGCCACAATGGATTAGTGATGGTTTGGCCCAAGCGGGAGTCATTATTCTAGTTACGGGTGCAGGAGGGGCCTTTGGTGCGGTGCTTAAAGGGCTTCAAATTGCCGATACATTGGCAGCTACTTCTGCTACACCGCTACTGGCCCTAACTTTAATTTTTGGCATGGCCGCTATACTCAAAACAGCGCAAGGCTCTTCTACGGTTGCCATAGTAACTACCGCAGCACTGGTAGCACCCATTCTTACAACTTTGGGCCTCGCGAATCCTCTGGGAAAAGTTTGTAGCGTATTGGCCATTGGAGGCGGAGCATTAACTGTTTCCCATATCAATGATTCCTATTTTTGGGTGGTGTCTCAATTTTCTGAAATGACTCCAAAACAAGCCCTAAAATACTATACCACAGCTACAGCCCTGCAGGGTGTCACAGCACTAGGGCTCTTGCTTTTGGGATATTTTTTACTTTCCTAACATTTATTTAAAATAATTCTAAATAAACTTTTTTCTTTTGAAGAAAAGGTAGTAAATTGCGGCCTATTTATAATTAATCTAAATAAAAATGAATAGGGTCGGTCTCGATCTTTTAGCACTTTTTTCAACCATCTCAATTGGTTTTGCCCAACAAAACACGACACTAGATTCATTGCAAAAATTGGATGAGGTTATTTTAAAGGCCAACACCATTTTAGGCAATAAATATGTGGCACAAAATAGAACGGGTGCCTCCTATTATTTGTCCAATGAAGAATTGAATCAATTCAATCATATTGATATAAGTAGAGCTTTGCGCAAGGTGCCGGGGGTAAACTTTTATGAAGAAGACGGCTTTGGTCTTCGCCCCAACATTAGTCTTCGGGGAACCTCCCCTGAGCGCAGTGCAAAAATCACCCTAATGGAAGACGGAATCCTTGCTGCCCCAGCTCCTTACAGTGCTCCAGCAGCTTATTATTTCCCTTCTTTAGGCCGTATGCATGCTGTAGAAATCCTTAAAGGGAGCAGTCAAATTCAATATGGGCCAAATACCTCAGGGGGTGCCATCAATATGCTGTCTACACCTTTAGGGGAAAGCCTTGAAACTACGCTAAAGAGCAGCTATGGCAGTTTCAACTCCAATCAGCTTCATTTTACCTTAAAGAATAAAACAGGACAAATTTCCTACCTGGTTGAATATTTAAACTTTGCTTCCGACGGTTTTAAAACCCTACCTTCAGGTGCCAACACGGGTTTCTATATTCAGGACGTGCTAGGGAAAATACGTTGGCAATCCGCCCCCAAAAATTATTTTCAACAGTATTTAGAATTCAAATATCATTATTACGATGAACGCTCTAATGAAACCTATTTAGGGCTTACCCAACACGATTTTGAAACGACGCCTTTTATGCGCTACGCTGCCTCAGAAAAAGATCAAATGCACGCCAACCATTCGCAGTATATGTTCACCCATGTGATGGATTTTGGCACTTCTTTTAAGGTGGTAACCAACGGCTACTGGAATCGTTTTGCACGCAACTGGTATAAACTAGATGCTTTAACTATTGGGGGTGTCAAAGAAAAAATAGCCACTATTGTAGCAGCTCCGGAAGATTACGATCGGTACTATCAACTGTTAACTGGGGCGCGAGATGCTGGGCCCAATGCACTATTACTTAAGGCCAACAACCGTAACTATGATGCCTATGGGGTGCAAACCAAATTGGATTATCACACCTACAGTAAACAGGGAGTGTTTCATGATATTGAAGTAGGCTTTCGGTATCATTACGACAGTGAAGACCGTTTCCAATGGCGTGACGGCTACCAGATGCTTGAAGGACAAATGGTAAAAACCCAAGAGGGTGCAGGAGGGAGTGCCGGAAACCGCATTGCCCATGCACGTACCTTTGCGGCTTACACCTTATACAAAATGAAGTACAAAGGCTTAACCGTAACACCCGGGATACGCTACGAGCATTTACAACTGGGTCGTGATGACTATGGGAATAACAACCCCAACCGCATCGAAAGTCAGCTGAGTACAAAGCGCAACACGATTACCGTATTAATACCAGGAGTAGGGATAAACTATACCGTTAACAATTCACTAGCGATATTTTCAGGCGTACACAAGGGGTTTTCACCTCCAGGCCCTAGCCCCGAAGAACGCCCCGAAGAAAGTATTAACTATGAGTTGGGAACCCGTTTTGGTTGGGGGCCGCTACGCGGTGAGGTCATTGGGTTTTACAACGCGTATTCCAATATGTTAGGCAGTGACTTGGCCGCCTCTGGTGGAACAGGCACCTTAGATTTATTCAATGCAGGGAAAGTAGATGTCAATGGGGTGGAAGTACTTTTACAATGGGATATGCTCCGCAATAACAATGACATTTCCTTCCCAGTGGCGTTGGCCTACACCTACACCAACGCTATCTTCCGTTCCAACTTTGGCAGCAACGAAGACCTATGGGGTGAAGTTACTGTTGGGGATAGGGTGCCCTACATTCCACAGCATCAGTTAAACCTGAATACCAGTATGAACTTTGGGCGATTTAATTGGAATCTCAATATGCAGTACAACGGGGCACTACAAACCCTTTCTGGAGGCCCTGGTATTGATTATATAGATCGCATTCCTGGGAATATTACCGTTGATGTGGGCGGAAAATATCAATTGCATCCACAATTACAACTTACCACTAAAGTGGTTAATCTGTTAAATAACACTTATGCAGTGGCAACAGTACCCGCAGGCTTGCGTCCGGGACATCCCTTTGGCGTGTTTGTAGGGGGGATTTTACAGCTGTAACCAGCTGCTGTATTTTTCGTACTTTAGGGTACAGCTCCAAGGCTGTAATACTCGGGTATTGTAGCTTTTGAGCGAGAATAATCATAATACCGAAGTACATATGAAAAAGTGGTTGCTAGTACCCTTGCTGCTCCTAAGTGCTTGTGAAGCGCCCAAAGCCGTTAAAAAAGAAGCTCCTTCCGTAGCCTACACCGAAGCCTATGCCCTAATGAAAGTATGGCTGGAAGCCCAGCGTGACTATGACAAGCTTCCGGGTGTAAGTGTTACTTTAGTGCACGAGGAAGCTACCGATTGGAGCTTTGCAACAGGAGAAGCGGCCCGAGGAGTTCCCTTAACCACCGCGTCTCAATTTAGCATCTGTTCTATTTCAAAATTATTTACTGCCATTGCAGTAATGCAATTGGTGGAACAAGGGAAAATACAGCTGGAGGACCCCCTTATAAAACATTTGCCCGAATTCAATATAAAGCAGCAGTATAACGACAGTGGCCCCATTACAATTGCCAATGTATTGTCTCATTCCTCAGGACTTCCGAGAGAGAGCAATCACCCCTATTGGTCAGCGCCCGATTTTAAATTTCCCACCAAGGAAGAGGTGTTGAAAGCGTTACAACATCAAGAGTCCCTATACCCTGCAGACACTTATTTTCAGTACAGCAATTTGGGCCTCACCCTTTTGGGATATGTGGTAGAAGCAGTTTCTGGACAATCGTATGACACCTATATTCAAGAACATATTTTAGCCCCTTTGAAGATGCAAGCGACGTCCACCTATATGGACGCTTCAGCTTACGGAAATGCCTTGATATATGGATACAGTGCCACCCAACGTGATGGGTCTCGGTATAAGGTTCCCTTTTTTAATGCTGAAGGAATTGGCCCTGCGGCTGGGTTTTCATCTACTCCTAAGGATTTGGCCAAATTTGCACGTTGGCAGTTAGAGGTCCTCAAAGGGGAGGCCTCTGAAATTTTAACAGCAGCTACCCTTAAAAAAATGCACGCCATTCAATGGGAAGACCCGATTACAAAAGTAAAGCGCGGCTTAGGCTTTGGGATTTATCCCGACGGGGAAGAAATTCGCGTGGGGCATGGCGGTTCGTGCCCTGGTTATCGTTCGGTATTGTCCATTGACCCGACTGCGGGGAATGCTGTTGCGGTAATGATTAATGCTAGCGGAACCAACCCCTCAAGATATGCAAATGGTATTCGTAATATTCTTGAAAAAACAGCTCTTCAAGCTGGAGCTTCTCCACATCAATTTGCGGATATTGAAGGGTTTTACGACAGTCAACCCTGGTCTGGAGAAACCTATATTACTTCCTGGGGATCGGGTATTGCCGAGTTGTCATTACCCAGCGCATCGGCTCGCCTTACCACCTATCGTTATATTAAAAAAGACGTGTTTCGGCGCGAGTTAAAAAACGACAGTTTGGGGGAATATCTATTTATTCTTCGCGATAGCATTGGAGCAGTGAAAGGTTTTAAGCAACACCAAAACATTTATCGATACAAAGGAGTACAGCCTTAAGCTTATCCTCCCGATCGACGGGGCTTACGCACATTAGGCCATGGCCTTGGGGTGCCGGTTTTGGGGTCCACGGGCATCACCCGTTTGGTGTTAGAAACTTTTTCTGGTGCTTCACTGGCTTTGTATGCTAGTATAGCGGTAAGGATCGCATTCGATCGCAAATCGTCAAACACTATCTTGTCATAAGTGTCAAGATTGGTGTGCCAAGTATAGTTCCAGTACCACCAATTTAAAGCACTTAAATTAAATGCAGGAACACCAGCAGCAAGAAAGGAGGCATGATCAGTTCCACCACGACTGGGCATTCCGGGGAATTCAGTATCAATTTCCTCGCGAATAGTGCCAGGGACTGCTGCCAACCAGTCGCCCAAGTAATCATAGGCATCTACAAAGCCCGAGCCAGTGATTTTAACTACGCGGCCAGTTCCATTATCTTGATTGAAGACCGCCTGGATTTTTGGTAGTATTTCGGGATGGTCAGCTACAAATGCACGTGAGCCGTTTAGGCCTTGTTCTTCGGCCTCCCAATGTCCTACAAGGAGTGTTCTTTTAGGATTGGGGTACACTTTCTTTAACAGGCGCATGGCCTCCATCATCACTAGGGTTCCCGTACCGTTGTCTGTGGCTCCCGTGCCACCATCCCATGAATCAAAATGGGCCGATAGTACTACGTATTCATCAGCCTTTGTGGTACCTGGAATTTGTGCTATAGTATTAAAAGTGGGGACACGTCCTAAATCTTCGGATAGTGCTGTAATTTTAAGTTGTGGTTGTGCGCCATTTTCGGCCAAGCGGTACACCATGCCGTAATCTTCTAAACTTAACTCCACTGTTGGAATTTTCTCGGTGTAGGCACTAAAAATTTTATTGGCACCAAATCCTTTAGACCAGTAACTGCTTACGATAGCTGCTGCTCCCGCAGCTTCAATGGCTTTGGCCTGTTTTCTGGTAGATTGGTAGCCGGTATTACGCATATTTTCACGCCAGGCTTGTTGGTGTTCACTGCGTTCAGCTTTCATTTTTTCTAAGGAAGCAGGGGTGGCAAATTCTTCCCAATTGTAGTCGGGGCGTCCGGTTTTTTCAGGTCTAGAAATGAGTACTATTTTTCCTTTAACCGTAGTTAACCATCGAGAAAAACTGATGGAATCTTTTATTTTAGGAATTACAA
>WTIO01000076.1:61671-71515 GCA_011526365.1 Flavobacteriales bacterium
ACCGTAGTTAACCATCGAGAAAAACTGATGGAATCTTTTATTTTAGGAATTACAATGACCTTTCCAGTCACACCTTTTTTAGAGGTACTAGGACTCCAGGCCAATTGGGTGCCTCTAAGGGATTGGAATCGTGGGTGGATTAAATCGATATGGGTCATTCCTCTGCTCCACCCTTTCCAGGTGCCCCATTGTTCTAACTCCGCAGGAATTCCCCATTGGGTATAGGTAGCCACAGCCCAGTCGTGGGCTTTTTTCATTTGTGGAGTTCCTGTAAGTCTAGGGCCAATTTTATCTAATAATTGGTGGGCCAATGTTTCGAGTTGTGAATTGGTTTCAGCTTCATTTATTAGAGCCTCAATAATGGGATCATTGGTAGGGTTGGTTTGCTGCGCCCAAATAGAATGTTGTATACAGCAAAGGGTGAGAAGAAAGAATAATATTTGTTTCATAATGGCTACAATCTGTTATAATCTGTTTCTAGAATTCAAAATTAACTTATTGTCCTTGATGAAAATAGCAAATGTTTTATATTTAGGGATATGAAAATAACCAAAAACCGTTCAGGGTGTCCGTTGTCTACCTCTTTAGATATTATTGGCGATAAATGGTCGCTAGTAGTAGTTCGTGATTTATTTTTAGGTCGCGATACATTTTCGAAGATTATGACTGAGAATCCAGAAAAAATTGCTTCCAACATTTTATCGGATCGTTTAAAAAAAATGAAAGCAAAGGGGATTTTAGATTTCCGTATTTGCCCGATAGACAAAAAAGTAAAGACGTATTATTTGACAGATCTGGGTATAGATCTCTATCCTACAATGTATGAACTAATGCATTGGACACTAAAACACTTTGAGTTTGAGTTGCATCCTCTAACAAAAAGTTGGTTAACTGAAAATAAAGACAACACGGATACCGAAATTATAGCGAATGCAATGCAATCGTATAAGAGCCATCGCATGGAAGTTCACGGATTTTAACATTTCTTTACTTGTAATTTGCAATTAACTAAACTTTTTTATTTATATTAGAAAAGATTAAAATCTAACCATAAACCAATTTAGGTACAAAACCATTCATAATTATTATGAATGGTTTTTTTTGGCCCCAATAAATTTGACACAAAAAAACCCACTGGTGCCAGTGGGTTTAAATAAGCGTATTGAAGGGGTTACATTCTCCAGTTTACCAACTCAGCTTTAAGCCAGCCGTGTAATTTACGAGTTGTTTGACCATACTTGTTCATCATTTTATCGGTGAAGCTAATGTTGTTGGGATTGATTTCTGGGGCTCCCTCATTGGGGATTTCAAAAATATTATGTGTTACAGGAGCATAGGCGTTTTCAGAGCGCGCTACAATTTCATTGAGCTCCCACCACCATTTTCTCCCTTTGTGGGCATTTCTAAAGTAATTTATTTCAAAAGGGATGTAGTCTTCGTTAAGTTTTTCTAATCCTAAATAATAGCCTACCATTCCTTTTGATGCTGTTGCCCCATCCATAGTTAAGTCAGACAGCCTCTTGTTGGTGTATGTTCTGGACGTTTGCCGGTATTTATTATCCATTGTTTCGGCAATGTACTTTTTGATAATTTTTCTTTTGGTTTTTCCTTTGTGTGCTTTTGTTACATAGTCCATCATCCAATCCGCATCTTTAGCATTTAGGGCCTCCATTTGTTCCTTGCTTTCAAAAACATTAACAATAAGGTATTCTGCCCAAGCATTGTTATTGTTGCTTTCCGGATCAACTTTCCAGATAAACCAACCGGTTTGGAGATTGTCTTTGATGGCTTGTGCTTTTACACCTCCCCAAAATTCCTCAAAGGCCTCGTAATCAGCTTGTGTTCCTTCGTTTAAAGTAATTTCTTCAATTTGGGTGTAAACCTGTGCATTTAAACCCAAACTAAGTAGTGTGAAACAATAAAATAAGAGTTTTTTCATTTTAAATTAAATTATAGTTACACCATAATTTACAATTTTTAGTAGAAAAAAAAGGTGCTTTATTTTAGCTTCCTGCCCAGGGGCTGTTGAATATGCCTACTGCAAGTTCGGCCCAAATTAAAAGAAAAATCAGGAGTACTATACTTAAATAGGTCCAGCGCTTTTTGGTGGATTTTGTTTTTTTAAGCACCAGTTCAATGCTCAGTCCCAGGCCAAGCAGTAATAGGCCCATAACAACAAAATCTACAACCGACCAACGCACCTCATCTGTGAATTGCATGGCCACCAAGGGAATAGTTAATAATGACAAAAAGGCGAAAGGAATTTTTAAAATTTTCACTAACATGGTTTAGATTTTATGCCTTAAAAGTATACATAATCTAGATTAGGTAAAGGAAACGTTTTTATAATTTTAACATATGGTCAATCTTTAAGCAACATGAAAAAACACAATGCATTGTTAGGTGTCAGCTCCATTGTCATAGCCGCTTTGGGCGGGGCTATGATGGTGTTTTCGGCCTATGATGATTCCCCTGGGGGTCAACTTTTAGGGGTGCTGTTAATTGCTTTTGCTGCCTTCTTATCGGTTAAAGCTACTTGAATAAAATGTTCTAGAATATCGTAAAAAGCAGCCATTTTAGGGCTGTTGACCCTCCATAGCCTCATACCACACTCGGGCCTTTGCAACAGCTTTTGAAGCGGGGTCTAAATACAATGCATGGTCTTGAAGCAAAAGGATTTTTCTTGTTGATTAATGTAGGGCCTACACTTTTGATAATTTTTTAGCCCCCCATTAATTTCCGTCTAAACCTTTGATTAATAATTAATACACTATCTTGTGAAAAAATGCTTACTATGAAAAAGATCACAGTTCTTCTGGTTTTTTTGGTGTTGCCCTACATACTGTCTTTTACTGCTGCTGAAACGCAAGACTTTCAAGGAAAAGCCTATTACTTTTCTAAATCTAAAATGGAGTTAGGAAGCTGGGGCGCACGAATGAGCGAGGCTCAAAAAAAACAAATAAAAGCCCGTTTAAAAAATCGGCTTGAAAAAACCTATGTACTAAGTTTTAATACAAATGAGTCTTTATTTACTGAGGAAGTAAAAGTAGATGCCATTTCGGGAGCAACGGATTCATGGGGCGCCAACTTTTCTAGGGGAAAACAATATAAAAACGTTGCAGACAATGCCTTGGTGCAAGCACAAGAGTTTTACGGCAAGCGCTTTTTAGTGAAAGATGCTCTGCAGCCTATTGAATGGAAAATGGGTAGTGAAACCAAACAAATTGGAGGATATACCTGCTTTAAAGCGACTGCTGTTCTCCCTACTACTGAATTGCAGTGGTTTAATTTTTCATGGAATGATTTGCGCAAAAGTCAAACAGGGAATGACGACATAGAACTCACCGAAATTGAAGCCTGGTACACCTTGCAAATTCCGGTAAAGCACGGTCCCGCTGAATTTTGGGGACTGCCGGGGCTTATTCTTGAAGTGAGTGCTGGCAATACCACCATGCTTTGCTCAGAAATTGTTATTAATCCAAAAGAGCGCCGTGAAATTGCTCCACCAGACAAAGGTAAAATCATAACTAAAAAGGACTATCGAACCACCATCATAGAGAAGATGACGGAGATGCGTGACAATCGTGGACGTCGAAGAAGAAGTTAAGTCCACTGCACTATCCATCTAACGCGTACTTCACTATGAAAATTCGTCTTTTGATCCTGGGATTCCTCCTATCCTTTTACAGCCAAGCGCAAACCGTTACCCTTAAAGGGGTGGTTCGTGACAGCTTACAAAAACCCTTGGGTGCTGCCAGTCTGGTAGCCATAGACAAGGCCACCGAGGCCTTAGAATCTTACACCATTACTCGGGAAGATGGTGCTTTTGCGTTAAAGCTAAAGCAAAACACCGCCTATAAAATTCAAGTAAGTGCCTTGGGACTGCAAACGATTAAAGACAGTTTAAGTACTCAAAAAAGTGATCTAACAAAAGATTATGTACTTCGGGCCGACATACAATTGGACGAGGTGGTAGTGAAAATTCCTGTTTTGGTGCGTGGGGATACGTTGATTTATGATGCCGATTCGTTTAAAAATGGCTCCGAGCGAAAGTTGGAAGACATCATTGACAAACTCCCAGGGGTAGAAATTAACGACAACGGTCAAATTGAAGTAGAGGGGAAGGTAGTCAATAAACTGATGGTGAATGGAAAAGACTTTTTTGAAGGGGACACCAAAATTGCCACTAAAAACATTCCTTCCAGCACGGTGGATAAAATTCAAGTGTTAAAAAACTACGGTGATGTAGGGCAGCTGCGAAGTGTGCGAAACAATCAAGACAATGTGGCAATTAACATCAAACTCAAATCGGGCAAGGAGCGTTTTTGGTTTGGGAATGTCACTACAGGAGTAGGGGATTCCCCAAAAGAAGGACTTTACCTGCTACAGCCCAAATTATTTTATTACAGTCCTAAATACACCATTAATTTTATTGGCGACATCAACAATATTGGAGAAGTAGCCTTGTCCCGGCGCGACTTAAGAGGTTTTACAGGGGGATTCCGAGCCCCCAGCCGACAAAGTGGTACGCAAATTAACTTGGGGGATAACAGCCTAAACTTTTTAACCAATCAACAAAATGCCTTACGTATCGAAAACAAATTGGGAACCGCAAACTTTAGCTATTCTCCCAACGAACGCTTAGACCTTACCGGCTTTCTTATTTTCAATTCCAGCCTCATCGACTCCAAAGAAAACAGCCTTATTCGCTACACAAATGCGAACCTGCAAATTCCCGATGAAGCCACAGAGCAAACCAGCACCGAACGTTCCAACCAAAGTTTAATTAAACTAAGTGCGTCCTTTAAGCCTGACTTTAGCAACCAAATGGACTACGATGTTTTGGTGCGAACAGCAAATGATCGCCAGCAACAAAATGTATTTTCTTCAGTGATTGGAAATACAGGACAGGTGGAAGAAGTTACCCCTTATTCCATCAATCAAACTTTTAATTATTATTACACCTTAGACGAAAACAACATTTTTGCTTTCGAAACCCAACACCTAATAAAAAATGAAGATCCCTTTTACAGTGCAATAATTGACAACACTGTGGATGGAGAAGATGTGTTTGACACTACTGCCAAAACCTTAGGGCTAAACAACACTCTGCCACAATATACGCTTGCTCAGGATCGGAAAATTTTTTCCAACCAGTTGGACGCCAAACTGGACTACTACCATATAATTGGTCCAAAAAGCAACCTTAACCTTACACTTGGCACCATTTTAAGCAAGCAGCAATTTGATTCTTCCATCTTCGAACTTTTGGCAGACAATGCCCCCTACACCCCCATAGCACCAATCATAAACGACGGTTTGGCTACCAACGACACAGAATATAATTTTAGCGATGCGTATTTGGGAGCGCATTTGCGGTTTAGAACTGGGAAATTCACCTTTACTCCCGGCTTTTCCGTGCATGCTTATGGCAACAAAAACATTCAGTACAACCAGCAAGTAGCAGATAATTTTATTCGCTTACTCCCCGATTTTGAAACGCGAATACAGTTTAAAAAGAGCGAATCCCTCACCTTAAATTACCGCATGCAAAACCAGTTTACCGATGTAACGCGTTTGGCCCGTGGCTTAGTGCTCAACAACTATAACAGCATTCAATTTGGTGCCCCCGATTTGCAAAATGCGTTGTCCCACAATGTTAGTTTACTGTACAGTAGCTTTAATTTATTTAACTATACAAATGTTTTTGCCCGTTTGTCCTACACCAGCAATATTGATCAAATTCGGAGCTTGACACGTTTTGATAACATCATTAGAACCAGCACCTTTTTTAACTCCAATTTTGCCGATGAAAATTTTAATGCTTTTGGGCGCATTCAGCGCACTTTCGGAAAGCTTAGGGCAAGTTTGAACAGTGTCTTTAATTACAGTAAAATCAATCAGTTGATCCAGGGGCGGCAATCCCTCAACGAAGGTTTTACGCAAACCTATACCCCAGGAATACGCACAAATTTTAAAGTGGCACCCAATGTTAGTTTGCGCTATCGGTACAGCATTATAAACAACAATCAGGGGAATCGTGAAACTAAATTTATTGTACAGTCGCCTTCAATTGAGTTTGATGCTTATATCCTAGAAAAAATAACGCTGGTGTCCAACTACAGCTACACCAGTCAAAACTTTAGCAATCAAGTGCAGTCGTTTCAAAATTGGGATGCCAAAATTTCCTACAGAAAAGACAAAGACGCCAAATGGGAGTTCGAGCTTAATGCTTCTAATATTTTAAATATTGAAGCGCAGGTGCGTAACAGTGCCAATAACCTTTCGGTGTTTAATGCACAAACATTTATTCAACCCCGATTGATCACCTTTAGGGGAGTCTATAACCTGTAGACACACTAGCGAAATCCTGCACTAGCCCCCACTGGAATACAGTCAGTGGATGTTTTGGTGCTACGTATTTTCAAGATTAAATAGTACCTTAAAGGAAAATACAGCCTTTTTAATTTATGTATTCTAAGCGATTTACCACCTATTTATTACTCCTGTGTTTTTGTTGTTTCCCGTTATATGCGCAATACAAAACCACGACTCCCATCAATTTTATTGTCGTTTTTGTAGATGATATGGGGTATGGGGATTTGAGTTCCTTTGGTCACCCTAGCATTCACACCCCTCATTTAGATCAAATGGTCCAAGAGGGCCAGCAATGGACGAATTTTTATGTGGGCGCATCTGTGTGCACGCCCAGCAGAGCGGCCCTATTAACTGGGCGGCTTCCTGTTCGTAACGGTTTGATGAGTGATCGCTTCAGGGTATTTTTCCCCGATTCTAAAAATGGGTTACCTGCTTCGGAAATCACTTTGGCGGAGCAGCTAAAAAAGGCAGGCTATGCCGCACACATTGTTGGCAAGTGGCATTTGGGTCATAGAAAAGCCTATTTGCCCACCAATCACGGTTTTGACACCTATTTTGGAATACCCTATTCCAATGACATGGATTTTGTACCGCGCCCCGATTTGCAATCCAGCTACTGGGAACTTTGGAAGGTGCATCACGACAAATTAAAAACCACTGATTTTCATGTGCCTTTGTTGCGTGGAACAACGGTAGTAGAACGACCTGCCAATCAAAACACCCTAGTGCAACGCTACACGGATGAAGCGATTAAAATTATTGAAACACACCAGCAGGACAAGCAACCTTTTTTCCTCTATTTGGCCCACAATTTACCCCACGTTCCCTTGTTTGTTTCTGAGGGAAGAAAAGGAAAAAGTAAAAATGGTTTATACGGTGATGTTGTTGAAGAAATAGATGCCAATGTGGGTAGAATTATAGAGGCACTGAAGGAAAATAAAATGGATAAGAACACCCTAGTGGTATTTACTTCTGACAATGGACCTTGGTTACAAACCAAACATTTAGGGGGAACAGCAGGCATGCTGCGTGATGGCAAAGGTAGTACTTTTGAAGGGGGCATGCGCGAACCTACCATTTTTTGGGGACCAGGAATAATCCAACCCGGGCGAATAAGCGCCCTAGGCACAACAATGGACCTGTTTGCCACCTTTAGTGCTATTGCAGGGGTGGCCCTCCCCAAAGACCGTATTTTAGACAGTTACGATTTGTCGCCCACCTTGTTTTCCAAAAAAAGCGGAAAGCGAAACGAGGTGTTCTACTACCGTGAAAGGGAATTGTATGCTGTTCGTGTGGGGGCTTATAAAGCGCACTACATTACCAAAGGAGGTTATGGCGAGTTTCCCCTTACAGTGCATGACCCTCCCCTGCTTTACAATGTGGACGAAGACCCCGCAGAACGCTTTGATATTGCAACCCAGCATCCCGATGTACTCAAAAAAATAGAACAAGTAGTTAAAGCGCACAAAGCACAATTACACATGCCTGAAGACTTGCTAAAAGACCGTGATAAGAGCTACAATAACCTTCAAAACTCTAAACGATGAACACCCCCTACCGCACCCGAGTTTCCCTAGTATTGCTTATGGGGTTGCTTTTTGCTGCCTGTACTTCCTCACCCCCTCCCCAGCAGCCTCCCAATATTGTTTTTATTATGTCGGACGACCACGCCTATCAGGCCATTTCTGCCTATTCCGATAAACTTATTGAAACACCTAATATAGACCGTATTGCACAACAGGGGATGCTGTTTACCAATGCCAGTGTTACCAATTCCATTTGTGCCCCAAGTAGGGCAACAATACTAACGGGGAAACACACCCATCTTAATGGCAAGGTGGACAACCATTTTGCTTTTGACGACAGCAACATTACGTTTCCACAAATTCTACAAGCCAACGGATACCAAACCGCCATGTTTGGAAAGTTGCATTTTGGGAATAATCCCAAGGGCTTTGATGAGTTTAAAATTCTCCCCGGACAAGGCGCTTATTGGAACCCCGACTTTATCACCAAACATCAGGGAAAAATCAAAGTAGAAGGCTATGCCACAGATATTATTACAGATTTCACCTTGGACTGGTTGGCCAACGATCGCAAGGAAGAACAGCCTTTTTTGTTGATGTATTTGCACAAAGCTCCGCATCGGGCATGGTATATGGCCGACAGGCATTACGATGAGTTTTTAAATAGAAAATTTGAAGAACCCGAAACCCTCTTTGAAGACTATAAAACGATGGGAAAAGCTGCTGCAGAAGCAGAAATGAACATTTTACACCATATGGGCTGGTCTGGGGACAACAAGCTATCCCCAGAAACACTAGATGAGTTAAGCATAAATGAAATAGGACCCGATATAGTGCGCTACAACGGCATGCTGCGCCGGTTTACACCAGCGCAGCGCCAAGCCTTTGAAAAAGCGTATAGGCCAATTCATGAGTCTTTTAAAGCCGCCTACCCGCAAATGGACGATAAGGATAAAATGCATTGGAAATATCAGCGCTATATGCAGGATTATTTGGGCACCATTAAGGCTGTAGATGAAAATGTAGGAAAAGTATTGGATTACCTAGAAGCCAACAATTTGATGGATAACACCATTATTGTTTACACTTCAGATCAAGGCTTTTATTTAGGAGAGCACGGTTGGTTTGACAAGCGGTTTGCTTACAATGAATCGTTTAAAACGCCCTTGCTGGTGGCCTGGAAAGATCGTGTCCAACCTGGGACGGTATCCGATGCATTGGTGCAGAATTTAGATTTTGCCCAAACCTTTTTAGATGCCGCTAACATAAACGCTCCCGAAGCTATGCAAGGCGAAAGTTTGTTGCCACTACTCACCCAGCAGGGGAACTGGTCGCGAGAATCGGTCTATTATCATTATTACGAATATCCCGCCGAGCATATGGTCAACCGACACTATGCCATAGTTACAAAAGATTACAAATTAATTCACTACTATTTCGCTACCAATGAGTGGGTACTTATCGATCGTCGTAATGATCCTTTAGAACAGAACAATTTTTACAACGACTCAAGTTATGCTCAAGTAAAAGCCGACCTACACCAAAAACTCAAAGCACTTCGCTTGAAATACAAGGATAGTGATGAACTCAGCAATCAGTACATCGATCAGTTTTTGTCCAGTGCTGTCTCAGGAAAAGTCTATGGACTATCAAAAGAACGGGCACGTGAAATTCTCTTGCAACGCCAAGCTGCAAGGGCAAATAACTAGAATAGCTTATTTACTTTCAGCAATTAAAATTGTTTTTCAAAGGCTGTCAAAGGAAAAGGGATTTGTTGTTGTGTACTTTTATAATATGGCATTTGGGCATTTACCTTTCGCAGGTGAGTATTCAAAATTATAACTAGTTGTTTAGCAAGTATTTTTTGTTCGAAAAACAGGTTGTTTTGTTCACCGATGTCTTGGCTAAGGTTGTAGAGTTCAAACTGCTGCTGGGAATGG
>WTIO01000035.1 GCA_011526365.1 Flavobacteriales bacterium
AGCCTTCCAAGCTGAATGTCGCCGGTTCGAACCCGGTCTCCCGCTCTCTTTTTTTATGCCGATGTAGCTCAGGGGTAGAGCGTTTCCTTGGTAAGGAAGAGGTCACGAGTTCAAATCTCGTCATTGGCTCTCTGTAAAACAAGGAGTTAGGAGCACATCTTTTAGCTCCTTTTTTTGGCTGCTGTATCTACCTCCGAAGTCTGTTGTTTTGCTATTCTTTTAAAAAGAATTCTTAAATTGAACTATGAATAAGCCCTTAGTTCTGCTCTTTTTAGTAATGCTCCTTCCTGCATCCTTATTTGGGCAAGAGTTTTTTGAATTAGATGCCACAGCTGGTGCTGAGGATTTTGCCCCCAAAGGGATGTATGGGCGCACCGTGGTGGTAAGTTCACGCCCTCCAAATTTCACTAAAGCTCTAGAAAAGCGCGCGCGTACCGTGGAACAGTATGCCCAAAGTTCCAACCTCAAATGGGCGCGTAAAGTGTATCGATACAATAGTTTTTTTGTAAAAACAGGATTTTGGAAAAAATCAGCCGCATTTGCTGATATCCTCCCAAAGCACCAGCACTGTGTTCGCTACCCACGGCAATGTAAAACACAAGCGCTGCACCCTTAAATTGCCGGTAAAACAGGAATTTAACATTAATTCCAGCATTGCCCCACTTTATTCTCCTATCTTTGTGGAAATTTAATTACATATTATGCACAAAGGAACCGTAAAGTTCTTTAATACAACCAAAGGATTTGGTTTTATTCAAGAGGAAGATTCAAACAATGAGTACTTCGTACACATCTCTGGGCTTACTGATAGAATTTCAGAAGGCGACAAAGTAGAGTTTGAACTCGAACAAGGTAAAAAGGGAATGAATGCTACTAACGTAACAGTTTGCAACTAAATATCTTTTTTGATTACAAGCCTGCCCTTTCGGCAGGCTTTTTTTTTAAATCTTGTTTTCTTAGTCGGTGTTACAATACTCATCCCCTACGGCATAGGCTTTAAAATCCTCGGCACTTACTTGTCCCGAAGCATACCGGTCTGGTACACCCGTAAGGGAATTGTCGGGGTTGTTGTTGGTGGTAGTGAAGGCGTCTTGGTCTTCCCAATAGAAATAAAAATTTCCTTTGACCTCGCGTTTATCGGCTATGGTAATGCAGTCCGATTTTTTTGTACAACCCACTCCTAAAAGCAGGAGTAAAACTATACCACAGCAATCGTACGATTTAAAAATAGTGTGCATGACAACAAGTTATAAAAAATCGTTGAAGGACGCATTATTGTGGCCACCCTCCCTGTACTAAAAATTAGTTGCGCGATTTTGTTGAAATTAATGTAATTTAAAGCTGTATAATTTAATATGGAACGCCTACAGGACTTTTTAAACTACAAAATTAGTTTGGGAGACACTTTGGAACTTACACCAAAATTGATCTTCATTACTGTTTTTGCCTTTTTTGTTACTTGGTTTGTACTGCGTTTGTTTAAGCGCATTGTATACCGAACACTTTCGGAGGATGCTAAACTTAAGTTTAGCGGTATTTTCACTTTTGTCAATTACTTCGTTTATGTAGTGGTAGTACTAATAACCTTTGATACCCTAGGAATAAAGGTTACCGCCCTGTTTGCCGCTTCTGCTGCCCTATTGGTTGGTGTTGGATTGGCATTGCAAACTTTTATTCAAGATATTATTTCCGGAATTTTCATCATTGCCGATCAGTCGGTGAATGTGGGAGATATTGTGGAGGTAGATGGGCAGGTAGGCCGTGTGGTAAACATCACTTTGCGGACTACGCGCGCTGTAAATCGAGAAAACAAGGTGTTAATTATCCCCAATCACAAGTTTTTAACGTCCATATTATTCAATTGGACTGAAAATGGAAGTCTTACACGGGAGTTGATTCATGTAGGAGTGGCTTACAACAGTGATATGGACAAGGTTACAGCGCTTCTTATTGGCATTGCTGCCAATCACCCTAAGGTTTTAAAAAACCCACCTCCAAAAGTACTTTTTAACAACTTTGGAGATTCCAGTTTAGAGCTCACCTTAGTGTTTACTATGAACCGTAGTTTTGAGGCCAACGCTGTAAAAAGTGATTTGCGCTTCAATATTCTAGCAAGGTTTCGAAAAGAGGGCATTGAAATCCCTTTCCCTCAACGCGTGGTTACCATGCAGGCGCTGCCCCCTGAGGCTTCTATTAAAGACTAGTTTAACGTGAGCTACGGTAGCTTCCTTTTTTTCTGTTTCTAGTCACCAATTCGAATTGTTGCTGTAGGGAATCGGGGAGTTTTGCAAAGGTTTTGTGACGAATAAGAATACGTGCCTGGGGGTTTTGCGCTACACGAACTACCGCCTGTTCCACTGTAATTTTTTGAATCTTCCCTTGGGTATAATACCTGCTGGAATAGGATGTGTCATCGATACTGTAAACTGCCGCCTTAGTATCAATTAAAAATTTATCGGTACTGTCCCTAAACACTTGGTCAACAGCACCACTGAGATAGACTACAAAAAGCAGCAGCGGCAGGCCTCCCGCAATACCCAAGTACACCGACTGCCTTTTTACCTGAGGCCAAAACTCATACACCAATAGGGCAAAGGGCAGCATCACGGGAAGAATGTAGGGGTGTATTAAACTTTTAGAAACGGTGAAGAATAGCGGTGCCCAAAGCAGCCAGAGGACCAAATACAACACCCAAGGGTTTTGCGTGACAGCAATACGCAGGGATTTAAATTTTGAAAATAACAATACCGACCACGGCAGGGTGAAACATGCTAAAAACACCCAAATGATTCCCAAGGGTTGTTGTTTGGGAAAACCATAGCGGTCCCCTTGCCAAGCACTGTTAAAAAAACGATTGAAGTGTTCTCCCACAATAAAATAATCCAGGAAGCCCGGGGAGCGTATTTCTGCCATCAGGTACCAGGGCAAACAAAGCCCTACAAAAAGGAGGACTCCTAAAACCCATGGGGCTGTTACAAAAGCGCGTTTTAGATTTTTTGTAAGCAGCGCCCAAACAAAAATAGGGGGTAGGGTGAGGATGCCTATGATGGGGCCTTTGGCAAGCATGCCCAATCCTAAACCGCCAAAAAATAAATAGCCCCAAAGTTTTGGGCGTGTTCCGTTAAGGGCTTCCCAAAAACCAAACAATACTAAGGCCACACTGACACTTAAAAAGACATCTGTTGAAACCACCCCTGCATGCAAATAAAACTCAGGAATACTCAATACTAGAAAAGGAATTAAATAGAAATGAGCTTCATTTTTACGACGGTACCTATTGGCCCAAAAGGCCATGGCGATACACACCAAAAAGTAGGGGAACCGCGCTGCAAATTCAGAAGTGCCAAAGAGGCTTATGCTTGCTGCTGCTGCCCAAGTGGACAATGGGGGTTTGGCCCAAAAAGGAATCCCGTAATCGACCTGTAACACCACCCATTCCTTAGTTTCTGCCATGATGCGCGCAATATTACCATAGCGGGCTTCCGTTTGATCCATCAAGGGTAATACCGCATTAAAAAACAAACGTATGCCAGCCATTGCCCAGAAAGCTGAAGGAAGGTAGCGCAATAGCCTAGAGGTGTTTTTTTTCATGTGTTTGCCCTGTTGTAGTGTTTCCAAATAATAAATAAATCCCACCACATTTGAATCCCATAGGACCATGAAATTTTAGAGTCTCCTTGATCTATCCATTGTTCTAGCGGTGTTTCTATGGTCTTTGCAGTAAATTCTGCTTTCCCAAAATGGTGGAGCAACCGGTAAAAGAGCTCAACATCAAATAGCCAGCGGGATAAAAAAGGAGCTTTAAACGCCACCGCCGCCCATTCCCGAGAAAACATCTTGCATCCGCACTGGGTGTCATATACCGGAAGACGTAGCATTTTTGATATTACAGAAGCTACCATGCGCCCAATTAAAAAACGGTACCATTTGCGTTTGATGGTATTGTCCACTTTTAAAATACGAGAACCAAAAATAAATTGCTTCGAAGGACCCAGTTGCTGACCTAGGAGAAACCCTTCTTCCAATGAAGTGGCTAAGTCGGCATCTAAAAACCCCAATTGTGCAATGCTAGTTTCACTTAAAACATGCCGTACCCCCCGCCGTACAGCTTCGGCTTTCCCTTGATTGTTGCCTTGTGCAAGCACAATTACCTTATCAGGAAATTTACTCCTTAATTGTTCGAGTACAACAAGGGTGTTGTCTTGGGAGCCGTCATCAACAAAAATCAATAGTGTATTTGGGTTTTTGGCTAAGAAATTTTGGAACGCAACACCTGGAAGGCGGGTTTCCTCATTGTAACAAGGAATAATAAGTCCGAGGGTTGCTGGTGTTGGTTTCATTGCTTCGCTTAGTTCAAAAATGCAACTATTTTTCTGAGTGCTAAAATTTTTCAGAAATAAGCCTGAGAGACTACTTTTGGAAGGCGGTAATATTTTGGGAAGAACTACATACAAAAATTATATGTAAAAATATCTAGAATTCCCTTTTTCATTCAAAAAAAAATGTAAATTTGCACCTCTTAAAACAACATAGAATACATCAATTATGGCTAAAGAAACATTTGACCGGTCAAAACCCCACTTAAATATTGGAACCATTGGCCACGTAGACCACGGTAAAACCACTCTTACAGCCGCGATTACTAAAGTATTAGCTGACGCAGGTTTTTCTGAGGCGCGTTCTTTTGATCAAATCGACAACGCTCCTGAGGAAAAAGAACGTGGAATTACCATTAATACTTCACACGTTGAATACCAAACGGCAAATCGTCACTATGCACACGTAGACTGTCCAGGTCACGCCGACTATGTAAAAAACATGGTAACCGGTGCTGCACAGATGGACGGTGCTATCCTTGTAGTTGCAGCTACTGATGGTCCCATGCCACAAACTCGTGAGCACATCCTTTTAGGACGTCAGGTAGGTGTACCACGCATTGTTTGTTTCCTAAACAAAGCGGATATGGTAGACGACGAAGAACTTCTTGAACTCGTTGAAATGGAAGTAAGAGAATTACTTTCTTTCTACGAATACGACGGAGACAATACTCCTGTTGTTCTTGGTTCTGCCCTTGGCGCACTTAACGGTGAGCAAAAGTGGGTAGACACTGTACTTAAATTAATGGAAGAAGTTGACAACTGGATCGAATTACCACAACGTGATGTGGATAAGGATTTCTTAATGCCTGTTGAAGACGTATTCTCCATTACAGGACGTGGTACTGTTGCAACGGGTCGTATTGAGACTGGAGTTGCAAACACTGGTGATGAAATTGATATCATCGGAATGGGTGCTGAAAAACTCAAGTCAACAATTACTGGAGTTGAGATGTTCCGTAAGATCTTAGACCGTGGAGAAGCTGGAGACAACGTAGGGATCCTACTTCGTGGTATTGAAAAAACAGACATCAAGCGCGGTATGGTAATCTGTAAGCCAGGTTCCGTAACACCACACGCTAAATTTAAAGCTGAGGTGTATATCCTGAAAAAAGAAGAAGGTGGACGTCACACTCCATTCCACAACAACTACCGTCCTCAGTTTTACGTACGTACAACGGACGTAACAGGAAACATCAACCTTCCTGACGGTGTTGAAATGGTAATGCCTGGTGACAACCTAACCATTACTGTAGACTTGATTCAGCCTATTGCCCTTAACGTAGGTTTACGCTTTGCGATTCGTGAAGGTGGACGTACTGTAGGCGCTGGTCAGGTAACTGAAATTTTAGACTAACAATAGTTTTTTAATTGATGCTTAAGGTGTCACACTACGGTGTGATACCTTTCGTGTCAAATAAAAACGGGTTTAGCTCAGTTGGTAGAGCACTGGTCTCCAAAACCA
>WTIO01000048.1 GCA_011526365.1 Flavobacteriales bacterium
GTTTTATAAACTTCTATCTGTTTACATTTGTAGTATGATATTACCCGATCGTTATTTATCTGCTGAAAAATGTGATGCCCTAACTGCCACATGGAAGAACTTTTGCACCCACAAGCAGGTGGGGATTTCTTATGCACAGCGCCCCATAAATCAATACCAATGGGGTGAGGGTCCCACACGGGTGTTGCTTTGGTCGCAGATGCATGGAAATGAAGCCACCACTACCCGTGCACTATTGCAGTTTTTTGACTATTTAAACACTTCTGCTGCTTCCCCTCTTTTTAGTGCATTGCGCCTCTGTGTGATTCCACAATTAAACCCCGATGGTGCCACCGCGTACACCCGAGAAAATGCTCAAGGCATTGATTTAAATCGGGACGCTCAAAATCTTATTGCTCCCGAAAGTAAAGTATTGCGTGAAGTGTTTGACATCTTTAACCCCCACTGGTGCTTTAACTTGCACGATCAGCGGACTTTATATGCAGCTGGCCCACAGGGCCCACCGGCAAGTGTATCCTTTTTGGCCCCTGCTGCTGACCCCAAACGAACCACTACTACTGCGCGCATACAGGCCATGGGAGTTATTGCTACCATTCATAAGGCCTTAAACCACCATCTAAAGGGGGGTATGGGCCGTTATGACGACACCTTTAACCCCAACTGTGTAGGCGATTACTTTGCCACACAAAAGGTGCCTACGCTGTTGTTTGAAGCAGGACATTTCCCTGGAGACTATAACCGGACAACAACCACAAGCTATGTGTTTAAAGCGCTTAAAGTAGCCCTGCAAAGCATTGCACAGCCCAATACTATTTTGGACTACGAGCACTATTTTTCCATCCCTGAAAACCACACCTCCTATGTGGATGTACTGCTGAAAGGCGTGAATATTACTACGGCTTTAGGAACCCAGAAGCAGCAACAGTTGGCCATACAATATGCAGAAAAGCTTGAGGATGCAAGCATCGTACTACAGCCTGAAGTGCACAGTTATGGTACTACATTGCCGCTTAGGGGGCATCGTGAATTTGTAGTTCAAAAGGGAAGTGCAGCACTAGATTTCAATTTGAAGGATTCTTTACAAATCGCAAATAACCTTAAAGAATTGTTAGGAAAACACAGTTTTTAAAGAAATTATTTTGTTTTTTTTGATATTTGCACGATATTAAAACAAAAAATGCAAAAAGTTAAGCTAGATGAAGTCGATCATCAAATTTTAGACATTTTAATCGACAACACCCGGGTTCCTTTTACAGACATTTCAAAACGCCTTTTAATTTCTCCTGGAACCGTACACGTACGTGTAAAAAAAATGGAAGATGCTGGAATCATTAAAGGTTCTTCCTTAAACTTAGATTACGTCAAATTGGGGTACTCCTTTATTGCCTATGTGGGTATTTACATTGAAAAAACAAGTAGAACCACAGAAGTACTCGGGAATTTAACCCGTATACCTTTTGTTACCGTAGCCCATATTACAACAGGAAAATTTAATATTTTCTGTAAGGTGCGGGCTAAAGACACCAAACACGCCAAGGAAATTATTTTTTCTATAGATGACATTGACGGTATCTACAGGACCGAAACCATGATCTCCCTGGAGGAGAGCATCAACGATAAGAAGCGCTTGATGCATTTTATTTTTAACGAGCTTTAACCCAACCTTACAGTGGCCCGAAAACCAAAACTAGACCGTTTTCACGAACGTGTCCTCTCCAAGTATCAAATCTACAGCAACCTATTTCTGTCGCTCCCTTTTGACACCATAAACGAAACTGGGGTATTGTTGTCTCTGTTTTCCAATCATTGCACGCAATCCTATACTGCAGCAAAAGACCCCGCAAGCATAGTGGAGGATTTTTTTGAGCGCTACGCGCCTGAATATTCCGAAACCGAGCGCCACGATATGTTGTTCCGTTTTATACAATACATAGAGCGGCAGGTGGTGCTTTTTGATGCTATTGAAGATGCCGCCTTTCCTTATGTCAACAACATGCATGGGCGCGGTACGCTTAGAGCCATTAAAGAAGAGGCACAGGAACGTCAAATGACAAAAGAGCTGCAGCACTATCTCAATACGTTTACCACGCGAATTGTACTTACTGCGCATCCCACGCAATTTTATCCCGATCGCGTACTGGGAATCATTAACGATTTAGCGAAAGCCGTTGCTGCAGATGATTTAGAACAAATAAAACTGTTGCTAACCCAATTGGGAAAAACACGATTTTACAACGAGAAAAAGCCCACCCCCTTTGATGAGGCACGTAGTTTGGTGTGGTTTTTAGAAAATGTGTTCTACCATGCAGCAGCAACCATTCACTCCTATGTCAATCAACAGGTATATCAGGGAGATTTTGCACATTCTTTGATCGAATTGGGCTTTTGGCCAGGAGGCGACCGTGATGGCAACCCTTTTGTAACTGCAGAAACCACCCTTAAAACCGCAGCACACTTGCGCTTTTCGGTACTGCGAAATTATTATCGCGATTTACGAAACCTTAAAAGAAGGATTACGTTTGACGATGCCGACACCATTATTGCTCAGCTTACAGATCGTGTGTTTGAGGCCATGATTGGCACTACTACTACTAGCCCTTCCATCACTGCAGCAGAAATCAACGCGGCACTAGAAAAAGTTAAAGCAATAGTGGTAGAAGAACATGAAGGTTTATTTGTAAATCATATCAATGACATGATTTTAAAAGTGCGGCTTTTTGGAACCCACTTTGCCAGCTTGGACATTCGCCAGGATTCTCGTGTACATCAAACGGTGTGGGAAACTCTTTTGGATCATTTAAACGCTAAAAACAACACCATTCCAACGGCTGCTGCCTACAATGCGCTTTCTCCAGAGGAACAAATTGAATTTCTAAGCAATTTAAATGACACAATTCAAGCAGAAGAATTGCCTGCTGAAAGCATTGCACGCAGCACTGTAGAAAGTGTGTATGCCATGCAACACATTCAAAAAACCAATGGGGAAAAGGGCTGTAACCGCTACATCATTAGCAATTGTCAGTCGGTGGTGAATGTACTCCAAGTACTGGCGTTGTGTAAGCTGTGTCACTGGGAGGAACCTACAGTAGATATTATTCCCCTGTTTGAAACAGTACCCGATTTGGAGGCTGCCGAAGCGGTAATGAAAACCCTTTATGAGCATCCGATTTACCGGGCCCGTTTAGAAGCCCGCGGCAAAAAGCAAACAGTAATGCTCGGTTTTTCCGACGGCACCAAGGACGGCGGCTATTTTATGGCCAATTGGAGTATCTATAAGTGTAAAGAAGTACTGTCAGTACTCAGTGAAAATTACGGCATTAGCATTGCCTTTTTTGATGGACGAGGCGGGCCTCCAGCCCGTGGTGGGGGAAACACCCATCAATTTTATGCTGCCATGGGGGAGCCCATTAAAGTAAACGACATTCAATTGACCATACAGGGGCAAACCATCAGCTCTAATTTTGGTACCTTAGATTCTTGCCAGTACAATTTAGAGCAGCTCATCAGTTCGGGGATTCAAAGTCAGGTATTTCAGCAACACCAGCAACAACTTACCGCCCACCAGCGGGAGCTGATGGAACGCATTGCTCAAAAAAGTCATGCGGCCTACACCGCTTTTAAGGCCCACCCTCAATTTGTACCCTACTTGCAGGAAATGACCACCTTGCCGTATTACGCCAAAACCAATATTGGCAGCCGACCCGCCAAACGCGGAACCACTACTGAATTCCGTTTTGAAGACCTTAGGGCCATTCCATTTGTAGGAAGCTGGAGCCAGTCCAAACAAAACGTCCCTGGGTTTTACGGTTTGGGAACTGCCCTTGAAGCCCTTCAAAAAGAAGGCGAGTTTGCAGCTGTGCAAGAACTGTATCGCAGTTCTAAATTTTTTAGAACCTTGGTGGCCAACTCTATGATGAGCCTCACAAAATCCTTTTTCCAATTGACCACGTACATTAAAGACGACCCTATGTTTGGGCCGTTTTGGGAAAACATACACCAGGAATATCAGCGTACACACAAGCTGTTGCTGGCCCTAACGAACTTTGAGCAACTGATGCAAAACGAACCCGCAGGAAAAGCCTCCATTGCGGTGCGCGAAGCCATAGTGCAACCCCTGCTTACTGTTCAGCAGTATGCCTTAATGCAGATAAATGCTTTAAAAAAGCAAAAGGGGAGTGCTAAAAAAATAGCTGTATTTGAGAAAATTGTCACCCGCTCCATGTTCGGTAACATCAACGCGAGTCGAAATTCGGCCTAGTCGAGGTAATATTCAAAAGCCGGTACAAACAATTCTTGTGGTACCTGTACATTAATTTTAGGAACGCCTAGAGCTTCCAATAGCACAAATTGTACCTTGCCGTGCGTATTTTTTTTGTCGTGTTGCAAAAGTGCTAGAATGGCGGTAATGTCAGCAGCAGTAAATGCTACTTTAGGGTAAATGGCTCCAAACACTGCTTTAATTTCATCGGCAGCAGCCGTATCCAATTGACAGCATTGGGTGCTAAGGTAGGCTTCCAGTACCATTCCAATGGCAATGGCTTCCCCGTGGAGTAATCGCTTTTTTCCGGACCCCATAAAATAGGACTCTATAGCGTGCCCTAGGGTATGTCCAAAATTTAAAATTTTACGCAAGTCCGCTTCGCGAGGGTCTTCAAGTACTACCTTATTTTTTATGGCTACAGATTTGTGAATCAGTTGTGGCAGCACCTCTTCTTGGGGTGGATATGCTGCGAGTTGTCTAAAATACGCAGCGTCGGTAATAAGGCCGTGCTTTAACATTTCGGCATAGCCACTGCGAAACTCTTCTTTTGGCAGGGTATGTAAATATCTAGGATCTACCAGCACTAAGGCTGGGGGAAGAATGATACCCATTTGGTTTTTCAGCACTCCCAAATCTACACCTGTTTTTCCGCCTACGGCAGCGTCAACCATGGCCAAAAGAGTAGTGGGGATATTAATAAAATCGATGCCGCGTTTGTAACAGGCTGCCACAAAGCCTCCTAAATCAGTGACCACCCCTCCGCCAAGGTTAATAATAAGGCTGTGGCGGTCCGCACCCAATTCAGATAGGGCTTCCCATACACCAGTACAGGTCGTGAGGTTTTTGTGTTCTTCGCCAGGGTCTATTTCTATGATTTCGAAGTCGTAGGACTGCTGCAACTGACTTAAAAAGTGAGGAATACAGTGTTGGTGGGTAGTATTGTCAACAAGTATAAAGGACTTGGAATAGTCCTTTTGTTGTAGCAAGGCTTCCAAAGCAGTATAGCCTTGGGTGGAAAATACAACGTCATGTCCTAGGGATGCTATGAGCTTCATAATGAGCACAAAAGTAACCATTTTCCCTTTGAAAGCGGGGATAAAATTTTGTGATCTTCTTACTTAACGCCACTAAGAAACCACACCTTTTACTCGTGCTGCTGTATCCTTTTTTGACAAGCTGAGTCGTACCTCACTATCTTCCACAGCTTTTAAATCGTGGGGAATAGAAGACTCCAAAGTGACGATATCTCCCGTTTTGAGTGCAACAATATCACCTTGAACGCCAAATTCAATTGCTCCCGATAAAACGTCTACAATGATGGGGTAGGGCGCGGTATGTGATTTCATCTGTTGTCCGTTTTTTAATAAAATTCTCAGTTCTCTGGAAAAGGGCGTGTCCAAAATCTTTGTGAGTGTTACCTTGTCTTTTCCAAATTGTAGGTTATGTTTAAATGATGCTTTTTTCATGGTGTAGTTAGGGGTTTAAATCATTATTGAAAATTAAAGAATATCATGTAATAAAAAGGAAGTAGCTTCACTAAAAGTACCAATGGAAAAAACACTGTTAAAATTGCTTTATGAGAGTTATAGCGTTGGAAGCATGGTATGTCTTTAAAGCTACCGCCAAGCGGGAACCAAAGGGTCGGTTTTTGGGGCATCATTTAATGATTTGATCCATTCGAGATAGACAATTAAAACAGGATTAAGAAAGAATACCATTTAATGTTGGAAAGAATTACATTTGAAGAAAAAAAGAAGATGCAGTTTGACGATACCCAAGTGGCCTTTTCGCTTAAAAACGACGCCGACTTAGAGCGCGCTTATTTCCTTTTTCGTTTGATCGCCAACACACCCTTGGTTCGTATTGGTACTGCGGTCACCAATTTTGCTTTAAAATCGAAGCTACCAGTAGAGGGTTTGATTCGCGCGACGGTATTTGATCATTTTTGTGCTGGAACCACAGCCGAAGAATCCCTAGCTGTAGTGGAAAAACTACAGTCCGAAAAAGTGGTCTCCATACTGGATTATTCCGTGGAAGGGGCCAAAGAAGAAATCGATTTGGATACTTGCCTTCAAAAAACTCTGGAAACCTTCGACCATTCTGCCCAGCACAAGGCCTTGTCCTTTGGGGTGTTCAAGCCTACAGGTGTTGGACGTTTTGCCTTGTATGAAAAAAAGAGTACTGGGGCACCTCTAAGCGCCGAAGAAACTGCAGAGTGGGAGCGTGTGGAAAAACGTTTTGAAGCCCTGTGCATACGTGCACAAGAATTGGGGATTGGCCTATTGATAGACGCTGAAGAAAGCTGGATACAACCTGCGGTAGATCGTTTAATTGAACGCTTGATGGAGCGTTTTAATACCGAGCGTCCCATAGTGTACAACACCCTGCAAATGTACCGCCACGACCGTTTGGCGTATTTACAAGAACTCACCAAAAAAGCCAAAAACAAGGGATTTGTCATTGGAGTAAAACTGGTACGTGGTGCTTATTTGGAAAAAGAAAACCACCGCGCTGCTTCTATGGGGTATCCGTCTCCCTTGTGTCCCACTAAAGCTGCCACGGATGAACAGTTTGATGCCGCCTTGGAATTTATCTTTAAAAACATAGACCATATTGCCCTGTTTTTTGGAAGCCACAATGAAAAAAGTGCCCAGTTAATACTTCAATTGATGGAACAGTACCAACTCCCCACAGCGCACCCTCATATATGGTTTGGGCAACTCTACGGAATGAGTGATCACATCACCTTTAACTTGGCCAAAGGCGGCTATCAGGTGGCCAAATACCTTCCGTTTGGACCTGTAAAAGATGTCATGCCCTATTTAATTCGCAGGGCAGAAGAAAACACCTCGGTAGTTGGACAGACCACTCGAGAATTAGATTTGATTGTTAAGGAACGCAAGCGCCGTCAAAAAAAGCGTTAGTCGAGGCGTAAAACCGTTACCTGTTCGGGGCAATTTTCAACTTGAAGGAATTGTGGTGCAGCGACCTCACCCACTGTTAGGGTATAAATTTTACAGCTGTCGAGCCCTCGGGTATTTTTACTGAAATCTACCTGTGCCGTTTGAAGTAATTGCTGATAGCGCAGGGAATCAAATTCGGGATAGCGTTGCTGAAAATCTTCTGAAAGCACAACTTTTTTTGCCCCCAAGGTGGCCAGCACACGCGCTTGAGGCCCATAGTTACAAGTGGTGCGTTTCCCGCTAAAGACCACACTCACTAAAATTAAGCCCATGGAGAGGCCAACAAGATAATAGCCCAAACGGTAGATTACTTTCATGCTTTATGAAGGGTTAGTTGCCGAGTACCTTCGGCTGTAGTTTTAAGTTCTATAATTTGATGCTGTTCCAACAAGGGCGCAATTAGCTCGGGCCATTCGATAAAACAGCGCTGCCCACTGTCCAAATATTCTTCTATCCCCATGTCTAAGGCCTCATTTAGGTGGTTTAAACGGTAACAGTCGAAGTGGTGTACCGCATTCCCTCCCGCATCTTTATAGGTGTTTACTAAGGAAAAAGTAGGACTGTTTACAGCATCTGCACAGCCCATAACCGCACAAAGCGCTTTGATTAACGTAGTTTTCCCTACACCCATGGGACCTCGCAAACAAATTACAGGCGCGCTAAGTTGGGCATTTATATCAGCGGCAACAGTTGGGAGTTGCTCTAGGCTATAGATCCATTGCATGGCGCAAAGATACTAAGTCAAAGGGCGTAAAACAATAAAGGGAATAAGCATTTCCTCAAGAGAAACACCACCGTGTTGAAAGGTGTTTTCAAAAAGTTTTACGTAGTGGTTGTAATTGTTGGGATACACAAAATAGTTTTCCTGCTTGGCAAAAATATAACTGCTGTTACTAAAGGGAGTGGGGAGTCCAAATTCTTTGGGACTGCTGCAGTGAATGACATCCTTTGCAGCATGGGTAAGGCGCCTTCCCGTTTTATAGCGCAAATTTACGCTGGCTTCACGATCGCTGATGACCTGACTCGGTGTGGTGACATTTAGGGTGCCGTGGTCGGTGGTCAACAGCAATTGAAAGCCCAAATCTTTTGCTTTTTGAAGAATTTGTGCCAAAGGCGAATTTTCAAACCACGAACGGGTTAAGGAACGATAGGCTTTGTTGTCTGCAGCCAATTCCTTAATGATTTCCATTTCTGTTTTAGCATGGGAGATCATGTCTACAAAGTTGTACACCATAACGGTAAGTTGCTCCTGTTGATGGTTTTGGAATGTTTGTAGGAGTTGTTTTCCGGCCTGCATGTTAAGGATTTTGTGATAGCTCCAACGCAGGTTTAATTGTTTGCGCTCAAACAAGGCGGCTAAAAAAGCTTCTTCATGCATGTTTTTCCCCCCTTCCTCATGATCATTTTTCCAAAATTCGGGGTATTGTGCGGCCATTTCAGCCGGGGTCAATCCAGAAAATAAAGCATTACGTGCATACTGGGTAGCCGTAGGAAGGATGCTAAAGTAGGTTTGTTCTTCGCTCACTTTAAAATGCGGTTCAATCAGGGGGCGCAAACACTTCCATTGGTCGAAACGCAGGTTGTCTATGACTACCAATAGTGTTGGTTGATGATCACTTAGGCGGGGTAGTACGTTTTGCTCCATCAGGCGGTGAGAGAGCAGGGGAGCAGTGTTGGGGGCTGCAATCCAATTGGGGTAATGGCTTTCTACAAACTTGGCAAACTGATGGTTGGCGGCTTGTTTTTGACTTTCAAACATTTCCAACATGCTAGGGTCTTGAAGGTTTTCCAATTCCAATTCCCAGTAGAGGAGTTTGTTGTAAAACGCCATCCAATCTTCAGCCGTGGACAAAGAATTTAATGCTGAGGCAATCGCTCGAAATTCTTGTTGGTAGCTTTGAGTGGTTTTTTCTTCCATTAAATCCTTGTGCTGTAGGATTTTTTTTAGCGCCAGTAAAATTTGGTTGGGGTTTACTGGCTTAATCAAATAATCGGAGATTTTTCCTCCCAGGGCTTCATTCATTACGGCTTCTTCCTCATTTTTAGTAATCATCACTATGGGGAGTTGAGGATGTGCTGCTTTAAGAGCAGCTAGGGTTTCTAAACCCGACATGCCGGGCATGTTTTCGTCCAGCAGAACGACGTCGTAGTCGTTTTGTGCCACCAGGTCTAAGGCTTCATTACCGTTGGTGCAAGCCGTTGGTTGATAGCCTTTTTCTTTTAAAAATATAAAGTGAGAGGTTAGGTGTTCTACTTCGTCGTCAATCCAAAGAATGCTGCTGTTTTTCATGGTTGTTGTTTTATAGGGGTATTAACATATCGCAGATAACGCGGCATTTGGTATGAAAAAAATCTTAGCATGAAGTTAAAATTCATCTACTTATCTTTGAAGAACCTTTAAACACGCTTAAAATTAAAAAAGAAACGGTACTTAACGATCCCATTTACGGATTTATTCCTATTACTACGCCCCTAATCCAAAAGATTATTGCCCACCCTATTTTTCAGCGCTTACGTCGAATTGCCCAAATGGGTTTGTCGTCCCTAGTGTATCCGGGAGCGCACCACAGCAGGTTCGAACATGCCTTGGGAGTAATGTTCCTGATGCAAAAAGCCATTGCAGTATTGCGCAAAAAGGGTACAACAATCACCGATGATGAAGCGCAAGCCCTGCAAATTGTCGCCTTGCTACACGATGTTGGCCATGGTCCGTTTTCCCATGCCATGGAGCACAGCTTACTAAAAAATACGCACCACGAAACCTTATCGCTGCTGCTGATGAAGCACTTAAACACAGTGTTTGATGGACAGTTGGATTTGGCCATTGCCATTTACACCAATAGCTACAATCGGCAATTTATGCATCAGTTAATCAGCTCTCAAGTAGATGTAGATCGCTTGGATTACTTAAAGCGTGATAGTTTTTATACCGGAGCCACTGAGGGGAATATCAATTCTGAACGTATAATAGCCATGATGCAAGTTGAAGTCGATCAATTGGTGTTTGAAGAAAAAGGGGTGTATTCTTTAGAAAAATTCCTTTTAGCACGTCATTTAATGTACTGGCAGGTGTACCTTCATAAAACAGGTTTATCGGCAGAATTAACCTTGGTACGCTGTGTACAGCGTGCACGGGAATTGTTAGCCCAGGGCGTGGATGTGGCCGGAGCCCCTTCGTTATTGTTTTTTTTAAAAAACGAAGTACAACAAAAATCAATGGATTCAAAAGTCTTGATTGACCACTTTGTAGCCCTCGATGATCACGATATTTACCAGGCACTCAAACTGTGGCAAAACCATGACGACTTTGTACTGTCCTACCTTGCAAAAGCTATACTCCAGCGAAAGTTGTTGCATCTTGAACTCCGTCCCGAAGCTTTCACCGAAGACACATTAACAGCAAAGAAAAAGCACTTTGCATCGTGGAAACTGTCACCCGAAGCTTTGGACTGTATTGTTTTTAAGGGGGCCGTTCAAAATCAGGTGTATCAACTTACAAATGCCCCCATTCAGCTCATCACAAAATCAAAAGATTTGTTGCTTTTGCAAGCGCATCATTCCTTTGGTTTGTTACAAAATTATAGTGGCTTTCAAGAGGCCCACTATATGTGTTATCCTAAATCTTAAAAATCCCTATTATTTTTATTAATTTTGCACTATGAAATTTACGGCTCAAGAGATTGCCGCTCAGCTAGAAGGTACGGTAGATGGTGACCCCAACGAAGTGGTGTCCAAAGTATCTAAAATTGAAGAAGCCCTACCTGGTTCACTCACTTTTTTGGCCAATCCAAAATACACTCCCCATATCTATAGCACCAAGGCCTCCATTGTTATTGTCAATAACTCTTTTGTTGCAGACAACCCCATTGACGCCACACTCGTTCGTGTAGATGATGCTTACGGTGCGTTTACGAGCCTGTTGGATTTCTACAACAGTCAAACACATGCCAAAACAGGCGTCAACCCTTCAGCAATTATTGACGATACAGCAGCTTTGGCCGCCGACTGTTATGTTGGTGCCCATTCGGTGATAGAAGGGGGAAGTACACTGGCCAAAGGAGTAAAAGTATATCCTCGGGTGTTTATTGGTGAAAACGTTCACATTGGTTCCAACACGATAATATTTCCTGGAGCTACTATACTTTCAGACACTCAAATTGGCGCCGACTGTGTCATTCACAGCGGCTGTGTGATAGGTGCTGACGGATTTGGATTTGCACCCCAAGAAAATGGGGAGTATCAAAAAATCCCGCAAACAGGAAATGTAATCATAGGCAACCGTGTAGAAATAGGAGCCAATTCTACCATCGACAAAGCCACCCTAGGTGCTACCCGTATTGCTGACGGAGTTAAACTCGACAATCAAATACAAATTGCACACAATGTAGAGATAGGAGAAAACACCGTAATGGCCGCCCAGTCGGGTGTTGCCGGCTCTTCTAAGGTGGGAAAAAACTGTGTCATTGGCGGTCAAGTGGGTATCGCTGGTCACATTACTATTGGTGATGGCACCAAAATTCAAGGACAGTCGGGGGTGATTAGCAATGTTGCTGATAATTCTAAACTTCAAGGCACTCCTGCCATAGATTATCACAGCTACAATAAGTCCTATGTACACTTTAAGAATTTACCAACCTTAATAAAAAAAATAGACTCCAAAGATGATTAGAAAAGGCCTACAGCAAAACACTATTGCCAAAGAAGTAACCCTGTCAGGGGTTGGACTCCATACTGGTGTTGAGGTTCAATTAACTTTTCGTCCTGCACCTGAGGACACGGGATTTGTTTTTGTCCGTGACGATATGCAGGAGCCCAATACCATTAAAGCAGATGCCCAGTTTGTGCACAACACTGATCGCGGCACCAACCTGCAACATGGTGACCTAAGTATTAATACTTCGGAACACGTGCTTGCAGCATTGGTAGGAATGAACATCACCAACTGCTTTATACACATCAATGCCCCCGAACCGCCAATTATGGACGGTTCTTCCAAGTATTTTGTAGAAGCACTAGAAAAAGCAGGGGTAGAAGAACAAGCAAAGCCCCGTGAGGTTTACGAAGTCACTGAAGTGATTTCCTATCGCGATGCAGATACGGGCAGTGAAATAACCGTTATTCCTTCGGACGCCTATCAAGTGACTACCATGGTGGATTTTGGTACCAAAGTATTGGGAACTCAAAACGCCACTCTGGATGACATCAAAGACTTTAAAACAGAAATTGCTTCCGCGAGAACATTTAGTTTTTTGCATGAAATAGAAATGCTTTTAGACCATGGCTTGATTAAGGGCGGCGATTTAAACAATGCCATAGTCTATGTAGACAAACCCTTGTCTGAAGCTACCATGGCAAAACTAAAAGTAGCCTTTAAAAAAGATAAGATAAGCGTTAAGCCCAATGGCATCCTAGATAACCTTACCTTACATTATTCCAATGAAGCAGCACGTCATAAGCTGTTGGATGTGATTGGAGATTTGGCCCTTATAGGAATGCCGATTAAGGGACATGTGATTGCTAAAAAGCCAGGGCACAAGGTGAACACTGCGTTTAGTAAAAAAATGATTCAAATCATTAAGCATGCCCGAAAACAAACGGCCCCACTCATCGACTTGAATGCTGCACCATTGATGGATGTAAACGACATTATCAACGTATTGCCGCATCGCCCGCCATTTTTGTTGGTGGATAAGATTTATGAATTGTCGAAGTCTCATGTAATTGGGATGAAAAACGTCACCATGAATGAGCCTTATTTTCAGGGACACTTTCCTGGCGAACCGGTAATGCCTGGAGTTCTTCAAGTTGAAGCCATGGCACAGGCAGGGGGGGTATTAGTACTCAACACAGTTCCCGATCCTGAAAACTACCTTACCTTTTTTATTAAAATCGACAACGTTAAATTCAAGCGCCCCGTAAAACCTGGCGATACACTCGTTTTTAAATTGGATTTAATCACTCCAATACGACGCGGTATTTGTCATATGAAAGGCTATGCCTATGCCAACGGCCAACTGGCTTCCGAAGGCGAACTCATGGCCCAAATCCTCAAACGTAAAGACGTAAAATAGATGAATCAACCCCTAGCATATGTTCACCCCGGGGCAAAAATAGCTCAAAACGTTGTAATAGAGCCTTTTACAAACATTAACAACGATGTGAAAATTGGTGAAGGCACTTGGATCGGCCCAAATGTGACTATCATGTCAGGTGCACGTATTGGAAAAAATTGTAAGATATTTCCTGGTGCTGTAATTGCTGCCATTCCACAAGATTTAAAATTTAACGGAGAAGAATCTTTAGTTGAAATTGGTGATAATACCACTATTCGCGAGTGTGTGACCATCAATCGTGGAACGCATCATCGTGGAAAAACACAAATTGGAAAAAACTGCCTCATCATGGCGTATTCTCACATTGCCCACGACTGTATCGTTGGGGATTCGTGTATTTTTTCAAACAACAGCACCCTGGCAGGCCATATTACAGTTGGTGATCACGTAATTTTAGCTGGGCTCACGGCAGTGCATCAATTTTGTACCATTGGGAATCACGCGTTTATTTCGGGAGGATCCTTGGTACGAAAAGACGTCCCACCCTATGTAAAAGCTGCCCGAGAACCGCTTTCCTATGTGGGAATTAATTCCGTAGGGCTGCGAAGACGCGGGTATAGTTCAGAAAAGATTACTGAAATTCAAAACATCTATCGCATTCTCTATCAAAAAAAATACAATAACGCACAGGCTGCTGAAATCATTGAAGCCGAAATGGTTGCCACCCCTGAGCGCGACGAAATATTACAATTCATTCGTGATTCCCAGCGTGGGATCATGAAAGGCTACAAACAAAAAAACTAAATTTTATATGGCGAATACTTCTGATATACGTAAAGGCTTATGCATCCGCTACAGTAATGACATTTATAAAATTGTAGAGTTCCTTCATGTAAAACCCGGAAAGGGGCCTGCTTTTGTGCGTACCAAACTAAAGAGTGTGACTACAGGAAAAGTAGTAGACAATACCTTTTCTGCTGGGCATAAAATTGACGTTATTCGTGTAGAAACTCAAAAGTATCAATACCTCTATAAAGAAGGGGAACAGTTTCATTTTATGAACGTGGATGACTACGAACAAATTGCCATCAATGTATCCTTAATTGATGGCGCTGAGCTGCTGAAGGATGGCGAGGTGGTCACTATAGCAATAAACACAGAAGATGGAATGCCACTATCTGTGGAAATGCCTGCAAGTGTAATTCTTGAGGTCACCCACACAGAGCCTGGTGTTAAGGGCAACACGGCTACCAATGCCACGAAACCTGCAACGGTAGAAACGGGTGCCCGAATTAATGTTCCTTTGTTTATTAACGAAGGCGATAAAATTAAAGTAGATACTGAAAAAGGAATCTATCAAGAACGAATGAAAGAATAATTGAATTTAAACAATACTAAAGAATGAGTGTACTGGTAAACAAAGCTTCAAAAATCATTATCCAAGGATTTACGGGGAGTGAAGGAACGTTTCATGCAGAACAAATGATAGCCTACGGCACCAATGTGGTTGGGGGAGTAACTCCAGGAAAAGGGGGACAAACCCATTTGGAAAAACCTGTTTTTAACAGTGTTGCCGAAGCTGTTGAAAAAGTAGGTGCAGACACCACTATTATTTTTGTACCCCCAGCATTTGCTGCGGACGCAATTATGGAAGCTGCAGATGCAGGAATAAAAGTCATCATTACCATCACAGAGGGTATTCCTGTGGCCGATATGGTAAAAGTGGCAGATTATATAAAAGACAAGCCCTGTACTTTGGTAGGCCCCAACTGTCCGGGAGTAATTACTCCCGAAGAGGCCAAGGTGGGTATTATGCCCGGTTTTGTCTTTAAAAAAGGCAATGTAGGCATCGTCTCCAAATCGGGAACCCTAACCTATGAGGCTGCAGATCAAGTGGTTCGTGAAGGCCTTGGGATTACAACCGCCATTGGAATTGGAGGGGATCCTATTATTGGTACGACCGCTAAGGAAGCTGTACAGCTGTTGATGGAAGACGACGAAACCGATTGTATTGTAATGATCGGTGAAATTGGAGGGCAACTAGAAGCTGAAGCAGCACATTGGGTGAAGGCTTCGGGCAATAAAAAACCGGTTGTCGGATTTATTGCTGGTGAAACTGCACCAAAAGGACGCACCATGGGCCATGCTGGAGCCATTGTTGGAGGCGCCAATGATACTGCGGAAGCCAAAAAGAAAATTATGAAATCCTGCGGTATTCATGTGGTAGATTCTCCTGCCGACATTGGAAAACAAGTAGCTGCATTAATTGGGTAAATTATGGACTTATTAGTAAATAAAACCGCCCTAATTACAGGAGCTAGCAGAGGAATAGGAAAAGGCATCGCCATGGCTTTTGCACAACACAAATGCAATGTGGCCCTCACTTATAGCAGCTCTGCAACAGCTGCAGAAGCTATAGTGGAAGAAATAAAAACCACCTATGGGGTTAAGGCCCAGTGCTATCAAAGTGATGCTGCTGATTTTTCTGCTGCAGAGGCCTTAGTTGCCCAAGTACTTGAAGACTTTGGTGGAATTGATGTCCTTATAAACAACGCCGGGATAACCAAAGACAATTTGTTGATGCGCATGTCCGAAGCCGATTACGACCAAGTGATTGAAGTCAATTTGAAATCGGTATTCAACATGACCAAAGCCATTCAGCGCACCTTTTTAAAGCAACGCGCTGGGAGCATCATCAATATGAGCTCTGTTGTTGGTGTTAAAGGCAATGCCGGCCAATCGAACTACGCTGCCTCAAAGGCAGGTATTATTGGATTTTCTAAATCTATAGCACAAGAACTGGGATCACGTAATATTCGTTGTAATGTTATTGCCCCAGGATTTATAGAAACTGAAATGACCGAAAAACTCGCGGAAGATGTAGTGCAGCAATGGCGCGACGGAATTCCATTAAAGCGCGGCGGACTTCCACAAGACGTAGCCAACGCTTGTGTTTTTCTAGCAAGTGATTTATCGTCCTATATAACGGGACAAGTCCTTCATGTAGATGGAGGAATGCTAACTTAATTCTTTAAATACCATGAAAAATTTTCCAAAAATTGGACTCCCCGTGCTACTGCTGGGTTTTGTACTCCTAATATTTATCTCTAAAAGCTCAATTAACATTGGCTATGGAGAAGCAGGAGTGCTCTTTAAAACCTTTGGTGGCGGGGTAGATACCCAAAACCCTCCATTGGGAGAGGGCTTCCACGTAATTGCACCCTGGAACAAAGTGTATGTGTACAACGTAAAGCAACAAGAGTTTTTTGAAGGGAATATGCAAGTACTTTCTTCAAATGGACTCGAAATTTCCCTAGACGTATCGGTACTTTATCAGCCGAAATACGAAGAACTTGGATTACTCCACAAAACCAAAGGTGAAAACTATGTCAATATTGTATTGATTCCTCAAATTCGTGCGGTAGCACGTTCTGTAGTGGGGCGTTATACCCCCGAACAGTTGTATTCTACAAAGCGTGATGCTATCCAAAACGAAATTTTTGAAGAAACCCAAAAAAATGTTGACGACCAACACATTCAGCTAAACGCTGTATTGGTTCGTGATGTAACGCTACCAGTAGCAATCAAAGAGGCTATTGAGCGTAAACTGCGTCAGGAGCAAGAAGCTCTAGAATATGAGTTCCGTTTGGCAAAAGCCAAACAGGAAGCTGAGCGCCAGCGTATTGATGCCGAAGGTAAGGCCACTGCAAACCGCATTTTAAGTGCTTCACTAACCGATAAAATCCTTCGTGAAAAGGGAATAGAGGCTACGATTAAGTTATCTGAATCGCCCAATTCGAAAGTAATTGTAATTGGTAGCGGTAAAGAAGGAATGCCTATTATCTTAGGCAATAACTAGTGCTTAGTACATCACCAAATAGACCTATCTGCTTTTTGCAGGTAGGTTTTTTTGTCTAAACACCATCAGCTAAAGAAAAAATCTCTAAAGTTTTATAATAAAAAGAAATCACTTAATTTAGCAGCGTGAAAAATTTACATGTACATACACATTCCTTAGTTCTTGCTCAAGCGAGGTAGGAGGTGTTGTACACCGTTTTAATGACCCGTTTGAGCTTCAAACGGGTTTTTTTATTAAAGAAAATGAAACTTAAAATTGCTATTCAAAAATCGGGACGATTAAATGCCGATTCCTTGCAACTGCTTAAAGATTGTGGTATTGCTATTGACAATGGAAAAGACCAGTTGAAAGCCACTGCTGCCAACTTTCCATTGGAAGTGCTCTATTTGCGCAACGGGGATATCCCACAATACCTTCGTGATGGGGTAGTGGATATTGCCATTATTGGGGAAAACCTAATCACAGAAAAAGGACAAGATTTACCCGTTTTAAAACCCCTTGGGTTTTCCAAGTGTCGGGTGTCTATTGCTGTCCCTAACAACAGTACTTTTAATAGTATTCAAGATTTAGAAGGAAAAAAAATTGCCACCTCTTACCCTAATACCATAGCCACGTACTTAGAAGCACAGGGGGTGAATGCCGAATTGCACATTATTAACGGTTCTGTGGAGATTGCCCCAAATATTGGATTGGCAGATGCCATCTGTGATATTGTTTCCAGTGGGAGTACCTTGTTTAAAAACAACTTAAAAGAGGTGGTAAAAATAATGGACTCTCAGGCAGTATTGGTGCAAGCCCCTTCACTTAGTGAAGCCAAAACCGCTGTGCTAAAACGCCTGTTGTTTCGATTTGATGCGGTATTGCGCGCCAAGCAATCGCGCTATATCCTCCTTAATGCTCCAAACGATAAAATTGACGCAATTACGGAGATTCTTCCTGTACTAAAAAGTCCCACTATTTTGCCCTTAGCGCAAGAGGGATGGTGCTCCTTGCATTCTGTGATTGATGCCCACCGCTTTTGGGAGGTCATTGACGCCCTAAAAGCTGCTGGTGCCGAAGATATTCTTGTTTGTCCAATTGAAAAAATGGTACGCTGATGAAACGCTTTGATAACCCCCCTCGAGAAGAATGGACCGCCATATGCCAGCGCCCAGCTATTGATGTAAGTAGCTTACAACAAACGGTTTCAGCGGTGTTTTCCAATGTAGCAGCCCATGGAGATACTGCCTTAACAGACTATACCACACAATTTGACGGGGTGGACCTTAAAGATTTAAGGGTGGCCCCCGAAGCACTAGCAGCTGCTGCGGCTCAAGTACCCGAAAAACTGCAACAAGCCATTCAACAAGCCTACGATAATATCGAAGCATTCCACCGGGCGCAGCAAACCCCCGAAGTTGTTGTTACTACGCAAGAAGGGGTCAAGTGCTGGCAGAAAAAATACCCTATTGAAAAGGTAGGGCTTTATGTTCCTGGTGGTACTGCACCTTTATTGTCCACCGTTTTAATGCTTGCCCTGCCCGCAAAAATTGCAGGCTGCAAAGAGGTCGTCCTATGTACGCCTCCCCAAAAAGACGGTAAGGTGAATCCGGTACTCCTTTATACTGCAGCTTTATGTGGAATTACACAGGTGTATACCCTTGGTGGTGCTCAGGCCATTGCAGCAATGGCTTTGGGAACTGCTACAGTACCCAAGGTGGATAAAATCTTTGGCCCAGGAAACCAATACGTAACTGCAGCCAAGCAATACGCCAGCTTGCAGCAAGTAGCTATAGATATGCCCGCAGGCCCTTCAGAAGTGTTGGTTGCAGTGGATGCTAGTGCAACACCCGCCTTTGTGGCTGCAGATTTGCTCTCTCAGGCAGAACACGGCAGCGACAGCCAGGTGGTGTTAGTTACCACAGCTCCTGAGCAATTGACGGCCATTACAGAAGCCTTAGCAGAACAACTGGAGCTACTACCGCGTAAGGCCCTCGCTAAAGCAGCCTTGGAAAACTCTAAAATGGTAAGCTTTACCACCACAGCTACAGCAATTGACTTTATCAACAGCTACGCCCCAGAACATTATATAATTAATGTGGAAGATCCAACTCCCTACTTGGCTGGAGTAGCCCATGCAGGGTCAGTATTTATTGGTGCTTACACCCCTGAAAGTGCCGGAGATTATGCCTCTGGTACCAATCATACTTTGCCCACCAATGGCTATGCACGTCAATATAGCGGCGTGAATTTAGACAGCTTTTTAAAAGCCATTACTTTTCAAGAAATAACAGCAGCAGGACTTCAAAATTTGGGTCCTGCAGTGATGGAGATGGCCGCTGCAGAGGGGCTCGAAGGCCATAAAAATGCCGTAGCGATACGATTAAATAAAGACACATGAAAAGCTGGTTACGCACACATTTACAATCCCACAAAGCCTACACCTCGGCCCGAAGTGAATTTAGTGCTTCCGACGGCCCCATGATTTATTTGGATGCCAATGAAAATCCTTATGACTGGCCCTACAGTCGTTACCCCGATCCTTTGCAAGGCGACCTCAAAGCAGCTATTGGTCAATGGAAGAAAGTACCTCCCTCACAACTGTTTTTAGGCAACGGAAGTGATGCCATCATTCAACTGCTCATAATGGGCCTTTGTGAGCCAGGAGAAGAATCCATTTTAATTTGCCCTCCAACCTTTGGTATGTATGCCGTGGGCGCAGCATTGCTTAATATTGAAGTGGAAACTGTACCGCTTACGCCGCAGTTTCAACTGGATGTTCGCGCTATTTTAGATGCCGTGCATCCTAAAATGAAGCTGTGTTTTATTCCTAACCCCAATAACCCTTCTGCCAATTGGTTTTCAAAAACCGATTTGCAAACTATAGCAGAAAATTTCCCTGGACTCCTGGTGATTGATGAAGCCTATGCCGAATTTAGTCCAGACGATTCTGCACTCAGTTGGGTCTTAGAGTATCCCAATGTGATGGTGCTACAAACGTTTTCCAAAGCACAGGGGATGGCAGGTGCACGCTTGGGTATGGGATTTGCTAGGGAAACACTCATAAACGATTTAAACACCATAAAACCGCCCTATAATTTAAACAGTCTTACCATCGCAGCAGCAATGGAGCAATTGCAGCAACAACACCGGGTGCAAAAACAAGTAGAAGAAATGTGTGCCCAACGGGAGCAGCTTATGAAAGTACTCACAGAAATGGACTGGGTGCACGAAGTATTCCCTTCGGCAGCCAATTTCTTTCTAATCCGTGTGGATAACAGCCATCAACGCTATTTGCAGTTGCTGGATCACGGAATAGTGGTGCGCAACACCTCAAAAAAAAGGCATTGCGAAAACACGCTTCGCATTACTATAGGTACCCCAGAAGAAAACAAACAACTCATTGCAGCCTTTAAGTCACTATCCTTATGAAAAAAGTATTATTTATCGATCGCGACGGCACCTTGGTAAAAGAACCACCAGTAGATTATCAACTGGATGCCTTTGAAAAGCTAGAGTTTTTCCCCGAGGCGCTTTACTTTATGCGAAAAATTGCTACAGAATTGGACTACACTTTGGTAATGGTAACCAATCAAGACGGTTTGGGAACATCTTCGTTTCCAGAAGCCGATTTTTGGCCCATTCAAAATTTAATTATGGCCACCTTTAAGGGCGAAGGCGTTCATTTTGATGCAGTACACATTGACAAAAGCCTCCCCGAAGAGAAGGTACCCACACGAAAGCCTGCCACGGGAATGCTAGAAGCCTATAAAGACCCCGAGCAGTACGATTTAACCCGTTCTTTTGTTATTGGCGATCGACACACAGATATTGAACTGGCGCATAATTTAAATGCAAAAGGAATTTTGATAGCACCCACGGCAACTCCCGAAAACCTGCCTAACAATGCACCGTGGACTACTGCCTTGGCCTTGCAAACCCCCTCTTGGGAAGCCATTTATAATTTCTTGCACCAACAGGAGCGCAAAGTGGTATGGGAGCGTAATACCAAAGAAACTCAAATTCAGCTAGCCTTAAGTTTGGACGGAAATGGCCACAGTGACATCAGTACTGGAATTGCCTTTTTTGATCATATGCTCGATCAATTGGCGCGCCATATTCCTATGGATATACGTTTACAAGTCAATGGAGATTTGGAAGTCGATGAACACCACACGATTGAAGATACAGCCATTGCTTTAGGGGAGGCCTTTGCTGCCGCCTTAGGAAATAAATTGGGGATGGAGCGCTATGGCTTTTGCTTGCCTATGGACGATTGCCTTGCCCAAGTAGCCATTGATTTTGGCGGGCGTCCCTGGTTGGTGTGGGAGGCTGAATTCAAGCGCGAGATGATAGGAAAAATGCCCACCGAAATGTTTTTCCACTTTTTTAAATCGTTTTCCGACGCTGCCAAAGCCAACATTAATATTCAGGCAACGGGCACCAATGAGCACCACAAAATAGAAGCTATTTTTAAAGCCTTTGCAAAGGCTATTCGAAGTGCTATTAAGCGTGATTTTAACCGGATGATTCTTCCTTCAACCAAAGGCACATTGTAGATGGAGATTGCTATTATTGATTACGGTGCAGGAAATGTCAAAAGTGTGGCTTTTGCGCTAGAACGTTTGGGCGTACAACCCAAGCTGACAAAAAATCCTGAGCATATTGCCGCCGCAGATCGTGTGATTTTTCCGGGGCAGGGCGCTGCACAATCGGCTATGGAAAAACTCCAACACCACCAATTGGAGCGCTTGTTGCCGCGTTTAACCCAACCCGTTTTGGGAATTTGTTTGGGAATGCAACTTCTGTGTACCCAATCTGAAGAAAAGGATACCCAAGGCTTGGGAATTATTGATGCAACCGTAACCCGATTTAATACCGCTTTAAAGGTGCCTCAAATGGGGTGGAATACCATACATGAATTGCAGGGGCCACTGTTTGCTGGTATTCCCAATGCGGTACACATGTACTTGGTTCACAGTTACTATGTCCCCATAGTGGCTGAAACTACTGCTACGGCACACTACGAAATACCGTATGCTGTTGCCGTGGCAAAGGATAATTTCTTTGGCGTACAGTTTCACCCCGAGAAGAGCAGTAGCTGGGGACAAAAAGTTTTAGAAAATTTTATACAATTGGAAGCATGAATATTATCCCTGCCATAGACATTATAGACGGAAAGTGCGTTCGCCTTTCCAAAGGGGATTTTAATACGGCAAAAGTATATAATGAACACCCCC
>WTIO01000006.1 GCA_011526365.1 Flavobacteriales bacterium
TGTCGGGGTGGCAGGATTCGAACCTGCGACCTCCTGCTCCCAAAGCAGGCGCGATGACCGGGCTACGCTACACCCCGAATTTGTGGGGCAAATATAGCACATAATCGATGGATAGCAATTTTTTTATACCGAATTTCTAAAGCGCCCTTTTTTTCGTTTTTAGTGCCCTAATTTATTCTCTTGGGCAGTCCATACACTGCAACTCTTCTTTCCCCATACGCCAAAGGTGCCCAGCAATTTTACGGCGGTAAAAGTCTTGGTCGTTATTGATGTTGTAGTACAACATACGCGCTAGTTTTTTATCGATTAAGAGCAATTGTCCCTCGGGCACCATCAGGGTGAGTTTTACCTCTTGCTGGTGAAATTTATCTTGGGGATCAGCGGTTAAATATTCGTTGATTGCCAGTCGATTGTCCTTGTAGTTGTAGTTGTACTTGATGTTTCGGGCAAGCAGTCGTGCGGCACTATAGCTTTTCCCGTTAGCTTCTTTTTGAACCGTTAAGGAAAGGCTGTCGGAGGTGCTGGGTTGGATCTCAATCCGTACATCATCGCTGTAGAGCCATCGGGTGTTGTTGTTGTCCACGATAATGTCAAAGTCGTCATTGTCGGTAACGCGATCATAAAACCGCATTTTTGGGCCTAGGGTCAACTGAAGGGTGTCTTGGGGCGCTACAAGGGGGAGCATTTCGGTGTCTTGCAATTCTACTTCAAAGCGGTGTTCTTTAAATTCCCCAATACTCACCACGCCCATGGCGGCAATGGCCACCACCCACAGTCCTAATAGAATGAGTAGGACAGTGGTTTGTAACAACTTCGATTTGGGGGCCAATAGGCGTACTCCAAGGAGAAAAAGAAAGATTAATGGAATAAGTACTACCAAACCGGTAAGAATGGCTAAAAGCCAAAAGGGAACATCGGTAAGCATGGCCATGCTTACCAGTTCTACAGGGAGTATGCTTGTTGCCCCTACTACTGTGGTTACCAGAAGTATAATAAAACCACACATGAGGGCAATTCCTGTGGTGAAAACAATTAGGATTCCTACAAACATTCCAATCAAGCTAAACAGTCCGATGATGCCACGGGCTAAGGCGCTGAAAAAATTTCTTGACTTTTTTTTTAAATCTCCTGTACGTGACTCTTCCTCCACGGCGTCTTTTACCCGGGAAGAAAATTGATCAAATTCATCTTTAATTTTTTTTCCGATGGTAGAAATATTTACGGGCTCGCCGCGCATTTGTAATTTTTCTGCGGTGGTGCTGGCTTCGGGGACCAACGCCCATAACAACACATATATTATTAAAAAGGTTCCTCCAGAAAAGAAAAGCAACACTGCCCAAATAATACGTATCCAGCTGACATCAAACCTAAAATAGTGTGCCAATCCCGCAGCCACACCTCCAATGTAGCGATCGTCGGGATCCCGAAACAACTTTCGCCCCAAGTCCGATTGGGGTGGAACGGTAGTATCGTCCTCGGTAATATAATCTTCGGGCTGTCCTAAGGTTTCTATAATGGATTCTACATCGGCCTTACCAATTACTTGGTTTTCTTGTTTTTTAAGGGTTTCAAACAATTCTGCGATTCGCGCTTCAATATCTCCAAGGATTTCTTCTTTACCGGGAGTGTTTTGAAAGGTGATTTTTAGCTTTTCCAAATAGTCGTTAAGGAGCGCATAGGCCGCTTCATCAACATAGAAAAAGCGTCCTGAAAGGTTGACATTGATGGTTTTATTCATGGTGGTGTTATTGCTGTTTGGTGATTTTGTTTACGGCGGTGGTTAGGGCCTTCCAAGAGGTGCTAAGCTCCGCTAGTGAGGCTTTTCCTACTTCTGTTATTTTATAGTATTTCCGAGGGGGGCCCGAGGTAGATTCTTCCCAGCGGTACTCTAGTAGCCCACTGTTTTTTAGGCGTGTTAATAAGGGGTAGATAGTGCCCTCAACAACGATCATTTTACCCCCTTTAAGCGTATCTAAAATTTCGGAGGCATAATGATCGTTTTTGCTCAATATGGATAGTATACAAAATTCTAAAATGCCTTTTCGCATCTGTGCTTTGGTGTTTTCTATATTCATGTATACTATTATTTATTGCAAATATATATATAAAAGATAATACTATGCAATACATAGTACTATATTTATAAATTTTAACTTTTTTGCAACAGTATTTTTTTTTGAAAGCAATTACATTGGTGGAACCAAAATGAATTTTATATGCAAGTGTCAGAGCAATTTTTTTATTACAAATCGGTGCTGCGAAAGGTTAGTTTTGACAATGCATTATTCTACAAGGAATATCATAAGGCCATTAGTACCTTGCCTGCAGCAGAGGGACAAAAGCTCCAGCGTTGGGCGTTGCGCTATGCGACTCGTTCGCCACATTTATTTCCAGTTACACTTTAGGAGACAGGTGAAATAATTTGCACATCATCAAAGGCAATAGCCCCCCGGATGACGCCGCTGATGGTTTTTTTAAGCGCCTCTAATACGGGTTGTTTTAATTGGTGACTGGTATACACCAAACTAATTTCTCTTGACGGTGGGGGCGAAGGGAAGTATCTTAGGTTTTCATGTTTTTCTTTAGAGAGCGTTTGAGTGTTTAAATAAGGGAGCAGAGTCATCCCCAAGCCTTCATCGGACAAATTCACCAAAGTTTCAAAGCTACCACTTTTAATATCAAAGGGATTGTTTTTTCGGTTCAATTGGCAGAGGTTGAGAACGTGATTCCGAAAGCAATGTCCGTCTTCTAATACCAGTAAATCGGCAAACTCGAGGTCTTCAATATGCAAATCTTTGTTTTTGTGTAGGGGGTGGTTGGGAGGAACATATCCCACAAAGGGTTCATAAAACAAGGGGTATTCTTTTAGTTTGTCTTTTTTTAGGGGTGTTGCTACTATTCCGGCATCCAAATGTCCCTCGTCAATAAGGGCGATCATGTTTTCCGTTGTGTGTTCCTCAATTTTCAGGTCTACCTTGCTGTATTTTTTTACAAATGTATTGAGAAACATGGGGAGTAGGGTGGGCATTACGGTAGGAATTATTCCCAGGGAAAACGCTCCTCCAACGACCCCTTTTTCATAATCTACAACGTCTTGCATGCGCTGGGCTTCGGCCAAAATTAATTTGGCTTGAGCCACAATTTTTTCACCCACACTTGTGGTCGTGATGGGTTTGGTGTTGCGATTAAAAATTTTTACCCCGAGTTGTTCTTCCAGTTTTTGAATTTGCATACTCAATGTAGGTTGGGTAAGGTGTGATTTTTCGGCAGCTAGAGTAAAGTTACCATGCTCCGCAACGGCTAATAAATACTCGAGTTGTACTAATGTCATAAGAAATGGTTATTTATACATTAAATGTAATTGATTTTTCTTATTACACCAACTAAATGCCAGAAGAAATAGCCTTTATTCTAGAAGTTCTGCTCTAATAATTACGTTATGCAGGGGCATTTCGCGCTTATCAATGGGGACAGCATTAATTTTATCTACCACGTCCATACCAGCAATAACCTCTCCAAAAGCGGTGTAATTTCCATCCAAATGATAGGCCCCAGGGGCTTGTTGTACAATGAAAAATTCATAAGGTGATGCTAGTTTATGTGGATTGTCAATTGCGCTGCTTGGCATAGAAATTACCCCGCGATGGTGCCTGTGTCCTTTTCGCGTATCGGGCGGGAGCAAGTAGCGCCCAATGCGAGTGCGTCGCTGCATGACTTTGTTGCTGTCGGAATTTCCTCCTTGAATAATAAAGCCGGGAACCACCCGATGAAACATGGTGCCATCAAAATATTTTTCCTTGATCAGAAATACAAAATTAGCCCTATGGTAGGGGGTGTTTTCGTAGAGCTGAATATCGATGTTTCCAAAACGGGTTTTTAGGCGCACTTTAGATTCTGGGTTTTTTGCACTGAATTGTTGCAAAAAAGGAATGGCGTTTTTATCATCCAAACGAGGTGCAAAGGGCTTTGGCGGGGCTTTTTTAGTAGTGGTAGATTGCCTTTTTACAGGTGTTTTCGGAGTGTTTTTTATGGTCTTAGCACCACTCCCATCTTCACAGGCGATCAAAAGAAGCGTAAAAAGAGCTGCAAGGCAGGGTGTAATTCTATTTTTTAGAATAGTATTGTAGCGCATCTTAGGGATTTTTTGCAATAAATAAAAAAAACGATCCACTGCAAAAATTTTTATTGGTGTTTGGATGCATAAATTTTTTTAAATTCGTGCTCTAAAATCTAATACTTTTTCTGCTTTGAGAAAATATATTCTTTTCTTGTTCTTTACAGTACTTCTAACATCCTGTAATACTCGTGTGGATTTTATTGTTCATAACGCTAAAGTATACACCGCAAACCGCGATATGGATGTGGCTTCGGTTTTTGCTGTCAAAGATGGAAAATTTATAGCTGTAGGAGACGAAAGCCTGCTGGACGAATACCAAACGAGTAATTTGGTGGATGCGCAAGGCCTCCCTGTGTATCCTGGTTTTATTGACGCACATTGTCATTTTTTAAGTCTAGGGCTTACACAAACACAGGTGCAATTAGAAGGAACAAAAAGCTATGAAGAAGTAATAGAGCGAGTGAAAGCATATGCTGATGCTGCTGAAAGCCGACAGGTTATCTTGGGTAGGGGATGGGATCAAAATGATTGGGAAAATAAAGAGTTTCCAACAAAAGACGCATTAGACAGTTTGTTTCCTGATATACCCGTGGCCTTAAGACGCATTGACGGGCACGCACTGCTTGTCAATCAAAAAGCCCTCGATTTAGCAGGGATTGATGGCGATACTCAAGTTCCAGGCGGTACAGTGGTCACCAAAAACGGACAACCCACAGGGGTATTGATTGACACGCCTATGGAATTGGTTGAAGCGATACTGCCAAAACCCACTTTGGAAGAAAAGAAACAAGCGCTTGTAGCAGCTCAGGAGATAGGATTTAAATACGGTTTAACCACTGTAGATGATGCTGGACTCAATAAGGAGGACATACTGTTGATTGACAGTCTTCAACAAACAGGAGTTTTGGACATGCGGGTGTATGCCATGATTAGCAATACTCCCGACAATCTCGATTATTTCCTGCCCAAAGGTCCTTTAGTAACCGATCGATTGTCAGTGCGTTCCGTAAAGGTGTATGCCGACGGCGCATTAGGCTCCCGAGGCGCAGCGCTTATTGCACCTTATAGCGATGCACCCAAGCACCGCGGAAAATTTATTACGGACAAAGATTCCTTAAAGCAATTGGCAGCACGTATTGCCAAAACAAAGTTTCAAATGAACACTCACGCCATTGGTGATGCTGCCAACCAAGCAGTAATTGATGTGTATCGTGACAATGTTCGCTTGCTTCGCGATCCACGCTGGCGAGTGGAGCACGCCCAAGTACTTGACGCCCCAGACATTGAAAAATTTAGTACTAAAATTATACCCTCCATTCAGCCTTTGCATGCTACTAGTGATATGTATTGGGCAGGCGACCGTTTAGGAGAAGACCGTCTTAAAAATGCCTATGCATACCAGGAGCAACTGGACTATGCCGGTATTGTGGCTTTAGGAACCGATTTCCCTGTGGAAAAAGTAAATCCCATGCTCACGTTTTATGCTGCCATTTCTAGAAGAGACCTTAACGGCTTTCCTGAAGAAGGTTTTCAAAGGGAAAACCGCTTGTCACGCGGTAGTGCGCTACTTGGCATGACCCGTTGGGCCGCCTATGCCAATTTTGAAGAAAAACAAAAGGGGAGTATAGAAATTGGGAAAGTAGCTGATTTTGTAATGCTCGACCGCGATATCATGGAGGTCACTCACCGATTGATTCCCGGTGCACGCGTGGTGGCTACCTTTTTGAATGGGAAAATAGTTTACAGCAACCGCGACTAACCTCCAACAACTTTACGTTTTAAAGTTTTTTGCTTTCAACACTATTTTATAGTTTATTTTAAACAATAATTAGTCATTCCTTATTTATACTTTTAAGCAATACAGTATTTATTGTTTATAGTTACTGTAAAAACATCGTTATTTGCTTAAAATTTTTAAATATGTGTGGAATTGTTTGCGCTTTCGATCTAAAAAAGCCAAGTGCAGCCCTAAGGCCCCAGCTGCTTGAAATGTCAAAAAAATTACGTCACCGCGGTCCCGATTGGAGCGGTATATATGCTGATGCAAATGCCCTGCTTGCGCATGAACGCCTGGCTATTGTTGACCCTGTTTCTGGAAAGCAACCCCTGTTGAGTGAAGATAAAACCTTGGTGTTGGCTGCCAATGGTGAAATTTATAACCACCGCGAATTGCGGGAACAATTGCAACAGGACTACGCTTTTCAAACCCAATCGGATTGTGAAATAATTTTAGCATTGTACCGCGAAAAAGGAGCAGCATTTATCGACGACCTTAACGGCATCTTTGCTTTTGCACTTTATGATACTACCACCAACAGTTATCTTATAGCACGAGATCACATGGGGATTATTCCGCTTTATATGGGTTGGGACGCTCAGGGATCCTTTTATGTCGCTTCGGAATTAAAGGCCCTTGAAGGCGTGTGTACAAAAATTGAACTCTTCCCTCCCGGACATTATTTAAACAGCACTGAAGGAACTCCAAAACCGTGGTATAAAAGAGAATGGGAGTCTTTTGAGGCGGTGCAAGAAAACCCAACTTCTATCGAAGACCTTCACGACGCTTTAGCTGATTCCGTGCACCGTCAATTGATGAGTGACGTGCCCTATGGGGTACTACTCTCGGGAGGTCTTGATTCTTCCGTTACTTCTGCCTTGGCAAAACGCTTTGCCTCCAAAAGGGTGGAGTCCAACGACACGCAAGCCGCGTGGTACCCACAACTGCATTCTTTTTCCGTTGGACTTGAAGGATCCCCTGATTTGGTTGCCGCTCGAAAAGTTGCCGATCACATAGGTACCGTACACCACGAAATTGAATTTACCATACAAGAAGGTTTGGATGCCATTCGTGAGGTAATTTACCATTTGGAAACGTATGATGTAACTACAGTACGAGCTTCAACCCCTATGTTTTTGATGGCGCGTGCCATTAAAGCCTTAGGCATTAAAATGGTCCTTTCTGGCGAAGGCGCCGATGAATTGTTTGGCGGCTATTTGTATTTTCACAAGGCTCCCAATGCACAAGCCTTTCACGAAGAAACGGTGAGAAAATTAAAAAAATTACACCAGTACGATTGCTTGCGCGCCAATAAGTCGCTTGCTGCCTGGGGAATCGAAGGGCGTGTGCCCTTTTTGGACAAGGCTTTTATAGATGTTGCCATGCGCCTTAACCCTAAGGATAAATTAATTACCCCCGAACGCATGGAAAAATGGGTAGTCCGCAAGGCGTTTGAAGATTATTTGCCCGAAAGTGTGGCCTGGCGTCAGAAGGAGCAATTTTCAGATGGAGTAGGCTACAGCTGGATTGATGCCCTAAAAGAAATGGTGGAACAAGCAGTAAGTGATTCCGATATGGACAATGCCCATTTCCGCTTTCCAGTACAAACACCGCAAAACAAAGAGGAGTTCTATTACAGATGTATTTTTGAGGAACATTTCCCCAGTGATGCAGCTGCTTTGAGCGTGCCCTCAGAGCCTTCTATCGCTTGTAGTACCCCTACCGCTTTGGAGTGGGATGAAGCCTTTAAAAACAGAACAGATCCCAGTGGAAGGGCCGTCGCTCAGGTGCATGAGGCCGCCTATAAGTAGCCGGCGTTTCTGGCTGTAAAAAAACAAGTTTCAAACCACTTTTTTTTCACATAAAAGTGTTGATAACTATAGGGTTTTCACCCCCAATAAACCCCCTTATTTCGAGGGGGTTTTTGTATTTTTATAAGTGCAATTATTAAGCAGCTTAAACACTTATTTTATGAGTGAAGAAAATAAAAATCCCCAGTATTCAGCAGATAGTATTCAGGCCCTCGAAGGGATGGAGCACGTCCGTATGCGCCCCTCCATGTACATTGGTGATGTAGGGGTACGTGGACTGCACCATTTGGTGTATGAAGTAGTTGACAATTCAATTGATGAAGCCCTTGCCGGACACTGTGACACCATCAAAGTAATCATCAATGAGGACAACTCCATAACCACTGAAGACAACGGACGTGGAATTCCTGTAGGAATGCATAAAAAAGAAGGGGTATCTGCCTTAGAGGTGGTGATGACCAAAATTGGTGCAGGAGGAAAATTCGACAAGGATTCCTACAAAGTTTCCGGAGGATTGCACGGGGTAGGGGTGTCCTGTGTGAACGCCCTATCAGAATCCCTTACTGCCACCGTATATCGGGATGGGAAGGTGTGGCAACAAGAATATGAACGAGGGAAGCCTAAGGGCCCCGTGAGTACCATTGGAGACAACAGTAGCACGGGAACCATAGTGACCTTTAAGCCCGATCCTGAAATCTTTAAGCAAACCCGAGAATACAGTTACGATACCCTAGCGCAGCGCCTAAGAGAGTTGGCCTACCTCAACAAAGGAATTCACATTGAACTTATCGACAAGCGCAATACAAACGATAAAGGGGAATTTGTGCAAGAAACCTTTTATTCTGAAGAGGGCTTGCCCGAATTCATTCGCTTTTTAGATGAAACTCGAGAGTCTATTATTACTAAGGTAATTGCAATGGAAGGAGAGAAAAATGGCATCCCTGTAGAAGTGGCCATGGTGTACAATACCTCCTTTTCAGAAAACCTGCATTCCTACGTAAACAATATCAATACCCACGAAGGGGGAACCCACCTTTCGGGATTCCGCCGGGGGTTGACCACCATGCTTAAAAAATATGCAGACAGCTCAGGCATGTTGGACAAATTGAAGTTTGAAATTTCTGGGGACGATTTTCGTGAAGGACTTACTGCTATTGTCTCTGTAAAAGTAGCAGAGCCACAGTTTGAAGGACAAACCAAAACCAAGTTGGGTAACCGTGAGGTTACCTCTGCGGTGTCCCAAGCGGTATCCGAAATGCTGGAAAATTATTTGGAAGAGCATCCCAATGATGCCAAATCTATAGTACAAAAGGTAATCCTTGCTGCCCAAGCCCGTCATGCAGCGCGCAAAGCACGTGAAATGGTACAACGAAAAACCGTGATGAGCGGTGGTGGTTTGCCAGGAAAACTTTCGGACTGCTCCGAACAAGACCCCGCACAATGCGAAGTGTTTTTGGTAGAGGGAGACTCTGCAGGAGGAACAGCAAAGCAAGGCCGCGATCGTAATTTTCAGGCCATTTTACCCTTACGAGGTAAAATCCTCAACGTGGAGAAAGCCATGCAGCACAAGGTGTTTGAAAATGAGGAAATAAGAAATATCTACACCGCTCTTGGAGTAACCATCGGTACCGAGGAGGATTCTAAAGCCCTAAACCTCGAAAAACTACGCTACCACAAAATTGTGATCATGTGTGATGCCGATGTCGATGGAAGTCATATTGCCACGCTTATTCTCACCTTCTTGTTCCGCTATATGCGCGAATTAATAGAATCGGGTTATGTATATATTGCAACTCCGCCCTTGTACCTGGTGAAAAAAGGAGCAAAAAAGACCTATGCATGGAATGATGATCAACGGGATACACTCCTCAAGGAATTTGGCAACGGCGCTAGTGTGCAACGCTATAAAGGACTTGGTGAGATGAATGCAGAGCAACTTTGGGAAACTACGATGAATCCTGAAATGCGAACCTTGCGTAGGGTAGCCATTACCAATGCCAGTGAAGCCGATCGCGTATTTTCTATGCTTATGGGTGATGAAGTTCCTCCACGTAGAGAATTCATTGAGAAAAATGCTATTTACGCCAACATAGACGCTTAAATTTTATCGGGCACAAGCCGCTTAAAAGTCCATTTTCTTGTACTTTTGTCTGGAATTTAATTATCCATTGACTTATGAAAGTAACCATAGTAGGTGCGGGAAACGTTGGAGCGTCCTGTGCCGAGTATATAGCCATTAAAGAAATTGCAAGCGAGGTTGTCATTTTAGACATCAAAGAGGGGTTGGCCGAGGGAAAAGCCCTCGATTTATACCAAACCGCTACAACGCTTGGTTTTAACACAAAAATTACAGGAATCACCAATGATTACAGTGCCACCGCTGGCAGTGATGTTGTAGTTATCACCTCGGGGGTACCGCGCAAACCTGGGATGACCCGCGAAGAATTAATTGGCATTAATGCTGGAATCGTAAAGTCTGTAACCGAACAACTTTTGGAGCACTCTCCAAATACAATTATCGTAGTGGTTTCTAATCCTATGGATACCATGACCTATTTAGCGCTTAAAACAACTGGGCTTCCCAAAAATCGTATTATTGGGATGGGTGGAGCACTCGATAGCTCGCGATTTAAAACCTATTTGTCATTAGCGCTTAAAAAACCTTCAAACGACATTCAAGGAATGGTCATTGGCGGACATGGCGACACTACCATGATTCCACTCACCCGACTGGCCAGCTACAACGGTACTCCTGTAAATCAATTTTTAGATGCTTCTAGCTTAGAAGAGGTGGCTGCAGCCACTATGGTGGGCGGTGCTACTTTAACCAAATTATTAGGAACTTCAGCATGGTACGCCCCTGGGGCAGCGGTAGCCTATTTGGTGGCAAGCATCCTTCACGACCAACAGCGTATGATTCCTTGCTCAGTGTATTTAGAGGGAGAATACGGTGAAAATGATATTTGTATCGGCGTTCCCTGTATCATTGGGCGCAATGGTGTAGAAAGTATTGTGGATGTACAATTGAATGCCGAAGAACAGGAAAAATTCAAGCAAAGTGCCCAAGCCGTTCATAAAATGAATGCCGCACTAGCCGATTTATAAATACAGTAGATATTAATCGGGATAAAAAGTACACCTTTGCACCCCACCACCCTAGGGATAGGGTGCATTTAAAGTTGCTAAATCCTAGGTTAAATTTTATATTTGCTCGCCTAATTGACGCACTAACACGAAAACAATGCAAAATAACTCATTGATACGGATTTTCGGAATCCTTTTTGGGGTGGTAAGTATTTACCAACTTTCCTTCACTTTTATCACAAGTCAACAGGAGGAAAAAGCGGCTGCGTACGCTGCTACTACCATAGCCGAAACTACCGACAATTACGTTGATCTTCGCGATAAAGCCGAAGCCAACTACCTCGATTCGATAGGAAATGTATCGCTCTACGGCTTTACCACCTATAATGATGCTAAAAAGAAAGAACTCAACAAAGGTCTTGACCTCAAAGGAGGAATCAATGTCATCCTACAAATTTCCATTCGCGATGTTTTAAAAGGATTGGCAGAAAATTCTAAAAACCCCACCTTTAACCAAGCCCTGAATGATGCTGATGAATTGCAGCAAAATTCTGACGCACCTTATGTGGAATCTTTCTTTACCGCATTTGATGCTATTAAGGGGGACGAAAAATTAGCCAGTCCAGAAATATTTGCCAACCGCACCTTAAGCGAGGAAATCACCTTCGATATGAGTGATGACGACGCCAAAGCGGTATTGCGCAAAAAGGTGAACGAATCCATTGTTTCTGCATTTGAGGTGTTGCGCAAACGTATTGATAAATTTGGGGTAACCCAGCCAAACATTCAACGTCTTGGGAATTCTGGGCGTATCCTTGTAGAACTACCTGGAGCTAAGGATGTGGAACGGGTGAAAAACCTGTTGCAAAGCACAGCACAGTTAGAATTTTGGGAAACCTTTAAAAACGACCAATTACTTAACTTTTTAGCTCAGGCGGATGCCTTGTTGAAAGAAGAATTAGAAGCTAAGGAAAAAGCCGATAAGGACGCATCAGAAACTTCAGAAGTAGATGATCTGCTCGCAGACGTTGCTGCTGATGACAGTATTGCTTCCAATGTGGCCAATCCAATTATGAGTAAAATTGTAGGCTTTGGCTACCAAGGGGGCCCTGTTTTGGCTCAATTTGCTCGTAAAGACCAGGAGCAAATTTCGGCCTATTTGGATCGTCCTGATGTACGTCGTTTATTACCTGCAGCATTCCGTTACATTAAATTTGCTTGGGGGAAACCCTTAGCTACAGGAGATGTGGTAGAGCTGTACGCTTTGCGCTCTAACCGTAACGCTATGCCCCCATTAAGTGGTGGGGTAGTGGTAGATGCCACACAAACGTATGACGCCCTTGGAAACCCTGCCGTTTCTATGCAAATGAATGCCAATGGAGCACGCATTTGGGAAAACCTAACAGGTAAGGCCTTCCGTGAAGCCACAAACATTGCTATCGTATTAGATGACATCGTATATTCAGCTCCTGGGGTAACCAAGGGAGCCATTGCGGGTGGTCGTTCGGAGATTTCTGGGGACTTTACCCTAAATGAAGCCATTGACCTTGCTAACGTATTGCGCGCCGGTAAGCTTCCTGCTTCTGCAGAAATTATTCAATCGGAAATAGTTGGTCCCTCATTAGGCCAGGAAGCCATTAAAAGTGGAATTTACTCCTTTGTAATTGCCCTGCTTTTTGTACTCCTCTGGATGATCTTCTATTATGGAACCGCTGGTGTATTTGCCGATGTGGCCCTAGTACTTAACATTGTACTAATTTTTGGTGTACTGGCGAGCTTAGGTGCAGTATTAACCTTACCCGGAATTGCAGGTATTGTATTAACAATAGGGATATCTGTAGATGCTAACGTACTGATCTTTGAACGCGTGCGTGAAGAATTGAAAAAAGGGAAAGGACTCCGAAAAGCTATTGCTGATGGATTTAACAATGCCCTGTCCTCTATCTTGGATGCCAATATTACTACAGGGTTAACAGCTTTAATTTTGTTTGTATTTGGTACAGGCCCAATTAAAGGATTTGCAACTACCTTACTAATTGGTATTGCGACTTCCTTGTTTACCGCAATTTTCATCACTCGTATTTTGGTGGACAATCGCAATGAAAAAGGCAAAAAAGTTTCCTTTGCAACAGCAGGAACAAAAAACTTACTGTCTAACCTATCCATTACTTTTTTACAAAAGCGGACAATGGCCTATGGGGTATCAGCAGTACTGCTAGTAGTGAGTTTGGCGTCATTAACCTTCCAAGGTTTAAATCAGGGTGTAGATTTTGTAGGTGGACGTTCTTATATGGTGCGTTTTGACCAAGCCATGAATCCTTCGGAAATTGAAACTGAAATGGCTGCTATTTTTGGCAGTGCAGAGGTGAAGACTTTTGGAAACGACAACCAATTAAAAATAACAACCAAATACAAAGTAGATGTTGAAGGAATTGAAGTTGATACTGAAATCCAAGAAAAACTCTTTGCGGGCTTGCAAAACTATTTGCCTGAGGGCGTAATCTATAGCTCCTTTGTGAATGGTGCTGATGATAAACAAGTAGGGATTATGTCTTCGATAAAAGTAGGCCCAACAATTGCCGATGATATCAAGAAGAACTCAGTATTGGCTGTCTTTGGATCGTTAATCGTGGTATTCCTATACATTTTATTGCGTTTTAGAAAATGGCAATTCTCTTTAGGAGCTGTGGCAGCAGTATTCCACGATGTAGTTATTGTACTGGGAATTTTCTCCCTGACGTATAAGATTATGCCATTTAATATGGAAATCGATCAGGCTTTTATCGCTGCGATACTTACTGTAATTGGGTACTCCTTAAATGATACCGTGGTAGTATTTGACCGTATTCGTGAATACATTGGTGAACACACCAAATGGGAATTTAATACTGTTGTAAATGCCGCATTGAACAGTACATTAAGTCGAACGCTTAATACTTCGCTAACCACTTTAATCGTACTCTTAGCCATCTTTATCTTTGGGGGCGAATCCATTCGTGGGTTTATGTTCGCATTAATAGTTGGCGTGTTAGTAGGAACCTACTCTTCGGTTTTTATTGCTACTCCAGTGATGTATGACACTCAAAAGAAGCAACTCCAAGAAGGAAAATAGTTTTGCTTCTTCGTTACTATAAAAAAACCACCTACGGGTGGTTTTTTTATGCGCAACAAAGTTCCAAATGACCTAAATGGTGCTTGCTATGCCAGGCGTAAAGTGCCACAGCTGTCCATAAATTGTAGTGTTTGTCGTAGCCCGGATGATAAAAGGTTTTTTCCCAATCCTTTTGTTGAAAGGGTTTTAAAAAAGTCACCCAACGGTGGTGGAGTCCAGTGAGTATTTGTACACTCCCAGCGACCTCTTGGAGTTGGGCATCTTGATGCAGTGCCCAAGCGTTTTCATCATAGGGCATAATATGCACGCCGTCTTGCAAATAGCATTGCTTAAATCGCATAAAACTATTGATATGACTATCTGCCAAATGGTGAATTACTTGTGCTGCTGTCCATCCTCCTGGCCGATAGGAGGACGCTAAGGTGTTGGTGTCCATACGTTCGAGTAAGGCAGCCAGTTGTTTTGGAAAGTCTTCTAGAGTAGTAATTGCATCCGCAACGGCGGCAGCACTATACTGTACAGGAGGGGTAAACCTTCCAATGGGGAATTTTAAAGTTTCTAGGGTACTTTCTTTCATGCTTTGGCTGTTGCTCTTTTGTTGGCATACCACACCAGTACCAAACCACCAATAATACATGGAATACTCAACCACTGCCCGGTGGAAAGCAATGGCAGTAGGGTTTCAAACCCACCTTGACTTTCTTTGACGTATTCCACCAAAAAACGAAGACTGAAGAGTCCTGCAAAGAACACCCCCAATAACATGCCCTCACGGTCTTTATACCTGGAATACAATTGGCGTAGTATCCAAAATAATATAAAGTACCCCAAGGCTTCATAGAGTTGTGCTGGGTGTCGGGGTAGGGTTTCACGGTTGTTTAAAAACACAACACCAAAGTCGGTGCCCGTATATTTTCCTACGATCTCAGAGTTGAAAAAATTTCCAATTCGTACAAACATTCCCCCAATGGCTACGGGGAGGGTCAGGCGATCTAAAATCCATAACCACGATTTGAAGTTGTATTTTTTTTGAAATAAATAAATACCAAATAAAATTCCTATCACTGCACCATGACTGGCCAAGCCGCGGAATCCAATAAATTTATAGCCCGTTCCCATATCCTTTATGGGCAGTAAAATTTCCAGTGGGTGTTGTGAAAAATAGTCCCAGTCGTAAAAAAACACATGTCCTAAACGTGCCCCAATTAATGTAGAAAATACCATATAAAACAACAGGGGCTCCAGGTATTTAAAAGCTACTTTTTCGGTTTTAAACATCCCTTTCATCAGGTAATATCCTAAGCTAAAAGCAATCACAAACATTAGGCTGTAGGTGTGAATACCTAAACCGAAAATTTCAAATAGGGTTGGGTCGGGGGACCAATTCATTTTTAATTGTATCACAATTTTCAATTTGAGAATGAAGGTACTAAAAAATATAGAGCTTTAGGGTACGGGATCATAGCCCGACCTCCCCCAAGGGTGGCAACTTAAGATTCGCTTTATCCCCAAATAGCCCCCTTTTAACAGGCCGTGTTTCTGAAGCGCTTCTTTTGCATATTGTGAGCAGGTAGGGCTATAGCGGCAGCGGGGAGGGAGCAAGGGTGACACAAGAGCTTGATAGGCTTTTATAAGTAGCACTAAAGGGAAAATAAGTAGTTTTTTCAACCCTTTAAGAAAGCTACTGAATGTTGAAAGTGGTGCCGTCTTTTCCGTCATTGGGTTGAATGTTCAAGGCGAGCAGTGCATCTCGTATTTGATCTGCTGTTTCAAAATCGCGCTTTAAACGCGCTTGGTCTCTCAGCTCCAGGAGTAGCGAAATGGTAGCAGTGGCCAAACCGTCGTCAGCTGACTGCTTTTTGTGTTGTAATTTCATTTCAAGTCCGAGGACTTCTTTTATAAATACCTCCAGCTGCTTTTGTAATTTTTCTTTCGTAGCAGCATCAATATCCAGTTGGTTGTTGTGTGCGCTTTTTATGGCCTTAGCAGCATCAAATAAGTGTGCAATGAGAACGGGGGTGTTAAAATCGTCGTTCATTGCCGCATGACAGCGCGCCTGCCAAGATTCAAAATCAAAGGCATTGGTTGCTGCTGTTTCTAGTGTTGCCAGTTGGGTTAAGGCTTCCAATAACCGCTGGTACCCTTTTTCTGCTGCGGCTAAGGCGGCTTCACTGATATCTACTATGCTTCTGTAATGGGCTTGAAGCATAAAAAAGCGAACAACCTCTGGGGAATAGGCTTTTGAAAACAACTTGTTTTCACCACTAAACAATTCGTGTGGTAGGATATTGTTCCCCGTAGATTTGGCCATTTTCTTTCCGTTTAGGGTCAGCATATTGGCGTGTAACCAATAGCGTACAGGAGCTTTTTGATGTATGGCCGTGGCTTGGGCAATTTCGCATTCGTGGTGGGGAAATTTAAGGTCCATACCCCCTCCGTGTATGTCGAAGGTTTCTCCTAAATATTTGGTACTCATCGCGGTACACTCTAAATGCCATCCAGGGAATCCTACTCCCCAAGGAGACGGCCAGCGCATAATGTGTTGGGGCTCAGCCTTTTTCCACAAGGCAAAATCTTGAGGGTTTTTTTTGTCAATTTGACCGTCCAGTGTTCGGGTGTTATGGATGAGGTCTTCGATATTGCGTTTGCTTAAAATCCCATACTGGTGGTGTTGGTTGTACTTCAAAACATCAAAGTATACCGAACCGTTAACTTCATAGGCCATTCCTTTATCCACCAAGGTTTTTATCAATTCTATTTGTTCCATGATATGCCCTGTGGCGGTTGGCTCAATACTGGGAGGAAGGGTGTTAAAGGTTGCTAGGGTGTTGTGGAAGTCAACAGTGTAACGCTGTACCACTTCCATCGGCTCTAATTGTTCTAAACGCGCACGTTTAGAAATTCTATCTTCGCCTGCATCCTCATCATTTTCCAAATGCCCAGCATCGGTGATATTGCGAACATAACGCACTTTATACCCCAAGTATTTAAGGTATCTAAAAATGATGTCAAAGGATATAAAGGTTCTGCAATTTCCTAGATGGACATTACTATACACGGTGGGGCCACAAACGTATATCCCCACGTGCCCTTCTACCAATGGGGTGAAGGCTTCTTTTTTTCCCGAAAGCGAATTGTAAACAACCAGTTGTTGATCCATTAAAATGCAGTGTCCAGTTGGATGTAATCTAAAAACTCACGCTTCAATTCTTTCTCTTGAAAGCGACCACCAAATTCAGCAGTAACTGTGCTGCTGCTAATATCACTAATCCCTCTTGAATTCACACAGAGGTGTTTGGCATCAATAACACAGGCTACATTTTTGGTGTTTAACACCTTTTGTAATTCGGCTACAATTTGCAGGGTGAGGCGTTCCTGTACTTGTGGGCGTTTTGCATAGTAATCTACAATGCGGTTCATTTTGGACAAGCCAACTACCGTACCGTTGGAAATGTAAGCTACATGGGCTTTTCCCACTATGGGGAGCAGGTGGTGCTCACAGGTAGAATACAGGGTTATGTTTTTTTCTACAAGCATTTCTCCATACTTGTATTTGTTTTTGAAGGTAGATGCTGAAGGTTTATTTTCTGGCAATAGGCCGCCAAAGATTTCATTTACAAACATCTTGGCCACACGCTTTGGTGTTCCTTTTAAACTGTCGTCTGTAAGGTCCATACCAAGGGTGTGAAGTACCTCAGCTATTTTATCTTCAATTAAAGCAACTTTTTCAGCAGGGGGAATTAAAAAAGCATCCTCTCGTAAGGGGGTATCCGTTGCACTGGAGTGGTGATCCTGGTCAAACGCTGCTTCTTCGTCTAGTAATTTTTCTAATTTCATGAGTCTTTTACTGCGGCAAAGATAGCCAATTATTTACCAATTCTAAAGGGCTGGCCTCAGTGGTGTTAAAGTTTAAAATTATAGGATAGGGTGATTTGAAAGGGGCTCCTGTTGTAGTTGACAGTATTTGTGAGTCCTTCGGAATAAAGCGGTTGGGCAAAATCTATTTCTTGTTGCACCAATGAAAGGGCCCAAGAATTACCTCTCTGAGTGTAACCCAAACCAAAACTGTAGCCGGTCATTCCACTTGTAGTATTTTTTATACGATTGGTTTCACTAAAGAATCCTCCGCGAACACTAATTTTTTGGAAGCGGTATTCGCCCCCTAAAGCCATACGTGTACTTGTGGCATAGCGCTGCTGAATGGCAGTATTTAAGCTGGACAAATAAGTGGATGCATCTTCTTCATCAAATTGTGCATTGCCATAATGACGTTGGGTATAATCAAAATTCAACAGTCCTTTGGTACCAAATACATAGGCCACACTTCCCGTAACTTTTCCTGGAATATGCAAATAGTATTCGGGATAGGTATTTATGATGTCTGGAGCTACCGTTTCTTCAATAAAGCGGTCCTGATCGTAATGATCGGTAATCAAAAACTGGTGGCTTTCATCGTAAAGGTTTAACCATGTTGGGCTGTGATAGCTAACTCCCAATCGCAGGGCATTGCTCAAAACGGCTATTCCCCCCACTTGAATAGAAAAGCCATTGCCATAAGTATTCAACTCGTTGCTGAACTGGATGCGCTCTACGTTTGAGGCATTGGAAAAACCCGTTTCCACCAGGTCATCTGTTTGACTAAATTCAACTTTATGGCTATTAACACTAAGACCTAGGTACAGTTTATTTTTATAAGCACCGCTAAGGGTAAAGGCGTATTTATTGTTTTTTCCAGCTGTTTTTACAAAATAATCCTGTTGTACACGGGTGTATTGAGCGTTGGAAACATAGGCCGTTTCCCTCGGAGTATTGGTGGCAGCATTCACGATATAACCCTGAAACCCTAAAAAGGCTTGCTGGGCACCATAACCCACATTGTTTCCTAAATAGCGGTACACACCATCCACAGTTTCGTCATTACCAAGAATAAGATCCTGTAGTTCTATACCATTGGCGTAGTACAGAAAATACTGGTCGATACCTCTGGTTGAAGTACCCAAAACCCGGTATTTTTCATCAAAATCATTTTGGCGTTTGTAGTTGAAGGCAAAGGCTATTTTAGGCCAGTCGCTCTCAGTATTGTTGTCTTTTAGTGGGATAACCAAACCAAATTGGTGTAACATGTTATTGGAGAATTCTATGCTATTGAAGTTACCGTTATAAGAAGCCCCGTTGTTATTGGCTTCATGTGCCATGCTTATGCCCACTTCGGGAAACTGAAATACCGCTGCTCCAGCAGGGTTGTCCACTACGGCAGAAAAATCTCCCCCCAATGCCCCAAAGCTCCCTGCCATGGCAGTGTAACGGGCCGAACCATTAAAGGCTTCAACACTGTATTTAAAGGCGTCATAAGCGGTTTGCGCCTGTGCATAGGGTATAGCAAGGGCAATAAAAACTATTGTTTTAAGAAACTGTTTCATGAATTTTATGCTTGAAAGTTTGGGTACAACTTAATTTCTTCGTCCCCCGTTATTTCTACTACTTGAACTGCTGCGGCCACTAGAACGAGAGCTGGAAAAGCTACGACCACTAGACCTTGAGCTAGAAAAACTACGGCCGCTATTCGTAGAGCGCGAGGGGCGATAATTCGAATTGGATCGGCTTTGTGTGGATTTATAACGCACCCGTCTGCCATTGTTTACCGTGTTAGAGGAACTCCCTCGAACACTTCTGCTGGAGGGCAGTCTGGTGTAACGGCTGCCAGAACTTGTGCTTGCAGCTCCAGTTGCCGGGGAAGTGCTGAGTTGTGGAACATTGTCGATTCTTGAAAATAAACCTACAGTACGTCCAGTATTATAACGGTGGATTCCCGCGGTTGAAAGCGTTGTACTGCTCTTATTTTCATTGGCTTGTTTACCATCCCTATTTGGGCGTGTTCGCCGGTTGTTGTCATAGCCTTTTTCTCCCCTATGGGAAGCTACCCGTGCAATACTTCTGCGTGGGCTAACACGAATATTTTGATTCCAAAAGCGATTGCCAAATCGGGGGCCATAGTAGAAGTTACCATAGTTGTAGTATGCCCAGCGGTTTCCGTAATGGAAGTCTAAGAACGGATCATAAAATGGTCCATTGAAGGGACTATAAAATCCCCATCCCCACGATGGGCCAAAGCCAAACGGACGATTCCACCGATTGAACGGGCTATTAAAACCCCAAGAGTTAAACCCCCAAGGGCTAAATCCCCAGTTCCAAGAGTTGAAGCCCCAATTCCAGGGACCACCTCCCCAACGGGTATTGTCATAAATGTAAATATTGGTGCGTTGCGTTTGAGCACCCCAAGGTTGGTTGTCCGCTGCGGCATAACTGTTGTCTGTAGTACTAGCATAGCCGTCTACATCGGTCATTACGGTTGCTTCCTGTGGCGCACTTCCATATTGTTCGGCGAGGTTGTTAAAGTAGTTTTTGTAATAATTTTGACTGCTGTCAGGGGCTGTGTTTTCAGTAGCACTAGGCGGGAGTTCTCTGTTGTAAATCCCATCGGCATAATAGTAAGAGGTGCCTTGATAGCTTCCGCATTGTACATGAAGAAAAGCAATTAAAATAACCAGGTAGAAAGGGTTTCGCGGAATAGAAAAGGAATTGCTCATAATCTTCATTTTTTTTGAATACACCGCTGCAATGTAGTAGCTTTGCGATTCATTGTTCAATAATATTAGGGCAAAATCTGTGCCAAACCTAAAAATGTCAAAAAAATTAACAAAACGCTCTGAGGATTACTCCAAATGGTATAACGAATTGGTAGTAAAAGCCGATTTGGCAGAAAACGCTGCTGTCCGAGGCTGCATGGTGATTAAGCCCTATGGCTACGCGATTTGGGAAAAAATGCAAGCAGAACTCGACAAAATGTTTAAGGCCACGGGCCACCAAAATGCCTATTTCCCCTTATTTGTCCCTAAAAGTTTATTTGAAGCCGAAGAACAAAATGCCGAAGGTTTTGCCAAGGAGTGTGCCGTGGTAACCCACTACAGACTAAAAAACAATCCCGATAAAAAAGGACAACTTATTGTTGATCCTGAAGCAGAATTGGAAGAGCCCCTAGTGGTTCGTCCTACCAGTGAGGCCATCATTTGGAATACTTATAAAAATTGGATTCAATCCTACCGCGATTTGCCCATTAAAATTAACCAATGGGCCAATGTGGTACGTTGGGAAATGCGCACCCGTTTGTTTTTAAGAACAGCTGAATTTTTATGGCAAGAAGGGCACACTGCCCATGCTACAGAGGCCGAGGCCATGGAAGAAGCCCGTTTGATGAATCAGGTGTACGCCGATTTTGTAGAAAATTTTATGGCCATACCCGTGATTCAAGGCTTAAAATCGCCTTCCGAACGTTTTGCTGGGGCGGTAGAAACTTTTTGTATTGAGGCCTTAATGCAAGATAGCAAAGCACTACAGGCTGGAACCTCTCATTTTTTAGGGCAAAATTTTGCCCATGCCTTTGATGTGAAGTTTGCTACCAAAGAAGGAGGACTCGAGCATGTTTGGGCCACCTCGTGGGGAGTATCAACTCGTTTGATGGGCGCACTTATTATGACCCATAGTGACGACAACGGTTTGGTGCTTCCTCCTAAGCTTGCACCGCACCAAGTGGTTATTGTTCCCATTTATAAAACTGACGAAGAACGCACGGCAGTAGCCGAAAAAGCCAACGCGATCAAGCAAGAACTTGACCAGCACAACATTCGCGTGCATTTTGACAACCGCGACAACTACAAACCAGGCTTTAAGTTCAACGAATACGAACTAAAAGGTGTTCCACTGCGTATTGCTATTGGCCCAAAAGACTTAGAGAAAGATCAGGTAGAATTGGCCCGTAGGGACACCCTTACTAAAAGTTTTGTGCCAACTGCTGCACTTACAGCAGAAATCACACAACTTTTGAACACCATACAAGAAGCGCTTTATAAAAAAGCGGTGGATTTCCGTGCAGCGCACACTACCAGTGTAGCTACTTTTGAAGAATTTAAAACTGTGCTCAAAGAAAAAGGTGGTTTTATTGCTGCCCACTGGGATGGCACAGAAGCCACAGAAGAAGCCATAAAAAAAGCCACAAAGGCCACCATCCGTTGTATTCCTCTTGAGGGAGACCTCGAGGCCGGCGTTTGTGTGTTTTCTGGTCAACCGTCTAAGCAAAGAGTACTGTTTGCAAAGGCCTACTAACCCATAAATTGTACCATGAACGATCCAAAAAGAAGTGTTCTTATAAAGAAATATTCACTTTATTTGAATTTGCGTTGTAAGATTCGTTTTTTCATGTAAATTTGCAAACGCTTTTTGGCCCGTTCGTCTATCGGTTAGGACGCCAGGTTTTCATCCTGGAAAGAGGGGTT
>WTIO01000021.1 GCA_011526365.1 Flavobacteriales bacterium
CTCCTATAACAACCCCACCCCCTGGGTTTCAGGAAATGAGTTTTCTGTTGAGGTTTGGGGTTGAGATTTGATATGTAACAGATTCTTTTTAAATTGTTGATGTTAATAACCATAAATAAATTAAAATGAATAGATATTATTTGTTTACATCACTTTTCGCATTTTTTTTAATTTCTTGCGAACCTGTAGAACGATCAGTTGGTTTTACAAACTGGACAGATGATGGAACGGAATTTAAGTTTCATCTTGGCACAGAAAATTCCATTAATGTTGTGAAAAAGTTTGATGCCATCTTACAAAAAAAAGACTACCAAGAACTTTACCGCTATTTTGCTGATACTGCTGTACTTACTTATCAAAACGGAGTTCAAAATAATTTAAAGCAGTTCATTGATCTCAACCTTGAAAGGGATTCAATTCTAAGTGCTAATGGTGAAACCTTAAAATGGGAACCTCAAAACGCTTTTTCAGTTGACCTTAACCCTGAAACAGGAGGAGAGCATGTTAATATGCTTTATTTAGCGACTTATGAAACAGCTGAATCCAAGAGTCAATTTTATGCAGACTTATGGTTTTATGTAGTAGATGGAAAGATTGTCACTATACGTCAATTTAATCAATCAATTAAATAAACACTTACAGTTTACCCTCCCCAAGTGGAGGGTTATTCTTTTGATACGGCGCTTAAAATTTGATTTGTAACCGATTGTAAGTATCTTATTGCAATGAAAAAAGCAGTGCCATTCTTCCTCCAAATCCTATGTTTTAGTAGTATCATTTTCGGTTGTACATCAAATCAGCAAACAGATCAAGTATGGCAGAAAGGAAATTTACACACGCATTCTTTTTGGAGTGATGGTGACGATTTTCCTGAAATGATCGTCCAATGGTATAAAGACCACAACTATCAGTTTGTTGCAATTTCAGACCACAACACTCTGGCAGATAGTGAACGCTGGTATGCACTTACAGAAAGTGATCGGCAACACAAAGTGCTGGAAAAATATATTGAGTCCTTTGGCACTTGGGTGGAAACCAAGGGGGACACAAATTCTACCCGTGTACGACTTAAAACATTTGATGAGTACCGCGGGAAACTAGCGCAGAAAGATTCTTTTTTAATTATACGATCAGAAGAAGTTACCTCCTCTTTTGAAAAAAAACCAATCCACATTAATGTCACTAATATTCAAGAAAAAATTGAACCTGTTAGGGCAAATTCAGTGGTTGAGGTTATGCAAAAAACACTTGATATTGTAAATGCACAGAGGGAAAAATTGGGTATCCCAATGTTTGCGCATATCAACCATCCCAATTTTGGTTATGGCATCAGTACCGAGGACATAAAGCAGCTTAATGGTGAACGTTTTTTTGAAGTGTACAATGGACATCCTGCAGTAAACAATTTAGGGAATGAGGTTTTTGATTCTACAGAACAAATGTGGGACATCATTAATATACATTACTACCAGCAGGACAAGCCCCTTCTTTTAGGAATTGCTACCGATGACAGTCATAATTATCATGAATTTTCTGAAAATAAAAGTAATTCAGGTCGTGGCTGGGTGATGGTAAACGCTAAAACTTTAGATGCCTCATCATTAATTAAGGCCATGGAAACGGGAGACTTTTACGCCTCTACAGGGGTAAAATTGAAGACGATACAAAAGACAAAAAAGAAACTTTCAGTTACCATAGCCGCTGGAGGTGAGGGTGCCTACGAAATTGTTTTCTTGGGCTATAAAAAAAGGGATGATAGGGTTCGGGAACTCAAGCGTGTTTCTGGCACTACAGCAAGTTATGTTTTTCAAGAGGAAGATGCTTTTGTTAGAGCAAAAGTGATTTCTGATACTCCTAAGTCGAGTCCAGTGGGGACTTCAGAACTGCAGCAAGCATGGGTGCAGCCTGTAATTGTTCAAAAATAGGCTTCGGGTTACTCTTCCATTGCACGACTTCCCTTTGTTCAGCTACTGCACGGACTAATGTTTTCAAAAGCTTTTTTTGTGTTTAACACCATGTACTGTGGTTTTTGTACCTTTTCCTTCCAACTAAGATCTTAAACATATGCCTATTTTTCCCATTTTACTGCGAACACGTTTTTTACCTCTTTTTTTTGGAGTGCTATCTGCAACTCTTTTTGCACAAAAACCGGCAGTGCTCGATACGTTGAATTATAACGTTAAATACCCAACCGCTATTTTAGTAGTTTCAATTACCGAGGGCTTTTATCACAAAGAGGCGATTCCTGCAGGAAAACTATTGCTGGCACAATTGGGGCGCCAAGAAGGGTTTAATGTGTTGCATACCAACAGTAAATTGGAAGTAGCAAAATTGGACTTTCAACAATTTGCTTCGGTTGTTTTCCTATGTACTACCCTGGATATTTTTAATGCGCCCACACAAGATCGTTTCGAACGGTATATTAAAAATGGAGGAGGGTATTTGGGTATTCATGCAGCTGCAGACACCGAATACAAATGGCCTTGGTATGGGCAACTGGTTGGAGGGTATTTTACTTCTCATCCTCCAGGAGCACCTAAGGCCACAATTACCACCCTTTCTACCACAAATTATTTTACCAATCATTTAGAGTCCCAATGGACCATCGCCGATGAATGGTATAATTACGACTTCAAGAACCCACAACTGATCCCACTGCTGAATTTGGAAGAGTCCTCCTACCAAGGAGGAACTAATGGCGCAAAGCATCCTATTAGCTGGTATCATTATTACGACGGTGGACGTTCTTTTTATACCGGTCTAGGACATTTAGAAGCCACCTACAAAGATTCCCGCTTTGTGGCATTATTGACAAAAGGACTGCGATTTACTACCGGACAGGTACAGCCATAAAATAAATATACTTCTAGCTGTTAGGGAAATAATCGACCAATAGGATACTTATGCATTTTATTCGTATATTCGAAATCAACCATAAATTGATATCAAATGCAATCGCAAAACTCAAGGCGTTCTTTTTTTGCCACCTTAGCACTAGGAGTTAGTGCAACCGCTTACCCTGCTCTTTTAAAAGAAATTGACCAACTCGATAATTTTGAGGAGATGAATTTTATTGATCCATCCTCAAAAGAAAAATGGTTCGATGGAATAAAAGGAAAACATAAAATTGTGTACGACGGAAGTCAACCGCATAACACCCTTCCTATTGTTTGGAACTGGGCATTTTATGAGTCTAACAATTCCACAGGTGCTCCCGACAGTGAAATTACAGCAATGACCGTGTTGCGTCATTCCGGAATTGCCTTTGCATTCAATTCGGACTTGTGGAACAAGTTTAATTTAGGCACAGTCTTTAACTTTAATGACAATGCCACAGGAAAACCCTCCCTGCGCAATACTGTTTACGACCCCAAACCGGGGGATATGCCATTGCCTCCCATTCAAGGAATTAAGCAGCTTCAAGAACGTGGTGCCATGTTTTGTGTGTGCGATCTTGCCACAAAGGTTTACAGTTCTGCCATTGCCAGTGGAATGGGGCTTAAAGCAGATGATGTGTACAACGAAATGGTAGCAGGAATTCTTCCGGGTATAGAATTGGTACCTTCTGGAGTTTGGGCCCTTGGACGTGCGCAACAAAAAGGCTGTGGATACATTTTTGCTGGCTAATTAGCAGCTCTTCTAAACCTAATGTTATACGAACGTTGCATGCTGCAAGCTAATTGTAGTTTGGTGTTGGAGTAGCGTACACAAAAACCGTTTCATATTTCTTTATTAAATTGAACTCAAAGCAGGTGTAAAGAATGAAACGCAACCCAGCGATACAATTATTGGGACAACTAGCAGTGGTGTTTGTTGTGCTTTTGGGGGTGTTAGTATGGGGTTGGATGGCCTATCAACCCAACCAACCTAAGGAGGACAATGAATATATCTACGCTTTAGATTATAAACTTCTCCCTGAAGGTGCTACTCCAGAAAACAAGCAGTTGTATTACGGTGCTGCGTTGTTTGAGCAAACGGCACAACTCCTTGGGGAAGCGTCTGAAGAAAAGTTAGTAGGCAACCAACTTAACTGCAGCAGTTGTCATCTAGACGGTGGAACCAAACCCTATGCGATTCCACTTATTGGGGTACACCTGCGTTTCCCCCAATACCGAGGGCGCGAAGATACCATGGGAACCCTTGAAGAACGTATCAATGGTTGTTTTGAACGCAGCATGAATGGTAAAAAATTAAGAGGTTCAAGTCCTGCAATGCAAGCTCTAGTGAGGTACATCACCTGGTTGGGGCGCTATGTGGAGCCAGGGGAAACGCTTACTGCAACGGGCTTAAAACCCATCAACCTTCCCAATAGGGCTGTTGACTTAAACCACGGACAACAGGTTTACAAAAAAGTTTGTGTAGTGTGTCATGGGAATCAAGGTGAAGGACAGTTAGGTGAAGACGGTACTTACGAATATCCGCCCCTATGGGGGCCAATGGCTTACAACAACGGTGCAGGAATGACACGGGTGATTACCGCAGCGCAATTCATTAAATACAATATGCCCTATGGGATCAATTACAAAACACCACAACTCACCGATGCAGAGGCTTACGATGTGGCCGGTTACATCAATCAACAAAGCCGACCACAAAAGAAAAATCTTGCCGCAGACTTTCCCAACCGTCTAAAAAAACCCGTTTCCACCCCCTATCCACCCTATGCTGATTCTTTCACTCAAACCCAGCATGCACTGGGGCCTTTTCAGCCCATAATGGAGTATTACGCTAAAGTTCACCAGATTACTAAAAAGAAATAGTTTTTTTGGAGTGAATAAAATTCCAGCAGGGGTGTAATTTTTAAAACTGTTTTTTTATATTGCCATTCCTTTTTGAAAATAAAAGGCAAGTAGGAGTTCGTACCACGTCTTTTTTCTGCGCCGCTTTTTCCCTTTCAAAAATTTTTTAACTTTAAAAACTTAAAAACATAAAATCTCTTAAAATGAAAAAAATCGTTTTTGCCCTTGCACTTGCAGGATTTTTAGGTCAAACTACAATGGCACAAGAAATGGAAAGTGCTGGCGCCGATGAAACTGCTGCTGTGGAAACCACAGAAGCTATGGAAGCTACGCAAGCTGCCGATGATATGGCTAGCATGCAGGATGCTGAAGAACCTCAGGAAGCTGCTTCCTTCACTCAAGAATTAAAAAAGCGTTTTATCGAAGGTGGCCCAGGATTTATGGGAATCGTATTGATTTGTTTAATTCTAGGTCTTGCAATTGCTATCGAAAGAATAATTTTCTTAAATCTCGCCTCAACAAATTCACAAAAATTAACTGCAGGTGTTGAAGAAGCACTCGCCTCTGGAGGGGTAGATGCAGCAAAAGAATTATGCAGAAACACCAAAGGACCCGTAGCATCAATTTTCTACCAAGGTCTTGATCGTGTAGACGAAGGTATTGAAAACGCTGAAAAAGCAGTTGTTGCCTATGGAGGTGTTCAAATGGGACAATTAGAGAAAAACGTTTCTTGGATTTCCTTATTTATTGCACTAGCCCCCATGCTTGGGTTTATGGGAACAGTAATCGGTATGATTCAGGCCTTTGATAAAATTGAAGCTGCTGGAGACATGCAACCCTCATTAGTAGCAGGAGGTATTAAAGTAGCCCTTTTGACTACAGTATTCGGTCTTATTGTTGCTATTATTCTTCAGATTTTTTACAACTACATTGTAGCAAAAATCGACAGTATCGTAAACGATATGGAAGATGCATCAATCAACTTGATCGATATTCTTGTAGCTCACAAGAAATAACCACTCCTAAGCAGTATATATTATGAATCTTCAGAATATCATAAAAATCATTAGTGCACTCATTGGGATTATTTCAGCCGTCCTACTTTTCCGCATTATCGGAATGGGCGATGAAACGATCAAAATGGATGCCAGCATGGGTGATTTCTCCTCGGTAAGTCCATTGGTAAATTTGGCCTTGCTTGTTTTGGGAATCACTGTAATTGTAACCCTTTTATTTTCGCTTGTTGGACTGGCCTCAGACGGAAGTAAGTTGAAAAAAGCCCTGTTGTCAACAGGACTATTTTTAGTTGTAGTGTTCATTAGCTATGCCCTTTCAACTGGAGTAGAAACTCCTATGAAGGACGGGGAGGTACTTTCTGCCAACGGATCCCGTTGGGTTGGTGCTGGTCTTCGTAGCTTCTACACGCTTGCAATTATTGCAATCGCTGCGATGGTGTTTTCCGGTGTGAAGCGAATTATTAATCGATAAAAAACAAAACTATGCCTAGAAGAGGAGCACCCGAAGTGAACGCAGGTTCCATGGCAGATATTGCCTTTCTACTGCTGATCTTTTTCTTGGTGACCACCACAATTGAAACGGATAGTGGTATTAACCGAAAGCTTCCCCCTATGGAGGAGGTAGAAGATCCACCAATTATTAGAGAGCGTAATATTTTTACGGTTCTGATCAATAAATACAATCAGTTGTTAGTTGAAGAGGAATTGGTAGATTTAAAAGATTTGCGTGCTAGTGCAATAGCATTTCTCGACAATGGAGGCGGGCAAAATGAAGAAGCCTGCGATTATTGCCAGGGCGAAAAAGACCCTGCATCTTCAGATAATCCACAAAAAGCGATTATCTCCCTTAAGAATGACCGAGAAACATCTTACAAGGTATACATCGCTGTGCAAAATGAATTGGTTGCAGCCTACAATACTTTGAGAGATCGAGAATTTCAACGGTTGTATCCCATGGAGCAAATGACCTTTACAGAAGCCAACAAGCGCTACAGCGATCCACGGACTTCACCAGAGGACAAAGAAGCCTTAAAGCCTAAGTTGGACGAGGTTAAAAATCTATTCCCTCAAAAACTCTCTGAGGCAGAACCTAACAAAAGCAGCTAATTATGCCAAAGTTTAAAAAGAAAAAAAGCGGAGACCTCCCAGCGATTTCTACAGCATCCTTACCCGATATTGTATTCATGCTACTCTTCTTTTTTATGGTTGCCACCGTTATGCGTGACAGCACCCTTATGGTGACAAACGCACTGCCTGCAGCCGATCAAGTTCAAAAACTAGATAAGAAAGACCGTATCATGTACATTTATGCTGGAAAGCCCTCTAGCCGTTATAAGGACAAATACGGAACGCAAGCGCGTATTCAGTTGAATGACAAATTTGCGACGGTTGACGAAGTAGGTGCTTTTATTTTAGCTGAGCGTGCTTCTAAACGACAAGAACTGCAAAATGTTTTAACCACAGCCCTGAAGGTTGATGGAGAAACCAAAATGGGACTGGTGACAGACATTAAGCAGGAATTGCGTAAGGTGAATGCACTTAAAATAAATTACACTACTCGTGTTGGTGCTTATAACCAAAATTTAAATTGATAATTCCATTTTTTTGAGATTTATAAGTGCCTCCTTGGAGGCACTTTTTTGTCCTAACCATGGCTAAAAAAATTTTCCTTTTATTGGTGTTGTCGTTAAGTGTAAACAGCGTTTTTGCACAACAGGAAGAAGATCCTGAAGCAGCTTTGAGGTTTCGTGAGGACCAATTTTATGTTGGCTTTGCCTACACCCTAGGTCAATCATCCGCTTCCGATTTTGAACAAAATGGATTTTCCTATCAATTGGATCTAGGTTTCCTTCGCGATTACCCACTTACAGATAACAGCAAGTGGGCAATAGCTCCAGGGGTTGGTATTTCACTACAACGCTTTATTTCTAATTTGGATTTTGCTCGCAATGGCTTACTTACCTACATGGGCCAGGATAGAAATTTTAATTATGGAAACCTTGTTTTTCCACTAGAATTCCGTTGGCGAAATGCTACAGCAGAAAGCTTTTCGTTTTGGCGGGTTCATCTTGGAGCAACTATTTCCGTCCCCCTTTGGGAGCGAAATTTCGATTTAGTGAGAGCCCTGCCACGGGCCAATTCGTCCATTTATTTAGCAGCAGGGTACAACACTTGGAATATTTATATCGCCTACCAGTTGCAGCCCTTTTTACGTGTTGCAGATGTCAATATTAAAAATGCGCCAAGCCTAATTAATATTGGCCTCCGGTTTTACGTCCTCTAAACTATATTTGTTTTCGTAAACGCGCTATAGGAATTTCTAGTTGTTCCCGGTATTTTGCTACTGTACGCCGTGCTACGGTATATCCTTTTTCTTTGAGTAAAGCGGTAAGTGCTACATCTGCTAAGGGTTTTTTCTTATCCTCCTTGGCAATAAGTTGCTCGAGTATTTTTTTTATTTCAATGGTAGAAACATCCTCACCATCCTCGTTTTTCATACCCTCAGAAAAGAAGCTCTTAAGCTGTTTGTTACCATAGGGTGTGTCAATGTATTTACTGTTAGCTACCCGGGATACGGTGGAGATATCCATATTGATTTGCTCCGCAATATCCTTTAAAATCATAGGACGGAGTTTGCGCTCGTCTCCACTTAAAAAATACTCCTTTTGGTGCTGGACAATAGCATTAATAGTTAACAATAATGTTTGATGACGCTGCTCAATAGCTTCTATAAACCATCGGGCGGCATCCAATTTTTGTTTCACAAAAAGGACCGCTTCCTCCTGTTGTTTGTTTACTTTTTTAGCGTCTTTATACCCAGCCAGTAAGTCTTTATATTCTGAAGAAATCCGAAGTTCGGGAATATTGCGTTTATTGAGTTGCACCTTAATTTCTCCGGCTTCAATCGTAAGAATAAAATCGGGAACAATATGTGTATTTTGAAAAATACCCGATAATGCCCCTCCAGGCTTGGGGTTTAGTTTTCCCACCGTTTTAAAAACCTCCTTAAGTTGTTCTTCAGTGATTTGAAAGCGCTCCATAAGCTTGGTGTAGTGCTTTTTTGAAAATTCATCAAAAGAGGTTTCCAGTACCTTTTGCGCCAATCGTGCAGCTTCACTCTGATTCACTTTGCGTTCCAATTGAAGCAATAAACACTCCTGTAGGGAACGTGCACCCACCCCGGGGGGATCAAAACTTTGAACCTTTTTAAGGGTTTTAATTACCGTTTCCTTTTCCACAAAAATATTTTGTGTAAAAGCCAAATCGTCTACCAATTCTGTTATACTTCTACGAATGTATCCGCTTTCATCGATGCTCCCAATAATAAACGCTGCAATAGTTTCCTCCTCGGGTTTTAAGATGAGGTTTTGCAATTGGTTTTCTAGGTGCTGGTGAAAGCTTATTCCTCCAGCAATTGGGACCGCTTTTTCATCGGTGTCATTACTGTAGTTTTTAGTGTAGAGTTTGTAATCGGGGATTTCATCATCACTGATGTAGGGATCAATATCAATGTCTTGCGCGTCAATATGGGTGGCATCATCTTCATAATCGCTTTCTTGTTCCGACCGTGGTACAATATCGTCCTGCAAGGCAGGGTTTTCCGCAATTTCACTTTGAATTTTCTGCTCCAGTTCTTGCGCTGAAAGCTGAATAAGCTTCATGAGCTGAATCTGCTGAGGAGACAGCTTTTGTGAAAGTTTAAGATGAAGCTGTTGTTTAAGCATTATACATTGGGTCTACCTCAAAGATATAACAAATTGAGGCATCAAAGGTGGTATTAGAACGAGGCGTTTTGCGGTGTTCTAGGAAATGGAATTACATCGCGAATATTTCCCATCCCTGTGGCAAACTGAACCAAACGTTCAAAGCCCAGGCCAAAACCACTGTGTGGAACAGAGCCAAAGCGGCGCAAGTCCAGATACCACCACAGTTCTTTTTCGTCTATCCCCATGGCTTTTATACGTTCTTGCAGTACGTCTAAACGTTCTTCTCGCTGCGATCCACCTACGATTTCTCCTATCCCAGGGAATAAAATGTCCATAGCCCGAACGGTTTTTTGGTCTTCGTTCATCCGCATATAAAACGCCTTAATTTTGGCCGGGTAATCAAATAAAATAACGGGTGCATTAAAGTGTTGCTCTACTAAGTAGCGTTCGTGTTCACTCTGAAGGTCGGCACCCCAAACATCAATAACATATTGAAACTTTTTCTTTTTATTGGGTTTGCTCTGCTGTAAGATTTCAATAGCTTCTGTGTAGCTAATGCGAACAAATTCATTTTCTACTACAAAACGAATTTTTTCTAATAATCCCATTTTACTGCGTTGCTGTTGGGGCTTGCTTTGTTCCTCCTTGGCAAAACGTTCATCTAAGAATACAAGATCTTCTTTGCAGTTATCGAGTACATATTGCAGTACACTTTTAATAAAGTCTTCTGCAAGATTCATGTTGTCCTCTAAGTCGTAGAATGCCATTTCGGGTTCAATCATCCAAAATTCCGCAAGGTGGCGGGTAGTATTTGAATTTTCAGCCCTAAAGGTGGGGCCAAAAGTATATACATCCCCCAGTCCTAAAGCATAGGTCTCTGCTTCTAATTGACCGGATACTGTTAGGTTGGTTTCTTTGCCAAAAAAGTCTTCACTGTAATCTACAGCGCCTGCTTCATCAGTTTTGGGTTGTTTTGGATCTAGGGTAGTCACCCGAAACATTTCCCCGGCGCCTTCGGCATCACTTCCTGTGATGATGGGGGTATTGACGTAGAAAAACCCACGGTCCTGAAAAAAGCGGTGGACCCCAAAGGAGAGGGCCGAGCGCACCCGCATTACAGCACTAAAAGTGGCTGTGCGTACGCGTAAATGTGCTTTTTCACGAAGAAATTCGAAACTGTGTTTTTTAGGTTGAATGGGGTACTGTTCTGGATCGGCAGCACCTACGACCGTTATTTCTTCCACAATCAACTCTACTTTTTGTCCCTTTCCTTGACTTTCTGTCAAGTAGCCTTTTACCGCTAAGGCAGCGCCTGTGGTAATATTTTTTAAAACCGTTTCTGGGGTTTGCTCAAAATCCACTACACATTGCAAGTTAGACAAGCAGGAGCCATCGTTTAGGGCAATAAAACGATTGGCACGAAAGGTGCGTACCCACCCTTTAACGGTGAGTTGTTGTTGGTTGGGAGCTTGTTGTAAAATTTCAGCAATTTTCATGTGTGGAATTCGGTATTTTGCAGGGCAAAGATAGTGCTATTTGGATAGAAATAATAGCTCATAAACTTAACTGTCCTATTCCTCTAAGATGTTGAGTTTTGTGGCTTGCAATGTTTTTTCATTACTCACAGTATCCTGAAGTGAAATTAGCAGGGATGGAAGTAAAATTAAATTGGCTAACATGGCAAATAATAGGGTGACAGCAATTAAGCCTCCAAGGGCTACGGTTCCTCCAAATTCAGAACTCATAAAAACAATAAACCCAAAAAACAATACTACCGAGGTATAAAACATACTCACTCCTGTTTCGCGTATCGCAGTATAAATCGACTTTTTAATTTTCCATTTGGAGTCCAAGAGCTCTTGACGGTATTTGGCTAAAAAATGAATGGTATCGTCTACAGAAATACCAAAAGCCACACTAAACACGAGTATGGTTGAGGGTTTTAATGGAATCCCAGTAAAGCCCATGACTCCCGCAGTAACAATAAGGGGTAAAAGGTTGGGAATAAGGGAAATTAAAATCATTTTAAACGATCGGAAAAGGTAGGCCATAAACAAAGCAATGAGCAAAATGGCCAACAATAAGGACAAAAACAGGTTTTTAATCATAAAGTGCGTTCCCTTGAGGAACAACAACGACTTCCCTGTGAGTTGTACTTCGTAGCGTTCTTTGGGAAATATCTTTTCTATTTCCGACAAAATGCTTGCCTCTATGGCTTCCATACGTTCCGTATTCACATCGCGCATAAAGCTGGTGATTCTGCCGTACTGCCCAGTACTGTCTACAAAATTTTGGACCAGGTCTTGGTTGCCTTTCCCAGCGTTGATATAAGGGGCTATAAAACGATTTTCCTGCGTGGTAGGAAGCTTATAGTAGTTGGGGTTGCCGTTGTAATAGGCCTGTTTTGCATACTTATATGCACTCACAAGGGATAAAGGTGGTGCCATTTCTGGGATGCTTGCCAAGTGCTCCTCCAGTCGGTTCATACGGCGAAGGGTGGCCAAATTTATCATGCCTCTTTTGCGTTTACTATCCACCATAATTTCCAATGGAACAATGCCGTTAAATGCTTCTTCATAGAACAGTATGTCTTGAAAAAACTCTGACTTTTTGGGCATGTCTTCAATAATACTTCCTGAAATTTTGATTTGATAAATCCCAATAATTCCAGCCACTAAGGCCACAACAGAGATAATGTACACATTGATGCGTCTGTAGCGAACTTGGTCTTCCATCCATTTTACAAACACTAAAATGAATTTATTTTTCAAGTGTTTTAGGTGCTTTTTATTTGGTAGGGGCATAAAGCTGTACACTATAGGAATCAAAAATAAGGACAACAAAAAGATGCCTATGATGTTTAAGGAGGCAACTATACCAAATTCTTTTAAAATTTTACTGTCCGTAAGTATAAAGGTGGCAAAGCCCGAAGCGGTGGTTAAATTGGTCATTAACGTGGCATTGCCAATTTTCACAATTACGCGCTGAAGGGATTTAATTTGATTGCCGTGTTTGGCGACTTCTTGCTGGTATTTGTTAATTAAAAAAATACAGTTGGGTACACCTATTACAATAATCAGGGGTGGAATTAATGCGGTAAGCACGGTAATCTCATAGCCTAGAAGCCCCAGGAGTCCAAAGGCCCACATAACCCCAATTAAAACCACCACCATTGAAATAAAGGTGGCACGGAAGGAGCGGAAAAACAAAAAGAAGATTAGGGCCGTTAACAAAGCGGCCGCTCCTACAAATAGGCCAATTTCATCTACAATATTTTGTGCATTAAGGGTGCGCACATAGGGCATCCCCGATACTTTTAAATCCCAAGCCTGTTCAGTTTCATAGGTTGTAATAATGGGGTTGAGGGTATTAAAAATAAAATCTTTCCGAGCTGCCGTATTGACAATTTCAGGATCCATATACACCAACATACGCACAGTTTTCCCATCGGTGCTGGTGACTAAGTTTTTATAAAAGGGCAGTTCTAGGGTAAGTTGTTCTTTAAGTTTGGCCAAAGCCGCGGCTGTTGGGGGAGTGGGTAATGCAATAGGCTGACTTTCAAAACGTTTGGCAGCAGTATTTTTCTTGAGTTCCTGTAAATTATCAACACTAATGACGGTTTGAATTTCTTCAAAAGTATTTAACCTCTCCCGAAGGCCTTGCCATGCGGTAAAGTTTTTAGGGGTAAAAAAAGTACTGTCCTGAAGGGCGATGACAATAATATTTCCCTCTTCGCCAAAACGGTCTAAAAAAGTATTGTAAACTTCGTTTTCAGGGTGCTTGTCTGGAAGTAAGTTTGCTTCTGAAAATGTAAAGCGCATATACTGCCACTGGGTGCTCCAAAAGGCCGTTACACCAATGATGGCTATAATAATGGCAATGCGATTCCTAAGAATTAAACGCGCAAGACTGCCCCAAAAATCAATTTTCTTTTTCTTTTTCATAAATGCAGGGGCAAGGGTTGTCGGTGGTTACACCGTTAAAATTTCTTTTTCCTTGTTGGTAATGATTTGGTCTATAGTCTTAATGAATTCGTCAGTTAGTTCTTGAATATCAATCTCGTAGTTTTTTTGGATGTCTTCCGAGGCATCCACTTTTTTTACTTCTTGATTGGCCTCTTTACGAGCGCCGCGAATACTCACCTTAGTATTTTCTCCTTCTTGTTTGGCGAGTTTTACCAATTCTTTTCGTCGTTCCTCTGTCAAAGGCGGAATATTAATTATTACAGATTCGCCGTTGTTCATGGGAGTAAATCCAAGGTTGGCCACCAAAATTGCTTTTTCAATTTCCCCAATTAATGATTTTTCCCAGGGTTGAACAGCTAGGGTTCGGGCATCGGGTGTATTGATGTTAGCCATCTGCGAAAGCGGTGTTTGGGTGCCGTAATAGTCTACAGTTACTGTAGAGAGCATTACTGGATTGGCTTTTCCAGCTCTAATATTGAGGAGTTCCTTTTCTAAATGTGCTACACTAGCCTGCATTTGTTCTTTGGTGGTAGCAATAATAAGGTCGAGTTCTTCATTCATAGGTGTAGAGATTAATAGACGCGTGTTCCCACATTTTCTCCTTTAACTACTTTTTCAAGATTGCCTGGGGTGTTCATATCAAACACGATGATAGGCAGGTTATTTTCTTGACTGATAGTGAAAGCGGTAGTGTCCATTACTTTTAAACCTTTATGGAGCACTTCGTCAAAAGAAAGGGCGTCAAATTTAACAGCTTCTTTGTCTTTTTCTGGGTCGGCATTGTAAATGCCATCCACACGAGTTCCTTTAAGAATCACATCGGCATTAATTTCTACTGCACGCAGGGCTGCTGCAGAATCGGTGGTAAAGAAAGGGTTTCCTGTCCCGGAGCCAAAAATTACAACCCGTCCTTTTTCCAAATGTCGAGTGGCGCGTCGCTTGATAAAAGGTTCTGCGATGGCTTCAATTTTAATGGCGGTTTGTAAACGTGTGGGCACCTCTGCATTTTCTAGCGCACTTTGAAGGGCTAAGCCATTGATTACAGTGGCTAACATGCCCATGTAATCAGCTTGTACACGATCCATACCTTCACTCGCACCAGACACGCCTCTGAAGATGTTTCCGCCGCCGATGACAATAGCGATTTCTGTTCCCATTTCGTGGAGATTTTTAATTTCCTCTGCATAGGCTTTTATGCGCTGGGGATCTATCCCGTGCTGTTGTGCTCCCATGAGAGCTTCACCACTTAGTTTAAGAAGAATGCGTTTGTATTTCATGCGCTGGATGTTCCTGCAAATATAGCAATTCCACAACGAATTTTTTAGTGCAATACCTTAGCCAGGGATATGTTGTGGTATTCAGTGTATTTTCAAACTTAAATCGATTAATGGAGCAGCGTAGGTAAGTGCTCCCATAGAAATGTAATCGACTCCCGTTTTAGCATAGGACAAAAGATTTTCAGGAGTAATGTTTCCCGAAGCCTCTGTTGTCATTGTTCCACGGCATTTGGCAACAGCACTTTTTTTTGGGGGTTTAAAATTTTAGCTGTTTCCGCCATAAAATGTACTCCAGCAAGGACAATAATATTTGCTGTGGTGGCTTGAGCTTTTTGTGCTAAAAAGAGACTATCACCTAAATAATCTGCGCAGTCCTGTATGGTTTTGTCTTGATAATAATGTGCCAGAAGGACGGCATTTTTTTTCTTGAGCAACACACGAATTTGAGCTGCCAACGAATGGGCATTTGTAGACATATTGGGGCATGTTTCTACAAAATTAAGGAATCTTAACTTGATTTACCCATACTGCTGCTCAAATGCCACAACGGTTTGAGCATCATCCACATGAAAATCCCCTATTGCTGTGCGTCGCAGTTTGGTAAGATGCGCCCCGTTGTGTAGCGCGCTGCCAAAATCGTGGGCTAAGGAACGGATGTAAGTGCCTTTACTACAGCGCACCTTAAAACTGATTTCTGGAAAATCTGTCGTATCTACCTCAAACTGGTGTAGGGTAACTTCACGACTAGGAATTTCGGCGTGTTCTCCTCGACGTGCTTTTTCGTAAAGGCGTTCTCCGTCTTTTTTTATAGCTGAAAATAGTGGGGGTTGCTGTTGAATTGTCCCTGTGAATTGCGCTACTGTAGCCTGCACCATTTGGGGGGTAATTCCCGAGAGGTCAAAGGTGTTATCAATAGCAGTTTCCAAATCGTAGGAAGGGGTTGTGGCCCCCAATAAAAACCTTCCAGTATAGCTCTTTTCCTGGGCTTGGAATTTTTCAATTTGCTTGGTCATTTTTCCCGTACACAAAATTAATAAGCCCGTAGCTAAAGGGTCTAGCGTGCCCGCATGCCCAATTTTAATTTTTTTTAGCCGAAAGTGTTTTTTTAGGCACCACCGCAATTTGTTTACTACCTGAAAAGAAGTCCAATGCATGGGTTTGTCAATTAAAAGCACCTGACCTTCAAGAAAATCCTCTGCCGTCAGGGGTTTAGAAGCTTCCATATACAAGGGCAAAAATTCCTGCAGCGGCGCAATACACACTAAAGTACACCAGCTGACTTTTGTTTACAAGGGCAATCATCCATTTGCAAGCCAAAACTCCTGCAATAAAGGCTGTCAAAAAACCAATCCCTAGTTGCAGCGGGGCGATGCTCATTTCAGCAGCTTCAAATTCTAACAAGCTTTTGGCCATACTGCCAAAAATTAAGGGAATCACCATTAAAAACGAAAACCGTGCTGCGGCCGGGCGTTCCACCTTTAGGAGCAAGGCTGTTCCAATGGTTGCGCCACTTCGGGAGAGTCCGGGTAAAATGGCGATGGCTTGTGCAAGGCCAATCCACCACGCATGGCGGGTGCTCAGTGGTTGGGATTCAGCAGGTGTGCGATTGGCAAAGTACAACAGTACTCCAGTGCACAACAAAAGACTTCCTACCACAATTAAATTCCCAGAAAACAATGCCGCTATGGTAGATTCAAAAAACAAACCGACTACAGCTGCTGGAACCATTGAAATCACAATAAAAAGTACAAAACGCCAACTTTCCTTAGACTGCTTTAAAAATAGGTCGCGGATTAATTCGCCAATATCTTTTCGAAACACAAATAGTGTACTTAAGGCAGTAGCACCGTGCAGGACTATGGTAAGCAGCAGGCTTTCCTTTTGCACGAGCGTATTACCCATTAATACTTTGGCAATTTCCAAATGCCCACTAGAGGAAATGGGAAGAAATTCTGAAATCCCCTGGATGATGCCAAGTAGGACTACTTCCCAATTAGTCATTGCCCTTTTTTTGTTGGGTCAAAATGGCATAAATAGCAATACCAAAACCAAGAAGTACTAAGGTTGGAGCCACACGAATCCGTCGAATGCTGTATATCTCAGGATTAAATACTTCGGTGTTATCACTGCCCCCACCGCTCATTAAAATAAATCCTAGGGCAATAATACTGATGGAGAGCCCCAAAAAGAAGTAGTTTCTTTTTTCAAAAAGGAAGGCTTTTTTGGTTTTTTGTTTTGGCATAAGTCAGAGTTAATAAATGGCTTCAGTATTTAAATTGAGGTAGCGTTGTGTGGCAAAAAAAGTACTTAAAAACGAAATGCTTATGCCTAACACTAGCACTAAAACAAAAACTAGCGCGGGAGCTAAGGGGTTGGTCAACAGTTCTAGCTCCGGGAAAAAAGCTTGCATTTTCCACAGCACCGCACCTAGAAGTGCCAATGCAATCAAGGAAGCAAGGAGGCCAAGTTGCACATAGCTCCATAAAAAAGGACGCCGAATAAAACTTTTTTTCGCCCCAACGAGTTGCATGGTTTTAATTACAAAGCGTTTTGAAAAAATAGACAGGCGGATGGAGCTGTTGATTAGGAGTAAGGCAATTACTACAAAGGCCAATCCAGCAGCTAAGAGCCAATAACTAATTTTTTGAATGTTTTTACTCAACAATTCAAGCAGGGGCTGGTCGTAGTATACTTCACCTACATAACTGTATGCGGCATAGGTAGTGCTTAAATCTGCAATAAAATCTGGGGTTACATATTGGGCGTTAAAATACACATCAATGGAGGCGAGTAGGGGATTATAGCCTAAATACTCCATAAAATCTTCCCCTATTTCTTGGGCGTGTTGTGCGGCAGCTTCTTCCTTGGAAACAAAAATCACTTGTCGTGTTGCTTTTTCCAATTGTAAGCTTTTTTGCAGCTGCGTAACATCTATGGGGCGTGCATCGTCTTTAATAAAAAGGGTGAGGGCAATTTGTTCCTTAAAGTGATCGGCAACCTTTTTTGAATTGATCAACAGGATGCCCAACAGTCCTACCAAAAACAACACAAAAGTGATGCTCACCACCACCGAAAAATAAGAGGTAAGTAAACGTCGTTTTTGGAATTTTTCTTCTGAATTAGCTTTCAAGTTGCTGCATTTATAGCGTAAAAATAATAAACCCCACCCAAAACAATCTCCAGGAAGGAATCTTTTTCCCCTTTGCTACAATAAATGTATTTTTACAGCCATAAAATTTAGCAGTGAATTACGATTTTAATCAGATTGAAGCACGCTGGCAAAAGTACTGGGCAGACAATAATGTATACAAAGCCACAAACAACAGTACACAGCCCAAATACTACATCCTAGATATGTTTCCTTATCCCTCGGGAGCAGGACTGCATGTAGGGCATCCGTTGGGGTATATTGCCACAGATATTTATGCGCGATACAAGCGCCACAAGGGGTTTAATGTACTTCACCCCCAGGGGTATGATTCTTTTGGTCTTCCAGCAGAGCAGTATGCCATTCAAACCGGACAACACCCTGCGATTACTACCGCTGAAAACATCAAACGCTATCGGGAGCAGCTAGACCGTATGGGGTTCTCTTTTGATTGGAATAGAGAGGTTAAAACATCAGACCCTGATTTTTACAAATGGACCCAGTGGATTTTCCTGCTGCTTTTTGATGCCTACTATTGCAATACGGCGGACAAGGCGTTGCCCATTTCTAACCTGGTAGCTCATTTGGCCCAAAAAGGTACTGCAGCCTTAGATGCAGTTTGTGATTCCAACACGCCCGAACTTACTGCCAAAGAATGGGAGCAGCTGTCAGAGGAAGCGCAGCAGCACTATTTACTGCACTACCGTTTGGCCTATTTGGCAGAAACAGAAGTAAATTGGTGTCCCGATTTAGGTACGGTTTTGGCCAATGATGAAATTATTAATGGCGTTTCCGAGCGTGGTGGGTATCCTGTAATCAAGAAAAAAATGAAGCAGTGGAGTATGCGCATTGGTGCTTATTCAGAACGACTGCTTCAAGGCTTAGAGCACCTCGACTGGCCCGAATCTTTAAAGGAAATGCAGCGCAATTGGATTGGCAAGTCCAAGGGGGCCAGTGTGCGTTTTACTGTGCAGGAGCACCAGGCAGAATTGGAAGTATTTACCACTCGCCCCGATACCATTTTTGGAGTAACGTTTATGACCCTAGCTCCCGAACATGAATTGGTAGCCCAAATTACCACAGAGGCTCAAGCTGAGGCGGTTACAGCGTATGTAGAGGCAACTGCACAGCGTTCCGAGCGCGAGCGCATGGCCGATGTAAAAACCATATCAGGAGTGTTTACCGGTGCCTATGCGGTACATCCGTTTACAGGGGAACAAATTCCCATTTGGATTGGCGATTATGTTTTAGCAGGCTACGGAACAGGTGCCGTAATGGCGGTTCCTTGTGGCGACCAACGCGATTATGACTTTGCCAAGCATTTTGACATTCCTATTAAAAACATTTTTGAAGGCGTAGATATTACAGAAGCAGCCTATGATGAAAAAGGCAATACGCCATTAACAGCTTCAGATTTTCTAAACGGCTTGAGTTACGCCAAGGCCATTGAAAAAGTTATTGCTGCCCTGGAAGCTGAGGACAAAGGGAAGGGCACCATAAATTACCGTTTACGCGATGCCATTTTTAGTCGCCAACGCTATTGGGGTGAACCGATACCTATTTACTACGTCAATGGTGTACCCAAGGCCTTACGTCAGGAAGATCTTCCGTTGGTGTTGCCCGAAGTAGAACACTACCTGCCTACCCCTGAAGGGGCTCCGCCATTAGGCAATGCCACCCAATGGGCTTGGGATACCGCCCAGCATAAGGTGGTAGAAAATTCAAAAATTGATCACATAACGGTATTTCCTTTGGAGTTAAATACCATGCCCGGTTGGGCAGGAAGTTCCTGGTACTTCAACCGCTATATGGACAGTGGAAACGACCAAGAGTTTGCAAGTGCTGAAGCTTTAGACTATTGGCGTGAAGTGGACTTGTATTTAGGAGGAAGTGAGCATGCTACCGGACATTTATTGTATTCGCGTTTCTGGCAAAAATTCCTTTTTGATTTTGGTTTTGTACCTGTGGAAGAATACGCCAAAAAGCTCATCAATCAGGGAATGATTTTAGGAACTTCGGCGATTATTTATCGCGAAAAGGGAACCCAGCATTACATTTCCAAAAATAAGGTTGGCGATACAGCGGTAGAACCCATCAGAGTGGATGTCACCCTGGTGAATGCTCAAGACGAATTGAATTTGGATGCAGTAAAAAAATGGCAACCTCAATTTAAAGCCGCTACTTTTGACACCGAAAATGGAGTGTTCCTTGTGGATCATGAAGTAGAAAAAATGTCCAAATCTAAGTTTAATGTGATTAATCCCGATGCCATTTGTGAAAGTTATGGCGCCGATACCCTACGGATGTACGAAATGTTCTTGGGGCCTTTAGAGCAGGCCAAACCGTGGAATACGGCGGGGATTTCTGGAGTGCATGGCTTTTTGAAAAAATTTTGGCGCTTGTTTTACAATCACGATCAATGTATGGTAACCGATGTCCCTGCTGGTGCCGAAGAGCGTAAAATTGTACACCAAACCATAAAAAAAGTCACCGAGGATATTGAGCAGTTTTCTTTTAATACCTGCGTGAGCAGCTTTATGATTTGCGCCAATGCCTTGACCACTGCAAAATGCCACAGCCGCGAAGTGTTGGAGCCGTTGGTGGTCTTGTTGTCCCCTTTTGCGCCGCATATTAGCGAAGAATTGTGGAAAGCTTTGGGGCATAATAGCAGTGTCACCCAAGCGGCCTACCCTCAGTTTAATCCTGAGTGGATTAAAGAGCAACAGAAAAACTACCCTGTATCGTTTAACGGGAAAATGCGTTTTACTTTAGCGCTAGACCTAGCACTCGATCGTGAGGCCATTACCGCTGCAGTTATGGCGGAGCCACAAACCCAAAAGTACCTGGACGGAAAACCCCCTAAAAAGGTAATTGTAGTACCGGGAAAAATTATAAACATTGTGTGCTAGCTTATGGAGCCCTGGCAAGAGGAACTTATTGGACTAACAGCAGCTGCACTAACAACGGCGGCCTTTGTCCCCCAGCTAATTAAAATATTAAAAACTAAGGAAACCACTGGGGTGTCTCTCACCATGTATTTGGTGATGTTTACAGGTATAGTTACTTGGTTTATCTATGGGTTGCTTATAGAGAGTGTTGCGGTTATTGCTGCCAATTTGGTTACAGGAATTCTTCAAATTGGAATTATTATATTAAAGTTAAAACACCGCTAGAACCCCTTAATTTTTTCTAATTTTAAAATAAAAAACATGTATCTCTTAATCATTATTGCTATTTCCATTGCCAGTATGGTGGTGAGCAGCCAGTTAAAAAGAAAATTTAAGAAATACTCCCAAGTACAATTGCAAAACGGACTGAGTGGCCGAGAAATTGCTGAAAAAATGTTGGCCGATCATGGGATTCGTGGGGTGCAAGTGATCTCTACCCCAGGGCAGCTTACGGACCATTACAATCCTAAAACAAAAACTGTCAACCTCAGTGAGGCGGTCTACTCCCAGCGTAATGCTGCAGCTGCTGCAGTAGCTGCCCACGAATGTGGTCACGCGGTTCAACACGCTCAAGGTTATGAGTGGTTACAAATGCGCTCTACTTTGGTACCCATTGTGAGTGTGGCGTCCAATTTTTCGGTATGGGTAATTATGGGGGGGGTAATCCTAATGCAAACCATGCGTCAAGGACAAATGATTGCTGTTGCAGGGGTATTTTTATTTGGCCTCGGCACCTTGTTTAGCTTTATCACCCTGCCCGTAGAATACGATGCCAGCAAACGCGCCTTGGCGTGGTTGAAACGCAAACAGATGGTTACCCAACGCGAATATGTGGGTGCTGAAGATGCCCTAAAATGGGCGGCGCGTACCTATGTGGTGGCTGCTTTAGGCTCTTTAGCTACATTGCTGTATTTTGCCTTTCGTGTGGCAGGATCCAGTAGGGATTAGCTACAGCTGTATTTGCCGTTGAATTTGTTGGTCTAGTGACATAAAGGTTTCTGTTCTAGACACCCCTTCTATGGTTTGAATTTGGGTGTTGAGCAATGACATCAAATGGGCATTGTCCTTGCACAGCATTTTAATTAAAATACTCCAGTTTCCAGTAGTGTAGTGGCATTCCACCACCTCGGGAATTTTCCGCAGGTGTTCCACTGCTTCGGGATTGCGCATGGCCTTATCCAAATAGATACCCACAAAGGCAAGAGTTTTATAGCCCAGGCGTTCGGTGTCTAAGAGAATTTGTGATTGTTTGATCACCCCTAACCGTTCTAGTTTTTTAAGGCGTTGGTGTACCGCAGTACCTGAAATACCTACCCCTAGGGCCAATTGATTCACAGACTGTCGGGCGTTGTCCATTAGGGCACGAAGAATAATTTTATCAATACCGTCCAGTTGCACCTTTGTTTCTTCCAGTGAAGACATAATGAATTAAATAGATTTTATATTTTTACTTTATAAAAGTAAGTAAAAATCTAAATCTTTTTAATAATATCACCTCTTATGGCAAAAACAGCACTACACCGTAAAATAGTACAAACCGCATGCATTTTCCTATTGGTGGGGGTAGCCTTGGCCGCTTTAGGCAGTCATGCTTTAGAGGGAAATGTGCCGCCTAAAGTAGCAGAAGCCTTTACCACCGGTGTGACGTTTGTATTGTTACACGGCATTGCTTTTTTGGCGTTGGGGAACAGCTCGTTATGGCAGGAAAAAGCACTGAAAAACACCTTTCGGTTGCTTGTAGCCGGTGTACTCTGTTTTAGTGGCAGCATCTTCCTGCTGACCCTATTTAAACTTTTTACCCAAAAAATTCCTTTTTTGCCCCTAATTACCCCTTTGGGAGGACTACTATTGATTTTAGGCTGGGGCTACGCAGCGCTTAGTCTTTCTAAAAAATAGTATCAACAAAAAACCTTTAGGCTATTTATTTACCTTTTCCACATATTGTTCAATCGCCATGGTCATGGAAGGCGTTTTGGGCGCTGGTGCTTTAATGTCGATACGTAAATTGTTTTGTTTTGCGGCTTCGACGGTAGTATTGCCAAACACAGCAATTCGGGTGTTGTTTTGTTCAAAATTGGGAAAATTTTTAAACAAGGATTCAATACCCGAAGGGCTAAAGAACACCAAGATGTCGTAATACACATCGCGCAGGTCCGAAAGATCGCTGACAACAGTTTTGTACAACTGTGCACGTGTCCAATTGATGCCCATTTTATCCAGTGTTTCGGGTATGGAGGGTTTTAAAATATCGGAACTGGGCAGTAAAAAGCGTTCCTTTTTAAATTTCTGAAATACAGAAGCTAAATCGGCAATGGTACGTTCTCCCACATAAATTTTGCGTTTGCGGTACTGAACATATTTTTGAAGGTAGTAGGCCACCGCTTCAGACTGACAAAAATACTTGGTGCTGTCGGGCACCTTAAAGCGCATTTCTTCGGTAAGTCTAAAAAAGTGGTCCACCGCATTACGGCTGGTCAACACAATATTGTCAAAATTGGCAAAGTCAATTTTTTGTTGACGCACATCCTTAGCAGGTACGCCTTCCACGTGAATAAAGGGACGGAAGTCCACCTTAATTTTGTGTTTTTCGATGAGCCTGTTATAGGGTGATTTTTCTGAGGCAGGTTGTGGTTGGGAAACCAAAATGGTTTTCACTTTCATAATTCAATAATTGTACCATTGAACTCAAGAATTTGAAGGGCATACGCCACCCAAATCCAAGGGGTTATTTTGAAGGCACAAAAATACAAAAATAAATATATACTAGTCTTAAAACTACTTTTATAAATTTCTCGTAGTCCAACAAGTTGGAAAATAAAAAAAAGTAGTCCTAAGGGATAAAATAAATACGGGAAGAGCAGTTGGTGGACGGCCGTGGGCGAATACACATACAACAGGGCAGTGCCAAAGCTTAAAAGACCAAATACCCCCATAAGGGAGCTGTTTTTAAATGCCTGTTTACTAAAATATTTTTTTAGGCCCAGACTTGTGGTTAGTAGCCGAAGTAGCACAGAACGGACGACAAGGATTCCTAAAAAATACGGTAAAATCTGCAAGTAGCCCTCCAAATCTAGTGGTCTTAGGTTGTAGTGTGCAAAAATTATTGTGAGCAGGATGCTGATGCTTCCCGCAGAAAAAATATTTAGCTTTTGATTAAAGTTTTGGGACTGGAGCAATTCGGTATTTTTTTGATACACCTTTAAGTAGGTGCTAAAATCGAGTAGGCGAAGAAACAAGGATGCTTGACTGCCGTGCATTTTATAGGTGAGCACGAAGGTTCCAAATAGCAATAAAAAACAAACACTCAACCAATTGGTTGCCATCGTATCAACAGTAGTCCACATATTTGTGATTTAAAATCCTATCATGGTACTAAAGATAAAGCGTTTTGTATTTTTGGGCGTATGCAAAGCAGTCTAATTATTATTCCTACCTATAACGAGGCAGAAAATATCTCCTCCTTATTCGAGGCACTTTTTGGGCTGCATCCGGCACTACAGGTGTTGGTGGTGGATGACAATTCCCCTGATGGAACGGCTGATTTGGTAAAAGCCGCCATGGCGCACTACCCCAATCGGCTGTTTATTTTAGAGCGCCAACACAAAGTAGGCTTGGGGAAAGCCTACATAGCAGGCTTCCAATGGGCCCTACGCCGGGATTATGAGTACATTTTTGAAATGGATGCCGATTTTTCGCACGATCCCCAAGCGCTGCCGGACCTATATGCCAAATTGCAGCAGGCCGATGTGGTGGTGGGCTCTCGCTACTGCCGGGGCATTAATGTTGTCAACTGGCCCCTTTCGCGTATTGCCTTGTCTTATTTTGCCTCGCTTTATGTGCGGTTGCTCACAGGGATGCCCATAAAAGATCCTACGGCTGGTTATGTGGGCTATCGTCGCGAAGTACTGCAAGCAATTGCTTTGGATGAAATTCGTTTTGTGGGCTATGCGTTTCAAATAGAAATGAAATTTAAAGCCTGGCAATTGGGAAAAACCCTAGTGGAGCATCCCATCATATTTAAAAATCGGGAACTTGGAACCTCCAAAATGAATGGGAGTATTATTTGGGAAGCTCTTTTTGGAGTTTTATTTTTACGCCTAAATGCGTTGTTTAAGAAAAAATCATGAGTACACTACTGATTCAAAATGCTACACTGGTTAACGAAGGCCGTGAATTTAAAGCTCACTTAAAGATTGAAGGCGACCGTATTGCGGCCATTGGTTCCGACTTAGTTCCCGGGCCACAAGATGCGGTTTTAGACGCCACAGGTTTGCACCTACTTCCTGGCCTTATTGACGATCAAGTGCATTTTAGAGAACCGGGCCTCACTCACAAAGCCTGTATTGCGTCTGAATCCCAAGCAGCTGTAGCAGGGGGCATCACCTCCTATTTGGAAATGCCCAACACCCAACCACAAACGGTAACCTATGAAGACTATCAGGACAAACTCGACAGGGCCAAAGCCACTTCCGCTGCCAATTATGGATTTCTCTTTGGGGGAACCAACGACAACGTAGAACTCATTAAAGGATTGGATAAAAAAACCGTTGCGGGCGTAAAACTTTTTTTAGGCTCTTCCACAGGAAATATGTTGGTGGACAAACCTCAGGTGTTGCGTGAAATTTTTTCCAGTACCGATTTGGTTATTGCCGCCCATTGCGAAGATGAAACCACCGTTAAAAACAACCTTAAAGCCCATATAGCCGAGTACGGGGACAATATTCCAATGGAAAAGCACCCTGTAATTCGCAGTGCCGAAGCGTGTTATTTATCTTCTTCAAGCGCCATTGCACTCGCTAAAGAAACGGGCGCGCGCTTGCATGTGTTTCATTTGTCCACCGCCATAGAAACCGAATTGTTTGACAATAGTATTCCACTAGAAAAGAAAAAAATTACTGCTGAGGTGTGTACCCACCACCTGTGGTTTTCCGATGCCGAGTACAGCACCAAAGGCAGCTTAATCAAGTGGAATCCCGCAGTAAAATCTGCGGCCGACCGCGATGCATTGTGGCAGGCCCTCAACGACGATAGGATTGATGTGTTGGCTACCGATCATGCACCCCACACCTTAAGTGAAAAGCAAAACCCTTATACCAAAGCACCCTCCGGGGGGCCGTTAGTACAGCACGCCCTTCCGGCACTACTTACCAAAGTAAAAGAAGGGAAAATTACGCTAGCTAAAATGGTAGAAAAAGCCTGTCATAATCCCGCCCTGCTCTTTGATGTTGAAAAAAGAGGTTATTTACGTGAAGGCTATTTTGCCGATTTGGTGTTGGTGGATTGTGCAGCGCCCTTTGCAGTAAAAAAAGAAGATTTACTCTACCAGTGCCAGTGGTCGCCATTTGAGGGCACCACCTTTTCGGGAAGTGTACGCACCACGTTTGTGAATGGAAAAAAAGTGTATGCCAACGGTAAAGTACTCGAAAAAAATGCCGGAAAGGCCTTAACCTTCGACCGATGAAAAAAAGCTTTGTTTTAGGGATTCTTCTAGTATTCTTTTTTATGGGCTGTGAGATTGATTCCATTGAACGCCCCGACGATTTGATTTCTCCCAAAAAAATGGAGGCCATTCTTAAGGATGTTATTTTGATGAAAGCGGTGCGTTCCAATTTTGGTGGCAACATCAAGTACGATTCTCTTTTTGGAGTAGAGTTTATTTACGCGAAACACAATATTACGGCTGCCCAGCTAGACGCCAGTGAACAATACTACGCCAAACGCCCAAAGGAGTATGTGATTATGCACAAAAGGGTACTGCTTCAGCTTCAACAAATGAGTGATAGTATTGATGCAGTCATTCTCAAAGAAAAAAACGCTGCAGTAAAGGACCTGAAATAAGTTATTTTTTAGGGGGAACCAAGCCGGCATCTAGTGGCCTATATTGAAACCCTGGAAGGGCTTTGCTGATTTTAGTGCCGTTATAGGTGGCAGTAGTGGTAAGGGACTGCAAAAGCCCTTTGGAAAAGACCTTCTTTTTCAACTTTAAAAATGCCGCTACAGTGTCTGCCATCCACAGCATTTTTAAGGTAGTAGCAGAAACAAATTTCGCACTACTTTTCAGTTGGTTTTGTTGTTTTAGGCGGGCTAAAAAAGTCTTATAACTGAGGTTTTCTGCTACGAGCACATAACGCGCGTTTTTGAGTTTGCTTTTTGCCAATTGCAGCAGGGCGTCTACCACATCATCCACATGCACATAACCTGTACCGCCACTGGTAAAGTAGTATGTGGGGCGTTTCACGTAGTTAAAGAATTGTTTTGCTGGCCCCGTACGATGGGCATAGCCAAGGATTACCCCTGGGTTCACAATAATGGCATCTACCCCTTCTTGCATCCCACGCCAAACTTCCAGTTCTGCACGATACTTGGAGTAGGCATAGCCCGTTTTTGGTAAATCGTTGTTCCACGGGGTAGTTTCATCAATTTTTTCATTGGCAATGGGGTCACCCAAGGCGGCGATAGAACTGACATACAGCAGTTTTTTCACCCCCTTTTGAATACAGTAATTGACCACATTGGCGGTACCTTCTGCATTGGTTTTTAATAGGCGTTCGTTTTCACTATCGTCCAGTTGCACCAAGGCAGCACAATGATATACTTCGCTAACGTTTTCAAATGCACTGTCCAAACTCCCTAGCGCATTAATATCGGTAAGTGTCCATTCAATAGTAGCCAATTGTGCCGCGCTGTAGTTGTTTTTTTTTAAGTATTGGAGCAATTGATTTTTTCGGTATTCACTTCGGTAACAGGCTTTTACTTTTACTTTGGCATCTAAAAAATGCTTTAAAAGCGCAGCCCCCACTAAACCTGTAGCTCCAGTAATTAAAATCATGATTTAAAAATACATTTTTTAAAGGTCCTTTTTTGTTTTAAAGCCAGAAATCTATCTTTGCAGGGCAATATCACGCTTATGCCAAAAAATTTCGTAGAAGAGCTCCGCTGGAGGGGACTAATCCAAGACATCATGCCCGATACCGAGGACTATTTAAACAGTACTCCTACCACGGGCTACATCGGTTTCGACCCCACAGCAGATTCCCTACACATTGGGAGTTTGGTGCAAATAATTATTTTAATGCACTTTCAGCGTGCAGGACACAAGCCTGTCGCTCTTTTAGGAGGAGCAACAGGAATGATAGGGGACCCTTCCGGAAAGTCGGATGAACGCAATCTTTTGGATGCTGAAACTTTGGCAAAAAACAATGCTGGTATTGAGCAGCAGCTGCGCCAGTTTCTCAATTTTGATGCCACCGATACAAATGCTGCGGTTTTAGTAAACAACTACGACTGGATGAAGTCCTACAGTCTTATTGACTTCTCTCGGGATATCGGCAAGCACCTAACGGTAAACTACATGATGGCAAAGGAGTCCGTAAAAAAGCGTTTGGGGAGTGATGCTAAAGTGGGCATGTCCTTCACTGAGTTCACCTATCAGTTGCTACAAGGCTATGATTTTTTACACCTGTATGAAAACATGGACTGCAAATTGCAAATGGGTGGAAGTGACCAATGGGGAAATATCACCACAGGTACCGAATTAATTCGTAGAAAGGCTGGTGGGAAGGCCTTTGCATTAACCTGCCCCTTAATTACCAAGGCCGATGGATCGAAATTTGGAAAAACCGAAGCAGGGAATGTGTGGTTGGACAAAAAAAGAACGTCTCCCTACAAGTTCTACCAGTACTGGTTAAACACTTCAGATGTGGATGCGGCCAACTACATTAAAATTTTCACCTTCTTAGACCAAGCCACCATTGCGCAGTTAGATAAAGAACACCAGGAAGCGCCACACTTGCGCTTGCTCCAAAAACGATTGGCGGAAGAAGTTACCACTATGGTACACGGTGCAGCGGAGTTCGAAAAAGCCGTTCAGGCCTCACAGATTTTATTTGGGAAAACTACTGCCAATGCCCTTAAAAATTTAGACGCTGCCACCTTTTTAGAAATTTTTGACGGGGTACCCCAACAAGAACTTTCAGTAGCACAATTGCAAGAAGGCGTAGATATTATTGCTGCTCTGGTAGAACACAGTGGATTTTTACCTTCCAATTCCGAAGCGCGAAGAGCTCTAAAGGCGCAGTCCATTTCAGTAAACAAAGAAAAGGTGGGGGAAGGCTATAAGTTAAGCTTAGAAGATCGTATTGGAGAAAATTATATTTTGCTGCAAAAGGGTAAAAAAAATTATTTCGTTTTACGCATCATTTAAACCACCATTAAGTTACATCCGCGAAGTTCCGCGGCGTCAAATCGTCCAAGTACTTCAAACTGGCCTTGAGCATTTTTTCTGCCCAAATCTTCTGTAGCAATAAAAGCACAGCTATTTTGATTGGCCAAATCAATGATGTTTATTCCTCCTGTTTGTTGGGTTGCGACCATCTGAAACGGATCTGCGGGATCTCGAAGCAGTACTCGCATCCACGGGGGACATTCAAACCAGCCGTTTCCTTTGGAATAAGCTTGGGAGAGCAACTCGGTCATGCCGTATTCTGAATGAATGAAATCCACACCAAACCCTGCCTGTAATTCTCGATGCACGGCCGCACGCACCATTTCTTTTCGTCTTCCTTTCATACCTCCTGTTTCCATGATGGTAGTGTGGTTTAATTGGAACTGGTGCGAAGCTACAAAATCCAAAAGGGCATAGGTTACCCCAATAAGAAGGGTGGGCTGTTGCGCTGCCTCAAGTTCTTGTAGTGTCTGGGCTAAGACCTGATGGTCATCTAAAAAGAAGCCGTTTTTTGGGTGTTTGCTCTTTTTCATTAGGGCATCCATCATATACAGTAAGGAGGATCCCTCTCGTTCCATATAAGCGGGGAGTAGTGCCAAAAAAGCATAGTTTTCTGCCGGTCCATAGCACTGTTCAAAGGCGGTAGAAAAACTGTGTTCATACCACTGTAAATCGGCAACAAAGTGTTGGGATGGGGTGGTGCCCGTAGTGCCACTAGAGGTAAAAATTTTTTCTGCTTTCCCACCACCACTTACTACTTCATGGGATTTAAAAAAGCCAATGGGTAAAAACGGAATCGCTTCAATTGTTGACACTCGGTCAGGATCTTTATGGACCAAGTCTGCATAAGTACGATATACCCGATTGGTTTCGTATTGGTGGTGAAAAGTAGCCCACACTACAGCCTCAAAATCGTCTTCTTTAAAATGCTGTAATGCACTAGGCCGTGATAAAGCCGGTATTTTCATAGAATGTAAAAAAGCAGTTTTATTGAACCACAAGGCGTTTTATACCCACCTTATCATGTACTTGTAGCTTTAAAATATAGATTCCTGTTTTCAGCTCGTCTAACACAATTTTATTTTCAGGAGTAGTCATTTGAATGACCAAGTTACCCATAATATCATAGATGTTTATGCTCTTTGTTCCAGTTTCTGAAGTTTTAATGTTCAGCACTTTCCCTACCATTGGATTGGGATAGATTTTAAAAACGAGTTTGTGGGAAGGTGGGGTGGTGGTAGCTTCAAAAATAGGTGTAGTGGATTGCCCCTGGAGTATAAAACTAGCCAGTAGAAAAGGAACAATAAGCATGAAGTACTTTTGGGACATCAGTAAAGCTTTACTCAAATATACAAAAAAGCCTGTTGATAATTGAATGTGGCTATTAACGATATGTTAACCTAGATTGCCAGAAGATTACTAAATTTAAACAATGATTCTATTATGAAGAAAAGCGATATAAAAATTCTTTTGGTTGATGATGAACCCGACATTCTAGAAATCATAGGGTTTAATCTTGAAAACGCGGGCTATCAAGTGTTTAAAGCTAAAGATGGAGTAGAAGCGTTAAAACAAGCCAAAAACATCATTCCACACCTTATAATTATGGATGTTATGATGCCCAATTTAGATGGTATTGAAGCTTGTGATCTCATTCGTAAAGAAGACCAATTACAGCAAACTGTAATTATGTTTTTAAGTGCTCGTGGTGAAGATTTTTCCTATGTAGCTGCCTTTGAAGCCGGGGCAGATGATTATGTTACCAAGCCAATTAAGCCCAAAGTACTGCTGTCTAAAGTTAAAGGCTTGTTGCGTCGTTTTAAAAAACCCGATAGCAGCGAAATGGTCTTGAAATTTGGCAATTTAATTATCGATAAGGAAGAATACAAAGTAACCCAAAACGGCCAATCACTTTCATTGCCTCGTAAAGAGTTTGAACTTTTATTCCTTTTAGCTTCAAAGCCCGAAAAGGTCATGAAAAGAGAAAAAATAATGGAAAAAGTTTGGGGTAATGAGGTAGTTGTTGGGGATCGCACCATAGATGTACACATTCGTAAACTGCGTGAAAAAGTAGGAAACGACTACTTTAAAACTATCAAGGGGGTAGGCTATAAATTTGTAAACAACCCAGCAGAAAAATAATCCCTTGTTTAAAGCAAATAATTTTCGGCTCTCCTTTCTCATTGCCAATCTGCTCTTGCTATTTACCCTCCTATGTATTGCAGGGCTTTATTATTTTGAATTTACCGTTACCCTCCTTTTATTGGACCCCAGAATTGTGTTGCTATTAGCAGTACAGTATGCTTTCACTTTTTTTCTGGTGTATTATCGTATCGAAAAATTTGTGCACAAGAGAATTACCCAGGTCTATGAAGATTTAACCCCCATAGAGTACACCAACAATAAAAAAGCCATAGAAACAGATATTGAGGCATTAAGCACGGGGATTAAAAAATTCGCTTCCGACCAAAAGCTTGAAATTGAGCTCCTTAAGGATAAGGAGAACTACCGAAAAGAGTTTATTGGAAACATCTCCCACGAATTAAAAACGCCATTATTTACTGTACAGGGCTACATTTTAACCCTTCTTGATGGGGCGGTAAAGGACAAAAAAACACGAATGAAATACCTGAAGCGTGCCGCCAAAGGAGTGGAGCGTTTAACGTATATCATCCGGGATTTGGATTTAATCAACAAATTTGAATCTGGGATAAAAACCATAGACTGGTCCACTTTTGACATTGTTGAGGTCGCTGAAAACGTGGTTGAATTGTTGGAAATGCAAGCCACAAAAAACAATATTAACTTAGAATTTGACATCCCTTATGAAACCCCTATTTTAGTTCACGCAGATGCTGAACGCATTATGCAAGTGGTGACCAATTTAGTCATCAATTCTCTAAAATACGGTGTTGATGGAGGGACAACAGAAATCAGTTTTCAAGACATGGGCAACGATAAGCTGTTGATTCGGGTAACGGACAATGGTGAAGGAATAGACGAAGAGCACCTCCCGCGCTTGTTTGAACGTTTCTATCGTGTGGATCGCTCAGGAAACCGATCTCAAGGTGGATCGGGCTTGGGCTTGGCCATAGTAAAGCACGTGATTGATGCCCACCAAGAGAAAATCTTCGTGGAGAGTTCCTATGGAGTAGGTTCGGAATTTTCATTTACTTTGCAGCGCGCTAGTGAGGAACAAATCACTGCAGAAATTGACAAAAAAAATGAAGCTGTAACACGTGGGGAGCAAGAATAAACTAAAACGCTTTAAGGAAAACCAAACCTTTCCAAATGTGCTTCAGCCCGAGCGCCAACAGCTAGAGGCAGAGGCATTTCCTCAAAAAGGGCAGTGGCATAAATTTTTTAAAAACAACAACCCTATTTTAGTAGAGTTGGGCTGTGGAAAAGGGGAATACACCCTGTATTTGGCTAAAAAATACCCGCAGTACAACTGTGTTGGCATCGACATCAAAGGTGCGCGATTCTGGCGGGGTGCTAAAACTGCCCTAGAAGAAAACACCTCCAATGTAGCTTTCGTACGGACCCAAATTGAATTGATTACCACAATTTTTGGCCCTGGAGAAGTCAGTGAAATTTGGATCACCTTTCCCGACCCTCAAATCAAATACAAACGCGCCAAACACCGTTTGGTACACCCCAGTTTTCTCCAGCGTTACAAGCAAATTCTGAAGCCAGAGGGCTGTATACATCTTAAAACCGATAGTGAATTTTTGCACGGCTACACCCTAGGATTGCTGCAGGAACAGCCCGAACGTATTTTGTATGCCCACCACGATATTTACAACAATCCCCATGCCCCTGAAGAAGCTACTGCACTACAAACTTTCTACGAACAGCAATTTTTAGAACAAGGAAAAGCCATCACCTACATCAAATTTCAATGGCAGTAAAAGATTCCAAAGCGAACAAACAAAAAGATTTTTTTCAGCAAGTGTATGCTGTGGTACGTCAAGTGCCCTCAGGGCGAGTGACCTCCTACGGTGCTATTGCCCGGTATTTAGGAGCGCCACAAAGTGCCCGTGTAGTGGGCTATGCTATGAATGCAGCACATAATTTGGAAGACGTTCCGGCACATCGCGTGGTCAATCGTGTGGGCTTACTCACGGGGAAGCACCATTTTCCTGGAGTGCATTTGATGCAGCAACTCCTTGAAAATGAAGGGGTAACAATAAAATCCGATCAAGTAGAACACTTTGCATCCCTCCATTGGGATCCCAGTGAGGAACTGCCTCCTTTTATTTAGATTTAGAATCTTTTTTTTGTGGGGTGAGGGCAGTATATTTGCATGAATTACAGCGACCCATCATGCCAATTACCAAAGAACGTATAGCAACAGCCCTAGCAGGAATTACACTGCCCGGCAGCAAAGAAACGCTTAGTGACAAGGGAGCACTTCAAAACGTACAAGTTTTTGACAAACAGGTAGACGTGGACGTGCAACTTGCCAACCCTACACTTCAGGCCCGAAAAGCATTGGAGTCACAAATTAAAACCACCCTTCAGCAGTTGGATGCGGCCTTAGAAGTTAAGGTCAACATACGTGTTACTGCACCACCCAAGCCAGAACCCATCAAAGGGCAGCCCATTCCTGGAATTGATAACATCATTGCCATAGCCTCGGGAAAAGGTGGGGTAGGAAAATCTACGGTGACTGCCAATTTGGCCATTGCCTTAGCACAAAAGGGATGCAAAGTAGGGATATTGGATGCTGATATCTACGGACCTTCTATCCCCTTGATGTTTGATATGGAAGGGGCACGCCCCTTATCGGTAAATGTTGATGGAAAATCAAAAATGGAGCCCATTGAAAACTACGGTGTAAAAGTGCTGTCCATCGGTTTTTTTACAGAAAAAGATCAGGCGGTCATTTGGCGTGGCCCTATGGCGGCAAAAGCGTTGAATCAATTAATTTTCGATGCAGCTTGGGGCGACTTGGATTTTCTTCTTATTGATTTGCCTCCAGGAACTGGTGATATTCACTTAAGCATTGTGCAGGCCTTGCCCTTAAATGGTGCTGTGGTGGTGAGTACGCCTCAAAATATTGCATTGGCCGATGCCCGTAAAGGTATTGCCATGTTCCAACAGGAAAGCATTAGTGTTCCTGTTTTGGGTATCGTTGAAAACATGGCCTATTTCACCCCAGCAGAATTGCCCGACAATCGCTATTATATTTTTGGAAAGCAAGGGGCAGAAAATTTAGCACTGGATAAAGGCGTGCCTTTTTTGGGTGCCCTTCCTTTGGTGCAAAGCATACGCGAAGCTGCAGACGTAGGACGCCCCGCAGCCTTACAACAAGATACTCCTATTCGTGAAGCCCTAGATCGCATAGCTGAAAATGCGGTAGCACAAGTCCTTCACCGAAATACCCATTTGCCCCCAACAAAAGCAGTAGCAATAACCACCATGGTGGGCTGTTCAGCGGTAAAAAATTAATCGTATGGAAACATTAAGCCTAGAACAAAGAATATTAAATGCCCTAAAGGAAATTCGTCCGTTCCTCGAATCCGACGGAGGCGATATCTCTCTCGTTTCCATTGATAATGGCACTACTGCTAAAGTACAGTTGCACGGCGCTTGTGTCTCTTGTTCGGTCAATCAAATGACATTGAAGTTGGGTGTTGAGCAAACCATAAAAAAACACGCTCCTGAGATTGAACATGTTGAAAGTATAACCCCAATTTTGTAAATGATTACTACAGACATTATTATCATCGGAGCAGGCCCAACAGGGCTTTTTGCCGTTTTTGAAGCCGGCTTGTTAAAATTGCGCTGCCATCTAATCGATTCACTGCCTCAACCTGGAGGGCAGTGTGCTGAAATTTATCCTAAAAAGCCCATTTATGATATTCCTGCTTATCCTGAAGTTTTAGCGGGAGATTTAATCGACAATCTCATGCAGCAAATTGCCCCCTTTAACCCCGGCTTTACCCTTGGGGAGCATGCGCAAACCATAGTAAAAACCGATGACGACCAATTTATAGTCACCACAGACAAAGGCACCCAACATCAGGCGCCCGTTGTAGCTATTGCTGGGGGCTTAGGCACCTTTACCCCACGAAAACCACAGTTGGAGCGCCTTACCGATTTTGAAGCAAAGGGAGTCGATTACATCATTAAGGACCCCGAGAAATACCGGAATAAAAAAGTGGTTATTGCCGGTGGGGGAGACTCCGCCCTCGACTGGACTATTTTTCTTTCTGATATTGCAGCTGAACTTACCTTAGTCCACCGACGGATGGAATTTAGAGGCGCTTTAGATTCTGTAGACAAGGTGCAAGAATTAAAGCGACAAGGGAAAATTAAACTTCTTACTCCTGCTGAAATCGTTGGATTAGAAGGCGAACACCACTTGGAAGGCCTAACTATTGCCCACAATGATTCAACCCTAACACTTCAAACCGATTATTTTGTGCCACTTTTTGGCTTAACACCAAAACTGGGCCCTATAGCCGAATGGGGATTAGAACTGGAAAAAAATGCCATCAAAGTAGACAACAGTCTCGACTATCAAACCAACATCCCTGGGATTTATGCCATAGGAGATGTCAATACCTATCCTGGGAAACTTAAACTCATCCTGTGTGGTTTTCACGAAGCCACACTAATGTGCCAAAGTGCGTTTAAACGGATTTATCCCAACAAGAAAAACATCCTTAAATACACTACTGTTAGTGGAGTAGCTGGTTTTGATGGGTCAAAAAAAGAGGCCCCCAAATCCATCGTAAAAAAAATCGAATAAATGAATGTTCGTATAGAGGTCATAGATCGTGAGGGTGCTGCCCATCAATTGGAGGCACCAACAGATATGGCATTAAATTTAATGGAGCTCTGTAAGGCTGCTGAACTCCCCGTAGAGGGAACCTGTGGGGGTATGGCGCTTTGTGCTTCTTGCCATTGTTATGTGAATTCAGACCACCAACTCCCTGAGCAGTCAGACGATGAATTGGCTATGCTTTCAGAAATTTTCACCCTAAAACACAACAGCCGTTTAGGCTGTCAACTGGCCATTACTCCAGCTTTGGAGGGGTTGTCGATAACACTCGCTCCAGAGGAATTATAAAAGTTACATTACATACTATTGAAATGCTTATTTTTAGTCCCGAAACCTTAGGTATTAATTGTATTTAAACTAGTATGAAGCAGGCTGCAGCGCTCTTCGACCTCGATGGGGTCATTGTTGAAACCGCACATTTTCATTATATCGCATGGAAAGCAATTGCGCAGCAATTAAACTTTGATTTAACACCAGCGCACAACGAAGCACTTAAAGGGGTTAGTAGAGTGGCTTCCTTACAGCAGCTTATTCGCTGGAGTGGTACCACAATAAGTTCAGACACCTTTGAACACTATTTGGAAGAAAAAAACAAGCACTACTTGGAGTTAATTAAACAGCTAAACCCAGCAGATGCTTTACCAGGAGTGGTGGATACGCTGAGCCTTTTAAAGGAAAATAAAATTGGTATTGCTTTGGGTTCCGCCAGTAAAAATGCGCGTAGTATTTTGGAGCGTTTAGCAATCACATCATTTTTTGATGCCATTATTGACGGGAACGATGTGCAAAATAGCAAACCCGATCCAGAAGTATTTCTCAAAGGGGCCGAAGCCGTGGGAGTAGCCCCCTCAAATTGCGTTGTTTTTGAAGATGCACAAGCAGGAATTGCTGCTGCACAAGCCGCGGGGATGTATGCTGTAGGTATTGGCACACCAGAAGTATTGGATAAAGCTGATCGTTGCATTCCACATTTTAATGCCCTTACACCACAAGTACTATTAAATTTATTTGAACGATGAAATCGGTCTATTTAGAAGAACACCCGTGGAAAATTATTGAAAGTCAATTCGATCCCCAAAAGGTCAAGGCTTCGGAAAGTATATTTAGTTTAGGAAATGGAGCCATGGGACAGCGAGCCAATTTTGAGGAGCAGTACAGTGGACCCAGCTTTCAGGGCAGCTATATTGCGGGAGTGTACTACCCAGACAAAACTCGTGTAGGCTGGTGGAAAAATGGCTATCCTGAATATTTTGCCAAAGTGCTCAACGCTCCCAATTGGATTGGTATAGACGTAAGTATTAACAAGCAACCCTTAGATTTACACCTTGTTGAAGTAAACCATTTCCGACGCGAATTGGATATGAAAAATGGCTGCTACACCCGAGAGGTGCAGTTTACCCTAGCTGACGGTACCGAAGGACAATTGAAAAGTATTCGTTTTTTATCTTTAAACGAGGGGGAATTGGGCGCAATCCACTATACTGTGGAAATTCTTAAAGGGCAAGCCGAAGTTGAAATTACCCCCTATGTTGATGGTGGTATTAAAAATGAAGACGCCAACTGGGACGATCCATTTTGGAAGCATCTAGAAACTTTTAATACAGGAAACTTTAGTGCCCTGCGCAGTAGCACCTTAAAATCGAATTTTGATGTGTGCACCTATATGTATACCGAATTGGTATCCCACGACCTTGCCCCCGAGGTGGATGAAAGTGCCACTAAAGTTAGTCATCGTTACACCACAGTACTCCAAGCAGGGGAAAACCTTACACTCCACAAGTACGGAGGGTACCTCCAGAGTATGAATCATCAAGTAGCAGATTTGATTCCAGCAGCGCAACAACTGGCTCAAAAAGCAGCAGCAACAGGTTGGGAAGCATTGCAAAAAACACATGCCCAAGCCTGGCACACCATTTGGGAAACTGCCGACATTCAAATTGATGGGGATGTCGCCGCCCAACAAGCCATTCGCTTTAATATCTTTCAACTCAATCAAACCTATTCTGGGAAAGATGCACGCTTAAATATTGGTCCAAAGGGGTTTACAGGGGAGAAATACGGCGGTAGTACCTACTGGGATACAGAGGCCTATTGTTTGCCGTTTTATATGGCCACCAAGTCGGAAACTGTTGCACGAAATTTATTGCAATACCGCTACAATCAGTTGGATAAGGCGATTGAAAATGCCGAAAAGCTCGGGTTTCGCAATTGGGCAGCACTCTATCCCATGGTAACTATGAATGGGGAAGAATGCCACAACGAGTGGGAAATTACCTTTGAAGAAATTCATCGTAACGGAGCCATTGCTTATGCCATATTTAACTACACCCGATATACAGCGGACGAGAGTTACATCCCCGAAATGGGATTGGAGGTTCTTATTGGTATCGCTCGTTTTTGGGCGCAACGCGTGAGTTTTTCTACCCCAAAAAACAAATACGTTATGCTTGGGGTTACCGGTCCAAATGAATATGAAAATAACGTCAATAACAATTGGTACACCAACTATATTGCCCGCTGGTGTTTGCAGTATGCAGCCCAGCAAGCTGAGGTAGTTGCAAAAACCCATGCTGCTGATTTTGAGCGTATTCAACGAAAAACAACACTTACAAAGGCCGAATGTAAACAGTGGGAACAAATTGCTTCGCAGCTCTATTTGCCCTATGATGAAGCCCAACAACTGTATTTACAACAGGACGGTTTTTTAGATAAGGAACTCCTTCCAGCTTCTGAACTCCCACCCAACGAACGCCCCATCAATCAACATTGGTCCTGGGATAGAATTTTACGCTCGCCTTACATCAAACAAGCCGATGTGCTTCAAGGCTTTTATTTTTTTGCTGACGATTTTAGTGCCGATGAATTGCAACGCCACTACGATTTTTATGAACCCCTAACTGTACATGAATCTTCCTTATCGCCCTGTGTCCATGCAATACTGGCGGCACGTCTTGGTAATATGGCTGACGCCTACCGCTTCTACCTGCAAACGGCTCGTTTGGATTTAGACGACTACAATAAAGAAGTTCACGAAGGGTTGCACATCACCAGTATGGCTGGCACTTGGATGAGTATAGTGGAAGGTTTTGCTGGGATGCAAATACAGCAGGGAATACTTTCATTTCGCCCCCAACTGCCAAAGCAATGGAAGGCCTTCACATTTAAAATCTTGTACAAAAAGGCACCTCTAGAAGTACAACTTACCACCGCTGGTTGTCAATTTATTTGGCACGGGAAAGCGCCGATAAGCATTTTAGTAGATGGAGAACAACAAACGTTACAACCCTATACGGCCTAAGGGCAGTTTATGGACTGGTCTTACGGTACTGCTGTGTTTTAGTGGGCCACTACTTGCGCAGGTAGATCGTGTGGAGCCACCATTTTGGTGGGAGGGCATGCAAAATACCCAGCTGGAGCTAATGCTCTATGGTCCAAATATTGCACAATACAGTCCCCAGCTAAAGGGCGCAGTTCTGCGTTCAGTAAAGCGAACGGACAACCCCAACTATTTGTTTTTAGATCTTGATCTTCAGGGCGTTGCAGTGGGCTCGCTTGAGCTGCGTTTGCAGCAGCAAGGAAACACCATATGGAAGGCTCCCTACGAAATTAAAGCGAGGGCCCCCAAAAGTGCGCAACGGAAAAGTTTTGACGCCTCAGATGTCATTTATCTGCTCATGCCCGATAGGTTTGCCAATGGCGATCCTAGTAATGACAATCATCCAGAACTTATGGATGCACACAACCGAAAGGATCAAGACGGGCGTCATGGAGGAGACTTGGAGGGCATTATTCAGCATTTGGATTATATTGAATCCCTAGGGGCTACTGCAATTTGGTCTACCCCCCTTTGTGAAGACAACGATCCACAGGTTTCCTATCACACCTATGCCCAAAGCGATCTTTATCGTATCGATCCGCGCTATGGCACCAATGCCGACTACAAGCGTTTGGCAGAAGCCTTGCACCAGCGCGACATGAAGTTGATAATGGACTATGTTACCAACCATTGGGGAAAGGAACACTGGATGATTAAAGACCTGCCCACCACCGATTGGATCCACCAATGGAAGGGCTTCTCTAATACCAATCACAGAAAAGAAATCCATTCTGACCCCTATGCAGCTGCCATAGATCGTAAGGAACTGCTCCAGGGCTGGTTTGTGGAAAGTATGCCTGATCTTAATCAGAGTCAGCCCCTGTTGTTGCGTTACCTTATTCAAAATGCTATTTGGTGGATTGAATACGCAGGAATCGATGGATTTCGAATTGATACCTTTCCCTACAATAACCCGCAGCCTATGGTGGAATGGTTAACAGCTATTCGTAAGGAATACCCCAATTTTAACGTTGTTGGCGAAGGGTGGATGCACGATACCGTGCACCTTTCTTATTGGCAAGAAAACAGCCCCGTGGCGGCCATTCAAAACTTTAATAGTCACCTGCCCGCTGTGATGGATTTTAAGCTGCACGATGCCCTAACTACCGCATTTAAGGAACACAACAGCTATTGGGAACACGGCATGACGCGGGTGTACAAAAGTCTGCAAAACGATTTCTTATACCCCGATATAAACAATGTTTTAATTTTTGCTGAAAACCACGACACCAACAGAATAAACGATCACTATCCCGACCTTAAAATCTATAAACGTATGATGAGTGTACTGCTAACGCTTCGGGGCATACCTCAAATTTATTACGGCAGCGAAATTGGGATGACAGGAAAGAAAAGCCAAGGAGATGGAGCTATTCGAAGGGATTTCCCTGGGGGCTGGCCAACGGATCGCCAAAATGCCTTCGATGCTGCATCAAGAACAGCAACACAATCGGCCTATTTTAATGTTACCCAAAAGTTGCTGCATTGGCGAAAGTACAAACCGGTCATTCACTTTGGAAAAACACTGCATTATGTTCCTCAAAATGATGTTTATGTGTACTTTAGATATGACAACAAAGAACGTGTAATGGTGGTGGTCAACAATAGTTTGCAAGACCACACCTTAAATTTAAACCGATTTGAAGAAGGCTTGGCAGGACACACCAGGGGTACTGAGGTGCTCACCGAGCAAGAACTAAATCTGACAAAAACCCTAAATATTGCTGCTGCAACAGCCTATATAATTGAATTAAACGACACACAATGAAACCTTTTTTTACTGTTCTATTGGCCCTTCTTCTTTTTGCCTGTCAGTCCAATGACTCACAAGCCCGAAAGCCTAAAGTAGTCGCTACGGCTGCTGCGCTTCAACCCATAAATCAAAACATCATAGCGCAATCGGTGTTGTATGAAGCCAACATCCGGCAGTATTCGCCCGAAGGTACTTTTAATGCCTTTGCCAAAGACCTACCTGTGCTCAAAGCAATGGGGGTAAAACTCCTGTGGCTTATGCCCATTAATCCTATTTCTACTACCAAAAGTAAAGGTCCTTTGGGAAGTTATTATGCGGTTTCAGATTATACCAAAGTAAATCCTGAATTTGGCACCCTAGCCGATTTTAAAAATCTAGTGAAAAAAGCACACGACTTGGGAATTTATGTGATTTTGGACTGGGTTCCTGGGCATACGGGTTGGGACCACCACTGGATTAAGGAAAACAGCGATTTTTATCTTAAAAATGCCAAAGGTGAAATTATTGATCCCATCGATTTTAGAACAGGGAAGTCCTTTGGGTGGACCGATGTAGCTGATTTGAATTATGACAATATGGAGATGCGTGAGGCCATGCGCCAAGCCATGGTCTATTGGGTGAAAGAAGTAGGCGTGGACGGCTACCGCATCGACCAGGCCTATGCCGTACCCCAGGAGTTTTACGATAAGACTTTTGCTGCCCTTAAGGAAGTTAAGCCGGTATTTCTTCTTGCTGAAACCGACATTCACCACCCCGGAGGATTGGAGCTAGTATCTAAGTTTGATGCCACCTACGACTGGCCGGGACACCATTTGACAAAAGACATTGCCAAAGGCTATAAAACCGTAAAAGATTGGGACAAGCACATTGCTGAAAACAGCAAAGCCTATGGCGACTACAACCAATTGGTGAACTTTGTAACAAACCACGATGAAAATTCTTGGAATGGGACTATCACCGAGAGCTATGGGGCAGCAGGGCACGCATTTATGGCCCTCCACTTTACTACTCCTGGGATTCCACTAATATATTCTGGACAAGAATACGATCTCGATAAACGCTTGCGCTTTTTTGAAAAAGACAGCTTTCCTAAAACCAAAGGCAAAACCCTGGAATTATTAAAACAATTGGGCCAACTTAAAAACACGCATCCCGCACTAGCCTCGGGGGTAGCGGGTGGGAGCTACGAGCGCTTGAAAACTACTAAAGACCATCAAGTACTGGCCTTTCAACGGGTAAAAAATCAAGACACCCTTTTGTTTATTGCTAATTTGAGTAACGCCTACGCCCAATTTACCATGGATCACAACGGGGAATACAACCGTTTTGAAGATGGTAAATCCAAACGTTTATCTTCCTCCTACCAGTACGATATGCGTCCTTGGGAGTTTTGGATTTTAACACAATAAAACCACATAACTTATGAAAACATGGACCCTCTTACTACTGCCACTGTTTTGGAGCAGTCAGGCACCTAACCCCCTAATTATTGGACATCGAGGGGCAAAGGGGCATGTGGCAGAAAACACCCTCCCCTCCATTCAAAAGGCCTTGGATTTAAATGTTGATGCAATAGAAATAGATGTTTTTAAATGTGCTTCGGGAGAGTTGGTCGTTTTTCATGATGCAACTTTAGAAAAATTAACCGATGCCAAAGGGGCCATAATGGACTTCAGTCTTGAGGAATTACTACAGGTAAAAGTATTGAACGACTATCAGATTCCTACGCTAAATGAAGTGCTTGACCTAATCAACGGGCGCGTCATCCTTAATATCGAATTAAAAGGGCCCGAAACCGCATTGGCAACGCAGGCCCTCCTCTCCACCTATTACAACAAGGGGGCATGGTCGCCTGAATCGGTTTTAATTTCCAGTTTTAATTGGGAGGAATTGCGGCTATTTCGGACGGTAGATGCTAGCACTCCACTGGCTGTTCTTACAGAAGAAAACCCTCTAGAAGCGTTAGAAGTAGCAAAAGCCTTGACAGCAACTGCCATTAACCCCGACTATAAAACACTTACTGCTTCGGCTGTAAAAACAATGCATACCGCAGGCTACAAGGTATATCCTTGGACGGTAAATACTCCAAAAGCCATTGCGCAGATGAAGCGTTTAGGTGTTGATGGTATTATCACCGACTACCCTGAGCGTATTCGCGATTAGGCCATTAAGTCGTTACTTTTTTAGTAGGGGTACTAATTTTGTATCCCAGGCCAATGATTAGTCCAGTAATCCCATAAAATAGGACATTCCAAAAGCTGTCCACTAGAGTGGCTTCCAAACTTAATAGTTGAAAGGTGCCATACATGAGCAGTTCGATGCCAAAACCAACAAAAATCCCTACCCAGGCCCCAAAGCGAAAGCCTCAATTTTTCTCGTAGTTTCCGGCAGCCCATCTCCCATAAAGTACAGAAAGCACATAGGCTTCAATTAAAGTTCCTAAGGTGATGTACTTAAAGTCCATCATTTCATTCATTGCCATGGTGCGGTGGCTTGCAAAATACTCGCCGGCCAAAACTTCGTAAAACAAATAGCCCAGGAAGAACAAAGACAAAAATCCTAGGAGGGTAGCAAAAAGTGTAGTCTTTGAAAACATGATAAAAAAGATTTTAGGTTGTACGTATCAATAAGATACAAAAAATCAAAAACCCATTAGTTTAAATACCAAATACTTGCGTTGAGTAGTGTAGCAAAACACACCCAGGCAAAGTAAGGGTACAGCAGGTAAGTAGCCAGGCGATCGATGAGTCGAAACCATTTGATGGTACGCTCAATAAGCACCCCTAAAATCAAAATAACCACCAAGGCCAAGGCAGGATTTTGCATACCAAAAAAGACAAGTGACCAAAGACCGTTAAAAATCAGTTGCACCCCAAAATGGTACAAGGCTGTTTTTCCCCACCGGTGGTGTTTTCCCAAGGCCCAAACGCGACCTACCGCCCACCCCATCATGATGTATAACAGCGTCCAAACGGGACCAAAAACAATATTTGGCGGATTAAAAAAAGGCTTTTCTAAGCTGGCATACCAGTTGGGAATTGCAGCTCGGGTACTGCTACTGGAAAGAAAGCCCACCAACAAACACAGGGTGATACCCAAGGCTATGGGAATGATTTTATTTCGTTGTTTTCGCATCTTACCCGTTTTGTTTTGGGAAGTTAAACAATTTTTATGCTGAAGTGAAAATTTCAAAAGCGTATCTTTGTTTGAGCTATGGAGCATCCCGAATTTCTTTTTGATGCCTCTCCCAAACTAGAAGGGGAAACCACTTGGCAGGCGCCAAGTAACATTGCCTTGGTAAAATATTGGGGGAAACACGGAGTACAATTGCCCAAAAATCCCTCTGTGAGTTTTACACTTTCTACAGCTTGCACCACTACCAAAGTAGCCTTTCAACCCAAAGCGACTGAAGACAAGGTGTCCTTTGAGCTTTTGTTTGAAGGCCAAGCTGCACCGGCCTTTCATCCGAAACTGGCCGCCTTTTTTGAGCGAATTACGCCCTATGTTCCCTTTTTAAAACAGCACCAATTGCATATAACAACCTCCAACTCATTTCCACATAGCAGTGGAATTGCCTCCTCTGCTTCGGCTATGGCTGCATTGGCACTCAACATTATGAGTATTGAGCAAATGGCCCATCCCGAATTGTCCGAAACCGCCATGTTAAGAAAAGCGAGTTTTTTAGCTCGCCTCGGATCAGGAAGTGCTGCGCGAAGCATCACTGGCCCTATGGTAGTTTGGGGAGAACACGACGCTTATCCGGGAAGCAGTTCGCTTTTTGGTGTTCCTTTTGAAGCGGTACATCCTGTATTTCAATCTTATCAGGACACTATTTTGTTGGTGGATAAGGGGCAGAAAAAAGTGAGCAGTACCCTGGGGCATAATTTGATGCACCAGCACCCCTATGCAACCCAACGCTTTCAGAAGGCAGATGATCATATGGGAGCATTGGAAAGCATTTTACGTGAGGGGGAAGTGGACGCCTTTTGTACCCTAGTAGAAGCCGAGGCCTTGGCCCTTCATGCCATGATGCTTACTTCACATCCGAGTTTTATCCTTATGCGCCCCAACACCCTTGCAATTATTGAGGCTGTTCTTGAATTTCGTCGAACAACAAAAATTCCCCTTTGCTACACTTTAGATGCCGGAGCCAATGTGCACTTACTCTATCCCGAAAGTGAAAAAGACAGCGTCCACCAATTTATAACACACAGCCTTCAAGCGTTTTGTCATGAGGGAGAGTACATTCATGATGCAGTTGGTACTGGCGCAAAAAAAATGTAATTTTACAGTGCTATGAAAGGTCCATTGTTTTACGCTAAAATCCTCTTGTTCGGAGAGTACGGAATCATTAAAGATTCTAAAGGTTTATCTATTCCTTACAACTACTATCGGGGTGCCCTCCAGTTTAGTTCGACATTTACACCAGTACAAAAAGAATCAAACGAAAATTTACAGCGCTACTTTGAGTACCTTAAAACAGTGCCAACCTCCTTAGTTACCTTTGATTTAAACCGCTTCGAAAAGGATCTTAAAGACGGTTTGTATTTTGATAGTAGTATTCCACAAGGCTATGGTGTGGGGAGTAGTGGTGCTTTGGTAGCCTCAGTTTACGAGCGCTATGCACAAGAAAAAATCACTGTACTCGAAAACCTCACCAAAGATAAGTTACAGCAGTTAAAAGCCATTTTTGCTACCATGGAGTCCTTTTTTCACGGGAAATCTTCGGGTTTAGACCCCTTAAACAGCTATTTGAGTTTACCACTGCTTATCAACTCCAAGGAGCATATTGAGCCCACGGGAATCCCTTCACAAAATCCCGAAGGAAAAGGGGCAGTATTTTTGTTGGATAGTGGTGCCACGGGCGAAACTGCACCCATGGTGGAAATTTTTATGGAGAACATGAAAAAGGCCAGTTTTAGCCGTATGATGCAGGAGCAATTTACACGCTACACCGATGCTTGTGTTGAGGATTTTTTGAGTGCCGATTTTAAAGGCCTGTTTCAAAATGTAAAAGCCCTGTCGCGTTTGGTGTTAAAAAACTTCAAGCCGATGATCCCTCAGCAATTCCAGTCGCTATGGGAAAGAGGTATTGAAACCAATTCTTACTTTTTAAAGCTCTGTGGCTCTGGAGGCGGTGGGTACATTCTCGGGTTTACTCCCGACTTGGAAAAAGCCCGAAAAGAATTGCACAACTTTGATCTTGAAGTGGTGTACTATCTATAAATAGTAATCATGGCCCTTCCCAAAAAAGCACAGGGAGTATTGCTTCGGTTTTTTGGGGTATTTAGCCTCATCCGGGGATACAACATTGCAGTGCTCGTTGTTGCGCTATACCTTACTGCACATTATATCCTAGCTCCTAATGTGGGGTTGGTGGAACTTTTGTTAGACTTAAATTTATTGTTTTTGGTACTTGCGTCTGCAGCTACAACGGCCTCGGGGTATATCATCAATAATTTTTTTGACGCTGCAAAAGATCAAATCAATCGCCCTCACAAATATTTATTAGAACACCTAGTATCCCAGCAACAGCAATTGGTGTTGTACTTTATTCTCAGTTTAATGGCCTTGTTTTTTGCAGGTTTGGTATCCATTAGAGCTGTACTTTTTTTTGGCGCTTATATTGTTGCTATTGCGCTTTACAGCAGCGTAATCAAACGCTTGTATTGGTTGAGTAATATTTTTGCAGCCCTTTTAGTGATTTTACCCTTTTTTGCCCTCACCCTCTATTTTCGCAATTTTGAAACGCTTATTTTTTTTCATGCCGGCTTTTTGTACGCCCTAATTTTGGTGCGTGATGGTATTAAGGACTTGCAAAATCTAAAGGGCGACTGGTTGCAGCGTTACAGAACCATCCCGGTTGTTTTTGGAAGTAGGGTAAGTAAATTTTGGATTAGTGTTGCCATTGTTGTGGCTTCAAGAATGGCTTTTTTGTTGTGGCAGCAGCCCTTGGGCCTTATGCGTAACTATTTCCTCTTTGCCCTACTGTATTTATTGGTAGTTATAGTTTTATTATGGAGCGCAAACTCACAAAAGGCGTATCTTTGGCTGCACAACAGTTTAAAACTACTCATACTAATTGGTGTTTGTAGCATCTATTGGATGAACAAATAAACAAACCAATTTGAAATCAAAACCCACAAACAAGTCAAAAAAAACTGCTCCTAAACCTACAGGGGTCCGCCTTAACAAATACCTTTCTAATGCGGGAATATGCTCGCGAAGAGAAGCCGACACTTTTATAGAGCTAGGAATGGTACAAGTGAATGGCGCCACCGTTACCACTATGGGGTTCCGAGTTCAACCAGGAGACGAAGTGCGTTATGATGGACAGCGCATAGGTGCACAGAAAAAAGTATATGTTCTCTTGAACAAACCCAAAGGCTTTGTGGCAACTCATCAAGGGGGAAAAATCAAACGTTCCATACAAGAATTGCTCACACAAGCTGCGCCGCATGCTGTTCCTGCATTTGGTGAAATGGGACGCCAAGCCACGGGACTCTTATTTTGTACCAATGATGAAGACTTGCGAAAAAAAATGCAGCAGTCCAAAAAAGGGATTCGCATGATTTATCATATTGTATTAGACAAAAGCTTTGCCAAAGGTGATCACTCAAAACTCCTAGAACCTCTGGAGCTTTATGATAGTACCTACCAATTGCACAAATTGACAGCTATAGAAGACGGAAAGAAAAACGAAGTAGGCGTAGAGGCTTATAGTATTTCTCCTCAATTGATTGTTAAACTATTTGCAAAGCACAATTACAAGGTTACACAAATTGATCGTGTGGCATTTGGTGGCTTTACTAAAAAAGACTTACCCCGTGGGAATTGGCGACCACTAAAAGAAAATGAGGTGAATTTCCTCAGGATGCTTTAAGTCCTTTCTTTTGGACTTCATAAAGCAGTACCAGCAGCACTAAGCCATAGGAACACGCTAGTACCACAGCAGATTCTTGCACACCATCAAGGCCATAGGCGTGATAGCTGCTAAAGGCAGCAAGTGTCCACACTACAGGGAATCGATAGGTGGTAAGGCTGCCAAAAAATAGGATGGAAATTAAATACCACGGGTGTACGGTTGTAGCCCCAAAAAAATAGGCGGTTAATACAAGCAACAAAGGGAGTATTAGATTTTTTTGTAATGTTTTTTTTGCTCTAATACAGTACCACAGGACACCACTTCCAAAAAGTAGCGGAAACAGGACACTCCACCATCCAATAATATTGTAGCCTACCACTTGCCAGCCCAGCCATCGGACTACATAGTAGGCACTGGCGTTAAATTCAAAGCGATTAAACCACAGGCTGAAGGTATTCCAGTACTTGACCAGCAGCGTGGTTTCCCAAAATGGGAACCAACACACTACCAAAGTAGGCAAAAGCCCGAGCAGAAGCCTGAGGAAGCGCCTTTTCCCCAAATAAACAAGCAGAAGGGGAAGTCCTATAAAGGGCACTATTTTTGTGCCTATTGCCAAGCCTAAAAATACTCCCGCCCAAACATCCTTTTTGTGAAGCACCGTTAAGAGTCCCAGCCCCCAAAAAAACAGCAGTATTCCCTCGTTGTGCAGGTTCCCTGTTAGTTCTATAATTACCAGTGGGTTGAGGTAGTACCATCCAATGGAAATTGTGGGTTGTTGCAGTTTTTTTAACAATTGTAGTCCCACAACAAACACTCCCAGTTCAAAGAGGATATAATGCAGGCGAAGCCCAACTAACTGCTGTGCTACAGCGGTCCCGCCCCAATAGCTTACCCATTTAAACAGGAATTGGCTTATGGGGGGATAAATGGACGGGTAACTTTGGTGTAAATTGCCCATTTGTTCGTAGAGGTAAGGTGCAGTGGGAAACAGTTGTGGGGTGTATATTGTTTGCGGACTGAAGATAAAGGGGTTGATATTTAGCAATTGTATAGCACCATCCCACAAGTAGCGATAGCTGTCGGGGGAGAGCTGCGGGCTGTGTCCAAAAAATAAAAGCCGAAAAACGAGGCCTATTACTAAAATATGTTGCCATTTGGCACTATTTTTTTGAATCAAAACATAGCCTAAGGCTGCGGTTCCAAAAGCTAAAAAAAGGGAGGTGCTATCGTAACGCTCTATCCCTGCTGCAAGCTTCAAATAAGCGAGAGAAGCGAGTGTAAGCCCCAAGATCAAAACTATATTTTGCTTTGTCCTCATAAGGCTTTTTCGGGATTACGCGCAAGGTAAATGTGTACAAACAATCCCCACAGTGCCATAAGAAGTAGGGGAAGCATACTTAAATTACTCAAGGACCATTGGCTTAGGCAATACAATAGCCCAGCGATAATGTAGGCAGTTAACAGTATTTCAACTCGCAATTCACGGAGGGGCAGGGGGTGAATATAGGCGTGTTGTTGCGGGGTTTTGGTGTTGAGGTTAAACTTGGGTGTACGAATAAATGGGGAATGGGCTCTCCGATGCCCCAGCCACACAGCTTTAGCGTTATAGGCTGAAAAGCCCATAATTATAGCGTAAAATTGAATAAAATGAAGGGTGTAGTCCAGCAGTTGTTTGGGTTGAAAGGGACGCTTGTTGTGGTACACAGGCCAATACATAAAAAAGAGGAGGAAGGTACTGACGAAAAAAGTGGACAACACTTTGAAAAAGCTGCGAAATTCTGGAAAATGGTGTTGGATGACTGTTACAGGAACGCTGAGCAGCACCAAGGCCAGTATGGGAAGGTGCATACTACTGCCCAACAAATGAAAACTGGCATAGCGTTTTTGTTTTTTTGTGAGTTGTTTCGATTGTACAATTTTCCCAAAGAGTTTTTGAAAGTTTTCTGCACCTCCTTTATTCCACCGGAACTGTTGCGATCGCAAAGCAGCGATGGTTACTGGAAGTTCTGCTGGGGTAACTACATTTTCTAAAAATTTAAATTTCCATCCCTTCATTTGTGCGCGTATGCTGAGGTCTAAATCTTCTGCCAGGGTATCACTTTCCCAATTGCCAGCATCTAAAATGCAGCACTTCCGCCAAATACCTGCGGTACCGTTAAAGGCCATCAAATGCTGTTGGGCGTACCGCCCTTTTTGTTCCATTAAAAAATGAATGTCTAGCGCAAAGCCCATCACTTTTGTAAGTATGGATTGCTTTCTGTTAAGGTGCCCCCAGCGGGTTTGTACCAGCCCAATTTCTTTTGAGGTAAAATGGGGTACTGTTTGAAGCAACCAGTCTTTTTGTGGAATAAAATCAGCATCAAAAATGGCTATAAGCTCCCCTTCAGCCTGTTGAAGTCCGTGTTTTAGTGCGCCAGCCTTAAATCCTTTGCGGTTGGAACGCTGCAATAAACGGATAGGGCATCCTTTTTCTTGGTAGTGGGCTACTAAGTTTTGAGTGGTTTTAAGTGCCGCTCCAGAGGAATCATCCAGTACTTGTACCTCTAATTTATCCTTGGGATAGGACAGTTGCATTACGGCTTCTAATAAACGTGCTACCACATAGGGTTCGTTGTAGAGGGGGAGTTGAATTGTTACCTTGGGGAGCTCCGTATTTGCAAGGGGTGTTTTCTCAGGTTTTGCCGCTGCTTTTGCTGCCCAAGCCAAACGTCCTTGATAGAGGCAGAATATAAAAATCCACAAAAGGCTAAAAGCGTATAATAGTAGGACTAGTGCTACCAGTAGCTGTTCGGCCCAATACAGAAAAAGTGTCATTTTACTACTACAGATTTTGCAATCCAATACAGGATTTTAATTCCTGCTAAGATAGTGCCTTTGACTGTTCCCGACACTTTGGAGGTACCTATTCGCGCTTTGTAGCGTACTGGAATTTCTGCGTAGGGCAACTTGCGTTGTAAGATTTTTAGTTGCATTTCTACAGTCCAGCCGTAGGTTTTGTCCTTCATGTTAAGTGCTAGTAAGGTTTTCCAGTCAATAGCTCTAAAGGGTCCCAAGTCAGTAAACCGACTGTTGTAGAGCCAACGCATGAGTAGCGTGGCCAGGGCATTCCCAAATTGTTGTTGTGGGGTTAAGGCATTTTTTGTGCGTAAGGCAGCACTGCGGGCGCCGACTACAAACACTGCTTCTTTAGAAGCGATGGGGGCCACCAGCTTGGGTAATTCTTCGGGATAATCGGAAAAATCACCGTCTAAAAAAACAACTATATCCGGGGGGGTGGCTTTTTTTTCAATATACGCCATGGCTTTTAAGCAGGCATGGCCATAGCCTTTTTGAGTTTCTGTAACTACTGTTGCACCATGTTGTTGGGCCACTCCCGAAGTACCATCGGTAGAGCCATTATCGGACACTACTATTTCTCGTACGCTATTAGGCAGTGCAGTGATTACTTTCCCTATGGCTGCAGCTTCATTAAAGGCAGGAATAATTACATCTACAATTGATTTCACGCAGTGGTGGTTTTAACGAATGCTTCCAATTTTTGGGTAGCCGTTCGTCCTGCTACAGGTCCATTTTCTAAACGCAGTACTCCCCGTGGGCAAACACTGGAGCAAATACCGCAACCCACACAGGAGGAACGCACAATATTTTCTCCCTTTTGGGCATAGGCACGCACGTCAATACCCATTTCGCAATAGGTGGAGCAATTGCCACAGGAAATGCACTGTCCTCCATTAGTAGTAATTCGAAAGCGGGAAAACAGCCGTTGTTGCAGTCCTAAGATGGCTGCCATAGGACAGCCAAAACGACACCACACACGACTTCCTAAAAGTGGGTAGAAACCAACACCCAGTACACCAGAAAATACTGCCCCTACACCAAAACCATACCAGGAGCGCAGTTGATAACTTGAAATTCCAAATAATGGTTCACTGCCGTTCCACCCTCTTAGGCCTACCGCAAAAAGCAACACTATCAACGTGCTATAGGCTGCGTATTGTGCATCTTTGGGCAGTTGCTTGCCGTAGTACCCTCGTAAAAACAACAATGTACCGCCTAAAAGGACAAGGCTAAAATACCAGAGGTATTGCTGAGACCATCCCAGTGCATTGTCTGCAGCAGCTGTATAGGTCCACAGTACTGCGAGTGTAGTTACACAAACGAAAACCAAAACCGCGTGAATCATCCAACGCTCAAATTTCCAAACACTTATTTTAGTACTTGACAGTTGGCGAAAAGGATCCCCAGCAGTTTCTGCCAAGGCCCCACAGCCACAAACCCAAGAACAATACCAACGCTTTCCAAAACGGTAGGTGAGTAGGGGGGAAACCACAAAAATCATCAATACCCCTGACCCCAGCATTAGCTTACCAAGAGTGCCGCCGGAGGCCATGGCGTCCAAGTGCCAGTCCTCAAAAAAGTAATAGTTTAGGGGCCACATGTTTTTTAGGTCCTTGGCAAAATAGGGGCTATCTCCGTTGAGTTTGGCCAGCAGTTCAGGAAGCAAGAACGCAAACCCTAATTGAAAGAAAATATTTGCTCCTGTTTTGATAAGTTGATATCGGTTGCCACGGTATTTCAGCATAAACTTAAGCCCGAAAATAAGAATGGCAAGGGTGTATAAAGTACCGTATACAAACCATTGGGTGGCAGCTTTTCCATTTAGGGCATAGCTTAGGGGGTCAAAAAAGGCGATTAGTCCAGTGCTTTGCCCTTGAGAATTGTAGCCCAACACTTCGGGATAGAAATACAAAAGAATGTAAAATGCGGTAAGTACTATACCCAACAACCAGCCCCAAAGTCCTTTGTTGGTTAATGGATTAAACCAAACCCCATCATTTTTAATTCCAGCTACAGTGCCCTGATACTGCCCCAAGCTAAACAATCCACCACCTACTAACATCGCTAGTAATGCAGTCCAAAACCAAAAGGGCGACTGTGCTGCAGTGGTGCCAAGTTGCAAAACAAGGAGTGCAATTCCCCCTAAGCCTAAAAAAAGGCCTGCGTTTCGTGTTACTGTATATGCTCTTTTTTTACTCATGGTTTTGGTACAAAGGTAGGGTGTTGGGATAAAAATTGCTGTTGAATTTTTTTTAAATAACGCGGACTAAACTCTGGATCAAAATGTGCCTCCATTAGGTCATTCATCACTTGATGTACAGGTGTTTTAGCTTCTATCCATTGAATGCATTGGTTTTGGCGAAGGCGTAATCCTAAGGTGCTAAACCCTAAAATACTGCTGGATTTAGAATCATAAGCGATACGAAAGCTACAGTTTTTAGTAGGGTGTTTCCAAAACCAATGGGTGGTAGTAGCATCTGCTTTGCTAGCAATGCTCCCATAGGTTTGGTATTCGATATCAAAAAATTTAGCCGAATTGAACCAAATCCCTGGATCGTATTTGATGGGTTTTCCTGCCAGGGTACTTCCTACAGCTGCTCCCATACTTCGCCCAGAGTACCATACCGGTTCTATGGAGTTTCGGCCTTGTGGGGGCTGTTGGAGTTCGGCACAATCCCCAGCGGCATAAACATCCTTGAGATTGGTTTTTAAATATGCATCTACCAGAATACCCTTATTTACATTAAGCCCTGAATTTTTAAAAACCTCAATCTGTGGGGTTACCCCTATGGTGACTCCCGCAAATTGCGCCTCGAAACGCAGATCGTCTGTTGTTTTTACAGCAGACAGCTCCCCTTTGGCGGAACTTTCGAAGGCGGCTACTGTTGTGTCACAATGCACTTCAATACCATGTTGGATAAGATGTTCGGCAACACATTGGGCTTCTTCTTTGGAGAGTACCTGATCCCAAAAGCGTTGTTCACGAATCAAAAAAATAACTCTTTTCCCCCTGCAATGAAGCATTTCTGCAAGCTCTACACCAATTAAACCACCGCCAATGACAACTGCGGTAGCTATGTTAGGCGTAAGGGCTTCAAGCTGTTCTAAATCTTGTTTGTGGTAGAGTCCTTGTACACCTTTGGCCTCCTTTCCCGGCCAAGTTGCTTTTCGTGGTTCCGAACCTGTAGCCAGTAGTAACTGCCCGTAGGCATAACTTTTTCCTGATGCAGTGTGAAGGGTTTTGGTGGTTGCTTCTAGCTGCAGCACGCGGTCTTGTACTAGTGTGATATTTTGTTGTTTCCAGAAAGTGGGTTCGTAGGGTTCTAAATGCTCCCATTTCATATGCCCCATATACACATACATGAGTGCCGTGCGTGAAAAAAAATAGGGATGTTCATCGCTTAGTACCACTACGGGTGCTGTTGAATGCTTCCGAAACTCCAATGCTGCAGTAATTCCAGCCACTCCGTTTCCTATGATTATCAGCGTGTTTGAGGGGTGCTTCATCGTCTTCCAAGATAAAATATATTTTGTAGCTGCTGCTATTTTTTGTATATTTTAAAGACCAAATCTACTTTAATTCGCCCCAGAAGCTAGTGCAAAATCACTTTCCTTTTATAGTACACCCTTTTTTAACGGCAGAAAAATATGGTTTTCCTCCTGTTAAAAATACTGTAATTGCACCCCCAGTTTTAGTGGGGAAAGAACGATTTCTAAAGCGATTTTTGGTAGCATTTACTTCAGTCTCAAATAGCTTTTTTAATATAAAACACCCGCCCCATAAAAATTTTCTTAACCATCCTTTACGTTGCACTTTGTATCATGATTCTTTTTCGAATTCTTCGCGAATTCAAATCGGGTTATGATTGGTTTTCACTAGTGTTGTACTTGCTTATTTTTCTGGTATCCGCAGGAATCTTATACGTCACCATCTTTGGCTTGTATTATTTGTTTTTGAGCGTGTAGGACCTTTTGGTTTAACGTAGTGGTAGCTACTTTACAAATTTGCAGTAATAACGGTGCAGTTGTTGTGGCGCTGCTCCCCAATAGTGCAGTAGATGCAATACCCCAAAATGGAAAAGCAGTTGTAGTACCCCATTTTCCGTAAACCTTCGAGCACTGGTAACAAGGGTGGCATTGAGTACTTCAAATCGGCCCTTTTGGTAGATTTTTCGAATCAGTGCGATATCCTCACAAACTTTATATTGAGGATCAAAGCCCCCTAACTGTTTAAAAAAATCGTTGTGAATTAACAGGGATTGATCACCGCCACGACACAGGAGATGATTGGCTTTAGTAGCCTTAGCTGAAAGGCGCAACAACCAATGTGAGAAGGAAAATGCCAATTGGAAACAGGCAGCCTGTTGTTGGTCGGTGGTAGCTTCCCATAATAGCTGTGAGGCATTTGCTGGCAAATGACTGTCGGCATGAAGAAAGTAGAGCCAAGGGAAGCGGGCTTTTGCTGCACCGGTATTCATTTGATGCGCGCGGCCCATTGTGCTATGAACTACTTGCTGTTGCAGGTGTTTTAGGACGGAAACACTATCGTCGGAACTTCCGCCATCTACAAATAGTACTTCGTGAGGGATGCTTGAAAATTGGTTTAATTGGGATATGAGTTGGGGCAGCTGGGCCGCTTCATTAAGTACAGGAATAATGATTGAAATACCCTTAGTCATTCAAGCTCCAATCGTATTTAAGATAGCGTACTCTTGCTTGGGTAAGCTCCAGTCCTGTTTGCTTTGACAGCCATTCTAGCCGTTCTTTTTTACTGCCAAAATCTTCAGCAAACCAGAGAAAAATTTTGGAGAGTTGTACCTTTTCTGCTGTAAGAATATTTTTTTCTGGATCACATAAAAAAGCCTGTGTAGCGGCTTGCAATTCGGCCTCTAAATTTATGGCGGTATAAGGTTTTTGGGCCAGTTTTGGGCAGGATGCAGAAGCACAATTAATGGCAAAATGAATTCGAGGTTCATCCATTTTTCTGAGGACTTGATGTTCAATAGCATTTAAGGTATAGTTTTGTTCTTTCACGCGAAAAACAATTTGCTCCCAGGGTTTTCGAATGTCTTGTATACTATTTAGGGGGTAGTATTTTAAAATCAGTTGCACTGTTAGGGCGTTGTAGGCGTTAATCCAATAGGCCAGGTGTTCGGCCTTGGACCACTGGTCGTGGGGTGGCTGTTCCTGTAGTACTTGAATGTAGTCGTCCAGCAGTTTGCTTTTTTTCTTCCAGGCAGCATAATTTACTTTCCCGTTGCTGTCCACATATTGTTGAAGCTGTGTTGCCCATAATGCATCACGTCCTTTAGTACGTTGGGCATTTAGGGGAAGTGCCAAAAGAACACTGGCAAAAAGGAGTAGGTAGCGGTGTTTCATAGTGCTGTGTTTTAGCAACAGCCGCCTCCGTCGTAGTGGTAGGTGGCAGGCGAAATAAAAATATCGTTGCGATTTAGGTTTTTTAGGTTGTTGGCGGTTTTGTCACAAACGGCTAAGGGTTGATTGGGCAATAGCACATGGCCGTTATGATCGTCAAAATGCAGTTCCTCACCAAAATAGATGGCTGTTTTCCCCGTAAATATGCAGGGGCCATCTTTAGGCATCGGATCTTTAATGGCACACACCTCCACACTTTCAATATAGATATTTGTAGCTGTGGGGTAGTTTTTGGTATCGAGGATACGATAGGGGCGTTTGGCGCGAACCTCAAGGGTGCCAAAACCAACTTTCACAAGCATGTTGAGGTACTCCTGTAGTGGAAGGGCACCAGAAAGACACAAAGCACGCAGCCGTTCGTCGTTGCGCAGGGTAGTATTCATGGGTTGTTCACAAATGGGATCGCTCATCACCAGGCGGCCATGGGGCTTTAGTACGCGATACATTTCCTGAAGCGCTTGTTCCAATTCTTCTGCCTTGAAGATATTGAATAAGCAGTTTTGTGCTGCAACGTCTATACTGTTGTCCGCTACGGGTAAATTCAGGGCGTCTCCTTGTTTTAAGTCTACAAAACTGGAATCAAACCAATCGTTTTCTGTAGCAGCTGTTGTAAAATTTTCTCTTGCAGCCTCAAGCATTTCGGGAACAACATCAATACCTGTAACACCCCCTTTTTGACGGGAGAAATAAGCAAATTGTAATAGTTCCATTCCGCCCCCAACACCTACATACAATATTTTTGGGTTGTTTACCAAATCCCGCGGGTGTACGGTGCTTCCGCAACCGTAGTTCATCTCTAACATTTTTGAAGGAATACTCAAGTTGGGAAGCTGCCACACTGGGGTTGTGGTACAACACAGGCCCACATTGGGTTGCAGGGCTGCAGCTTTGTAAACGTCGTGAGTGGTATTGAGGTAGCTCATTGTTTTTATTTTAAAGATACGGAAAGCACTTAGATACGTGCTAAAAATGCTTGTAAGAGTTGTTGGAGGAATACTTCTCCTTTTTTGGCTTGTGCCATGATGTCGGGGATGTCTATGGGGTGCAGGTTTTCGGGATCGCACTCGTCGGTGAGCACCGAAAAGGCCACTACGCGAAGTTGCAATTGCCGGGAGACAATAACCTCAGGAACCGTACTCATGCCCACGGCATCTGCACCGATGATTTTCAGGTAGCGGTATTCTGCAGGAGTTTCCAACTGGGGGCCTACTACTGCAGCATACGTGCCTTGGTGAAGTGGAATGGAAAGTTCTTTTGCTAAGGTTAGTAGTGTTTGGCGATAGTCTTTGTCATAAGGCATACTCATATCTACAAACCGTTCTCCCAGTGCTGTGATTCCCTTAACCGCTAGCGGGGAATCGCCTTGCAGGTTGATGTGGTCTTCTAGGAGCATGACTTCCCCTTTTTTCATGCTTAGGTTAATGGCGCCAGCAGCATTGCTCATAATAAGGGTCTTTACCCCCAAATGGGCCAGAATGCGTACCAAATAACTTACCTCAAAAAAGGAATAGCCCTCATAGCGATGAAAGCGGCCTTGGCACACCCAAAGGTTTTGCTCTCCCCAGCGGCAGTAGCTGAGCTTGCCCTTGTGGTAGGCCATAGTAGGTGCTGGTAAATGTGGGATGTCTTCATAGGGAATTTCATGTAGGATTTCCATATGCTCCACTAGAGCATCTAAGCCTGTGCCCAAGATGATGCCAATACTGGCTTTGGGAAGGTCTTGCTCGTCCAAAAAAGCAGTGGTGACTTGCAGTTGTTTTTGCATGCTATTTTTTATGGAAGATAAGGATTTGTACTTAACCCTGTTTGGGCAAACGTTGGAGTACTTGTTCTAGGTCTGGGAAGAGGAGTAGGTCATCGAGGTAGTCGATATCTGTTTTTTTAGGGAGTGTATAGGGTTTTTCGGGCTTTAAGTCGGCTAGGGTAGCTTCTAAAACAGATCCCCAACCCCATTGTTTATCAATAAATAATTTTGGGTTGGGTTGGGTGAGTCCCAGCAGGTAGTAGCCTCCATCGGTAGCTGGGCCAATGACTGTTTTATGGGATGCTAAGGCAGTAAATGCTTCTTGTAGGGTGGCGGTTTCAAGTTCCCACAAGTCGGTGCCAATGATTACAATCTGTTGGTAGCCTTTTTTAAATCCCCAATCGAATGCGGCCTGCATGCGTTCTCCCAGGTTACTGCCATGCTGCTGTTGGTAATAGGTTATTTCTGGGTGGCGCTCCGTTTTGGGAGGAAGTGCAGTGCTGTAAAAAAGTGCTTTGTGTACGCTTAAAGGATGTACTACTTCAAGTGTTTTTTCTACTAAAAGGAGATGAATGGCCAATGCACGGTAGTTTCCTACAGCCTGTGCCAATCGGGTTTTTACTTGCCCCAGTTCAGGGGTTTTTGTGAAAATGAGAAGTAATTGCTTCATTGTGTTTGAAGTTAAGGTTTTTTAAGGGAGTAGGGAATAGTGGTATTGTAACGGTGGCTTCGGCAAGCTCAGCCACCTTCTGGCAGGTTCAGTTTCCCATACAAGTTCCCTGAACGTGTCGAAGGGAACAGGGGAAGAAACTTCATTAAGTGCAAAATATCTTTTTGTAATTTAGAGTTCAACTAAAACTAAAACGTGAAAAAAAGTTACTATCAACCCGAAGACCTGAAAAAATTTAAAGCGATCACTAACTGGTCCCCAGCGCTTGGCGAAAAGTTTTTTGAGTACTACAACAGTGTTTTTGCAGCAGGGGCACTTAGTGCTCGTGAAAAATCCTTAATTGCTTTAGCTGTCTCCCATGTAGTGCAATGTCCCTATTGTATAGATGCCTACACCCAAGATGGTTTGCAACGCGGTATCGAAAAAGCAGAAATGATGGAAGCAGTTCATGTGGGGGCCGCAATTAAAGGGGGGGCCACTTTAGTACATGGAGTACAAATGATGGGGTTGTACGACAAATTATCTATGTAGATTTATGAAAAAATCTTTGCACGCTCGCGCCAATACCTTGGCAGCTTCAGAAGCTCAATTGCAGCTTTTAGAAAATGGTATTTTTCAGTCGGGAGAATTGCCGAAGTTTTCGGAGCAGTTAAAGCACAGCGGTTTGGCCCCACTAAAAAAGCGGCAGTTGGAGGTGCTGCAAATCAACCTTGGGTATATGTGCAATCAGGTGTGTGCCCACTGCCATGTAGATGCTGGCCCCGACCGTAAAGAAAAAATGTCTAAAATCCACTTGGAGCGTTGTTTGGAGCTAATTAAAGTCTCTAAGGTGGGTACCGTTGACCTCACTGGCGGCGCCCCCGAAATGCATCCCGATTTTCAATGGTTTGTTCGCGAAGTTGCTGCGCTAGGCGTTCAAGATATTATCGTTCGTTCGAATCTTACCATTTTGGTAGCCAATGCACATTATGCATCGTACCCACAGTTTTTTGCGGAGCAGGGGGTACATGTGGTGTCGTCCTTGCCGTTTTACAAAAAAGAAAAAACGGACCGCCAGCGGGGGGAAGGGGTGTTTTCCAATTCTATTGAAGCCCTAAAAGCCCTCAATGCAGTGGGCTATGGACAGGAGGGTAGTGGCCTGCAATTGGACTTGGTCTATAATCCCGCAGGGGCTTTTTTACCCGCAGCGCAGGAACAGTTGGAACAGGATTTTAAAACCAGCCTAGCCACAAACTACGGGATTCAATTTAATCAGTTGTTTACCATCACCAACCTCCCTATAAGCAGATTTTTGGAATACTTGTTGGCTTCAGAAAATTACGAGGACTATATGACGACTCTGGTGGATGCCTTCAACCCTGCTGCAGTACAAAATGTAATGTGCACCAATACCCTATCCATAGACTACCAGGGGTATATGTACGACTGTGATTTCAATCAGATGTTGGCCATTAAGGTACAAAGTCCCGTGCAGCACATCGATCAGTTTGACCCTACCACCTTTGCCCAACACCCCATTGCCATTTCACAGCACTGCTATGGTTGTACGGCCGGAGCGGGAAGTAGCTGTCAGGGGGCTTTAGTGGAGTAAGCTACTGGCGAATACGTTCAACAAACGCACCGATGTTTGCGACCCCTTCTTTTTCTAAAAATTGAATAAAGGCCGACCCAATAATGGCTCCTTGAGCATGGTTGGTAGCTGCTTGATAGGTTTCGGAATTGCTAATTCCAAAGCCTACAATTTGTGGCGTGTTTAACCCAAGGGCGGAAATACGCTTAAAATAATCGGTTTGGCTGTCGCCAAAGGTGGCCTTGGCCCCAGTTACACTGGCACTGCTCACCATATAAATAAAACCGTTAGACACCTTGTCGATATAGCGAATTCGTTCCTCTGGGGTTTGGGGGGTAATCAAAAACATATTGTACAAACCGTGTTGTTCAAACAGGGCTTGGTAGTGTTCGTGGTACACATCTGCGGGTAAATCGGGAATAATAAGGCCGTCAATACCAATGGCTTCGCATTTCTCGCAAAACGCTTCTACACCATATTGGAGTATGGGATTAAAATACCCCATAATTATAAGCGGTAAATGGATGTGATCGCGCACCTGTTCCAGTTGATCGAACAAGCGCTGGGTGGTCATTCCGTTGGCTAGGGCTTGGGTAGCACTGTCCTGTATGGTAGGGCCATCTGCTAAGGGATCACTAAAGGGAAGCCCAATTTCAATCATATCTACCTCGGCCGCTTGCAAGGCTTTTAAAATGGGCAGGGTATCTTCTAGTTTGGGATGTCCCGCAGAAAAGTAAATGGACAAGAGCTTTTTGTCCTGGGCAAACGCCTGATCTATTCGGTTCATGTTAGCTTAAAATAATCGATATAGGTATTTAAATCTTTGTCGCCACGTCCCGAAAGGTTTACCACAACAACTTCTTCGGGGCCAAAGGGGCGCTGTTCAAACAGTGCAAAAGCATGGGCAGTTTCTATGGCAGGAATAATGCCCTCCAGTTGGGAGAGTTCTAAACCGGCAGTCATGGCTTCATCATCGGTAATGGATACAAATTCTGCCCGTCCCGAACGGAACAAATGAGCGTGCATAGGCCCTACACCAGGATAGTCCAAACCGGCAGAAATGGAATACGGTTCTGTAATTTGTCCGTCGGGGGTTTGCATCAGCAGGGTTTTACTCCCGTGAATAATGCCTTCTTTGCCCAAGGCTGAAGTTGCAGCACTTTCCCCAGTATCAATTCCTTTTCCAGCGGCCTCTACCGCAATAATGTTTACCCTTTTTTCTTCTAAATAGTGGTAATAAATACCAGCGGCATTACTTCCTCCCCCAACGCAGGCCACCACATGATCGGGATAGGTTCGGCCTTCAAGAGATTCTAGTTGGTTTTGTACTTCGGCACTTATAACTGCCTGAAAACGCGCAACCATATCGGGATAGGGATGTGGTCCCACCACCGAACCAATGATGTAATGCGTGTCCACGGGATTGTTAATCCAATCGCGGATGGCTTCATTGGTGGCGTCTTTAAGGGTTTTACTCCCCGATTGTGCGGGGCGTACTTCGGCCCCTAGCATTTTCATGCGCGCCACATTGGGGGCCTGGCGTTGAATGTCTACCGCTCCCATATATACGATACATTGAATCCCCATAAGCGCACAAACGGTAGCTGTAGCTACCCCGTGCTGTCCTGCTCCTGTTTCAGCAATAATGCGGTTTTTCCCTAGGCGCTGTGCTAATAGAATTTGCCCAATAGTATTGTTTACCTTATGGGCGCCTGTGTGGCATAAATCTTCCCGTTTCAAGTAGATTTTTGTGTTGTACTTTTTGGACAAACGCTTGGCAAAATACAGGGGGGTAGGCCGCCCCACATAGTCCTTGAGTAAGGCATTAAAGGCTTCTTGGAATTCGGGTTCAGCAGTAATTTTTTTATAGTTTAAACGCAGTTCTTCCACATTAGGATATAACATTTCGGGGATGTATGCCCCCCCAAAATCACCGTAATATCCTTTTTCATTTACATTGTATTGCATCGTAGTTGTGTGTTAAATTGTTGTAATGCAGTAATATCTTTAAGTCCGGGTTGGAGTTCAAATTTACTGTTTAGATCGATAGCATGCAGTGGCAGCTCCGATTTTATTAATTCTTGAAGGGCCGCAGCATCTTCTGGACCAATACCCCCACTGAGGAAAAGTGGGGTGGTGGAAGGGTAGTTGCGCAGGAGTTCCCAATTGAATTTTAATCCGTTGCCGCCTGGTGCTTTCCCTTTGGTGTCTAAAAGGAAATAATCGCAGTGTGCTTCGTAGGCCTCAAGTACTGAAAAGTCAAATGTTGGCCCCACGGCAAAGGCTTTGATAATGGTGACTCCTAAGGCTTTTAGGGCCTCACATTGTTCTGGGGCTTCTTGCCCGTGCAATTGTACCGCATCCAATTGGTGTTGTTCAACTCGTGTTTTTAGGGTTGAGGTGTTGGCATCTACAAAGACACCTACTTTTTTCACGGTTTCAGGAATAGGGGGCAATGGTTCGGTGACAAATCGCTTGGAGTGTTCCCAAAAAATAAATCCTAAGTAGTCGGGTTGTAACGCCAAAAGCGCTGCAATATTTTCAGGATCCCGCATGCCACATACTTTCCACTTCATGGGTTGAGCTGTTGAATGAATTCCTGAGCAGCAGCTCCAGGATGGGTTGTTTTCATAAAATTTTCTCCAATCAAAAAGCCTTCAAAACCATAGTTTTTTAAGGCTATAATTGCTGAGGGGTCTTGTAGGCCACTTTCGGAAATTTTAAGAAAGTCAGCGGGAATTTTAGCTGCCAAATCTTTACTGGTATCTAAACTGACGTCAAAGGTTTTTAAATTTCGGTTGTTTACCCCAATAATGTCCACGGTGGGTTGTAAGCATTTTTCCAGTTCGCTTGCGTCGTGAATTTCCACCAACACCTCCAATTGGAGTCCTTTGGCATGCGCCGAAAGGGCCTTTATTTGCGTTTCGTCCAAGAGTGCAGCAATAAGCAGGACGACATCGGCACCAAAGGCTTTGGCTTCTGTAATTTGATAGGAATCAATAATAAACTCCTTCCGCAGTAGGGGCAAGCTGCTACAGGCTCGGGCCTGCACCAAATCGTCTAAGCTGCCGCCAAAATATTCATTATCAGTAAGGATAGAAGCGCCACAGGCGCCTGCTGTTGCATAGCCCGTTACCACCTCCCGCACACTCACAGACTGGTTGATGACGGCCTTTGAAGGCGAACGCCGTTTAAATTCGGCAATGATTCCCGAGGGACTGTTTTTTAGGCGCTGTACGAGGGAGTGTGGCTTGCGCTCTAGCAGCGGCGATTGTTCCCAGTAGCTTTCTGGGAATTGTGCCTTTCGCAACTTTAGCTCAGCTTTTTTTGTGGTTACTATTCGTTCTAAAATGGTCATGCGGCACTAATTTTTTGAAGCGTTTTTAGGGTAGTTAAGGCTTTGCCGGAGTGCAGGGTGTCCCAGGCTTTTTCGAAACCTTCTTTGGGTGTCAGTTGTTCTTTGGTAGCAATGGCTAAGCCCGCATTGGCACATACCACCTGATTTTGTGCTTGGGTGCCTTTTCCTTCGAGTACGTTCATAAAAATACGTGCAGCAGCTTCCACCGAGTTGCCTCCAGCAATTGCTTCAGCAGTAAGCGGTGCGATTCCAAAATCTTCTGGAAACAGCATCCCCTCCTGCTGGTTACTAATGCGTTTGGCACCTCCAGTGAGTGCAATTTCGTCATAGCCGTCCAGCGCATGAATGATGGTGTAGTTTTTTCCACTTTCCTGATAGAGGTAGCCGTACATTCGGGCCAATTCTAAATTGAATACCCCCACCAATTGGTGCTTGGGGAAGGACGGATTTACCATGGGGCCCAACATATTGAAAAAGGTTTTTACGCCCAACTCCTTACGGATGGGGGCCACATTTTTCATGGCGGGGTGAAATAAAGGCGCGTGTAAAACGCAGATGCCAGCAGTGTCAATACACTGTTTTAAAAAGTCGGGTGCGTTGGAAAAACGGATGCCCATATATTCCATTACATTACTGGAACCGCAGGAGGAAGATACACCGTAGTTTCCGTGTTTGGCTACAGGTACTCCGGCAGCGGCTGTAATAAAGGAGGCCAGTGTAGAAATGTTAAACGTGTCTTTACCATCACCTCCGGTACCGCATAAATCAATAGGGTCGTAATCAGAAAGATCAATGGGAACGCAGAGTTCTAACAAAGCATCCCGAAAGCCCGTTAATTCTTCAATGGTAACACTTCGCATCATGTAAACCGTTAAAAAAGCAGCAATTTGACTGGTGTTATAACTGCCTTTGGCAATATGCACCAAAACCTCTTTGGCTTCTTCTTTGGAAAGGGTTTCATGTTGAATAAGACGATTTAAAATTGTTTTCATAGCGATCGTTTTAATGCGTGACCCAGTTTTTAATGAGTTGTGCCCCCTGGGGTGTTAAAATAGATTCAGGATGAAATTGTACGCCCCGTACCTCATAGGTTTTGTGTTTTAGGGCCATCAATTGGTGTTGTTCGTCATATGCCAAAGGCACCAAATCCCCGGGTAAAGGTTGGGCTACCACCCAAGAGTGGTACCGCCCGGCCTCAAAAGTGTTAGACAGTTGCTCAAAAAGCACATCCTCTTGATGCTGTACTATGGGGGTAGCTACGCCGTGATACACCTGGTCTAAGTTGATGAGCTCCCCGCCAAAAACCTCCCCTATAGCTTGATGTCCCAAACAGATGCCCAAGATAGATTTACTGTGAGCATACTGCCGTATGACAGCTTTTAATAAGCCCGCTTCATCGGGGATGCCTGGGCCAGGTGACAATAATATTTTGTCGTAGGCGTCCAACTGTTCTAGCTCAAATTGGTCGTTGCGAAAGACCTCTACGGTACAGCCTTGTGCTTCCAGTATGTGTACTAGATTGTAAGTGAAGGAATCGTAATTATCGATTACACAAATGGGTTTCATGCGTTCAAATTTTGGGCAATTTCAAGGGCTTTGTTTAAGGCGCCTAGTTTGTTATACACTTCTTGAAGTTCGTTATCCTCATCAGAAGCAGCAACAATTCCTGCTCCTGCTTGGTAGTAGAGCTTGTGGTTTTTACTTAAAAAAGAACGGATAATGATGGCGTGATTAAAGTTGCCTTCAAAATCCATAAATCCAATGGCCCCACCGTAAAAGCTACGGTTGACGATTTCGTACTGCTCAATTAATTGCAGGGCTTTGTGCTTGGGTGCACCGCTAAGGGTTCCTGCGGGAAAGGTGTCCGCAACCACTTGGAAGGTGGGGATTTCCTCTTTTTTGATGCCAACCACTTTTGAAACCAAATGAATGACATGGGAGAAAAACTGAATTTCTCTATTGGTTTTTACCGCTACTAAGGCTCCGTTTCTGCTTAAATCGTTGCGAGCAAGATCTACCAGCATCACGTGTTCGGCATTTTCTTTTGGATCTTCGCTCAGTTCCAATGCAAGTTTGGCGTCGTTTTCATCGTCTCCCGTGCGTTTAAATGTCCCTGCTATGGGGTGGATTTCAGCCTGACCGTCTTGTACAATGAGTTGTGCTTCTGGCGAACTGCCAAAAATTTTAAAGTCGCCATAGTCGAAATAAAACAAATAGGGCGAAGGATTCACCATACGTAGGGCACGATACACATTAAATTCATCCCCACTAAACTCCTGTTCGAAGCGGCGGGAAAGTACCAGTTGGAATACATCACCCCGCTGGCAATGGGCCTTAGCCTTTTGTACCAAGTTTTTGTATTGCGCGTCATCCAGAACAGAAGTCGCTGTCCCCTTACATTGAAAACTGTAATCTGAAAACGTTTTTCGAGAAAGCAACTGTTCGATGGTGGCTAAATTTGACGCTCCCTCATAGGTGTGGCAAAACAAATAGGCCTCGTTGTTAAAATGGTTGATGGCGATGATGTTTTGATACACCGCATAGTAGAGGTCGGGTAGGGCTAGCGTATCGTTTTTACTGGCTATATCCACAGCTTCAAAGTACTGCACCACATCGTGGGTCAAATAGCCAAAAAGACCGTTTTGTATAAATTTATGTGGGTTGTTGTCACAGCTAAATTGTTGGGTGAAGGCTGTGATCATCTCTGGAACATTGTGGTCTGCAGTTAAGGTAACAGTTTCCTTGGTGCCGTCGGGGTATTGGCGTTGCAGTTGTCTGTTTTGAATTTGAATGTGTGCAATGGGCTGGCAACAGATGTAGGAAAAGCTATTGTCATTGGCATGATAATCGCTACTCTCCAATAACAAGCTGTTCGGAAAGTGATCCCGCAGCTTTAAATACACACTTACAGGAGTAAGCGTATCCGCTAAAATTTTCTTTGTATGCGTGGTTAGGCGGTATGTTTTCACTGTTTCTTAAATTAAAAAAGGCCTGTCGTGATGACAAGCCTTGTTAGTATAGGGGTTGTGTACACGAAATCAACATTGATTTGCGTTCCACCACCAAATATTTTTTTGCGTCTTTAGCATGCCCAAATATACTAGTCTTTTCAAATTCTACCAACTGCTCTAGTTTTTTTCTTGTGGCACGGCAGAAAATTGTCTGATGAGTTGAAGAAAATGCTTTTTTTCTTCTGGACTTAAGTTTTTGGTTAAGGCCTCTTCGGTTGTGGCAATAATGCTGTCTAGCTGTTGCAAAAGTTCCAGCCCCTGAGGGGTAATGCAAATATCCACCTGCCGCCGATTTTTAGCGCAAACCTCTCTGGACACCAACCCTTTGTCCATTAGCTTGTCGATAAGCCGGCTGGTGTTACTCATTTTTTTAATCATGCGGCGCTGTACTACACTTAAAGAAACAGCGCGTTGTTTTTGTCCTCGTAAGATGCGAAGTACATTAAATTGAGGTACACTGAGTTGTGCTGCCTTTAAACTTTCGTTTAGCCGTTCTTCTATATGTGCACCAGCGCGGAGAATTCCCGTAACGATGGCCTTGTTCATTTCTCCCATGTAGCAACAACTGTTATTACTACAAAAATATTAAATTTCAAAGGGATGACCAACCTATTTTGCCATTCTTTAGGCAGGTTGTACCTTTGAAAAAAAGTTAAATGGATTTAACACAACAACAATGGGTAGATCAGCAAAAAAAGTACCAAGCAGCTGTAATTCTCGATGTTCGCACCCCAGACGAATTTGAGGAAAAGCACATTCCCAATGCGCAATTGTTGGACATCAACGATCCTCCAGCATTTATGGCAGGCTTAGAAGGTTTAGACCCTTCAAAAGCTTACTTTGTCTATTGTCGCTCCGGCGCTCGCAGTGCACGGGCCTGTCAAATTATGGGTCAAATGGGTTTTGCTACCACCTTTAATTTACTTGGGGGGATTTTAGAATGGGAGGGCCCCACCTCATAAACAAAGTATACGCCCCAAAACATTATGA
>WTIO01000067.1 GCA_011526365.1 Flavobacteriales bacterium
CCACTTGGAAAAAATTACTGGAGCAAAATTGGTTAAGCTATACAATGTTGCCAACGGAGTATTATTTTGTTTTCTCGCAGGTGCGATGATCACTGTATCTGCAACTGCTGTAGGAATTCCATTTGATATGGAAATGCCTCAGCTCACAGACACTCTTCCGAACGGAATTACCTGGATATTGGTCGTTTTAATTTTGGGGCTTTTGTTTTCTCTGATCGCTGCCAATGGGTTTGCCACCGTTTCTAAAGCTGCCAATTTTATGGCTCCCTTCATCATACTTGCTTTTGTTATTTGTGGTTTTGTAGCTCTTAACCAGCTTGAAGTTGGGTCGTTTTCAGACTTTTGGAATATTTGGGGAGCGGGAAGCACGCCTTTCCCTGGTCAAATTAAATATACCTTTTGGCATGTGTGTTTTTGGTCGTGGTTTGCGAATGCAGCCATGCATATAGGAATGTCAGACTTGAGTGTTTTTCGTTATGCCAAAACCCCTGACGCAGGATGGACTACTGCCATTGGGATGTATGTTGGGCATTATATTGCATGGATAGCCGCAGCATTACTTTATGCCGTTTACATTCAAACCCCCGAAGCTCAAGCTTTTTTAGCCAATGGAACTGCCCCAACAGTAGCCCCCGGCCCTTTGGCTTACAATGCGATCGGAGTGTTCGGTATTTTAGCAGTTGTCCTAGCAGGATGGACCACAGCCAACCCTACCATCTACAGAGCGGGTTTAGCTTTTCAAACATTTTTTCCAAAAAAATCTACCTTTTGGGTTACTATGGTAGCTGGAGCAATTGCTACAACGGCAGGTTTATTCCCTGCTTTTGCCATGAAATTGCTTGATTTTGTTGCCCTGTATGGTTTTATTTTAGCGCCGGTAGGAGCCATCATTGTTGCCCAACATTTATATGGAACTCGATTTCACATTCCAGACTATTTAAGCGCTCCCTTGGATCGGGCATTCAACTGGAAAGTGCTTTGGGCATGGATTATAAGTATTGTAGTGTTTTACGGACTGTCGGTTCAGTTGGATCTCTTTCTTTCCTTTTTAACATTACCCACTTGGATTAGTTGTGGAATCCTCTACCTACTCCTTAGTAAATACTCTTCTAAAGGAAAGCTGTAGCAGTAAAATGAATTCTTACAGTCTATGGCTCAAAACAGCTTTACATCAACGGCAAGCAATCCAATCTGAGGGCAAAAACGGAGTCTTTCACTTGGTAGATTTCCCATCTGGCAGGGCACTTTTAGAAGTTAAATAAGATCTTCCTTTTAGCCTTTTGTCGCATTATACTGCATTTCTCCCATTTCCACACGTACAGATTTTAGGGTTTGTGCTCTGCTTCGCTGAATGGTAAAAGTGAATTCTGGATTTGAAGCAAAAAATATAGGCATTTTTTCCATTGGGCACTAACTCTTCTTTATTTTCTTTTAAACGAATAAACAGCTTTTGCCCTTCTGAAACGATAGAAAAATCGATACCAAAGCCGTTGTAAGCGGTGTAATTTCCAATCAATTCATTCAATTGGGTAGTTGCCAAACTTTCTGAAAGGGGAATCGAAAATTCATAGGATCCAGAACCTAAAAGTACTTTAGAATATCCTTCTTCTGAACCCAAAAACTTCAGGGATTTTAAGGATTCAATCGGCTTTTTTCCTTCCCTTATTTGGGAGAAGTTTTCCGATAACAAGTATACCTCCGCTTGAGTATTGGCCGGAATGGTGATTTTTTGGATTAGTTCGTTTTCCTTGTATTCCCAGGCCGATGTAATGGTACCGTAATAGGTTTCTAAGCTTCCTTGAGCCTGAGTTAATCCTCCTCCCGGAGAGGGCTTGATACTAAATTTTTTATAGCCGGGAGCAGCGACATCTGCATTGATCCCAGCAATGTTTTGATACATCCACTCCCCTATAGCGCCATAGGCGTAGTGGTTAAATGAATTCATCCCCGGATTTTGAAAGCTTCCATCGGGTTTGATCCCATCCCAACGTTCCCAAATGGTCGTTGCTCCCATAGTAACAGGATATAACCAGGAGGGATAGGTGTCTTGCATCAGCAATTCATAGGCAATGTCTTTTCTTCCAAATCGACTCAATACATGACACAAGTAGGGTGTTCCTAAAAATCCGGTGGTAAGGTGGTAACCGTAACGTTTAATGTTGTCCACCAGCCTATTTACAGCCTGCTGTCTTTGACTTTCTGGCAGCATATCAAACTGCAATGCTAATACATAAGCGGTTTGTGTATTCGGGCCTACCCGCCCCGATTTAGTCACAAACTCATTTTGAAATGCTTTCTTAATATCCTCTAGGAGCACTTTGTATTTTTTTACGTCACTATCATTACCCAAAACCTGAGCAGCATTAATAAGCAATTGAGTAGAATTCGCAAAAAAGCATTGGGTGATAAAGTATTTATCCGTGATGGCTGCTCTTCCATCGTTATCGTCATCTGGACGGTAGAACAACCAATCTCCAAAATGAAAACCACTTGCCCAAAGATTGTCTTCGCTCTGGTTGACCATATAATCAACCCATGATTTCATACTTGGATACTGTGTTTCCAGTAGTTTTCGATCGCCGTAAAGTCGATACGCATTCCAAGGAATAATAGTGGCTGCGTCTGCCCATCCGGCACTTCCCGCTGCGTTCTTCCCTAAAACATTGGGTACTACAAAAGGTACTGCGCCACTTTCTAACTGATCCGTAGCCACATCTTTCATCCATTTTGAAAAGAAGTTGTGTACGTTCATGTTGTAGGCAGCTGTATTAAAAAAGGCCTGGGCATCCCCTGTCCAGCCCAGTCGTTCATCCCGTTGTGGACAATCGGTAGGTACATCCAAGAAATTCCCCTTTTGCCCCCATTGGATGTTTTGCTGTAGCTGATTGAGTAATGGGTCTGAAGTAGAAAATTGTCCTGTTGGTTTCATGTCGGAATACAAAGCAATCGCAGTAAGATTTTGATCCTCAATGGCAACAGTATGTCCTTTAATTTTAATGTATCTAAACCCTTGGAAGGTAAAGTGGGGTTCCAAAATTTGATTTGTACCGTCTAGTATATAGGTCATTTTTTGATCGGCATCCCGTAAGTTATCCGTGTAAAAATTACCCTCTTTATCCAATACTTCGGCATGATAAATTTCGATACGCTGCCCTGGTTTTCCTTTGACTTTCAGTTGAATCCAACCTACCAGGTTTTGACCAAAATCTACCACGGTTCCTCCTTCTTTTTCTTCAAAACGAGCGACAGGCTTGATCTGTTCTTGTTTTTTAATTAGCTCATTTTCAGTTGCGATTAGATTTTTTTTCGAAAAATCTTCTTCTTTGACAGTTGCCCATGTTTTTGTAAAATTAGGCTCTGACCAGCCTTCTATTTTTTGTTGGGTATCGAAAGTTTCTCCGTCATAAATTTCTGAAAAAACCACAGGCCCTTTGGCGCATTGCCAGGTCTTATCTGTAATCAGTTCTTGAGTGGTTCCATCTTCGTATTCTATACTGAGCTGGAGCAGTAGAGCAATGTCTTTGCCGTAATGATTATTTCTATCGCCCCAAGCCAAAAAACCCCGATACCATCCATTGCCCAACATGGCTCCAATGGCATTATTTCCCGGGACTAGAAGATTACTCACATCGTAAACCTGATATTGCAATCGTTCGCCATAACTGGTCCAACCTGGTGTCAGATAGGCATTTCCTATACGTTTTCCATTGATAAAAGCTTCATACATTCCGTGTGCTGTAATATAAGCAGTGGCGTGTTTGATCTTCTTTGTAGAAATTTCAAATTCTTTTCGAAAAAGTGGACTCTCCCGTTGTTCCGTTTCTGGGTAACTAGGAGTTATCCACTGGGCTTTAAATTCTTTGACTGGATTGAGAAATCCCATCTGCCAGGAGGCAGTGGAACTCCATCGGGAAGATTTTCCCTTTTCATCCCAAGCCCTTACCTGCCAATAATAGGTCGCTCCTGATTCTAATTTAGGCCCTGCATACTCCACAAAAACAGATTGTGCAGAGGCTATTTTTTGAGTATCCCATAGGACCTTTCCGGTAAAGTTAGCTGTTCCTTTGACCACCCTAAGCTGATAGGCAGATTGAGATTTATTTCTCGTTTTGGAAGACATCATCCAACTGAAACGGGGACTTTCAATAGTAATCCCTCTAGGGTTGGTTTTATTTTCTACTAATAGCTGGTCTAAATTCAATTGCCCAAATGCAGTTGCTGACCATAACAAGAGCACACCTAAATTAACCACTGTTTTCATTGCATTAAATTTTAAAATTTGGACGAAGAGGGTATACTTCCCTTGCTTCTCCTGATTTACTTTGCTCAAAAAACACACCTAAGTTTTATTTAAACTGTACTGTATTCCAAAAGCTTTTTACGTAAACTTCATTAATTTCGTTTCAAAATACCTAAAATACAAAAATAGTTGCCCTGTACTGTCATGCTGGTTGGGAAAAAATGGGGGATTCCTTCTTTAATTGGAGTATAAAGTCAGAAGTGGATAATAACGTTTCTATAGCTGGAGGTGGTGATAGCGGTGGTGGTGGTGAAGGATAATTAACTATGCTATCACACCAATGGACACATCCCAAATGCTCTGTTAGCCTTTGTAAACCAATGCTTTGCTGAAGATATCTTAATCCTGTTTTAGGGGGAAGTTGTGTGGGGTTTATGTGGATACGTGATGGGTGAAAAGCTAAAACTTCTCAAGCACTCCTATCCCAAACACAAGGGCATGGGTTTTAGAAAACTGTTTTTCTAGTGTAACAGAGGTTTGCGATTTGATATGTAATATATATATACATTTATGTTATGAAAAAAGTTGGAAGATTATTTTACTAGTCTGAAATATTAATTAAATTAAAAAATGAAAATTAATTATATAGCTTGTTTTATTATATCGTTTATTAATTATAGTCAAAATAATATAGATATTAATGAATTATATCCTAAAAGAGATATTGTTGTTAAATATCACAACTATTGGACGAGCAAATATTATCCTGAGAGAATTTTGGAATTCAAAAAAAATCCACTAACTAAAGGTGGAATTGTATTTTTAGGAAATAGTATTACAGAGGGAGGTGATGACTGGGCTAAAAGAATAAAAATAAAAAATACTTTTAACAGAGGTATTAGTGGTGACATAACTGATGGTGTTCTCAAAAGATTAGAGGAGATTATATTTTATAAACCCAAGCTAATATTTATTTTAATTGGACATAATGATTTGTGGAGCTATAGGATTAAGT
>WTIO01000001.1 GCA_011526365.1 Flavobacteriales bacterium
GTTTAATTCATTTTTATTTAAATACACTGTTAAAAAAACATATGATTTTTTCACTATATTTATAAAAATAAACCAAGTTGTAATGTCACGTATCTCATCAATACTCCCGTTATTTTCGGGAATTTTGCTACTAAGCGCAATGGTAAGTTGTGCTCCAACCGCTAATACTGTAACCGTTCAGGGAAAAATAACTCAAAATACACATTGGACTTCTGAAAGCACTTACATCATAGATGGAAGCGTAGTAGTAACTAACGGTGCTACGCTAACCATTGATCCTGGAACATTAATTAAAGCTATGCCAGGAGAAATGCCAAAAGTAAGTATGCTAGTAATTGCGCAGGATGGAAAAATTAATGCAAAAGGAACCGCAAATCAACCTATAGTATTTACTTCATTGGACGATAATATCACAACAGTAAATGAAACTTCTATGCTACAAGCGTCTGCACAAGGCCTTTGGGGTGGTATAGTTATTTTAGGGGATGCGCCTCTAGCGCCTGAATCTGGAGAGGAGTCTACTTTTTACATTGGTTTAGACCCTAGTGAAACATCCAGTTACTACGGAGGCAACAACAGCACTCATAATGGTGGCGTTTTAGAATATGTGTCCATTCGCCACGGCGGGGCGCATATAGGTACTGGAAACGATTCCAACGGTTTAACCCTTTGCGCCGTGGGTTCAGAAACTACACTAAACAATATTGAAGTTTTTGCCAATCAAGATGATGGTGTGGAGTTTTTTGGTGGAACTGTAAATGCTTCTAACATACTGGTATATCATCAAGGGGATGATGGTGTGGACATTGATGAAGGCTATGCCGGCACCATTGAAAATGTAAAAATTGTTCTGGGTCCTTCGTCCGATAGCGGAATTGAAATAAATGCAGGAAGTAGTTCTACACGTTTTCGCATGGCGAACTTTAGTTTAATTGGAGATTCCGAAACCGAATCGCAAGCCATCTTGCGAATTGGTGAAGGAGCTTCAGGAGCCATCGATGGGCTTAGTGTATCTAACTTTTCTTCGGCAGCCAAAATCCATGTTGACTCCCAAGCGGTGACCTTTACAAATGTTTCTAGTACAGAGGGCAGCTTAAATGACCGTGTTTCAGGCACAGCCAAAGAGGCAGTTACACTTAAAGAGGGTGCGCAAAAAGCAGATCTACCCAATTTCTCTTGGACACGATCCAACTAATTATTGCTCGATATTTTCAGCTCGAAACTCTAGAAGCTCTTGATCTGCTGTGGTAAAAATAATTTGAATAGGATTACAACATACCTCACAGTCTTCTATATACTCTTCCTGAACCAAGGAAAGATCGAGTAACATAGAGATGTTTTCCCAGCAATAAGGGCATTGAAAAAAGTGTTCGTTCATAAAGATTAAGACTTAGCCTCTAACTGTTCTTGTAGTTTTTCCCATTCCAAAAATAGCGCATTTAACTTGTCTTTTTTGGCTTGATACCGATCAAAAAAACCTTCTTGGGCCGTTATCTCACCATAGTTGATTTCGAGTTCCAAGTCAATAGCTTTTAATTCCTTTTCTTGCTTCTCAATGGACCCCTCCAGTTTTTGTAACTGATTCTTAATTTTTTTAAGTGCCTTTTGGTCGGCATAGGTTGTGGTAGTAGAAGAAGAAGGCTTATTAGCCGTTTGTTTGGCAGTGGAATTAAGAGCTTCTAAATTGGGCAGGGCTTTTTGTTGTAAGTAAGCCTCCAAACCTCCAAGGTATTCCTTTATTTTTTGGTTTTTAAACTCAAAAATGCGGTCGCATAAGCCTGTTAGAAAATCACGGTCGTGCGACACCAAAAGAAGCGTCCCTTCGAAGTTTAAAAGAGCGTTTTTTAAGACCTCCTTAGCCCGTATATCAAGATGATTGGTGGGTTCGTCCATTACCAGTACGTTAAAAGGCTGTAAGAGTAGCTTACAGAGTGCCAGACGGTTGCGCTCGCCACCAGACAACACACCAACTTTTTTTTCTACTGCGGTATCTCGAAATAAAAAGGCTCCTAGCATATCACGAACCACGGGGCGCTTGTCATGGGTTGCAGCATCTAGGGCAGTGTCTAATACAGTTTTATTAGGGTCGAGCTGCTGGGCCTGGTTTTGGGCAAAATAGCCCAATTGTACATTATGCCCTAAACGACAGCTACCCTCTGCTTTAATTTCATTGACAATTATTTTTGCTAGGGTTGTCTTCCCCTGTCCATTTTGACCTACAAAAGCAATTTTACTACCTCGTGGTACTAGCAGTGATATCCCATTTAGCACTTGATGCTCGCCGTAGGTTTTCCTAATATTTTCCAATTCTAATACCACTTTTCCCGGTTGCTGCGCTACAGGAAAATGGATGGCCATGGTTGCATTTTCCTCTGGATCAATGGCAATGCGCTCCACTTTATCCAGTTTTTTAATGAGGGATTGGGCCATTCGAGCTTTGGAGGCTTTTGCTCTAAATTTTTCAATGAGCTTTTCGGTTTCAGCAATCTTCTTATCTTGATTCTTCTTAGCAGCCAATTGTTGCTCCCGCAGTAAACCTCGATGTTCTAGGTATTTGGTGTAGGATTTTTTAAAATCAAAGAGCTTGCCTTGAACCAATTCTAAGGTCCGGTTAGTCACTTGATCTAGGAAGCGAATATCATGCGAAACTAATACTACTGCGCCAGCATACTTCGCTAAAAATGCTTCCAGCCAAATGATAGCCTCAATATCAAGGTGGTTTGTTGGTTCATCCAATAACAATAAATCGTGTTCTTGCAATAAGAGTTTGACCAATTCAATTCGCATGCGCCACCCTCCCGAAAAGGTGGTTGTTTGTTGGTGAAAGTCGCTTTCTTTAAATCCTAAACCCACTAAAATTCGGGCAGTTTGTGCCTGATAGGTATAGCCTCCCAACAGTTCGTACTCTTGATTTAAATTGGCTTGAGTATTAAGTAGATCTTGAAAAGCAGCACTTTCATAATCGGTTCGCGTATCTAAATTGTGATTAATGTGTTGCAGCTCTTGCTCAATGGTTTGCAAACGGGGAAAAGCCGTGTAGGCTTCTTCAAGTACAGTTTTTCCTGTATTGTGTTCCACGTCTTGTGGTAAGTAGCCTATACTGGTGTTTTTTTCATAGGCTAATTGCCCTGAGGTAAGTTCTTGCTGTTGGGCAAGTACGCGTAACATGGTGGACTTTCCCGCCCCGTTTTTTCCAATAAGCCCTATACGATCACCGCCACCAATTCTAAAGGAAATAGTATCAAATAAAACATCACCGCCAAAGGCTACGGAAAGTTGTTGAACTGTTAGCATACGCGAAAATATCAGTTGCTATCCAGATGCGCAAATCGCTGCCAATCCACTTCTGATGGTAACGGTGAATTTTTAAAAATGGCATCACACAACCATTCGGATAGTAATGGCGCCATAAGCACCCCTCGGGTACCTAAACCATTGAGGAGATGAAGTCGCTTAAGGGTAGTGTGCTTTCCTAACAGTGGACGGCGATCCTTTGTTGTAGGACGGATACCACTATTGTGACTAAGAATTTCAAAGGGTGCAGAGGTCATTTTTGCAAGTTGTCGTAACAGCCAAGATTTCCCCTCCTCTGAAGGTGAAGCTTCCTTATTTTTAGGGTCGAAGGAAGCTCCAATCCAAAATTTTTGTGCTCCCAAAGGGCAAATAAACAATGGGCCTTTCCAAATGGCATCCTCAGGCAAGTGATGGCTTTTAATGCGTAACATTTCCCCTTTATTTCCGATAAGTGCGCTGAGATCAAAAAAAGGGTTGTGGTGTGCGTTGTAACCCTCACAGAAAAAAATATAATCATAGGTAATTCCCTTGTAATGGGGTTTATCGCCCACCCACTGTACTTGAGCGTAATCAAAGTTGGCGTTGGTGTAGTTCTGGCCTAAAGCTGCTTTTGTTGCCGCTACAAGTGAAGGAACTTCCAAGCGTCCTACCTGCTGTACTAGTCCATATCCAAAGGGGGCATGGAGGGCTGTTGAAGGTGAAGTAGTCCCCAGTTGGGGTACCAAAAAGTTCTGGAGTACCTTTTGTCCTGCAGCGACCATCCAAGCGTTTTGCTCTGCCGCAGTGGAAAATATTCGGTGTATAGGAAGTGCGTGCCACATGGGAACGGCAAGTGTTTTTTCTAGGTTGTCATAAAAGGGTATTGCAGCGGCGTGAAATTCGTGGGCTTTCCACACTGCTGTGTACCGCTTTAAAACGGTGGGATTTAAAATCCCTGCAGCATACTGCGAGGACTTTGGAGCAGCTTTAGCGATCATGTGTACGTTTTTGTTACGCTTACGCAGCTGATGGGTAAGTACACATCCAGCAATTCCGTTACCAACAACTAAACACTCCATAGGTTGTTACTTCTTTCAAATTTACGCATAAAAAAACGCTGCTCTCTGGCAGCGTTTTTTCTAATGCATCATGGAAACTTAGTTGTTCCACATGTCTTGTTCAAAGTCACGAATTACCGATTTAATTCGTTCAGATTCTAAGAGTTGCCGCAAGGCATCTTTAGAAATATAATTTTCAATGGTTCGGTCCTCATAAACATTTTCTTCTTTATAAATCACGGAGTTGAAACGCCTTGCATTGAGCATGGCATCAAAGGTGATGGGCTGGGAAGAATTTCGCGCATTAAAGACTTTATATTTATTTAAAATTTCTCGTGCGTCGGGGAACCAAATCCAAAAGAGTTCTACTAGTTCGGCTTCATCCGTTACACTGGCAATATCCTTGGCAACAGGACAAATTCCCAACAAACGGTAACGCAGTTCTCCTAATCGCTTGTCAAAATACCAAGTACCCTTAATACGGTATTGCTCAATTTCAGCGGCAGTAATACGACGTCTGTTGATGTACTCAGGAGAAACGGGTTCTCCGTTGTTGAGCTGCTCAATACCCAGATCTAATGTGTCAATGAAAGAAAGGCCTTCAAGGATTTCTTCGTAGGTTAGTTTATTATTAAAATACGGGCTATCGTACACTTCTTTGACCCTTCCTTTTCCTAAATTGAGTTTTAAAACATCAAAGAGGGAGCGACGATCTTTCGCCAAATTAAATGTATCGGTAGGGTAATAAAAAGGATAATTAATTCGTTCGTCAAGATCTATAATTTCCCATATGGTTTTAGACCAAAGAACATCACGATCGTCAACGTAACCATAGGCTAGAGGACTCTCGTCATTAGCCGCAATTTGAGCTTCATTCAATTCTGCTACGTCCTGGGGTACTCTGGCATTGAGCAAATTGGATTGTGCTGCTAGTGGTGCTTGCACAAGCAAAATGAGCATTAGAATTACGGGTAGGAAAACTTTGGAGTCCATTAGTGATACGATTAGTTTACAATTTCACATATTACAGGTGATACTTTTTTAAAGCGATAGCTTGGGTTTTTAGGGTTTCTCACTTTGATATCGAAAATTTGAACTGTAGACCCTGCACGAACTGAACGTAAATCACGTTTGGCTGCAGCATCTAATTTACTCCCTTTGACAAGGCGCGCGGGTTTTCCTGGCACCTTAAAACGGAAGCTTGTTGTTTGTAGAGATATTTCGAAATCAAAATCGGGAAGGTCTGCCCCTATCGTTGAAATTTCAAGGTTTGCTTTAGGTATAGTGATGTTTCCCGACTGTCCACGGACTGTTCCTTGAGGTGCGGGAATATCTTTAATACGGAAACGTGAACGTGTGGTAATATTTTGGCCATCGGGGAGTTTCCCGCTAGCAGTGATATTAATTTCACGTCCTTTTCCTGGAATCATAAGATATTTACTTCCTCGTACACGCTTTAGGCCTTGAGCAGTGGCACGTACTTTATTGTCTGGAATACCAGGTATTGATATCGTCATTGGGTTTTCTACCCCCCGATAAACCACGTTCATTTTGTCTGCTGCAATTACTGCTGCATTAGGTTTTGATATTACTGCAAAGGTTTGGTCTACCGGAATTTTTGACTCCACTCCTTCGTTAAGAAAAACAAGGTTTCCTTTGATTTGGTGGTCACCAGGAGACCCAGTTTGTACTTTAAGTTTCACCCCTCCAGGAATCAATTCATAGTCGCGAGTACCAAGCTTTCGCCCGTCTAGAGTGAGTTCTACTGAGTTGGGGTTTTGTGCCCCACCTTTACGCCCTAAAATAACACTCCCATCAAAGGTTTCTCCCTGATAGTAGGCGCCTTTTTCGGTTTTGAGTAGAGTAATATAATTTGATTCTGTTACACCAGACTCTAACTCTAATTCTTTCCCTAAGAGTGTAGTTAAGACATCACTTTCCGTAAGTCGAATATCATTTTGCATCATGGTCAACTTTGCAAGAGATGAGACTAATGGAAAACCTTCAAAGTTATACGACAACCAAGGTTGATCTTGTCCGTCGGAGTTTTGTACATTACTGTTTTGATCTCCAGTGAAAAAACGCTCCTCAACAAGTTGAATATACTGTGGGAATTGACTACCAAAGACCTGAATAACTTTCATTTTGTATTCGTTTATCATATCTACAAATGCAATTCCATCGGGACTTACGCCGTTGGCGTCAAAGAATACTAAATCTAATTCTTCGCCTTTGTCCATTTGCGAATATTCTTTTAAATCAGGGTCTTTTTCGCGTTGTTTAGCTGTAATTTGACTTTTTATTTCATCAATCCTTTGATAAAATTTGTCAGACACGGCTTTAATTTCAGTTGCTGTCCGTTGATGGCCAATCCACTTCCCCTCTTTTTCTTGGGCATTTGTGGATATCTTTTGATAGTAGATTTCATTACTCTGAAAAACGCGTTCGTTAGCACTTTTCAGCTTAACAAACATTTGTCCAAAACCATCCAGCACTTCTTTACTTACATTAAGTGCAAGCATGGTAATGAATACCAGGTACATCAAACTAATAAGTTTCTGCCTGGGGGTTTCTTTTGCTCCTGCCATGGCTTGCTACTTATTTAGAGTTCATTGCGTTAAGCATACCACCATAAACTTGGTTAAGGTTTGCCATGTTTGTTGATAATGCCTCCATTTGTTGACGCAATTGCTCTGCATTTTGTGCTACCTGAGCATTAAACTTTGAATGATCTTGTGCCGAAGAAGTTTGTGAAGCATACATGCTATTGAGTTGTTCCAGTTGGGCGGCAGCTTTACCTAATTGTTCGGCGTAGTTTTGTGATGATGCTGCAGCATTTGATGCAGGTTGGAGTGCTTGAGCTGACGCTTCTAAATTTTTAATACTTTTTGTTAGGTTATTCATTAATGACACATCAAGCTTAGCTTCTTTCATTAGGTCATCAATTTTTGAGGACAATGAAGAATCTCCACCACCACTTGGTTTAGAGCCACCACCTTTAACTTTTTTTACAAAATCAGCATGCTCTTCTTTTATCTCACCTGTATTTAGTGCTGCAACTGTAAAAATTAAGGCTTCAGTCCCTAGACCTAAACCTAAAACTAAACCTCCAGTGATAGGTCCTATTTCAAGGTGTAGAATTTTAAATAATGCTCCAATAATTACAACCGCTCCTCCCAGGCCAAAAAGCATATGCATTGCAACTTTACTTCTTAATCTTTTCTGTAATGACTTGTCATCCATTTGTATAAATTTTTAATTGTATGATGTTTGTTTTGCCTAAATATAACCAAATTTTATTTTATTTTAACTCTTGAAATTCCAAGGTAATCCTGGACAGTTCTAAAGCCTATGTAGCTTCTTGATGTGTCCTGATATTCGTAGTCTCTGGAACTCACTCGTAAATAATAAGCCACATCTTTCCAAGATCCACCTCTTACAACTTTACGGTTTTCTCTTCCTAAAGACATGTTTGGATTCAGTGAGGCAACATATTCGTAAGCATTTACGTCGTAGGAGGAACTTGTCCATTCTGCCACGTTTCCTGCCATGTTAAACAAATTAAAATCGTTGGGCAGGTAAGATTTAGCTTCCACAGTGTACACCGCTTGATCGGCAGCATAATCCCCTCTCAAAGGTTTAAAGTTTGCTAAGAAACACCCACGATCATTAAGTAGGTAGGGACCTCCCCAAGGATATACTCCTGAGGGAATACCACCTCGTGCTGCAAATTCCCATTCAGCTTCACTTGGCAAACGAAATTTGTTGACTAGGGGCTTATTTTTTGAACGCTGGTAGCTGTTTTTAAAATGTGTCCTCCAATTACAAAACGCCATGGCTTGTTTCCACGATACACCCACCACAGGATAATCCTGATAAGCAGGGTGTGAAAAATATTCATTGTGCATGGGTTCATTGTAGGAGTAAATAAAGTCTTTTATCCAAACAGTTGTATCGGGGTAAATTTCTACTTCTTCTCTTTTTATGTAGGGCTTGCGATCAATAAATTGTTGACGTGTTTTTTTAGATTCTGCTGCTGCTGCTTCAGCGTCAAACCATGTAAAGCGATAAATGAGTTTGGTGACGTCTAATTTCATTTGGCCGTCATACCAATATTCTGGTGGCAAATACAAAGAATCCATTACTTCTGAATATGCCTGATCGGGATAGTCTTGGGTACCCCATTGTAGATCGGTATCCCAGTTGAGCATTCGTCCTGCATAGCTATCTTCGCTTACATCGTAGTAATTGGTACGCATGTATTTTTGAAACTCTGAAAGTTTGGAGGTGTCTGCGTCTTTAAAAGCGTATTCTCCCACACCATCTTTATTGTCTTCTCCTAATTCTAGTTCGTCAGCCTTTCGCGCTAACAGTGCAAGTGCTACGGAATCTTTAACCCAGAACACAAATTGTTTGTATTCACTATTGGTGATTTCGGTTTCGTCCATGTAAAAGGAAGGCACTGTAACTGTTCTTGCCGGTGCGTTTTGTAAACGTGCTACATCTTCATCAGATTTACCCATAATGAAGGATCCTCCTTCGATGAGCGTCATCCCGTAAGGTTTCTCCGGAAACCACTTTTTCTGTCGTACCCCAATTAACTCTCCGCGATTTTTTTTCCCGCAACTGAGTATTGTAAGGAATACTATCAGCAAAAGTACTACTCGGTTCATTACGTTTTTTGTTGTCAAATTTAACATTTCGCAGTTACAACTATTTATTCAAAACGATGAAGTAGGAAATTTATTGTAAGATTTTGGGGATTACAATTAAACTCGTTTCATGGCTTTCCACCATCTTTCGGGCAAAATATCTTTGCAGGCCAGGTGATAATCTTCAGGCGTGCAAGATAATAACGTACTGGATGCGGTTTTATTATCTATATAGTTTTCATTTGATACATTTATCCACCAACGTTGGCTTTTTTCACTCTGGAAAAACAACAGTTCAAAATCAGATAACGTTACCGTATACTTCTTAAAACCTTGACTCGTAAGGACTGGGTATTCATCAAAGCGTTGACTCACGCCCTCAATGAAATACCAAATTACTTGGGCCAACAATTTAAAAAATATTGGTGTTTGCTGCAATTCAAAAACACCAAATATACTTAATCGGTCACTTAAACCAGCATAACGACTTAGGGCACAGAGTGTTCTTCCTTCAATACCATTGGGGGCACCGGTTTGAAAATTTCCGCTGGCTGAGGCCGCCAATACCTTCATATCTACACTTACAATATCTGCATCACGCAACAAAGGTTCCGTTATGGTTACATCATCGGCAAAACTCCCCAAGCGGTAAGATTCAAAAAACAGCTTGTCCATTAAATCCAATTCTTCTTGGGCAATTAAATAGGACTGATAGCCTAAATTGGTATAGTTTTGGAGGTAATTTGGTTGCTCCATTATAATACGACTCATGTAGGATCGCCCAGATATTAGTTCTTCTTCTTGCGAAAAATCAAATTGATTGTCTACAGAAACGATGTTCACCAATTGTTGTGTTTTTTCAAACGACCGGTATAGGGGGTAAATAAGATCGTGACTCCCTCCAATAACCACAGGAATAATATTTATTTGTCGCAAATGCAAACAAATATCCTTTAGCGCTTGGTAGGTGTCTTCAACAGAAGCACCGTTGGGCAAATCCCCCAAATCGGCAATGCCAAGTTGCCAATTCCCCGGGTAGAGTGCATACCAGGCTTTGCGAAAAGCAGCAGCATCAAAATGAGCTTGCTCAAAATAAGAGTTTCGAATTTCAGCAACTCCCACAACCACAATACGAACCTCGTTGAGTTCAGGGAAACCAGTGGCTTTTGTGTGAATCTGAATATTTTTACCCAATACTTGAGGGGGGTGAAGTGCTAAACCACTAAGAACTTCTGCAGCAACGGGTTGAAGTAGCTCTAGACTCATATTATTTTTTTGCTCGGGCTTTTTTGCGTTTGGCAGGCTTTTGTTGCTCCAAACGTGTTTTAGCTTCTTCGAGGGTGATTTTTGTAGGGTCAATATCTTTGCTGAGCTCTACTTTTTGCTTTCCTTTAATTATGACCGACCGTCCCCAACGCGCTTTTTCTACACGTATTCCCTCTTCGGCCCAGTCGTGTACCAATTTGTCTTTTTCTTTTTGAATTTTAGCTTCAATTAAGGTTTTAATATCCGCTTCGGAGAGGGCATCAAAATTGTACTGTTTGTTGACATTAATAAACATTCCATTCCACTTAATGTAAGGCCCAAAGCGGCCTACCCCTTTGGTTACAGGTTGCTCTTCATAAAAAGTAATGGGAGCATCAGCGGCCTTTTTTTCTTCTACCAGTTCAATAGCACGGTCACGTGAGAGGGTGTTGGGGTCTTCTCCTTTCGGAAGTGATATAAATTTTTTGCCAAAACGTACATAGGGGCCATAGCGTCCGTTGTTTACACTGAGATCTTCTCCATCGTACTCCCCAAGATCTTTAGGCAGCTCAAAGAGCGCTAAAGCTTCTTCCATAGTAATGGTATCCAATTGCTGCTGGGGCTGCAAGCTTGCAAAAATAGGTTTGTCTTCGTCGTCGGGTTCTCCAATTTGTGCCAAGGGTCCAAACTTTCCTAAACGTACTTTTACCACTCTTCCTGTTTCAGGATGTTCCCCTAAAACGCGTTCTCCAGATTCGCGTTGGGCGTTTTCTTTAACATAATCCACGGTTTCGTGGAATTGCGAATAGAAGCCCTCCATCATGCTGGTCCAGTTTTTTTCTCCTAGAGCAATAGAATCAAAGCTTTTTTCTACGTTGGCGGTAAAGCTATAGTCGAGGATGCTCTCAAAATTAGCTACCAAAAAATCATTTACGATGGTACCAATGTCTGTTGGAACCAACTTCCCTTTTTCTGAACCCACCATCTCTGTCGCTTTTTCCTTCTTTATAATTTTATTGGCATCGAGCTGTAAGCGCAAATATTCGCGGGCTTTCCCTTCTTCTGTTCCTTTTTTAATGTAGGAGCGGTTTTGAACCGTAGAAATTGTTGGAGCATAAGTAGATGGGCGTCCTATTCCTAGCTCTTCTAATTTTTTTACTAGTGAAGCTTCAGAATAGCGGTATGGCGGACGGGTAAATTTTTGAGTACTGGTAAGTGATTGTACCACTAAAATTTCTCCTTTTGCCAGTGCCGGAAGGATGCCCTTGGTTTCGTTTTCGTCGTCATCGGTACCCTCAAGATACACCTTTAAAAAGCCGTCAAAAAGAACAACTTCACCTTGTGCTACAAAAGGTGCTGGATGGGTACTGGATTGAATGCTAACTTTGGTACGTTCCAATTTTGCATCACTCATTTGAGATGCAATGGTGCGTTTCCAAATTAATTGGTACAGGCGCAACTGATCGGCTTCCACAGGCACTTGATCTGCTGCAAGGTTGGTTGGACGTATGGCCTCATGTGCTTCTTGAGCCGATTTGTTTTTTGTCTTAAAATTTTTGGTGTTTACATAATTGCCCCCATAACGGTCACCTATAGCTTCTGCAGCGGCTTTTTGGGCTTCTTTTGATAAATTCACACTGTCGGTACGCATATAGGTAATGTACCCATTTTCGTAGAGCCGTTGGGCTAAATTCATGGTTCTACTCACCGAAAAATAGAGCTTTCGTGCCGCTTCCTGTTGCAAGGTAGAAGTTGTAAATGGTGGGGCTGGAGATTTTTTTGCGGGTTTTTTCTCAATGGCAGCGACCTGGAAAGTAGCGCCTTTCTGCTGCTCTAAGTACTCTTCTGCTGCTGCTGCAGTAGGAAAGATTTCCTGCAACTGTGCTGGGATAATTTTTCCGTTTGCTGTAGTAAACTGGGCTTGGGCTTTAAAGCTTTGTTCGGGAATAAAACTTTGGATTTCACGTTCGCGCTCCACAATTAGTCGTACTGCTACCGATTGTACACGACCTGCAGACAAGCCGCCTTTAACTTTACGCCACAACAAAGGCGACAACTCATAACCCACCAAACGGTCGAGTACCCTGCGGGCCTGCTGTGCGTTTACCAAATTATAGTCTAAATCACGGGGATGCGCTAAGGCATTTACAATAGCAGACTTGGTGATTTCGTGAAAAACAATTCGCTTGGTAGCGTCTTTTTCTAGCTGGAGCTGTTCGTATAAATGCCAAGCAATCGCTTCTCCCTCGCGGTCTTCATCACTGGCCAACCAAACAGTTTCTGCTTTTTTTGCCAAGGACTTCAGCTCTTTGACAATTTTCTTCTTGTCGGCACTAACTATGTACTTGGGTTTAAATTGATCTTCAACAGCCACTCCCAATTCGTTGGAAGGCAAATCAGAAATATGCCCAAAGCTGGAAGCCACCTTGTAATCTTTACCAAGAAATTTTTCAATGGTTTTTGCTTTTGCAGGAGACTCAACGATCACCAAATTTTTAGCCATAGGATCAATTTTGAGGATAAAAGTAAGTAGTTTTTTTAACAGTGATTTATGAGAAGAATAATTCCAAAAGTTTTGTGGCTTACAAAATTGATTTTAATTTGCTGTTTAATCTAGTATTTATGACGACCTCAACAGCCCCTTTTTTGCATCGGTTTGAGCCCGTACTCCAAAAGGAATTATTAGCCGCAGCACAAAAGAAAACTGTTGAAGAAGGCGCCGTTCTTATTCGTCCTGGACAGTATCTTAAAGCCATCCCCATCCTTGTGCATGGGAGCATAAAAATTTTACGCACCGATGCAGAGGGCAATGAATTGCTCTTGTATTATTTGGATCGGGGCGACACCTGCGCAATGTCGATGAGCTGCTATATGGGTACTTCGAAAAGTGAAATTTTAGCCGTTGCTGAAACCTCTTCGGAACTGCTGATGATTCCTTTACAGCAGTCGGAGCAATGGTTTACAAGCTACAAGAGTTGGCGTGCTTTTGTGCTGGACAGCTACCACTCCCGTATTTCGGAAATCTTAGAAACCATAGACAATATTGCTTTCAACAATATGGACCAACGCCTGGAGCACTACTTGAACGACAAGGTGCAAATTCTAAAACAACAAAAAGTACACACCACCCATCAGGAGATTGCTCAGGAACTAAATACCAGTAGGGTAGTAATTTCCCGTCTTCTTAAAAAAATGGAACACCTGGGGAAGGTAAAGCTGCATCGCAATGCTATTGAAGTCCTGTAACAAGAGTTACACAACTAAAGAACTGAAGCACGTATTTTTGTTTCAGAATAAAATTTGTTCATGGACACAATAAGTATTATCGGTTATGTTAGCGCTGTTGTCATCGGCTTGGTGTTAGGACTAATTGGTGGTGGAGGATCTATACTAACCGTTCCGGTTTTTGTGTATCTGTTTCATATTAACCCCGTCACTGCTACGGCCTATTCTTTATTTTTAGTTGGTATCACTTCTTTGGTGGGGACTATTCGCAACCTACGCCAAAAGAAAGTGGCTGTTAAAACTGCTGCCATTTTTTCAATTCCTGCCTTCCTTACAGTATATGCTACAAGGGCATTTGTAATTCCGGCACTCCCCGAGGTACTTATCGCATACAAACAATTTGAAGTGAGCAAAGACCTTTTTATCATGCTGGTTTTTGCCTTGATTATGTTGTTTTCTTCAGTCTCCATGATTCGTTCGAAAACTACAAAAGAAAACGAAGACAAAGTAGTGCGCAATCGGTCATTTTGGATTGTAGTTGAGGGAACTGTTGTTGGATTTCTCACCGGTTTAGTGGGGGCTGGTGGAGGCTTTTTAATTATTCCTGCACTTGTGCTGTTGGCCAAACTGCCCATGAAGCAAGCTGTTGCTACTTCCCTGTTAATTATTGCCGTAAAATCCTTAATTGGCTTTTTGGGAGATGTACAAAACAGCGTGATCGACTGGAATTTTTTATTGTTTTTTTCAGTCTTGTCTGTAGTTGGTATTTTTATAGGACAATTCTTAGGCCAACGCATCAAAGGAGAACGATTAAAACAACTTTTCGGATGGTTTGTCCTCATCATGGGAGGATTCATCCTGTACAAAGAACTAATTGCTTAAACAACACATTTTTATATTATGAAAATAGAACAAATCTACACAGGCTGTCTTTCGCAAGGCGCCTATTACATTGAAAGTGATGGAGAGGTTGCCATCATTGACCCTTTGCGTGAAGTTGCCCCTTACGTGGAAAAGGCCACAAAAGACGGTGCCAAAATCAAATATATTTTTGAAACCCACTTTCACGCAGACTTTGTCAGCGGGCATTTAACACTGTCTAAAAAAACAAATGCCCCCATTATTTATGGTCCAGGTGCCACCACAGGTTTTGATGCCCAAAATGCCACAGATGGACAGGAATTCCCATTGGGAAAAGTTCGCTTAAAAGTACTTCACACCCCAGGGCACACCATGGAAAGTAGTTGCTATCTCTTGCTTGACGAAAAGGACAGTCCCCATGCTTTATTTAGTGGTGATACTTTGTTTTTAGGAGATGTAGGCCGTCCTGACCTCGCACAAAAAGCCGCGCAGATGACCCAAGAAGAACTCGCTGGGATGCTGTTTGACAGCTTACGAAATAAAATTTTACCCCTGCCCGACAGTCTTTTAATTTACCCTGCACACGGTGCTGGATCCGCTTGTGGTAAAAATTTAAGTAAAGAAACCGTAGGCACCCTTGGTGATCAAAAAAAAACAAACTACGCCCTGCGGGCCGACATGACGAGGGAGGAGTTTATTAAAGAAGTAACTGATGGCCTTTTACCTCCACCCCAGTACTTCCCCTTAAATGTGAAGATGAACAAAGAAGGCTATGAGGACATTGATGTTATTTTAGAAAAAGGAACCCATGCATTAAGCCCCAACGATTTTGAACAGGCCGCCAATGCCACTGGAGCCATCATACTTGATGTACGCCACCAAAGCGACTTTGCCAAAGGCCATGTGCCACGATCCATTTTTATTGGTATTGATGGCGGTTTTGCCCCCTGGGTGGGTGCAATGATAGGGGATGTACAATACCCCTTATTACTTATTACACCTGAAGGACGGGAACGGGAAACCATCACCCGCTTGGCACGGGTAGGTTTTGACAATACCATTGGCTATCTCAAAGGAGGTTTCCAAAGTTGGGTGGCCGTCAACAAGAATATCGATACGGTGAAAAGTATCCCTGCCGAAGACTTTAAAAAAGACGCCGCGTTAAAACCTATTTTTGATGTACGTAAACCTGGTGAATACACGGCAGCACGTTTGCCCGAAGCCACCAACACCCCACTGGATTTTATCAATGAACATTTGAGCGCATTTCCAAATCAAGATTCGTTCTACCTGCACTGTGCGGGTGGCTATCGTAGTATGATTGCTGCCTCTGTTTTAAAAAGTAGAGGCATCCACAACCTGATTGATGTTCAAGGAGGGTTTGGAGCGATAAAAGCTACTGGTATGCCCATTCAGGAAGAAGTTTGTGCATCAACATTAAAAAAACAATAATGGAACAACTATTACAACCTTGGCCCTGGTACGTTGGGGGCCCCCTCATTGCGTTAGTGCTTCTCCTATTACTCCTAGGCGGAAAAACTTTTGGAATGTCAGCAAACCTGAGAACACTTTGCACCATTTGTGGCGCTGATAAAACTGCTGCATTTTTTAAAATTAATTGGAAAGACCAAAACTGGAACCTAATGGTAGCTCTGGGAGCTCTCATTGGAGGTTTTATTGCTGCCAATTGGTTAAGTATCGATAGTGCAGTTGCTATTTCAAGTCAAACCATCGAAAAATTGCAGCAACTCGGTATACAAAGTGCTGGGATGGCCTATTTGCCGAGTGAAATATTTGCTCTCAAACAACTTCGCGACCCAAAGACACTCGCCCTGTTAGTGGTAGGAGGATTTTTTGTGGGCTTTGGTACCCGCTACGCGGGTGGCTGCACCTCTGGCCACGCCATTACAGGCTTGAGCAACTTGCAGCTGGCATCGTTTATTGCTGTTATTGGGTTCTTTATCGGGGGACTCTTTGTCAACCACCTAATACTTCCTTATTTACTATAATAATTTAGAAATGAAAAATAGTTACTTTTTAGTTGTTGGCCTGCTGTTTGGCGTTGTGATGTATAAATCAGAAGCAGCCTCCTGGTTTCGCATTTACGAAATGTTTCAATTTGATGCTTTTCATATGTATGGCATCATAGGATCGGCGCTCACCCTTGGAGTTATTGCAACACAAATTTTAAAGCGCGGAAAATTCAATTCTATTTTTGGCACTCCCCTAGCCATAAAAGACAAAGACCCTGGTGTAACACGCTATCTCATTGGGGGTACACTCTTTGGAATTGGTTGGGCGTTAACAGGTGCCTGTCCAGGTCCATTATTCACCCTCTTGGGAGCAGGGTTTTTACCCATCCTCCTTGTGATTATTTCTGCCCTACTAGGTACTTTTGTCTATGGACTTTTAAGAGATAAGCTGCCCCACTAAACCCGTTTCTCTTTTTAGATTTTCTTCCATTATTTTGAGGGCACTGTCATAATGACAGTTAATAAAAAGATTGTATTTTTGCCTCAATCCTTAAACAATAATTTTGGAAAAAAATCCAAATCAGTACAACGGTGATGTTTTGGTGGTCCCAAAAAAGGGAAACACCACCAAACAAGTGTATATTGAAAGCTATGGCTGTCAAATGAACTTTGCGGACAGCGAGGTAGTTGCTGCTATACTTTCCGATGAAGGGTATCAAACGGTGGGTGAACCACAAGACGCAGATTTAATATTGCTCAACACCTGCTCCATACGCGAAAAGGCAGAACAAACCGTGCGCAATCGGTTGGTACACCTTAAAACCTACAAGAAAAATAATACTGCCTTAAAAGTTGGAGTATTGGGATGCATGGCCGAACGCTTGAAGCATAAGTTTTTAGAGGAAGAAAAAATTGTTGATATCGTTGTTGGCCCCGATGCTTACAAAGACCTGCCCAACTTACTCACCGAAGCAGAAGCCAACAGAGAAGCCGTCAATGTCCTGTTGTCCAAAGAAGAAACCTATGGTGATATTGCTCCAGTACGCTTACAAAGCAATGGAGTTACTGCTTTCGTTTCTATTACTCGAGGCTGCGACAATATGTGCACCTTTTGTGTAGTGCCTTTTACACGCGGAAGAGAACGAAGTAGAGATCCCAAAAGTATTTTAGCAGAAATTCAACAACTCGCTGATCAAGGGTTTAAAGAAATAACCCTATTAGGCCAAAATGTGGACAGTTACCTGTGGTACGGTGGCGGCCTCAAAAAGGATTTCACCAAAGCCAGTAGCTTACAACAACAAACAGCCATTGATTTTGCTCAACTCCTTGCCCTGGTAGCAGAAGCGCAGCCCAAGATGCGCATCCGCTTTTCCACCTCAAACCCCCAGGACATGTCCATTGATGTACTGCACACAATGGCGAAATACAACAATATCTGTAAGTACATTCACTTACCAGTTCAATCGGGAAACAACCGCATTTTGAAAAAAATGAACCGCCTGCATACCCGAGAAGAGTACATGGAATTGATTGACAATGTGCGAAATATCATTCCTAACTGTGGATTGTCCCACGATATGATTGCAGGCTTCCCTACCGAAACAGAGGAAGAACACCAGGACACCCTGAGTTTGATGGACTATGTGAAATATGACTTTGGGTTTATGTTTGCCTATTCAGAACGCCCCGGAACCCTTGCCGCTCGAAAGTTTGAAGACGATATCCCCGAAGCCACCAAAAAAAGGCGCTTAAACGAAATTATCGCCTTGCAACAACAACACAGTGCCCACAGAACACAACAATTTATTGGTACTACTCCCACCGTACTTATTGAAAAATCCTCTAGAAAATCAGCGGAACATTGGAGTGGAAGAACCACCCAAAATACTGTGGTGGTCTTTCCAAAAGAAAACTATAATGTTGGAGATTTTGTACAGGTAAAAATTGTTGATGCTACAGCAGCTACACTCATTGGAAAACCTTTAGGCCTTTCAGACGAAATATAAACTGCCATGGAAAACATTCAACAAGTAAAACAACGTTTTGGAATCATAGGAAACCATGCTGGGTTAAATCGTGCGTTGGAAAAAGCGTTACGTGTTGCTGCTACTGAAATAGCTGTTCTTGTTATCGGAGAAAGTGGCGTAGGGAAAGAAAATATCCCTAAAATTATTCATCAGTTTTCACCGCGAAAACACGGGAAATACATTGCAGTAAATTGCGGAGCTATACCCGAAGGAACCATTGACAGTGAACTTTTTGGTCACGAAAAAGGAGCCTTTACGGGAGCCACCGCTACACGAAGTGGCTACTTTGAGGTCGCCGACCGAGGTACTATTTTTTTAGATGAAGTGGGGGAACTTCCCCTGCCTACACAGGTACGCCTTTTACGTGTGCTAGAAAATGGAGAATTTTTTAAAGTGGGTTCTTCGAAAGTGCAAAAAACCAATGTACGTATTGTGGCAGCCACCAATGTTGATATGCAAGAAGCCATTGCGAAAGGAAAGTTTCGGGAAGATTTGTATTATCGCCTAAGTACTGTTGAAATTGCAATTCCTCCCTTGCGGGATAGAAAGGAAGATATCCCCCTGTTGTTTCGCAAATTTGCTGCTGATTTTGCAGAAAAATACCGCATGCCGCCCCTGCGTTTAGACGAACACGCCCAACACGCCTTGCAACAGTATCGTTGGAGTGGAAACATCAGGCAGTTGCGCAACATCGCCGAACAAATGTCCGTTTTAGAAACAGAACGTGAGATTGGCCCTCATGTACTCAGGAGTTATTTGCCCGAACAGCGGCAGCTTCCCAGTGTGGTGAGCAAAGAAAAAAGTGGCGGTGGCGATTTTGCGTCGGAACGCGAAATCCTTTACAAGGTACTCTTTGATATGCGCGCCGATTTAAACGACCTTAAAAAACTTACCCACGCCCTAATTGAAGAAGGAAGTTCAGCGGCAACCATGGAAAAAAATCAAGGGCTAATTGATAAGATCTACGGAGACGAAACCCGTGAAGCTCCCAAAGGCTTACCCATAGCTGCAACAGTTGATGTAGCAACATCAGATCAAGAACTGGAAATTTCAAAGGTTGCTCCTTCCGATAAGTACAACTATGCCGAAACCGCTGTTGAAGAGGAACCCCTTTCATTGCTCGACAAAGAAATTGAAATGATCAAACAAGCCTTGAGTAGAAGTAAAGGAAAACGAAAAAAAGCAGCGGAAGAACTGGGCATTTCAGAGCGTACCCTTTACCGTAAAATAAAACAATACAACCTGACGGATGAAAAAGAGGATTAACACCACCCTTTCTTATGTAGTAACAGCACTGCTGGCCTTAGGCAGTTTTTCGTGTGGTATTTATTCCTTTACAGGAGCATCTATTCCAGCAGGAACAGAGACCTTCCAGGTAAACTTTTTTGAAAATCAAGCAGGAAACCGCCCTGGATCTACCGTTGAACCGGGACTGGATCAGGAGTTTACCATTGCACTTCAGGACCGCATCTTAAACCTCACCAACCTGTCGTTAACCAACTCCAACGGTGACTTGGTCTACGAAGGTGAAATTGTAGAATTTAGCATTACACCCATGTCTGCCACCGCTGAAATTAAGGCAGCACAAAACCGTTTGACTATGGGTGTCAACCTCAGGTACTTCAACACCAAAAACGAAGAGGACGATTTTGAAAAAAAATATAGTTTTTTCTACGACTTCCCTGCCGACCAGCAATTTTACGATGTTCGGGACAATGCCTTAGATGAAATTTTCGAACGGATTACTCAAGACATCTTTAACGAAACCCTTGCAAAATGGTAGTGCCTTCTACAGTAAAAGAACTGAAAACACTGCTTCAAAATTTTGATGCCAAAGATCCTGTAGCCCTAGAACAAATAGCTGGGTTAGCAGCGCGCTACCCCTACTTTCAATTGGCAACAGCGCTTCACGCTAAGGCACTTCATGCACAAGAAAAATTATCAGCCGAAGGGACGCTAAATAAAGCTGCTGTGGTTACTGCAAACCGCGCCTTACTGCGTCAATTATTCAATGATAGTCCAGAAATCCTTCAAAAAACTACTGATAAACAAAAAGGAGCCCCCAAAA
>WTIO01000069.1 GCA_011526365.1 Flavobacteriales bacterium
TGAATAACAAGGGGTTAGAGGAGATTTAGATTGGAGGCATTGGTGTAAAAGAAAACCCTCCACTTGGGAGGGGTTTTTTCAATTTAATTATTGTGAAATATAGCCTTCTTTTGCATTTCTTCTTACAGCATATACAGCGTCACCAGTATGCGAGATTTTCCAAGCAGCTGTCATCATTGTTGGGTCCATCTTTGCGAAATATTCTTGTGCTTCTACTAATAGGTCGTCTAAATCGTCCCAAGATTTTGCAAAAGCCAAGATTCTGTAATCGAATCTATCACCTGTATGGTGCTGTAAAGCAATAACTTCAGTTGAATACTTACTTTTATTAAACCCATCATAAAAATGGAAAAATTGTTTTTCAGCTTCAACAACAGAAGCGGTAGGACTCAATTCAAATTCGAGCTCATAAACGAATCTACTATCTGCTTTCTGTGCAAAAGAAAATTGAAAACATATAAGTGAAAGTAATGTTAGAATAATTTTATTCATTTTGATTGATTTATGGTTAATAATACCAGTAATTTAGAAAGATTAGCTTACATATCAAATCACACATCCTTGATTCAATAGAAATCGTTTTCTAAAACCCACCCCCCTGCGTTTGCGATAGGAGTGCTTGAGAAGTTTCAAGATTATAAAATTGGTTTACCGTACAAATATCGTACAAGAATAAAAAAGAAGTCCCGAAAACAATGGGCTTTCAGGACTTAATAGTGGAGTCGGCGGGAATCGAACCCGCGTCCAAACAAGACTTAAAAGGGCTTTCTACAAGCTTAGTTTTTGCTTAATTTTCGACCTACTGCCGGGCAAAAACACCCTACACTAGGCGTAGCATCTAAAATTGAAAAACACAAACGATGCCCTTGCGTTTCGATGTTGATTTTTATGGTGCCTCAAAACGGAGCGCCATCAACAAGGGCTCTCCAGAGACATCCAGCTTCTCGGCCTTGCCGAGACTTGGCATTAACGTACTATAATTCGGTTATTATGCAGCTAGAGCGTAGTTATTTTCGCCATTTAAAAAGTTGAAACCTTAGATTAACGAGCGATGCTTCAGCGCTCGACTTGCTTACCGTTTTAAACGACCTGCTGTCAAAACCAGTCGACCCCAAAATTTCAATGAACTCTTTTTTTACTACAAAAAGAATGCCACAAAGATACGAAAAGCTTTTAGGAACAGGGGTACAATTCTTTTACTCTTGTAGTCGTGTAGGGGGTTATTTTTTTTGGCGAACTACTTCAAAAATTTGTTGCTCTTCACATTGGAAAATTTTCCCTGGAAACTTCATAATCATATTGTAATCATGGGTGGCCATAAGGATGGCCATGCCCTTTTCATGTAAAGATTTAAACAGTTGCATGATTTCTTTACTGGTTTGAGGGTCGAGGTTTCCAGTGGGCTCATCGGCAATAATTAGCTGGGGATCATTGAGCAGGGCACGGGCTATGGCCACGCGCTGCTGTTCACCACCGGAGAGTTCAAACGGATACTTTTTTGGATTTTCATTTACTCCCACTAGGGCCAATACCTCCTCAATTCTTTTTCTTATGGCTTGCTTGTCTTTCCAGCCTGTAGCTTTAAGAACAAATTCTAAATTGTTGTAAATATTGCGATCGGGCAGTAATTTAAAGTCTTGGAAAACCACCCCTAGTTTTCGTCTTAATTCAGGGATTTGGCGTTGTTTGAGTTGTTGTAATGCATAGCCCACCACCTGACCCACTCCTGATTTTAAGGGTAAATCGCCATAAAGGGTTTTAATGAGGCTACTTTTTCCACTTCCCGTTTTTCCAATTAAAAAAACAAAATCCCCGGGGAGCATTTCAAAATTAACCCCCTGAAATACTACTTTGTCGCGTTGGGCAATGGAGGCATCGGAAAAAGAAAGTATGGGTGTGGACATAGGAGATTGTTCTATGGAGTAAAAATACTGGGAATGATGGGAAGTTGCTAAAAATTCTTAAAAAATATACCGTTTCCATTTTTATTACGTTAGGAAATATAGGAGGTAAACCCCTAAATTTGTATTAGCGTGTTTGGTTTTATGCGAAGTAGTTGTATTGTTTTTGTGTTCGTGTTTTTTAACACCCTTCACGGTCAGCACTATCCCAGTGGTATGGACTTGGTGCAACGGGCCCAATCCAAATACTTTCAACAGCAATACGAACAAGTAAATGCAGCCTGGCATTTAGTAGCCCCACGGCAATTGGGGCAAAAAATGGAACAGGCTGAATTTTATTCACTTAGCGCTGCCCTGCGCAGCAATTACCCTGGTGTAGCTAAAAAGCAATCCCTGTTTCAACTCGACTATCCCTACAGTAGAAAAGCGGCTACTTTACCCTTAGATTTGGCACATTTTTATTTTGACAACAAAAAATATGGCTATGCGCTGAAATGGTTTCGCAATGTGGATGAACGCTCCATCAACAAACCCAAAAAACCCAGATTTAATTTTAACTATGGCTACACCTTATTTGCAGTAAAAAATTATACCACCGCACGAAAATACCTCAAGCGGGTGAAAGATCACCCCGAGTACGAGTCAGATGCACATTATTACTTAGGGCATATTGCTTATCAACTTGACGAATATGAATCAGCATCTTCCTCTTTTTCTAAAGTAACCAAGAATCAGCAGCAGGAAGACTTGGGCTACTTTCAGGTAGCAATGAATTTTAAGCTGGGACGTTTTGAAGAGGCCATAAAACGCGGAGAGCAGGAGTTGAAAAAGGCCAAGGGCAGTTTGGCTTCTGATGTATCAAAAATTGTTGGAGAAAGTTATTTTAACACCAACAACTACACGGCTGCGCTTCCCTACTTAGAAGCCTATGAAGGGAAAGACGGAAAGTGGCAAAATGTAGATTACTACCAGTTAGGGTTTACCTACCACCATTTAAAGCAGTACCAAAAGGCCTTGGCGCAATTCAATAAAATTATTGCTGCCAAATACGCCTTGGCCCAAAACGCCTACTACCTGTTAGCTGACTGCTATCTAAAACTCAATAAAACTACTGAAGCTTTAAATGCATTGCGAAGTGCCGCAGCTATGGATTTTGATGCTCAAATAAAGCAAGACGCATTTTTGCAGTACGCAAAGCTTTCCTACGAAAATGGAAACCCCTATGAAAACCCAACAGCTGTATTGCTTCGCTTTTTAGAAGCCTATCCCGATCATGAGGAAACGAGCCTGCTTCAAGAATTGTTAGTCAGTTCGTACACTTCTTCACGAAATTATAAGGCGGCATTGGAAGTTTTACAGTCCGAAAAAGAATATAAAAACCCAGAGATGTTGCAACGTGTAGCCTTTTTGTATGGCATGCAATGGTATCGTTTAGGGGATTATAAAGCGGCTTTACCGCATTTGGAAACCGCTGCAAAAATGAAAAACCAAGCAGTGATTGCTGAAAATGCCCGCTATTGGTTGGCCCAATCCTATTACGAGCTGGGAGATTATGCTGCTGCTCTTTCGCATTTTGAAACGCTTACATCAAAATTGGGTTCGAAGGTGGAAGCACTTCAAAACCTGTACTACCAAATTGCCTATTGTCAGTTTCAACTTAAAGATTATGCACCTGCTTTGGAGGCATTTGAACTGCAGTTAGCGCAAAAACCGGCCTTGTCCAAAGCCTACCAGCGAGACATCCATCTACGGATGGGGGATGCGCATTTTGCTTTAAAAGCCTATTGGCCTGCCATGGAAGCCTACAATAAAGCCATTGTACTCACGCCCGAAAATGCTTTTTATGCGCAGTATCAAAAAGGAATCAGTTATGGTTTTGTAGATCGAAATTCCCAAAAAATAGAAACCCTAAAAGCCTTGGCTGCACAAACGCAAATTCGCAATACCTATGTAGATGATGCCCTATTTGAATTGGCCAACACCTATGCCTCTGAAAAATTACTGGACAATGCCATTGCTACCTACAACACCTTAATTACCGAACAAACTAACAGCCCCTTCATTCCTCGTGCGCTACTCAACAAGGGGCTCATCAATTATAACCAAGAGCGCTTGCAGGAGGCCAAACAACAATTGCAAACCGTTGTTACACGGTTTAAGTTGGACAATGTTGCCCAACAAGCCATTACCACACTTAAAGAAATTGCAATAGAAGAAGGTAGTGTGGAAGCCTTTGCACAATGGCTAAACACACAAGGCATTCAATCCATTAGTGAAAGTGAACTGGCGCAGTCAGCCTTTGAAGCAGCCGAAAAGCAATACCTCGACCGCAAAACCCGCTCAGCAAAAAAGTTATTAGAAGAATTTGTGGTTCGCTACCCGGAAAGCCCTAACCTCAAAACAGCGCAATTTTATTTGGGCGAACTCTATTACCAAGACCAAGACTGGGAAAACGCAGCTACTGCCTACCAAACCCTCATTTCTGGGCCTACAACCAACTATACGGAAAAAGCACTTGTTAAAGCAGCCATGGCAAGGGTCAATGCCAATCAATTGGAGGAGGCCTTTCCACTGTGGCTTCAGTTGGACAGCATTGCTGGTGTTGAAGAAAACAAACGCTATGCAAAATTTAACCTGATGCAGGCCTACTACAACCGCCAGGAGTTTTTAAAAGCCCTTAATGTGGCGAAAAAGGTAATTGCCTTAGAGCAGCTTGATCCCAAAGTGCAATGGGATGCACAAAGCATTGTTGCCCATGCCGCTATGGCCCTAGGGGATACCCTTACAGCTGCCCCAGCGTTTGCACAACTGGAAAAGGCGCCCAATGGCCCAATGGCTGCTGAAGCCTTATTTTTTAAAGCACGCTTACAAGCGCAAGCTAAAGATTACGAGGCTTCTAAC
>WTIO01000018.1 GCA_011526365.1 Flavobacteriales bacterium
CTTCTTTAAACCCCGTCCATTTTTGGATGGGGTTTTTTTATACCATAAAGCCTACGAAACAACAAAAGTCCGGAGGTATTTAATTCCCCCTAATGGTATATTTTCTGACAACCCTACATTACAGCTAAGGTGCAACAAATTGTAAGGATGCATTAGCTGAAAGTAAAAGATGATAGAAACTATGTTTTTTTGGTCAAAAAACTGAAATATTTGGCTATAACATTACCGCCAAGGCGATGGCCAACAAAATACTCGCTAATTTCATTTTGTCGAAGCGGTGATCTTCGGAACTTTCAAAAATAATAGTGGTGGCTATGTGCAATAAAACGCCAATAACCACTCCTAGGATGGGAATGTTTATTGCCTGTAGGGCAGGGTTGTAATAAAAAAGTAGTCCCCCAAGTGGACTCATTAGTGCAAATAGTCCCAGGCCTCCCCAGCGTTTCCAACGGCTGATTTTCAAGTCGTTAATCAGTAGAAACAGTACCATGGCTATAGGAATTTTATGTATCATCATACCCAGTGCAAGGTGCGGATATTCCGTTAGTGGTGCCCCTTCAATTAAAGCGTGTATGCACAAGCTCCCCCATAGAATATAGGGAAAGTGCTGCTGATTGCTGTGGTGAATGTGCCCGTGTTCAGCGCCCCGTGAATAGTATTCCAATACTATTTGTAACAATACACCCAGCAGGATCCAATAGCCTGCACTGGAAGGGTTTCCGGCATAAAGTTCGGGGAGTAATTCAACTAGGGTAATGGACAATAAAAAGGCCCCACTAAATACAAGAACAAGGGCCTTAGGGAGTTGTTGTATCAGATTTTTGTTGGCGGCAATCCCTAATCCGATAGCACTTCCCAACAGGGGCAATAACAAGCGAAGTAGCGGGGAGCTCGTTAAAATGAAGGATTCCTCTGACACCCGGTAAAATTAACGTATTTTTGAACGCAAACCCAGAACATGGAAAATTTTAAAATGGCGGCCAAAACTCTTTATGGTTTAGAGTCTTTGTTGGCAGAAGAGTTGCAACAACTTGGCGCACAACAGTTAAAAAAAGGCAACCGTATTGTTCATTTTGTTGGCGATAAGGGCTTTTTGTACAAGGCCAATTTGAGTTTACGTACCGCCCTTAAAATTTTAAAGCCCATCCACGAGTGCAGGGTGCGCGACGAAAATGAGTTGTACCGACAGTTTGAAGCCTTTCCTTGGGAAGATCATATGCATGTGGATCAAACCTTTGCTTTTGACGCGGTGGCCTTTGGTGCCCCCTTTACCAACAGCATGTTTGTAGCCCAAAAAATGAAGGATGCTTTGGTGGATCGTTTTCGAAAAAAAGTACACCGTCGCCCAAGTGTTGATCGCCAGTTCCCACAACTGCGCTTTCACATTCACATAGACCACGGGCGGTGCACCCTATCCCTGGACAGTTCGGGAGCTTCGCTCCACCAACGGGGCTATCGAAGTCTCACCAATATTGCTCCCATCAATGAAGTCTTGGCCGCAGGGATGCTTTTGCTGTCAGGATGGAAGGGGCAAAGCGAATTTTTAGACCCCATGTGTGGGAGTGGCACCCTACTTATTGAAGCGGCAATGATTGCTGGAAATATCCCTCCTCAATTGCAGCGAAAACACTTTGCCTTTGAACAATGGCCCGACTGGGATCCGCAGCTTTTTGATACCATACGCTTTGCACAGCAAGACAAAATAACAGCGCCACAGTTTCCCATTCGCGGGTTTGACAAAGCCCCTTCTGCCATTCGAAAAAGTAAGGACAATATTCTCCAAGCTAAGTTGGACGACTATATTTCCGTGGAACGCAACAACTTCTTTTTTTCAGAAAAAAAGGAGGACAGCCCTTTGTTTCTCATTACCAATCCTCCCTATGGTGAACGTTTGGAAGCAGACATCACCACGATGTATGCACAAATTGGCGATACGCTCAAAAAGCAATACACCGCCACCGATGCCTGGTTGATAAGTTCCAATATGGAAGCCTTAAAGTCTATTGGTTTGCGCCCGTCGCGAAAAATCAAACTCTTTAATGGGAAGTTAGAATGCCGCCTCATGTACTTCCCGGTGTACCAAGGCACCAAGAAAATCCATAAGATTAACGCCGAAGACGACGCCCGCTAGGGGGTACTTTCTTTTTTGTTTTTCCGTTGAAAAAAGCGAAAGGGAATTCTGTAGGTAAGGGTGTAATTGTAGGCGAGGCCAAAAATATTTTCATCGGTAACCTTATTAAAGCCCGGGATATTGAGGTTGCTAAAGTTTTCAGGAACTTTTTGACTGAGTATTCGTGTTAAACGAAGGCTAAAGCCCAAATAAATGTTTTTGAAAAGCTGCACTTGCATCCCCGCCATAAATTCTAGCCACTGGGCGTTTAGGTTGGGGTAGGTGGTGGCCGCAAAGCCGTTTTCTACGGGTACATCGGGCCATAGCGGATTGTTTTTATACAGGATGTAATTGTTCACCTTTTGCTCGTGAACGCTGTTGGCAAAGCGCAAGCCCACATAAACTTGATTGTTCATGCCTTCCCAATTTTCATACATATTGTAGTTGATACCAATTTTTTGATAGCTCCCCGAACTGCTAAAATTAATTTGTTCCGACTGTAGGGTACGGTCTTCTACCCCCAGTTCAATGGCTGCGTATAGATCTTTGTACACCTTAAGATCGGCCACAACCTCAAAGCCCGAAAAGTCATCATCCACTTGTGAACGCACCAAATGGTACAAATCCACACCAAAGCGAAGCGCCATAGGCGCAGCTGGTGGAGAAATCACCGCAGACGGCAAACTGTCGGCCACCACCTCTGGGGGTTCTTGTCCCCACAGTACAGCAGTCCAAAGGCTAATGCAGCAAGCCCAAATGTATAGTGGTTTCTTCATTTGTACCGGGTTGAATAAAATCTATGTTGGGTTCAATGCGTATAAAATCTTTAATCCAATTGTTTTCATCCTGGGTGATCACCACCGAAGTTGTTCCCAATTGGAAACGGGCGCGGTATCCACAGGCACGATTGATATAAACATCTTCTCTGTCGTAATGAATTTGAATACGATCGGTATTTTCGGTTTCGGAATTCCCTTCATTTAAAATAAATTCAAACTCTGTGAACTCCTGGTCTGTCCGCAAGTCGAGTTGAATGATCCCTCTGGCAAATAGCAGGGTGTCAATACCCACCGGACGAATACTTAGGTTTCCCGGATCTTTTAACACCTCGGGATTGTCAATGTCAAAAAATCCTAAGACCAAAGAGGGGGTTGCTGGGATGTCTGCCAAGCAAATGTCGTCCTTCTCACAGCCCATATAGCTGGCCAGCAGCAAAATGCTTCCCAAAAGTAAAATACTGTTTTTTATGGCGGTCATTGGCGTTCTAAAAGTACGATATTTTCTATATGATGCGTTTGGGGAAACATATCCACTGCCTGGGCGTGTTTCAAATGGTATTCCTTCTTTAGCAGGGCCAGATCACGTGCCTGGGTAGCACTGTTACAGCTCACATATACAATTTTCTTGGGTGCCAATTGCAGGAGTTGGGCGACGACTTTGGGATGCATACCATCTCGGGGAGGATCCGTTATTACCACATCTGCCTTGCCGTGGCGCGCAATAAAATCTGCGTTAAAGCAATGCCGCATGTCCCCACTTTCAAAAACAGTATTGGTAATGTTGTTTTGCGCTGCATTTTCACGTGCGGCTACAACAGCTTCTTCCACTGCTTCTACGCCTACTATTTTTTTACAATGCGCGGCTAAAAATAAAGCAATGCTTCCCGTACCTGTGTACAGGTCATACACCACGTCAGTGAGTTTAAGAGCGGCCAGGGAACGGGTGTGAGTGTACAGGGCCAAGGCTTGCTCGTAATTGGTTTGGAAAAAGGATTTGGCGGTAATTTTATAATGTATGTTTTCTAGTTGTACGTTGAGATAGGGGGCACCGTGATAACAATGAATGTCCTGATCGTAAATGGTATCATTGCCCTTGTTATTGATGCAGTACAGCAGGGAAGTGATTTGCGGAAACTCAGCTACTAAAGCGTCCAGTAGTGCTGTTCTGGCTTGCTCTTGTTCTTTGTAAAATTGCAGGAGGACCATAAATTTCCCATCTGCAGTATTGCGGAGCATTAAAGTCCGTAAAAACCCCATTTGGGCGCGGGGGTCAAAAAAGGCCAACTGGTGCTTTTCGGCATACGCACGAATAAAATTTCTGATGGCATTGGCAGGATCCGTTTGCAAATGGCAGTGGTCTATATTCACAATTTTATCCCACATTCCGGGTTTGTGAAAACCCAAACCGTTTTTAGATACTATAGCAGCAGTATTGATTTCTTCAGCCGTCAACCACCGGTTATTGGAAAAGGAATACTCCATTTTATTGCGGTACCAGTAGGGGTTGGGCGCACCAACAATGGGTGCTGTATGTGTTGGTGTTACACCAGCAATTTTTTTTAGGTTTTGAAGTACTTCTAATTGTTTGTGTTCCAGCTGCGCGGTGTAGTCCATATGTTGAAGCTTGCATCCGCCACAGACACCAAAATGGCTACAAACAGGAGCTATGCGGTGGGAAGAGGGAACAACAACCTCATTGAGGCGGGCAAAAAAAACTCCTTTCCGCTTTTTAAAAGTCGAACAATGGATACGATCCCCCGGCACGGTACCAGCTACAAAAATTACTTTTCCTTCGGGGGTTTTGGCCACCCCTTCGCCCTTGTTGGAGAGACCCTGTACCAAGAGGTCTTCGTAGGTTGTGGAACGATGCGATCTACCCATGCGACAAAAATACTATTGTCTTTTTACTTTATTTCCTTGTTTATGTTTTTTTTGCGCTTGGGTTGTCAATAACTTTTCAATACTTTCGCTTTTTAGCGTGCCAATAATTTTATAATTTTATAACGTTTGAGACACAAACTGTTATAAATAAAACACTTTAGATATGGCCACTTCACAAGCCTCCTTAGCCCAATACTATCTCGATCAAGAAAAGCAATACGGTGCACATGATTACAATCCACTCCCAGTAGTTTTAGCCAAGGGAGAAGGGGTGTTTTTATGGGATGTTGAAGGAAAGCAGTATTACGATTTTCTTTCAGCGTATTCCGCAGTAAATCAGGGGCATTGCCACCCTGAGATTATTAAAACCCTCAAGGAACAGGCGGAAACCCTTACACTCACATCTAGAGCGTTCCACAACAATAAACTAGGTGATTATATGGAGTTCACTACCAAGTTTTTTGGTTTTGAACGTTTGTTGCCCATGAATACAGGTGCAGAAGGGGTAGAAACTGCCATAAAAATTTCGCGTAAATGGGGCTACCTGCACAAAGGGGTGCTAGAAAATGAAGCTAAAATAATTGTCTGTAACAACAACTTTCACGGACGAACCACGACAATAATTTCTTTTTCCACCGATCCTGGATCAAAAAATCACTTTGGCCCACATACTCCTGGATTTGTTCACATTCCCTACAATGATTTAGATGCATTAAAGGCCGCTTTAGAGGCAAATCCTACGGTGGTTGGCTTTTTAGTGGAACCCATTCAGGGAGAAGCTGGGGTGTACACCCCTAACACTGATTTTATCCGTGGAGCCCGTGCATTGTGTTCGCAATACAACGCCTTGTTGATTGCGGATGAAATTCAAACGGGTATTGGCCGTACCGGCTCAATACTGGCGGTGTGTGGCGACTGTAGCTGTCAAAACCACTGTGAGCGTCAGGAGGATACCTATATTCGTCCCGACCTATTGATTTTAGGAAAAGCGCTTAGTGGAGGTACCTATCCCGTATCGGCAGTATTGTGTGACAGTGCCATTATGGACGTTATTCAACCCGGACAACACGGGAGTACTTTTGGAGGAAATCCTTTAGGTGTTACCATAGCTCAAAAAGCCTTGGAGGTTGTCCGCGACGAAAAATTAATGCTCAATGCGCGTCGCTTAGGGAAAATTTTTAGAGCAGAAATGGAAAAATATATCGCCACAAGTTCTATAGTGACGAAAGTTCGCGGACGTGGCTTGCTGAATGCCATAGTAATCAATGATACTCCCGACAGTAAAACCGCTTGGAACATTTGTTTGCGATTACGGGACAATGGACTTTTAGCCAAGCCCACCCATGGCAATATTATCCGTTTTGCGCCGCCTTTAGTAATGACGGAAGAACAACTCCACGACTGTATTTCAATTATTCAAAAGACCTTGGCCGAGTTTGAGGGATAAATATTTAATTTAGACCAACAAAATTCTGATCCCCATGGAAGTCTATTTTGATAATGCCGCTACAACACCAATGCGTGCTGAAGTGATTTCAGCCATGCATGAGGTGATGCAAACGGCTTATGGAAATCCCTCGTCTACCCACGGCTTTGGTAGAGCAGCAAAAGCACTCTTAGAAAACGCCCGTAAAAGTATCGCAGCACATTTTAATGCTAGTGCGCAGGAGATTATTTTTACTTCTGGCGGGACAGAATCCGATAATATGATTCTTCGCTGTGCAGTGAAGGATTTAGGTGTAACCACCATAATTTCTTCACCCTTAGAGCATCATGCCATACTGCACGCCTTAGATCAGTTAGAAGCCGAAGGCGTAACCGTACACTATGTGGACCACGATGCCGATGGGGAGCTCAATTACGAACACTTAGAAAACCTCTTGGCACAGGACACCACTAAAAAGTTGGTCACCCTCATGTATGTCAATAATGAAATTGGCAACCTGCTCGACGTGGGTCGTGTAGGTGCGCTTTGCAAAGAACACAGCGCACTTTTTCATTCAGATACTGTACAAAGTGTGGGCCACTTTAAAATGGACATGCAAGAACTCACCATGGATTTCTTTAGTGCCGCAGCCCATAAATTTCACGGCCCCAAAGGAGTGGGGTTTTCCTTTGTTCGAAAGCAAACACAAATAAAGCCCTTTATACTTGGAGGTGCGCAGGAGCGCGGCCTACGGGCAGGAACAGAATCGGTGCACAATGTGGTGGGCATGCAAAAAGCCTTGGACATTGCCTATGCACAATTAGAAGAAGAACGCAGCCACATACTGCAACTAAAGTCCCGTTTTATTGCCGAATTAAAAGCCCTATTTCCTGATGTACAGTTTAATGGGAAGTGCAGTAACATGGATGCCAGCACCTATACGGTGGTCAATGTTGGCCTCCCTGTACCCGAAGATAAGGTCGGTTTATTGGATTTTCATTTAGATCTAAAAGGTGTCGCCTGTTCTAAAGGAAGCGCCTGCCAGTCGGGGAGTGGAAAAGGATCCCATGTCATTGGCGCACTACAGCAAAAAGGCAGCTCCGATTTACCTGCTTTGCGCTTTTCATTTTCGGGCTTTAATACAGAAGCTGAAGTAGCCTATGTTATGGAGGTGCTTCGCGAGTTTAAGGAACGCTAATTATTATTTCCCGTATTTGCGAAAGATCGTGGTTTCATACACTGCAGTATTTCCGCAATTATCTTCCACGGTAAGTTGCAGCTCGTGTGGGGCTAAGGCAAATTCCTGATCACGAAAATCATAGGTCAGGGTTTGGGTTTTAGGTTCGTACTCAAAACGCGCCCATTGGCCATTAATGGTTGCACGGTAGCGTTTAATGCCACTTAAGTCGTCCTTAATTTTCACTTTTAAATAACGGTAGTTGGACAACCACTGTTGTGGCTTAAAGTTCGCAGGAAGAATTTCAGGTGCCACACTATCCCGAGCAATCACAAACTGTCCAAGGCCCTTTGTTTTTGCAAGCCAATACCCTTCTTTAATTCGTGTGCCAATGTAAGAAGGAGCCCCTTTAGCATTGCGCTTTGCAATAAATGTTTGGCGTTGAACAAGTGTATCATTGGTGTTCACTGGGATTTGAATTTCCAAGGCTTTTTTCATGGGCAGTCGGTCTCGGTCTATAAATAAAGTGTCTTTGCTACCATTTATACTAATGTAGTGCGGGCGGTAAAACGCTCCTTTTGGAAAATAAACGGTACTGCCCTCAAAATCGAAAAGGTAGTCCCTGTCGGGGCGCAGTAATTTTTGATTTTTTGGTGTGGTGGGGGTGTGGGCTGTCGCTGCTGTTCCTGTGATGTAGGTCTCTAAAAAGGAACGGTTCCCTTCAAAATCTTCAACTTCAATTTTTACCTGATAGGCATTCCCCGCTTCAATTGTCACAAAGCCAGTTTTGGTTTTAGACACAAAGCTAAACTCCTGATGCAAGGGCGGGAATAACTTTTGAATTTTGATGCGTTGGTTTGCATAGGTAGGGTAATCGTATAATTGGGATACATGGCGTGAGTCGGTGTAGGACATGCGATCGGAGCGGTAGTGGTACTGCTCCACACCATTGATAAACAAGCGTATTTGATACACCCCATTTTTACTCCAGCTGCGGTCCTGACGGTCAAAAAGTTGTAGCCCAAACCCAATGGCACCTCCAGTTTTAAAGAGTGGAAGGGTGTATAAACTGTCGTTTACTTTGGTGGGGCGTTTCAGTTGTACCACTCCCAAACTGTCGTTTGCGTGTTTTTGAAACACCATGAGGCGCACGAGTTGAGGGCGTTGCTTGTCCGCTACTTCTATGCCGTAACGCAGGGGATTTACAGGTTCCTGGGTTGCTGCATCGCGAAGTTCAAAATGAAGGTGGGGCCCAAAGGAGTTCCCGGTATTTCCAGAGTAGCCTAAAAGTTCCCCCTGTGTTATTGGTAAATCTCCCTTTTTTGGAAAGTGTTGCAAGGTGAAGGATTCCTTTTCGTATTGCCATTTTTTGATGTAGGCCTCTAGTTTTGGTGCAAAACGTCGCAGGTGTGCATACACAGACATTAGTCCGTTGGGATGGGTAACATAAACCGCTTTGCCATATCCTCCAGTGCTTACGCTAATACGGCTTACATAGCCTCCCCAAGTACTACTAATAGGAAGTCCTTGCCGTCCCTGGGTGCGAATATCTACTCCTGCATGGATGTTGGAGGCACGGATTTCACCAAAAGTACCCGAGAGTCCAATAGGAATGTCCACTGGTGCTTGGAGCGGTGCCATACCTTGCTGTCCTATCGCCAGCTGTCCCAAACAACACAATAACATCCACAATTTTTTTGACTGCATACGTGGCTTAAAATTTAAAGTACCAATTTAACAATCTCCTTTTTTCTTCTGCAAGAATTTGGTAAGGGATATTCCCCTTGAGTGTTAAAATTTTTAAAACCTCCTTGAAATCGTTTAAATCCATTCCTTATTTCCTAACTTTGTGTAGTTAGTTCGTTGAATTCCTATGGATGCATTTGACACCAATCTCAACAGCCTAGAGCAAAAGCTTATCGCCTTGCTCAACAAGCTAAAGGAAAACCACCTGTCCATACAAAAAATGGAAGGGGAGTTGGACCGTTTGTCCAACGCCTATACACAGCTTGAAAAAACACACAGCGCGTTGAAGCTAGAACACAATGCACTAAAAGTTGCCAACGGCTTACTTGGCAGTAACGAGAGTAAGCAGAACACCAAACGAAAATTAAATACAATCATCAACCAGGTGGATCGTTGTATTCAGCAGGTTGAGGAGCTTTCAAATTAATGAGCGATTCATTAAAAATAAAATTAACCATAGCGGGGCGGGTATACCCCCTCACTATAGCTGCAGCACAGGAGCAATCGCTTCGCGAAGCAGCAAACAAAATAGAAGCCATGATTGAAAAGCTGGAGCAAAATTATGCGGTACGCGATAAACAAGACGTTTTGGCCATGTGTACCTTGCAGTTTGCCGCTCAGGCCAATCAACAACAAACGGTTACTAAACCCACAGAATCCGCAAATGAAAAACTCCACGAATTGATTGATTTAATTAACGTGCATCTGCAAACGTATTAACGTTCATTTAAATCAATACATCACTGCCTGTATTAGTTGCATTTTTTGATAAACTCAACGAAGTTTATATTAAAAAAGGTGAGTCGTCGCTGTAAAAGCATGCTGGAAACAGACCCTTGATCAGTGCGTTAGCCTTAATCCTGTTTACATAGGAGTTTATACAAAACTTCACGACTGATACAGGCTTTTTATAAAAAAACAATGGATACCACAGTACTCATTATAGCAGTAGCAAGTGCCCTAGGGGGACTTGTACTGGGGCGTCTCCTGATGGGGATAAAAGCCAACAACATTATTAAAGCGGCAAATGCCAAAGCGAAAGCGATTCAGCGCAAAGCGCACCAACAAGGCGATCGCCTAAAGAAAGATAAAATTCTTCAGGCCAAAGAGCGCTTTTTGGAACTGAAAGGAGAACACGAAAAGGTGATTTTGCAACGAGAGAAGAAAATTCTTGAGGTGGAGAATCGTGTGAAAGACAAAGAAGCCAAACTGAATAACGAGCTCAATAGAACCAAGTCCCTATCCAAAAACTTGGAGGACAAAAGCTCTACCTTAAACCTCAAGCTAGAAAAGCTAGAAGGGCAAAAGCGCACTTTAGACCAACAGTTGGAGCAACAAATTCAAAAGCTGGAAGAGCTCTCTGGTTATTCGGCCGAACAAGCCAAAGAGGAATTGGTGCAATCCCTAAAGGATCGCGCAAATGCTTCGGCAATGAGCTATGTGCAAACCCAATTGGAAGAAGCCAAACTCACAGTAGATCAAGAGGCCAAAAAACTTATCGTGAGTACCATTCAGCGTATTGGTACCGAAGAGGCGGTGGAAAACTGTGTTTCTGTGTTTAACCTCGAATCTGACGATATGAAAGGACGTATTATTGGGCGTGAAGGACGAAACATTCGGGCACTTGAAGCCGCAACAGGGGTAGAGTTTATTGTAGATGATACCCCCGAAGCTATTATCCTGTCCTGTTTTGATCCTGTACGTCGTGAAATTGCGCGTTTGGCGTTGCACCGTTTGGTTACTGACGGACGCATTCACCCTGCACGCATTGAGGAGGTGGTACGAAAAACCAGTAAACAAATTGACAACGAAATAATAGAAGTAGGGAAGCGTACTGTAATTGATTTAGGAATTCATGGGTTAAACCCCGAATTGATTAAGGTAGTAGGGCGTATGAAATACCGTTCGTCTTATGGACAAAATCTTTTGCAGCACTCCCGTGAGGTTGCCAAACTGTGTGGTGTAATGGCATCCGAATTAGGGCTTAACGCCAAACTTGCAAAACGTGCTGGGCTATTGCACGACATTGGAAAAGTTCCCGAGGAGGAAACGGAAGTGCCTCACGCCTTATTGGGGATGGAATGGGCTGAAAAATACGGGGAGAAAAAAGAAGTATGCAACGCCATTGGTGCCCACCACGATGAAATTGAAATGACGTCCTTACTATCTCCCATTGTTCAGGTGTGCGATGCTATTTCAGGGGCACGCCCAGGGGCCCGACGTCAAGTGATGGACAGTTATGTGCAGCGTCTAAAAGACCTAGAAAACATCGCTTATGACTTTAATGGAGTAAACAAAGCGTATGCTATTCAGGCAGGGCGCGAACTTCGTGTAGTGGTGGAAAGTGAAAAGGTGACTGACGAACAAGCGGCAGGGCTTTCGTTTGAAATTTCTCAAAAAATTCAAACCGACATGACCTACCCCGGGCAAGTGAAAGTGACTGTGATTCGGGAGACCCGAGCTGTAAATGTGGCCAAATAATTAGGCGAGAAAAAGATACAGTCCACCGGCAATACTTCCCCCTACAAAAGGCCCAAATATAGGCACCCAACTGTAGGCCCAATCAGCGTCCTTGTTTTTCCGTGCTAAACTCTGGTACACCAAACGCGGTCCTAAATCACGCGCCGGGTTTATGGCGTAGCCTGTGGCGCCTCCTAAGGCAATACCTATCACCCAAACAACCAAACCAATAGGTAGCGCTTCCAGAGCGCCCAATCCAAAGTTTTCAACTTCCATCCCTTCAATGGCAATACTTGGATTAACAATGCTTAGGGCACAAAACACCAAAACAAACGTGCCAATGAGTTCCGTAATAAAGTTGTTTTTGTAGTTGCGAATAAGCGGACCTGTACAAAACGTACTCCTAACGGTGGCTTCTTCTGTGGTTGCATTGTAGTGATCTCTGTAGGCAAAAAAGGCGGTATAGGCGCCCAAAAATGCTCCTATAAGTTGCGTGCCTATATAGCCGAGGACCAGCTGCCAAGAAAATTTTCCAGCTACTGCCAACCCTAGGGTTACTGCTGGATTCAGATGAGCACCGCTAAATTGACCTACTATAAAAACACTCACAAAAACGGCCAGGCCCCAACCAGAACTAATTAAAATCCAGTTGTGCTGTTTTTCTGCAGCAGTAGCTTTTAGGCTGCAATTGGCATTTATACCAACTCCTAAAAGCAGTAGCATAAAGGTACCAAAGAGCTCCGCGAAATAGGGGGTCATATTCATAATATATAGTTTTGCGCAAGTGACTCAAAGGATTTCAATTGCTCCGTTTCCCACTGCTGGTTTGTATTCATAAATTTTGCCATAAGTCGGGCAACAGTTGGGGCAATTCGCAAACTTTCTTTTGCATCTAAAAATAACCCTCGGACTCTACGTGCGAGAACGTCTTCAAGGGTGACGGCCATTTCTTGCTCAACGGCCCATTGAATTTGATTTTCAGTAATGTGAAAAGTAGTAGCTAAAGAAGTATTTCCGTTTGGGTTTAGGGCAATTATTTTTTCAATATCACTCCCGTATACATGTAGGGGGTTGTCCCAATCACAATTAAAATCATAGCCGTGAATGGGCATACGTTCGGTGTTGCATTTACGCTCGGGGAGTCCTCCCACAGGAATAGCGGTGTCAATGGTATCTTCAGCCATCTTTCGATAGGTGGTCCATTTTCCTCCAATAACACTAACCAAACCAGCTGTGGATACCATGACCTTGTGATGTCGTGAAACTTCTTTCGTTTCATTTTTATCGCCTTGAGCGGCAAGAGGGCGCAAGCCTGCAAAAACACTTTTTACGTCGGAGCGTTTCGGTTTTTGTGTCATGTAGGCCGCGGCATTGGCAAGGATAAAATCAATTTCTTCCTCTAGGGGTATGGGTTCAGCAGTGGCGGTATCAATAGGCGTATCGGTAGTTCCTACTACTACATGTTGATGCCAAGGCACGGCAAACAGCACCCTGCCGTCTGAGGTTTGGGGAATCATAATTGCGTGTGGGCCTTTTAAAAACTTTTTTTCTAGCACCAAATGCACTCCCTGACTGGGGCGTATCATTGCCGGACTTTCCGGTTGGTCGAGCTGGAGAATTTGATCAGAAAATACCCCAGTGGCGTTGATCACTACCCTTGCATTTAATTGGTAGTCTGTGTTGGTTAGGGTATCTGTTGCTGTGAGTCCTGTGATGAGGTCGTTTTGTTTTTCTAGGCCGGTGACCCCTACGTAGTTTAATAACGTGGCCCCATGATTTTCAGCAGTTTGGGCTATGCTCACTGCCATACGGGCATCGTCAAATTGTCCGTCGTGGTAAATGACGCCACCGCGTAAGTCTTCTTGTTTTACGTTGGGAATTAGGGCTATGGTTTCTTTATGGTCTAAAATAGTGGAGGGGCCTAAACCCATCTTTCCTGCCATGAGGTCGTAAATTTTAAGGCCTAAGCCATAAAACGGGCTGTTCCACCAATCATAAGAAGGTATAACGAAACTTAAATCACGGACCAAATGTGGCGCGTTATTGCGCATGATACCCCGCTCCTTTAAAGCCTCTATAACCAGGGATATGTCTCCATTTTGCAGATACCGTACTCCCCCGTGGACGAGTTTTGTACTGCGGGAAGAAGTGCCTTTTGCAAAGTCATATTTTTCAAGGAGTAGGGTTTTATAGCCTCTACTTGCCGCATCTATGGCAGCTCCAAGTCCACTGGCTCCTCCACCAATAATGATGATGTCCCACTTCTTTTTGTGGTTTTTAAGTTTTTTTAAATTTTTAGTTCTATTCATTACTTAGGGTAGGGCGTTGATGCGCTTGTTCCACAATTGCAAAATGTTTTCTACATCGGTAGTAGGATTGGGTTGAAAGCTGCGTTCGTATTCCCAGCGTTCCGTTAATTCTTCTAAGGAATCCCAAAAGCCTACCGCTAAGCCAGCAAAAAATGCTGCGCCTAAAGCTGTAGTTTCGGTGTTTTTAGGACGGATTACCGTGGTGTTAAGCACATCAGCTTGCAGTTGCATTAGCAGGTTGTTGGTGCTAGCCCCGCCATCTACTTTTAGACTTTCAAATGTTACGCCAGCATCCTTTTGCATGGCTATAATAATTTCGCGGGTACGCAGTGCTATGGCTTCAAGGGCGGCACGTGCAATGTGGCCTTTAGAAGTACCTCGTGTGATTCCCATTAACGCGCCTGTGGCATGGGGATTCCAATGGGGTGCTCCCAAGCCTGAGAGGGCAGGAACAAAGGTAAGTCCCCCGTTATCTGTAACGGTTTCGGCCAAGGTTTCAATTTCTGCTGCAGATTCAATTAATTGCATTTGATCTCGTAACCATTGCACTAGTGCTCCGGCAATAAATACGCTACCTTCTATGGCGTAGGTTACTTCTCCTTGGAGGCGATAGGCTATAGTTGTGAGCATTTTATTTTTTGATACTACAGGTGTTTTTCCTGTGTTCATAATACAAAAGCAGCCCGTTCCATAGGTGTTTTTCACAGTACCGGGAGCCGTGCAAAGCTGTCCGAAAAGCGCAGCTTGTTGATCGCCAGCAATGCCTGCGATGGGGAGTGCTGCCCCCAAAAGTTCTTCGGCAGTAGTTCCTACTACTTCGGAGGAATCCACCACTTTAGCAAGGAGACTTTCAGGAACTTCGAGCAAGTCCAGGAGTTCGTCGTCCCATTTTTGGGTATGAATATTAAAAAGCAGTGTTCTACTGGCATTAGTAGCATCGGTAACATGAACTTTCCCCTGGGTGAGTTTCCATATCAACCAACTATCGATAGTACCAAAGGCAAGCGTTCCTTTTTCGGCAGCTGTTCGAATTTCGGGTTTGCTGTTAAGGATCCAACGGATTTTAGTTCCCGAAAAATAGGCGTCCAACACCAGTCCTGTTTTTTCGTAAAACAGAGGTGCTTTCCCTTGCTGCTGTAAATGTTCACAAAAATCTGCGGTACGCCTATCTTGCCATACTATGGCTTTCCCAACGGGAGTTCCTGTTTTCCGATCCCAAACCACAGTAGTTTCACGTTGGTTGGTGATGCCCACGGCAGCAATTTCCTCAGGGATTACACCACTGTTTTGCAGCAGGCGTTGTAGCACCCGTAGTTGGGTGTCCCAAATTTCATTGGCATCGTGTTCTACCCACCCTTGATGTGGGAAATACTGTGTAAATTCTTCTTGTTCTAAGGCAACGGTGTTTCCCTGATGGTCAAAGAGTAGGGCTCGCGAACTGGAGGTACCTGCATCTATTGCAAGGATGTATTTTTTCACTTGGTTTTGGCTTTATTTGAATCGTAATTTATAAAAAAATTTGCCCAAATAATTTTTGCATAGCCATTTAGGAAAGGCCCAAAGGCCAGAATTAAGCCTAAAACCCATAAAAAACACTCAAGAATACTGAAGTTTGAGCTTAGCAGCCAATAGCCTATTGAAGTTCCCACCATCAGGCCTACCCCTAGGGCATAGGCCACATACATTGAGCCGTAGTAGAAACTGGGTTCAATTTTAAATTTCAGGCCACAGTGGTCACAGGTATCGCGTACACGTGTTAGTTTGAAAATTTTGAAGGGCGGGTGGACTAAAAATTTTCCCCGATGGCATTGGGGGCATCTAAGTGGCAGGATACTGTTGAGTTTGTTGCCTTTAGGGAAATACATGATGGCACTAGTTTAAAAACATAAAGATACTTCCTAAGAGGGTAAAGTACAAGATTAAAATACGGTAGTTGTGCTCCTGAATACGCTTTACTAAAACAACTCCTAGCACAAGTCCAGCAACCAAAGCAGGGAGTAATTTTAGGCTTATTGTTAAGGAGTCCCAGGTGATGGTTTCCCAAACCCAAATATGGAAGGGAATTTTAAAGATGTTGATAATAAAAAACAACCAGGCAGCCGTCCCTATAAAGGCCGCTTTGGGCAGGCGGTGTGCTAAAAAGTAAATGCTGGTGAAGGCCCCCGCAAGATTTCCAATCATAGTAGTAAAGCCTGATAGTATTCCAAAACTCGCCGCAAAGGACCAATGTGTGGGGACTTTCTTTTCTTTTTTGGAATCCCAATAGAGCATAAACACCACACTGCTAATGATAATTCCCAGCATGCCAATTTTAAAAAGTAGGGCTGGGATACGTTCTCCAACATACACTCCTAGTAGCACGCCCAACACCATGGTAGGCATTAGTTTTTTGATGTAATGCCATTGTACTTCTTTGCGGTAATAGGATATGGCAAAAATGTCTCCTACCACCAGTAAGGGCATAAGAATTCCCGTGGAGACCTTGGCGCCATAGCTGATGGCCATAAGGGTAACAATAACCACAGCGATCCCTTTAATCCCTGATTTTGCAATGCCCAGTAACGCTGCTGCAGTAAGGGCGACAATAAAATAGAAGAGATCGGGAGTTGCTGAAGCGATAGCGTTTTGTGTTATAGTGAATGTAAAGTATAAATGTACACTATTCCTTCCGAAGCAAGAGTTTCTAATAATAAATTAATAGGGTTCCAATGATTATTGTGATCTTTGAAAAAAGAACTAATTTTTGAATCCTTACCCGCGTGCTATTGCCTTTATGTTATGGAGTGTGTTGTCCTTCACCATCATGAACCTCCTCTTGAAATACCTGGTAGACTATCCTACTTTTGAGCTAGTGTTTTTTAGGTCTATTGGCACCCTGGTACTCACCACATCTATTTTATCTGTTCAAAAAGTGCCTATGTGGGGGAAGCACCGGTATTTGCTTGTTGCTCGTGGGCTGTCGGGCGCTACGTCTATGGTACTTTTCTTTGCTTCTTTAAATTACATTTCGTTGGGGTCTGCTGTTTCGCTTCGTTATGTAGCCCCCATTTTCACCGCTGTAATAGCAGTACTTTTTTTAAAAGAAAAAATGTCCCCGCTGCAATGGCTGTTTCTACTACTTTCATTTTCAGGCGTGCTGCTGGTAAAGGGATTTGATCCTAGTATTGGTTATTTTGGATTTATACTAATTATGCTCTGCGCTGCTTTTAGTGCTTTGGTGTACATTATCATTAGTAAAATAGGAACACGAGAGCACCCGCTAGTAGTAGTGCATTATTTTATGCTCATTGCTACCCTTGTGGGTTTGGGTGGAATGCTTTTAGACTATGTTCCCCCGAAAACTGAGGACCTCCTTTGGATGCTAAGTTTGGGAATTTTTGGCTTTTTTGGGCAGTACTTTATGACCAAAGCCTTTCAAATTTACAATGCACATTTGGTGGCACCATTTAAGTATGTTGAGGTTTTTTTCACACTCAGTTTTGGTCTTTTTATATTTGGAGAAACCTATACTTTTTTATCCCTTTTGGGAACGTTTTGTATTATTACGGGCTTGGTACTCAACGTAATCTATAAGTATCGCACCAGTCCAAAACGCTTGAAATTAAAATAATTACTACATTTAGTTCTGAAAAATTGGATCTATGTTGCGTGATTTAAAATACCTCCTAGCCTATACCATTCCTCTAGTTACTATTTTTGCATTCCGTTATGATGGATGGTGGACCTTTGCAACCGTCATTTATGCCTTTGGGTGTATTCCCTTACTTGAGATCGTTTTTGATCAGCGGGATGAAACCTATGATGCCACTACCAAAGAAGCGCGTTTAAACAATATTCTTTTTGACCTGCTATTGTACATCAATATTCCATTTGTTATTGGATTAACGCTCTACGGTATTTCAGACTTAGTAACAACAACCGCTACCCCAGTGGAGCAGCTAGGGCGTGTACTGTCCTTGGGCATTTTATTGGCAACTAACGGTATTAACGTGGCCCACGAATTGGGGCATCGGATGACAACTCCCGAACGCTATTTGGCAAAACTGTTATTGTTTCCTTCCTTGTATATGCATTTTTATATTGAACACAATTTTGGTCATCACAAAAATGTGGCCACACCCGAAGATCCCGCAAGTGCAAAAAAACAGCAAACCGTGTACGGGTTTTGGATCACTTCCATTGTTGGGCAGTATCGAAACGCCTGGAGAATTCAGCAACAATTACTCCGACAACAGCAGAAAAGTTTCTTTTCTCCTAAAAATGATATGTTTTATTACACCCTTTTTCAATTGGGGTATTTGGCCTTACTTGGAGGACTCTTTGGACTAGTAGCCGTTGGTTTTGGCAGTGCTGTGGCAGTGGTGTCTGTTCTTATGCTGGAAACCATTAACTACATCGAACATTATGGGTTACAAAGGAAAATGAGGGACAACGGACGTTATGAGCGTGTACTTCCAGAGCACTCTTGGAATTCAAACCACATCGTTGGCCGATTGGTACTGTATGAACTCACCCGGCACAGTGATCACCACCATCGAGCGAATAAAAAATATCAAATTTTAGAAAACAAGACCGAGAGCCCTCAATTGCCTTGGGGGTATCCTACGTCTATGTTAGTGGCTATGGTTCCGCCCCTGTGGTTTTCAGTGATGAATCCTCGTTTAGAACGTTTTAATTCTGGGCAGGCAGCCTAGCTTAATCTAGGTCAGGGCACTGGATATAACGCACGCCTTCAAAATCACGGCGAATAAACCTGTTTTTTGCTTCTATAAAATCGTTGATTTTTACATCACTTCGTGGCACTGAGGGCCACATGATGTCGCTTGGGTCTGAACTGTGCTCATAGCGGTATACATCGTGTCCAAATTCGTGGTACATCAACCATAACTTTTGGATTTCGTTGTAGTCCTCCCAAAAGTCTTTAATCACCCCAATATCTACGATGTCTGAAAAACAATATCCATTAAAGGTAGAAAAGCCTGCGTGATCCGGAGTTACACCCGAAGCTTGTTGTTGTGGGGTAAGCACCACAAAACGAACACTCACAGCATTGTGTGATGCTCCATAATCGGGGCCACCACGGGAACACTTGACATCTTCTACAAATAGGTTCCAGTACGTCATTAAATCATCCTGAACTACACTGGAATAGTCCACACAACTGGGGAGTTGTTCTTCTTCTGCTGCGACAATTTCTTCTTCTGCTTCAGATTCATTCTTACTACAGCCTACCCATACACTGAATAGCATTGCAAGAACAAGTGATTGCCTTAAATATAGTGTCTTCAATTTCATTTATTTCAAAAATAGGGATTAATGCAATAAACTATAGCGTTCAATTTGTTAAAAATCGGTATATTTAGAGTGTATTAAAACAATGAAAAACAGCTTCTTACTCTTTATTCTGTTGTGTTTTACTTCAGTAAACGCTCAAAACTTTCAGGAATATGCTGCTAGCATTACTGAAAAATATCAGCTCACTTACACATTAAATATCGCGAATGACCCCATTAGTGCCAGAAATATTTTCTTAAATAATGACACCTTAGTCGAAGACTATTTTTTGTATGTCACCCAGCAAAGCCCTACATGGTACTTGCGGTATTTTAGTCTTAATGGACTGCGAAAAAAGGGATGGAATACCCATTGGGAGCTCTACAATAACCGTTTTTTAACTTGGATGGACTGGAAGCAATCACTTTTCTTAAGTGTAGCCAGTTTCGAATGGTATATCCCCCGAAATAGCACACCTTTTTTCAATGCATTAAATGGCTTTATGTACAGTCCTGTGGATGTTTATCGCATGGCGTACTTTCAGGAGCAATGGTTTATAAACCAAACCCTTAGAAATTTAAATGAATCCTTAGAAGAAAAATTTTACGATGGAAACACTACGTTTAATGCCACCAGTTTAAAGTATACCGTTGCAGGCGTTGACCGTAAAGCGACTGTCTCCAGTAAGGCAACAACAAGGCCTGTTAAGAGCCTTAAATCGGTAATTAAATCATTGCGCTCCAGTGGTGTTGTTTATGAATCCGTAAAGCAGCAACCCAAGGTGGGCTATGCGTATGGGGCATCTACTGTACCTTCAGTAAATGCCTACCCCAACAAGGGCTCTAATGCAGCAAACTATCGTATGTATGGCACCAATGCTCCACTACAATCTCGAGCAAATTATACTACATCAACACCAGCAGTTAGTGTACAAACGTTGGTTAGTCCCAATACGGGCTACACACCGCCCTCTTCGGGAAGTACTACCGCGGTTAGCGCAGGACGAAAGCAATAAAACAATAGGACATTAATACAAAACACCCAACAAGAAATTGTTGGGTGTTTTGCTTTGTAGCGAGAGGGAGACTTGAACTCCCGACCTCCGGGTTATGAATCCGACGCTCTAACCGGCTGAGCTACCTCGCCAGAGGCGCCAAAGATAGCAACATATTCATTTTGGCACAAAAACTTCAAAAATAATTTTTCCATGAAGTGAAAAGTGGAGTTTTTTTTTATATTACCCCTGAAACACAATCCCATGAGTGAAAAATCAAAATACAGTATAGAATTTACCATACAATCTTCCCCCCAACTGTTGTTTCAATACCTTTCTACCCCCTCGGGGCTGTCAGAATGGTTTGCAGATAATGTTAACTCCCGTGGTGAGGAATTTACATTTATTTGGGACGACAGTGAAGAAACAGCCAAATTACTCTCCAAAAAAGCCAACGAAAAAGTTCGCTTCCAATGGGATGACGACGAAGGTGAAGACTACTATTTTGAGTTTTTTATTCAGGTAGATGACATAACCAAAGATGTATCCCTTATTGTCACCGATTTTACAACGGAAGACGAAATGGAAGAATCACGCATGCTTTGGGATAATGCCATCGCTGATCTAAAACAAATTTTAGGATCAACGTAACTGCTTATGTTGTCATTTAACGGAAGCTATTATTCCTCCCTGAACACACTACCTTCACCTGCATTGCAAGTGTTATTGGAAGGCCCTGTGGCCAAAGCCTTGTGGCGGATCGAAAACGGCCAGGTATTATTTTTTGAAACTGCTTATTTCGAATTAATGGCGCAATTGCGGCAGCTTCGTGTGGAGGTTCCCATGACCTTTACCATGGAACAACTAACTCCTGTGATTGAAACCCTCGTGGAAAAGGCACCTACGGCACCTGCCTATCTACTCCAGTATAATTTTTACAGGCAAGAGGCGATCAGTCCTGCCAAACCGATGCAAGAGGTAGATTATACCATGACACTAACGCCACTAGCACATCCTTTGGCAGCACAACCCGTGCAAGAGCAACACATTGAGTTGTACAAGGATTATTTTGTAGGGAAGGACAACAGTAGCAGTTTGCTCAATGCACAAGAACGATTTGCAGCCTGGGCCAACATATTTGCTTATGAAAATGGCTATACAGACTGTTTGTTGTTAAATACCAAAAAAGAAATTCTTGGGAGTGCTAAAGGGAATCTTTATGCTTTTACAGAAGGACGAATTCAAACCCCCATGCCTACAAAAACGGTTACGCACTCCCTGACGAGTAGTTTTAATGAATGGTTGCAAAAGCAGTCCGAATTTGAATTTGATACGGTGGCTTTTTCTCCTTTTGAATTGCAAAAAGCCGAAGAACTCGCCCTACTCAGTTTAGAAACAGGATTGCAACCGGTAACCCTGTATAGGAAAACCAATTATAAAGCAAGGGTGCTGCCCAGTTTGTTTAAAGCTTTTTTAGCAACACTTTAGTTGTGTTGCGGATTGTTGGGTGCATTGGCCCAAAGTAGATAGGCACCTCCTAAACCAACCATAGCGTTACGCCACAGGGCTTTTGGCTGTTCTTTAAATAGTTTAGCAGTAGGCAAATTATCGGTCATCACCCAGGTTTTACTGGTCATTTCTTCATCCAATTGGCCACCTGCCCATCCCGAATACCCCAAGAAAAATCGTACAGAAGAAGTGCCAATGGTATTGTCTTTAAGCCCCTGCTTTAGAGCATCAAAATCACCGCCCCAAAACAAGTCGTCGTTGATGGGAATACTGCCTTTCAGGCTGTTGCCCAGTTTGTGGAGGTAAAAAAGGTTGTCCGGTTCTACAGGGCCACCGTAGTATAAGGGAAATTTTTGTTGAACTCCCTCCAACACATCGTTAAGTTTATAGTCTAGGGGCTTGTTTAAAATAAATCCCATATGCCCAGACGTGGTAGAATCTACCAATAGTATCACACTTCTGTTAAAGTGAGGATCTCCAAAGGTTTCAGGAGTAGCGATAAGTAATTTATTTCTGTACATCAGGAGGATACTTGGGTTAGGAGCCAAAAAAAGCCCCGTATAGGGGCTTTTTAATTTTTTTTGGTAAAATTAGTTTACATTCCCTGATAATTCAGCTCCTGCTTTGAATTTCACAACGTTTTTAGCTGCAATTTGAATGGTTGCACCAGTTTGTGGGTTACGACCTTCACGAGCGGCTCTTTTAGATACCGACCAAGATCCGAATCCTACTAAAGACACACGGCCTCCTTTTTTAAGCGTACCGCTAACATTTCCTAGAAAAGATTCTAGTGCTTTCTTAGCTGCTGCTTTTGATACACCAGCATCTGCTGCCATTGCATCGATGAGTTCTGTTTTGTTCATAATTTATAAGTTTATTTGGTTATACAGTTAACAAATTTAAACGCTTTGCCCTAAGACCCAAGTAAAATGGGGGGAAATCGCCGGTATTGTTAATAAAACAGGGCATTTGTTAATAATATGCCTATTTCACCCGTGTTTTTACATCAAAATCATAACCATTTAGCAGCTCAAGGGCGGTCATACGGCGTTTGTTGGGCAACTGCAATTCCTCACATAGTAGCCAACCACTAGGGTGGGCAATTTGTATCTTTTTATCGGCCACTACTAAAGTGCCGGTTTCGTGATGGTGGTTTTCGAGTAAAATTTTTGACTTAAATATTTTAAAAGTAAATTCTTCTGTTGCGGTGATAGCTGTTGTCCATGCTCCTGGATAAGGGGAAAGCCCCCGAATTAAGGCTTCAATTTTAGGGAGTTCTTGCTCCCAACGAATCCGGGTGTTTTCTTTGGTTAGTTTGGGGGCAAGTTTAAAATCGCCCGTAAGGGGTTGTGCTTGGGGTGTACGGCTTTGTGTTTCTAGGGTTTCAATTGTTTTCAGAATAAGCGTTCCTCCTTGTGTTGCAAGTGTATCGTGTAAACTCCCTGCAGTAGTTTGGGGGTCAAGGGGTATTTTTTCCTGCAGGAGGATTTGTCCAGTATCAATTTTTTCGTCAATCAAAAAGGTGGTGAGTCCTGTTTCGGTTTCACCATTGATAATTGCCCAGTTAATGGGTGCTGCACCGCGATAGTGGGGCAGCAGTGAGGCGTGAAGGTTAAAGCAGCCTTTTTTCGGGATAGACCACACCTGCTTTGGCAACATACGAAAGGCCACCACAACCATAAGGGTAGGGTCATAAGCTCTGAGTGCAGCGAGAAACTCGGGGGCTTTAAGATTTTCTGGCTGTAGCACCGGTAGTCCATGTGCTTTGGCTGCAAGGCATACCGCTGAAGAACGCCATTTTTTTCCACGTCCTGCTTTTCGGTCAGGGGCGGTTACTACAGCAACAATATTTTGTTGCGTCGCTACCAAGGCCTCCAAACAGTGTACTGCAAATTCAGGGGTGCCAAAAAAGATTATTCTAGTGTTTGCTGCCATAGTCCCATTGTTGGTTTAGGTTAAGAAATAAATGTCCTGTTGCTTCCATGTGGTGCAAGATACTAACTAATACAGCAGTTTGCGTTGGAAACAATGCCTGAAGCTCCTGCCAGGAATGGGGCTTTTTTTGAACTGCTTCCAATAGCTGTTGTTGCACTTGCTCACTGCTAAGAGGGGTGCAACAGCTAGTAGCAGTGCATTGTTCACAGGGCGTAGTATTATCTTCTCCAAAATATGCTAGAAGTTGCTGTTGCTTGCATTTGGTGTCTGAAAAAGCAAAATCTAATAGCGTCATTAGCTTTTCTTGATACACCTTGTTGCGTTGTTTTAAGTTTTTCAGCAGGGGGGATAAGGTATAATTATCGGCCCTAGGTGCTAAAAAATGAAGGCGTATAGTATTTGTTGTATTTGAAAGGTCAATGCCTCCAAGCTGTTGTAATTGTTGCAGTGCGTGTTGCACTTGCTGGAGGTGTACTCCTAGGTGCTTTGCTATGTCTTGGGGACTAATAGCTACACTTTTGTGGTACAAATCGTGATGTGTTCTGCTGAGAAATTCTACCAATTGTGCAGTGGGGGAAGCTGGGGATACTATGGTGGTAAATCGTGCGGGAGGAAGCAGTACACGGACTAGGAGTTCATTGTTTTGCTGCTGTTTCCAATTGCATACCCCTTCTTTTTCTAAAACGCTTAAAAATGCCCAAACACTTTGAGGTGGGAGTTCATAATGTTTACAAAAGTCAGAAAAGTTTAAGGTGTAGGACGCACCACTCCCTTCACCGTAGGGTATTTGCAGGTAATTGTTAAGGGCTTTATAGGCTTTTTTAACGGTGTTTGGATGGAGTATTTGTTGTTGGGTTCTTCGTTTTGCCCAGTCCTTGTCGTTTTCATTTTTAAGGAGTATTGCTTTTGAGGGCTGACCGTCCCGTCCTGCACGTCCAATTTGTTGGTAGTAACTTTCTAAACTTTCTGGGAGGGTCAGGTGGATGATATTTCGAACATTAGACTTGTCAATACCCATCCCAAAAGCAGCGGTAGCCACCATTACAGGAAGGGACTCGTTTTTCCAGGCTTCTAAGCGTAATTGTTTTTCTTCAAAGGTTAAGCCACCGTGAAAGTAGGTGGCCTTAATGCCAGCATTTTGAAGTAAACTGGCCGTTTGTTCAGTGGACTTTCTTGTCCAAGTGTATACTATCGTTGGTGCTGTAGTCCCTTTTAAATAGTATTGAAGGAACCCCATTTTATCAACAGTATCATGGTGTTCAATGGCGATATTTTCACGTTTAAAGGATGCCTGAATTACTTTGGGCTGCGTTAGGTTTAAGTTGCGTTGTATGTCATCAATTACCTTTGGCGTTGCTGTGGCTGTGACAGCCATAAAGGGAATATCAGGGAGTTGTTCTCTAAGACGCGCAATTTCGCGGTAAGCGGGTCTAAAGTCATGTCCCCATTCTGAAATGCAATGGGCTTCATCTACCGCCACAAGATGAATGGGCAATTGGGACAGGCGTTTTATAAATTGTTCTTGATTTAAACGCTCTGGTGAAAGGTATAGCAGTTTAAACTTTCCGTGATGGGCATTGTCAAATTGTTGGTCTATGCTGTAGTCGCCTTTACTACTAAAACTCATGGCCCTAATATTGCGTTGCTGTAGTTGTGTAATTTGGTCCTCCATTAAGGCGATCAAAGGGGAGATAACCAGCGTAAGCCCTCCTTGTGCCAGTGCAGGTATTTGATAACAAATGGATTTTCCACCACCAGTGGGCAGTACACCTATGCAGTCCTTTCCTTTTAAAGCCGCAGCTATAAGAGGTTTTTGATGGGGACGAAAATTATCGTATCCCCAGTGTTGTTGCAGTAGGGCTTCAGGACTGTTCATTTTCTAGGGTTTGTAAAATAAATTCCACCCGTGCTTGAACAGTATCCGCAGGGACTTCCCACACTGCTGCGTGATATTTTTTGTAGATCGTGCTCAGATGGGGGTACAGGGCCTTAGCTGTACTAAAATCCTCTAGCCGTTGTTGGTCTTTGGTGTAAATGGCTTCCCAAGGTGGAAGTAAAAATACCTTATCGTATGTATGCTGTTGCAGTTGGGCTTCCCAGGAGTCGTGCTGCTGGTTGAGGTAATGCAAATAGGCCACAGAATCGTGTAATCCACGGTCTAAAAAGCTATACCGGTGCAAGTGTTGCTGCTGTGTTGCTTGGTTGTATTGTTCCATACGCGCAGTCCAAATTTTTTCACTAAACGCCACTGGCGCTTCTAGAAAGTAGTTCTTATACCCCTGTTCTGCTCCCCATTGGATAACCGAACGGGACACTTCATCATAGCAATGATGGCCCTTTTCACGTAAGGCATTAATTACTGATGTTTTCCCACTTCCAGGACTTCCACTGATGACTACTTTCATTCTTTTTTCGCGTATTTTCCCCTAAACTGTAAAACAGTATCTTTACACAAAAATAACGCCTACATGGTAACTGACGACTCCCGAGCAGATTTTTATTCCCGATTTCATGAACAATTACAAAATTCACAGCCATGGCCTGGTGAGTATATGTTTAAATTTATATTTAAGAAGGGAAGTTCCAGTCAGCACCAGCTCGAAGAGATGTTTGATTCTTCGGGGGCCACCATCAATTTAAAACCATCGTCTAAAGGCGCTTACATCAGTATGAGCATAACCACCAATATGGCGAATCCCGAGGCTGTTATTGCCATTTACAAAAAAGTAGAACAACTCCAAGACGTTATTACGCTTTAAAGTGGGTAAATTTTTACAACAGCTGTGTAATTTTTACTATTTTGCGGTTGAACCCATTTCAGCTACTCAATTTTTATGATTTCATTACAATACAATACGGATCGCGAGAAATTAATTATTCCCGAATACGGCCGGCACATCCATAAGATGATACAGCAGGTTACCGAGGAATCCGATCGCGAAAAACGCAACAAACAAACCAAAGCCATCATCGGAGTGATGGGGAACTTAAACCCACACCTTCGTGACGTGCCCGATTTTCAGCACAAGCTTTGGGATCAACTCTTTATCATGTCTGATTTTCAGTTGGACGTTGATGCTCCTTTTGACTTGCCCGAGCGCGAGGTGTTAGAAGCCCGTCCAGAGCGTTTGGACTATCCTAAAAACAACAATAAGTACCGCTTTTATGGCAATAACATATTGCGGATGATTGATGTAGCTATAGGTTGGGAAGAAGGCGACATGAAAGATGCTTTGGTGTTTACCATTGCCAACCACATGAAAAAATGCTTCCTCAATTGGAACAAAGACACTGTTGAAGATGTGGTGATTCATGCCCACTTAGAAGAGCTGTCCGATGGCAAACTCAAAGTTGCGGCCTCTCAACTCCCATTAACAGAGTCGAGTGAACTCCTCAAGATTAAGTCGAAAAACGGTAACGGCCCCAAGCACCATCACAAACAACGTAGTAAAAAACGCAAACGGTACTAAAAAGCATGGGAAGCTTTGTAATCTCTGGAGGACATCGCCTAGAGGGCGCCATTACCCCACAGGGGTCTAAAAATGAAGCCTTACAAATAATAGCCGCTGTACTTTTGACCGATGAAAGGGTCACTATTGAAAACATCCCTGATATTGTAGATGTTAACAAGCTTATTCATTTGTTGGCACAAATGGGCGTTAAGGTTGATAGGACTGCTCCCGATGTTTGTCATTTTCAAGCAGATGCCGTAAATCTCGATTTTTTAAAAACCCCAGAGTTTAGCACCTTGGCTAAAGCCTTAAGAGGTTCCGTTATGCTTGTGGGTCCAATGTTGGCGCGTTTTGGCGTAGGCTGTATCCCACGACCTGGAGGTGATAAAATTGGTCGCCGACGTTTAGACACTCATTTTGAGGGGATGATAAAATTAGGCGCTCACTTTGAATATGATGCCGAGAATTACTTTTACAGTGTAACCGCCAAAGCCCTTAAAGGGGCGTATATCCTTCAAGACGAAGCCTCAGTAACCGGAACTGCTAATGTGGTTATGGCCGCGGTATTGGCGGAAGGAACAACTACCATTTACAATGCCGCTTGTGAACCTTACCTTCAGCAATTGTGTGCCCTGCTTAATCGTATGGGAGCAAAGATCACGGGTATCGGTTCTAATTTGCTTACTATTGAAGGTGTTGCAAGGCTTAATGGGACGACCCACCGTGTGCTGCCCGATATGATTGAAATAGGCAGCTGGATTGGCTTAGCCGCGCTTACGCGCAGCGCATTAACCATAAAATCCGTGTCTTGGGAAGCCTTGGGACAAATTCCCAGTGTATTTAGAAAATTGGGAATTCAAATTGAGCGACAAGGGGATGATATGTTTATTCCAGCGCATGAAGAGGGCTATGAAATCCAAAGTGATATAGATGGGTCCATACTTACAGTATCCGATGCTCCTTGGCCCGGGTTTACGCCAGATTTATTAAGTGTCATCCTTGTTACCGCAACCCAAGCACGGGGCAGTTTGTTGGTGCACCAAAAAATGTTTGAAAGCCGTTTATTTTTTGTTGATAAGTTGCTTGATATGGGAGCAAAAATAATCTTGTGTGATCCCCACCGCGCCACAGTAATTGGTCATAATTTTAAATCCCAGCTCAAAGCAACCACCATGACGTCTCCCGATATTAGAGCGGGTATTTCATTGCTTATTGCAGCACTATCAGCTCAGGGAGAAAGTACCATCCACAACATCGAACAAATTGATCGCGGGTACCAGCATATTGTTCCGCGTTTGCAGCAGTTGGGCGCCAAAATAGAACGGGTTTAAGACGGATGCTGTTCCAACGTGAGTTGGATACTTTTTCGAAGGAGTTGTTCCAGCACCGATAGTTTGATCAATTCCAAACGTTTGATGTAGAGGCAACCAACGCTTTTTTTGTATTGGCCCAAGTTGTTAAAATCAAGTGCTTTATGAGATAGGTCGCACATTAAGTAGAGACTAATTGCAGTTTTTCTGGGTGCAAAACCTGTTAAAAACCAATCGCCTTCCCGTCCACTTTTATATTTGTAGTGGTAGTGTCCAAAACCTATAATGCTGGTTCCCCACATTTTTGGGGGAGCTTGGGTAATTTTTTGCATTAATGCAGCAAGTTGCAGTGCATCTTGTTTTTGGGTTTCCTCCTCAATTGCTGCAATGTAATCCTTAACACTTGCATTGGTAGGCTGTGTTTTGTTTGGTGGCATACTTCTAAAGTTCAAAAATCTGCCGTTATCGTTTTGAGATTTTATTGTTAGAAATATTCCGTTGCCGCGAGCATTTAAAGCGGTCTACATCTGAAGTTCTACTTTTAAGATGTTTTGTTTTTCGGCCCTGTACCCGTTCCCGCCACATTTTAAAACTTTTGGGTTTCATTTCTCTGCGCATTAGGGTAATGACCTCTTGTTCTTTTAAATCAAATTGTAATTGAATGGCATCAAAAGGGGTACGATCTTCCCAGGCCATTTCAATAATTCTGTCAATTTCTTTTTCGCTAAGTGCCTTTCGTTTTTTCATACTTATTGTGTTGTACGGTTGGGAAGGGTGTGTTGCCGTAAAATACGTTTACTTTCCTGTACCACCTGAGATTGTTTTTGCATCTTCCACAAAACCTCACTGGCTTGTTGGCGTGTTTTGTTTAGGTCTATTATAGGTTTGGGGTAATCAATACCCAAAGTAAGGTTGTATAGGGCTACTTCCATGGGGGTCATTTCCCAAGGATGGTGAACAAGGGTGTCGGGCAAGGACACCAGTTCGGGCACCCATTGTTTTACAAACTCCCCAGTGGGGTCGTGATCGATGCCATTTTTTACAGGATTATAAATACGTAGGGTATTAATACCGGTTTCTCCTGCCTGCATTTGCAATTGAGGAAAGTGTATTCCAGGTTCAAAATCTAAAAAGTGTTGTGCTAAAAAGAGTGCACTGGCCTGCCAGGGTTGCCATAGCAAATGGGTAAAAAATGAAACCACTAGGGCACGCATTCGAAAATTTAGGTAACCAGTGGCCACCAAACACCGCATGGCAGCATCCACAATGGGTACCCCAGTTTTTCCTTTTTCCCATGCCGTTATATAGCTGGTGTTTAGGGGTTTTTCTAGCTGGTGGTACCCGTAATTAATACTTTGAAATTCCATGCTGCATTCCATTTCAAATTTTTGAATGAAGTGGGCCTGCCAGCGCAAGCGCGACCCAAACGCACGAAGGGCAAAGGGGAGTTTGCTACCGGACTGTTGCGCAAGGCGTTGTACTACGCTACGCATAGAGAGGTTTCCATAGGCAATGTAGGGCGAAAGTCTACTGCAGCTTACACGAGATTGCTTGGGTTTAGAAATGTGTTTTTGATAGTTGATGTAGCGCTTGTTAAAAAAACTGTCCAAATAGCGCTTGGCTGGGCTGGGCCCTCCTTCTTGCATTTTAGGAGTAGCGGTCACACTTAAATCAGCTGGAGTAAACTGTTTGTACAGTGCTTCTATGGTGTTCCAGTGCACCAATTGTTGCCCTTTGGGGAGGAACTGTTTTTGAGGCTGCGCCATAAAGTTCTCCCATTGCTTGCGCCATCCTTTTCGATTTCTTAATCCACGAACAACCCCTTGTTGACCAAATTCAGTCCATTGAAGTTGGTGTTTGGCACACCAGCGTTTTACTTTTTTATCCCGTTCATAAGTTACTGCAATTCCAGTTTCTTGATGGGAATACAGGGCTTGCAAGGGCAGCAGAACGGATAACTTTTCGAGCACCTCCAGTAGTGTTCCTTTAAGGCAGAGCACCTCAGTTTGGTAGTGTTCCAGTTGTTTGTTGAGGTCTAAAAGTGACTGCTTAATAAAATTGAGGTGACGGGGACTGTAGTGGGGGTCACTGAACACATCGGTTTCAAACACATAGAGCAACAAGCATTTTTTATGGTTTTTAAGGGCCGCATAGAGTGCGTCGTGATCGTGGAGTCGCAAGTCACGTTTTAACCAAACCAAAGCTGTAGGGGTAGGATCAATAGGCATCTGGATTGGCAATGATAGTAGCAGCTCGTGATTTGATTTCATACAACTCTTCTGCGGGTATTTTTTCTAACAAGCGCAGCATCATACTCATACGATTGTTATTTTTTAGCAGCTCTTTTTTGTCGTCGAGGAAATTCCAATAGAGACTGTTAAAAGGGCAGGCGGTTTCCCCTGTACGCTGCGATTTATTGTAAATGCAACTCCCGCAGTAATTTCCCATTTTGTTGATGTAAGCTGCCGCTGAGATATACGGCTTTGTGGCCACAATACCACCATCTGCCCACTGGCTCATACCTCGTGTATTGGGCAGTTGTACCCATTCGATAGCATCGGCATACACCCCCAGGTACCATTGGTCCACAGCGTCGGGGTGGATTTGAGCTAACAGGGCAAAATTACCAGTAATCATCAGGCGTTGAATGTGATGTGCATAGGCGTGTTCTAGGGAATTGTTGATGCTGTGTTGCAAACAACTCATTTTGGTTTTCCCTGTCCAATAAAAATCGGGGAGGGGGTTGGTGTTTTCCAGGTGATTTTTCGCTTTATACTCTGGCATTTCGGCCCAGTAGATGCCGCGCATATATTCTCGCCAGCCAATAATTTGTCGGACAAAGCCCTCGGTTTGTGAGAGGCTTATAATTTCAGGGGTTTTGCGATAGGCATCAATTGCAGTTTTTACCACTTCTAAGGGGTGAAGCATCTTAGCATTTAGGGCAAAGGAAATACGCGCGTGAAACAAGTTGGATTGCTCGGTATGCATCGCATCCTGATAGTCTCCAAAGTGGCAGAGCAAATGGGTACAAAAGTAGTCCAGCTGTGCCTGTGCTTCTTCCACCGTAGTGGGGAATAAGAAATATGAGGTATCAATAGTACCGAATGTTTGTATTCCTTGATTTTCTAATAGCTGCACTAGGGGCTCAAGGGAGCTGGTTTTGGGGTGATAAGGAGGGGGAATTTCGGGGGTTCCTTTCCACTTATTACGATTGGACTTGTCATAATTCCACTGTCCGCCTTCGGGTTGCTCGCCCTGCATAAGGAGGTTGTATTTTTTTCGCATATCACGGTAGAAGAACTCCATGATGCGTTGTTTTTTTCCTTCAAAAAAGAATTGTAAATCTGTTCTTGACGTAAGAAAATGTTCGGTGTCCGCAGTATTTACAGGAAGGTCAAGTTGCTGTGTAAATTCCTTTAGCTGTTGGTCTAATCGGAATTCATCTGGCCATTGATATTCGAAGCTACTGGCATTAAAGTGCTGAAAACAATAGGAGAGATTTTCCGTAAGGCTCTGCGTGTTTTCTGGCGCATCTAAGGGAATATAGTGCACCTGATGTCCTTGCTTTTCTAAGTCTTTTGCAAAGTTGCGCATGGCCGCAAAAAAGGCTACAACTTTTTGAATATGGTGTTCTACATAGTTGGTTTCCTGCTGCATTTCCATCATAACGTAGCAGGTATTAGCTTCCACAGTTGTAAACCACGAGTGTTTTGGGTTTAATTGATCTCCTAGTAGCAGTCGGATTTTCATGGAAATAAGTTGAGTTGTAACCACAGCTTTTGAAATGCCCCTTTGGTGTCATAGCGTTCCGCCTGGAATTGTACGTTAAATTTTCTATCACGGGGATCATTTCCAACACCTGCCACGTACATCCAGTTTCCATAGTTACTGTGCACGTCGTAATCCAGAAGTAGGGCTTCAAAATAGGCCGCCCCCATGCGCCAGTCGAGTAAGAGGTTTTTTGCAAAATAACTGGCTACATTTTGTCGGCCACGATTGCTCATCCATCCTGTATGCTTAAGTTCAAGCATATTAGCATTAACAAAGGGTTCGTGGGTTTCCCCTTCGGCCCATTGCACAAATTTTTTAGGGCTATTGTCCCAGTGGTAAGCCCGATTTAGGATTCCTTCTTGTTGAAAAATTTTATTGCCGTGTTTTAAAGAAATGTATTTAAAGAAATCCCGCCACAACAGCTCAAACACCAACCAGTAGGTAGATTGATTTTTGTCTACCTTTTTTTCATAGCGTTTAACTTCCCAATAAATCATTGTTGGAGAAAGCGCACCATTGGCCAACCAAGGGGAGAATTTTGAACTGTAGTCCACCCCCACAAGACCATTTCTGGTTTGTTTGTAATAGGAGAGCTTTTTGGTATTCCAAAAATACTCTTGCATCCGGTGAAGGCCTGCGGTTGTTCCACCGTCAAAGGGAAAGGCTGAGCGTTTGTCTTTTTCGAAATCACTAAGTCCTAGCGTTTCAAGCTTAGGAATTTCATAGGTTGCCGCCAATAAGTTGTCTTGGGGCATTGCTTTAGGAGGAGGGATTAGTGCCGGTGGGTTAGTGTATTTTTCTACTTTTTTACGAAAGGCGGTGAATACCTCGGGCATGTTTTCTACCGCAAAAGGAATTTTAGTGGGCGGGAAAAGGAATTGTCCATAAAAGGTTTCCCATGCTACCGTGGGGCATAGTGTTTGTAATGCTGCTACCACTTTTGTTTCCTCTGTCGTCCACTCTTCTTGCAAGTACACCGTTTCTACTTGATGCGCTGCAATGACTTGGGACAGTCCAGTTTCAGGGGTGTTTAGGTCTACAATGAGTGTAATATTAAGTTCCCTCAGTCTTTGTTGAAGGTCCCGCACCGTATCGATAAGAAAGTGCGCTCTATAGCGTTCGGTTTTTTTAAAACCCCATTTTGTTGTGGCATAGTGTCTGGGATCGAAACTGTAGTAGGCTATAACTTTTTCGTGCGAAGCAGTTGCTGTGGAAAGCCCATAGTGATCCAAGGTTCGTAAATCGTTACGAAACCAAACGAGTGCTGTTTTTTTTAAGGTTTGCATTTTTTGCTACAGTATTTTACGTTATCCCAATCCCTTTCCCATTTTTTGCGCCAGGTGAATGGGCGTTGGCAACTGGGGCAAATTTTTTGAGGAAGATGTTCTTTTTTTACCCCCCTCATTGTGGATTTAAGGCGGATTTATACGTGGTTAAACAGCGTTCTCGCGCCATTTTGTGCTCCACCATTGGTTGGGGGTAATCCAGTTCTTGATGATTGGGCACCCACTTATTAATGTATTTTAATTCTTTGTCAAACTTGGTGACTTGCGAGGTGGGATTAAAGATTCGGAAGTAGGGAGCGGCATCTACACCACATCCTGCTACCCATTGCCAGTTTCCAACATTGCTTGACATTTCATAATCGAGAAGTTTTTCAGCAAAATAAGCTTCTCCCCAGCGCCAGTCAATTAACAAGTGTTTGCACAAAAAGCTCCCTACCAACATTCGTAAACGATTATGCATATAGCCGGTTTGATTGAGTTCGCGCATCCCAGCATCTACGAGGGGGTAGCCTGTGTTTCCTTCGCACCAACGTTGGAATTCTTCCTCATTGTTACGCCACAAAATTCGATCGTAGGCCGGTTTGAAGCTTTTGGAAGCAGTATGGGGAAAATGCCATAGAATTTGCATAAAAAACTCACGCCAAATCAATTCTTTTAAATACGTGGGATTGGAGCGTGCGGCTGCTTGTTCCACCAATTTACGGATGCTTATAGTGCCAAACCGAAGGTGAACCCCCAAACGAGAGGTTTCGTCAAGTGCAGGAAAATTGCGTGTTTCTTCGTAAGCATCAATTCTTGCATTGCTCACCGAATCGCCGGGTGCTTGTATTCCACTGGGTTGAAATCCGAGTGCTTTTAAGCTTAATTGTGGTAATTCTGTTTGAATACATTTGTGTAATAATTCTTCTGAAGGCAGTTGTTGCGGTGTGTGGTCTTGAAATCGTGCCAACCACTTTTTAGAATAGGGTGTGTACACCACATAAGGCGATCCATCGTCTTTGGTTACCTCTGCTTTTTCAAAAATTACCTGATCCTTGTAGTTTTCAAAAGCAATGCCTTTTTCTGCAAGTAGGGCTTCAATTGCTGCATCCCGTTCTTGGGCATAGGGCTCATAATCGTGATTGGTGACTACACGATCAATAGGATAGTTGTCAAGCAATTGAGTTATAATAGCCTTGGGTTCCCCACGATACATACCAACGGTACATCTGTTCCTCTTCATAGCATCATTGATGTCCCCCAAGGCCTTAAGTATAAATTCTATACGCGCATCTTGTTGCGGTAGTTTATCGATGATGGCAGTATCAAAAATGAAAATGGGCAGTACTTGTTCGGCATTTTTGAGTGCATGGTAGAACCCTACATTATCCTGGACACGTAAGTCACGTCGAAACCAAAAAAGGGTTAATCTACTCATCGTTTATGTTTTTGTGCTTCCAATTCCACCGTCAACAGTAACAATTTGACCGGTCATCCAAGCACTGTTATCATTGATTAAAAAGGCTGCAAGGGCAGCAATTTCTTCTGGAGTTCCCACACGTTGAAGGGGGTGGCGTTCTGCTGCTCTGGCTTGTTTGGTTTCGTTGTTTAGAAACTTGTCTGCCAGGGGCGTATTCACTAGTGAGGGGGCTATGGCATTAACTCGAATTTTTGGTGCCCACTCGGCTGCAAGCGTGCGTGTGAGCCCCTCTAAAGCCCCTTTTGCACTGGCTATAGAAGCGTGAAAGGGCATTCCGGTTTGCACCGCAACCGTACTGAAGAACACCACGCTGGCCTGTGATGCTTTTTGGAGTAGGGGCAGTACTTGTTGCAAGCATTGAATTGCTCCCATGACATTTAGCTCGAAATCGGCACGGAAAGCATCGGGCTTAAGCCCTTTGAAGGGACGTAATTGGATGGATCCTGGACAGTAGATAAAACCGTCTAAATGTTCGGGCAGGGCCTCGGTGGGTAGGATTTCTGTACTTGCATCAAAATTTATTTTTTCGGCATTAACAGGAGCCTCGGTTGCGTTTCTGGAGGCCAAGTACAACTGAGCTTCCTCTTGAAGTTGTTGTGCAAGTGCAGCACCTATACCTGAAGTACCACCGATAATTAAAATATTCTTTTTCATATTAAGCGTTACAGGTTCCAAAAAGCTCAATGAGTTTCTGCTTTCTGAATTCAAAAATTTCTTTCAGCTTGGGTTTTACAAGAATGGGATGTACCAGTTGTCCGAGCACTCCAAAGGGAAGTTTATAATCCACAATGTCTTCCATGCGAACCCCGCCGGGAATACTTTCGATAAAGTGTTTGTGATGCCATAGGGCATAAGGACCAAAGCGTTGTTCATCTACGAAATACTCGCCTTCTTTTACATGTGTTATTTCTGTTACCCATTTTGTGGGAATTCCGGCTACAGGCGTAACAATGTACTGAATAATTTGGCCGGGAAACATTTTGTGATCGGCACCACTTAAAATGTTAAACCCCATATAATCTGGAGTGATGGTTTTAAGATTTTTTGGGTCCGAAAGAAAATCCCATGCCTGGTCTTTAGAAATGGGCAAATCCTGAATGGTATGTAGGCGGTATAATTTCATAGCAGTCCAAAATTACGAATATTGTTTAACAATATGGTTTAATTATTAAACAAATTATAAACAATGTTTCAGAAAGTACTGCTACAGTTAAACTGGTTTTAGATCACAATACCAAAAGCCATAGGGGAGGTTTTCTTTTGTTGGGAGTGTTTCTTGTGTTGTTCTGTAGTCGCGAAAAACGGTTTTTCCTATTGCAAAGGGGATGGGCTTATTAAAGATGGGGCCATCATAGCAAAAGGTATGAAATTCACCATTTTCGCCACAGGGGTCAACATTAGGGGGGAGTGCCCTTAAAAATTCGTCATCTACATTTCGCCCTACAAACTCACTGCCTAGCACATCGGCTTTAACACAAATGGTTATGGCTTTAAACCCTAAGGATATTAGCTCTTGAGCCAATGCTTTTGTATCTTTCTTCCACAGCGGGAAATGGGTTATGTAGCCTAGTTTTGAAAAGAATTTTTCACGATACTCTTTTAAATCTTCAAGAAAAATATCACCAAAGCCACATTGGGTAAAGCCTTTGGTCTGTTGCTCTTTTAAACACTTCTTCATGGCCTTATTGTAGCTCGCCATAGTGGTGTGTTGGGGTAAATTGACGGTGATTAATGGGGTGTTAAGCGCTTGTGCTTGTTGCGTTAAAAGGGTGTGGCGCAGTCCATGCATGGATACCCGTTGGTACGCGCTATTTATTGTAGTAAATAGCGCGTGTACCTCCTGCTGTTGTTTGAGGTAATAATATGCTAGGGTGGCATCTTTGCCACTACTCCAGCTAAAAAGTGTTTTTTTCATGGGGCATAAGTGGTTGGAGGGTCAGTAGGTTCTAATAAGCCCTTCCTGGGCTACGGAGGCTATAAGTTGTCCATTGCGGTTAAATATTTTTCCATCGGCAAAGCCACGGGCATTGGATGCACTGGGGCTTTTTATGGCGTATAGGGCCCAATCAAAAAGGTTGATATCTCTATGGAACCACATGGCATGGTCTAGACTTGCCATAAACATCCGTTCCTGTTTAAACTCTCCTTGGTGAGGACGCAGGGCAGTTACTAAGAGGTTATAATCCGAGGCAAATGCGAGAATTTGTTGTTGTTGGGGTAGGGTAATGGGATCTTGGTGGTCTTGAATACGAAACCACACATGGCGGTTGGGTGGGCTAGGACTTGTTGCCGTGGGGTCTATGGCCTCTACCGAGCGAAATTCAAGCACTTCGGGGCGAACAGCAGTTAGCATGGTGTATAGTAGAGGGTGTTCGGACTTAAGGAATTCCAATTGCTTTTGGTCGGGGAGCAGCACCTCTGGGGGCAAAACATTGGGCATGGCAATTTGGTGGGTAAGGCCTTGTTCGCGTTTTTGAAAAGAGGCGGCCATTACAAAGATCGCCTTGTCATCCTGTAGGGCAGTTATACGTCTTGTAGTAAAGCTTTTTCCATCCCTTAGGGTTTCCACTTGATAGAATATAGGAATATCCAGGCGTCCCTGAAGAATAAAATAGCCATGCAGCGAATGTGCAATACGATCTTCGGGAACCGTTTGATAGGCTGCGTTAAGGGCCTGACCCAACACTTGTCCACCAAACACCCGTTGCCAGGGGGTGTTGTAATGTGTTCCTTCAAAACGATTGGTGTCAATTTGTTTTAGGTTTAATAAGTCGAGAAGTGCTTTAAGTGTTTGCATGCGATGTTGAGGTGTTTTGGATTATAAATGCGAATACCATGGTGAGCACCGCCCCAATAACATTCAGCCAAAGATAAGAAACCCAGTCTCCAAAATAAATTCCTAGCACAATAGCTTCAGACAGTAGGGCCGCAATAAACACCGCCTTGCCATGCACTTTTTTCATAAAAAAGGCTACGAGGAAAATACCGAGTATGGTGCCGTAAAATAAGGAGCCGATGATGTTGACCAATTGGATTAAATTTTCAAAAAAATTTCCGATGCTAGCAAAGAGAATGGCGATAAGCCCCCAGACGAGTGTGAAAATTTTGGCCATGCGAACTTCTTGCTGTTCTGAAGTTGTTTTCCAATGCACTTTGTACAGATCGATAAGAGTGGTAGCCGATAAGGCGTTTAATTCGGAGGCGGTAGAACTCATGGCAGCAGAAAAAATCATGGCCATCAGTAAACCAATTAATCCGTGGGGCAAATAAGCGAGAATAAAACTGATAAACACATAATCCTTATCGTTGACTTCTGCTTCGGGTGCACAAGTGCTAATGAGGATTTTTGCTTTGTTTCGTAATTCTTCATCACTGGCTGCAAGGGCAGTATACTGCTTTTGCAGGGCTGGATTTTCAAAGAAATCTGCTTGGTAGAGCAAGGTCTTTTTGTCTTGCTGAAGGCTGTTGTAGGTGGAAGTAAGACTTTCGTACTCTTGGGCGTAGGAGGAATTTTCTACTGCAGTAACATTGGCTGGATTAAAGTGCAAAGGAGGGGTATCAAACTGATAGAACACAAAAACCAGCACACCCACCAAGAGAATAAAAAACTGTAGGGGTACCTTTAAAAAGCCATTCATAATTAAGCCCATTTGACTTTGTTTCAGTGAACGCCCCGAGAGGTAGCGTTGCACTTGACTCTGATCGGTGCCAAAATAGGACAAAGCCAAAAACAAACCTCCGGTGAGGCCACTCCAAAAGGTGTACCTATTGTTTAAATTAATATCGAAGTTGAGCACATTTAGCTTGTCATTTAAGGAGGCCAATTGCAGTGCATTTTCAAATGAAAATTCCTTTGGTAGGGCACGAACAGTAAATACAAAAGCAGCTACCAAGCCTAAAAAAATAATGAGCATTTGCAGTTTCTGGGTAACGTTCACGGCCTGAGTTCCGCCAATCATGGTATAAATGATTACCAATCCACCAATTCCCACCACAAGGAGTTTAAGATCCCATCCCAAAATGATATTTAAAATAATTGCTGGGGCATAAATGGTAATTCCTGCGGCTAGTCCCCGTTGAATTAAAAACAGGAGGGCTGTAAGCGTTCGTGTTTTTAAATCGAAGCGTTTTTCCAAATACTCATAGGCGGTGTACACATTGAGTTTATGGTATACGGGCAGAAAAAACAAACAAATGATAATCATCGCCAGGGGTAAGCCAAAATAAAACTGTACAAAGCCCATGCCTTCGTGAAAGGCTTGCCCAGGGGTAGATAAAAAGGTAATAGCACTGGCTTGTGTGGCCATTACCGAAAGCCCCACCGTCCACCATGCTGCGGAAGCTCCGCCTTTGATATAGCCTTTAATGGAGCATTGCTGTTTGTTTTTCCAGCTGCCATACAACACAATAAACAATAGCGTACCGCCAAGAATATACCAATCGAGAGTGCTCATAGTTTAAAGTAGGTCATAAAGAAATAAAAGCACAGCCAATAGCCAATGTTTGCGAGTAGCAGTAGGATGTAGGTACTTTTATTCATAGGAAATTAAATTAGCAAACAAACGGTAGGCGCCTGGAACCCCTGCGGGAAATTGCCGAAAGAAACTTAGGCCCGTAAAAATAAAACTCCCTTTCCCATAGCGACTCACCAATAAGCTCCCCTTTAGGGGGGCTTCTCCAGGGTCATTCATTGCCAACAATGGGGTGTAGTTGTCATCCCAGCTGGAGGCAAAGTACAGGCCGCGTTCTTGTACCCAACCTTCAAAGTCTTTGGCGTTTATAGCGTTAGGGGTAGTAAACAAAGTATGTTTGGCCTCTAAGATTTTAACAGTGGCGGTTTCATCGGTAACCCGTTGCCGTGAAAGTTGTAAGGGGTAGGGCCCAATGGGATCTACTTTTAATCTTCTACTGGTATTGTATTGCACAATTACATTTCCGCCTTGGCGAACGTATTCCAGTAGCAATTGGTGTTTTTGCTGCCACGCTTCAGCCACGTTAAAACTCCGTATTCCTAGGATTATTGTGGGGTATTGTTCCATCCATGCGGCACTCAATGCTTCCACAGCAATTTCGTCTACCTGAATTCCCAAAGCCGTAAGCCCTTCGGGGATTTTGTCTCCTGCACCTTGAATGTACCCTATTTTCTTATGCTTTACAGAAAATGAAAAAGGAACCACCTTAGCAACACTAGGTTGAAGAAGAAATTGCTTTTCAATATGGGGATAATTAATAAGTTGTAGCCCTCGGGTGTAGGTTTTTCCCGCAGCAGTAAACTTGGGTGTTATAGTGCCCGTGGTTTTTGTTCCTGTGGGAAAAACCTCAAAACGATAACTACCTTCTGCAAAATTTCCGTCCAGTGTTATGTTCTGTGTTGCTGGTTTAGCTGTCCATCCTTGGGGTAGTTCTAAACGAAGTTGACCACTTTTTTTTGTGGTGGTGTGGTTGGAAACCTGAACTACTACGGACGTACTCTCCCGATTTGGCATCATATAAATTGGGGTAGAAAAACGCACGCTGACCTGAGGGAGCAATTGAAAGTTTTGAATCACTTCTCCTTCCACTGGGTCGGTAGTTCTGTAGGTTAGTGGGAGGGGCAGCGATATACTTGTACCGCGGTAGTTTAATTGTAGGGTTCCTTCCAATCGGGGCGTTTCGGGGCGTCCGATCCATTTGTCGCGAGGACTCACATACTGCCCTTGACTCCCCAAATTCCTTAGCCAATATGGAGTGGTGAGGGTGTTGGGCAGTTGCAGGCGAACGGAGGTGTTTTGTGGATTATTGTTGGCGCTAGAGGTGTTTATTGGAATTTTGGTACTGTTAAATATTAGGGCTTCTATTTTCAACGGTACTTGAGTGGGATTTACTACTTGCAATTGTGCTCCAATTGCACTGTTGGGGGTTGCAAACTCTGTGGGAGCTGTTAGTGCAAGATGCCATCCTCCACAAGCTTGTAGTAGTGCGAGGACTTCTTTTGTTTTAATGGCCTTCCAATGGACATCGTTTAGTTGCTGTATGGCGCTGTAAATTTCTAGTAGTAGCGGAAGGGATTTTTCAGGGGCCTTAAAGTCAAAACTCGATAGGGCTTGCGCCACTTTTTGTCCGATGTATTGTCCTCCCTCCACACGGTTCCAAGAGGTGTCAATACCCTCAAAAGGGTCTTTATTTAGGGAAGCCCCTTTGATTAATTCTAAATATTCAATACTATTTCCAAAAGAAGGGCTACTTCCAAAGCCCTGAGATTTGTGTTGGCTTCTACTTTTTGCAGCAAAGGACGCGTTGGACGTCCCTAGAATAGTGTTGTATGCCCCCACATCTATGCTGGCAAAATTGGTTTTATCTATTGTATCAAAACGTTCTCTGCTTCCGTAGGCCCACCAGGAGGTGTTGTAAAATAGGCGTTTGGGTTGCCAAGCCCTTCCGTTTTGTTCATTTTCGGGAAATTGTTTTGTGTTGTTACTGCCGTCAAAAGCAGCAAAACTCAAAAGCGCAGAGGTAGTGTGGTGGCCGTGGGTACGGCCTGGTGTTCGGTGATCAAATCTATTGACAATAATATCAGGGCGAAAATTGCGAATGCGTGCTACCACCTGTTGTAGTAGCGCATCCCGGTTCCAAATGCGCAAGGTCTCCGAAGGGTTTTTAGAGTACCCAAAGTCATTGGCCATGGTGAAAAACTGTTCTCCTCCATCAATTTTTCGTGCTTCAAGCAGTTCTTGTGTACGAATAAGACCCAGGCCTTCACGTAATTCGGTACCAATTAAATTTTGTCCACCGTCGCCTCGCGTTAAGGAAAGATATGCGGTTCGGGCATGGCGGGTATTAGCAAAATGACTTATCATTCGGGTGTTTTCATCATCGGGATGCGCCCCAACATAGAGTACCGTACCCAAAAAATTTAGGCGTTGTAATTGGTGGTAAATAGCGGCACTATTTTGACTAAAGCCCGAAAAACTAATCCCTAGCAATAGCCCTAGGAATACGCTGCGTTTTGTCATAGCTGTTGACATTTTGTTTAACAGTTCTTTCAAAGATTGTATAATTTTTAGGAACAGGCGGTAGAATTTACGCCTAATTTCCTACAATTTCTTGTAATTTTTCAACAACCAAACTCACGGGCAAGCCCACCACATTGGTGTAGCTGCCTTCAATTTTTTCAATCCCCACGGTACCAATCCAGTCCTGAATGCCATAGGCCCCTGCCTTATCTAGTGGTGGATCTGTTTGTAGGTAATGGGCAATTCTTTCTTCACTCAGCGGTTTAAAATGTACCTTGGTAGTGGCATGAAATAGGGTGGTCCCTGAGCTTAAAAGGAAACCAAAAGCCGTAATAACTTCATGCACGCCTCCTGAAAGTTTCCGAAGCATAGCCGCTGCTTCCTTCAGGTCTTTGGGTTTCCCTAAAGATGCTCCTTGGTGCCAAACCACAGTATCTGCTGCAAGTATAATTTGATGGGGTTGAATATCCTTTTCAAAGGGCTGTAGCTTTTGTGCTACGATATGTTCTGCTATGGCAGCTCCCGCTAAACTTTTGGGGAAGTCTTCTGCTACAGGTCGAACATCAATGCTAAAAGGAATTTTAAGGGCTTCTAAAAAGGCCTTCCGGCGGGGGGAGCCACTGGCCAGCACCAGTTGATAGGGTGAAAGGGATAACATGCTAATCGTTTTTGGCGCCAACATTATGATCCCATTGCCCTTGAAGTCGCAACACTTGTTCTACAATATCACGAACACAACCTTTTCCTCCATCGCGATGAGAAATATAATTTGCTGCCGCTTTTATTTCTGGAACAGCGTCTTGAGGACAAGCTGCCACAGCAACCTGCTCCATGATGGGAAGATCGGGAAGGTCGTCTCCCATGTAAAGAATTTCGCTGGGGCTAAGATTGTAAAGGTCCAGCAATTCTTCATAGGCGTCCATTTTGTGGTGCGCACCCAAATAAATATCATACACCCCCAAGGCCTTTAGGCGATTTCGTACGCCTTCGTTGGTACCGCCCGATATTATGGCAATTTTATAGCCTTTTTGCAATGCACATTTTAACGCATAGCCGTCTTTTGTATTCATGCTTCTCAGCATTTCCCCTTCGGCAGTAATCAAAATATCTCCGGTGGTGAGTACCCCATCCACATCAAAAATAAAAGTGCTAATCTGGTGCAATAATTCCTTATAATTCTTTTCCATAGTACTCTTGAATTGCTTTGGTCAGCAAGGTATAAATTTCTTTATTGGTGGCTTCCTCAAGGAGCTCCAAATGGGCTGCTAGTGTTTTTTTATCCTGGCGCCGTGCAGGGCCTGTTTGCAAGGCTATCGGTTGTTGGGTGTGAAGCTGCTGTACACTGCGCATCAGTAAGGGGAGCAACAGTTTAAAATCTACTTGTTGGTGTTGGCATAGTACTGCGGCACGTGCAAAAAGATGATTGGCAAAGTTGTTGGTGAATACCGCGGCCAAATGCAAGGTTTTGCGCTGCTCAGAATTTATTTCTTGCTGTGGCATCCCCAGAAGTGCAGCAAACTGCTTTAGGGTGTCGAGTGCTACAGCATTATTTCCTTCTACACATAGAGGTACTTCGTTGACGCTAGGAAATTCTGATTTAGAAATGGTTTGTAATGGATAGCATACACCGTGCGACGGATGCTGTTCTAATGCAGTCATGGGAACGGTACCTGAGGTGTGTGCCACCAATCCAGAAAATGTAATTTTTTGGGCTAGGGTGGCGAGGGCATCATCCTTTATGCACAACAGCAATAAATCGGTTTGTTTCAGTGCAGTTAACTGAGAAATCTTTTCTGTTTTTACTGTAGGCAGGAAATTATTGGTACGCCCATACCATTGCACTAATTTAATTTGGGGGTGGGTACTGCACAACTGTGCAAAAAAACTCCCTACGTTTCCATTTCCCAATACAGTAACACCTAACATGCTGCTAAATTAACCATTCTTTAGCGCATTTTTTGTACTTTTAATTCACCAAATCTTTACCTATGTCAATCTACAATAAACTTCAAGAATTTTATTTGTCGCGTTTTTATTTGATGATTCCCATGTCCATCATTTTTCTTACCTGCGTGGGATCTGTGCCATATATTTTATCACTAAAGATGGGATGTCCCCCTTTAATTTTACAATGATGTGCCTCTGTGTTTTGGCTGCTGGCACCTACCTTTCGGTACTCTTGGCGCAAATGCAGAAAAGCCTCATTTTCAGGGTGTTGTTTTTTGCTTGTGTATTGAAGTGCTGCTCATACTACTTTATACCCTATTTATTGGCGTAAATGTGTAGTCAATTCACTTGCATCAAGTATCTTTGCATGGTATTTGAGTATGATGAATGACGTTTTCCTGAAGTACTTGTTTTCCAACCGGTTGATGGCTGTGCTATTCCTTCTTTTCCCTGCGGCCATGGGGCTAGGGACTTTTATTGAAAGTTGGTACAGTACCGATACCGCTAAAATATGGATATACAATGCCTGGTGGTTTGAAGCCATTATGGGCCTCTTGGCCATTAATTTTTTAGGCAATATTTATAAGTATAAATTGCTACGCAAAGACAAATGGGCGGTACTGGCCCTACACCTGTCTTTTATCCTCATTATTTTTGGCGCCTTTTTTACGCGCTACTTCGGTTATGAAGGCGTTATGCCTATTCGTGAAGGTGCTACGGCCTCCACTTATTTAACCGAAAAAACCTATGTCACTGTTTTTGTGGACGGCGAGATCAATGGTCAGCCACAACGTAAAAAATTAGAGGCTCCAGTATTATTTTCGGAGCATGTGAACAACAGTTTGCATTGGGAAAATCAATTTGATCAGCAAGAATTTAGTATCTCCTATGTGGACTTTATGGAAAACGCCACAGAAGGCTTAGTATTGGACGATACTGGAGTGCGTTATTTGAAAATTGTAGAAGCGGGTGATGGCAACCGCCACGAGCACTACTTGAAAGAAGGGGAGGTGGCTAGCATTCACAATGTACTTTTCACCCTAAACAATCCCATTAGTGGTGCAATCAACATGCGTTCCGAAGGAGGTATGCACTATATTACTACTCCCTTTGCGGGGAGTTTTATGCGCATGGCCGACCAGCTGCAAGGGGAAGTAACCGCCGACACAGAGGCCCCATTGATGCTACGTTCATTGTACACCCTATCCAACTTTCAATTTGTTATTCCAGAACCGCCACTACGGGGGCGTATGGATGTTGTAAAAGCCGAGTCAGACGATAGTAGTGCACAAAACGCATTGACCTTGCAAATAAGCAGTGGAGGCGAACGTAAAAACATCACACTACTAGGAGGCAAAGGTTTTGCAAACGCACCAAAAGGGATTCGTGTTGGAGGGTTAGACTTCAATTTGCAATACGGTTCCTTAGAAGAATCCCTGCCATTTTCCATCAAACTCAACGATTTTATAGCCGAAAAATACCCCGGTACAGAAAACAGCTACGCTTCTTTTATGAGTATGATTACAGTTGAAGATGATACCACTTTTGATTATGACATCTACATGAATCACGTACTGGACCACCGTGGCTTTCGCTTTTTCCAAGCCTCTTTTGATCCGGATGAAAAAGGAACGGTATTGTCCTTAAATCACGATCGTTTGGGAACCTATACAACCTATGTGGGCTATTGCCTTCTTTACCTTAGTATGATAGGAATATTTTTTATTGGTAACACCCGATTTGTATCGTTGTCCAAACGTTTAAAGAAAATTAAGCGGCAAAAATCCATGCTGCTCCCCATGTTGTTGTTGCTATTTGGTTGGAATGGACTTCAGGCGCAAACCCTTACGCCACCCATGCAACACAGTGTAGATTTTGACTCCATCATTCAGGCTACTGCTTTTGATGCAGCACACGCGGATAAGTTTGGCCGTTTGGTGATTCAAGATTTAGGGGGACGAATGAAACCCGCCAACACCTTCTCTTCGGAACTGTTGCGTAAGGTGAGTAAGTCGGACACCTACAAGGGGTTAAATTCAGATCAGGTATTGCTGTCCATTGCCAACAGTCCTGTGGTATGGTATAATGTGCCTATAATTTATTTAAAGCGCGGAAATGACAGTTTACGCCGATTATTAGGGGTTTCCGAATCCAGTAAATATGCACCTCTGGTAGCGTTTTTTGACAGTCAGGGTAATTATAAACTAGGCAATCAGCTCGAATCGGCATATCGGGCGGCGGTTCCCGATCAATTTCAAAAAGATTTTATCGAGGTCGATCGGCGTGTAAATTTGCTGTACTCTGCATTGGAAGGAAAGGTATTGCGCATTTTTCCCATACCCAATGACCCCAACAATAAATGGGTGTCGTTTCCCGAGTTGGACGAAGCCAAATTTACTGGAACCGACTCTCTATATGTTCGAAATATTTTACCCCTGTATTTTCAATCCCTCCGGATGGCAGGGCAAACCAAGGACTACACCCAAGCCGAAAGCTTACTCGAAAGTTTGCACGGTTTCCAAAAACGTTTTGGTGCTTCGGTGTTGCCCAAGGCAGAAAAAATAGAGGCTGAAATTCAGTACAACAAATACGATATTTTCAAAAAACTCTTTAGCTGGTACCTTTACGCTGGCACCTTACTTTTTGTGGTATTGCTATTTAAAATTTTTAAAGAGCGAAGACTCGTTCAGTACCTCGTTAATTTTTTGAGTTATACAATTTATTTCCTTTTTGCTTTACACACCCTAGGGCTGGTGGCCCGTTGGTATATTTCGGGGCATGCACCTTGGAGTGATGCCTATGAATCCATGATATATGTGGCGTGGGCCACGCAAATATTCGGAATTATTTTTGGTAGAAGAAATGCCCTCTCCTTGGCCGCAACCACCTTTATTACTTCCATGATTTTAATGATCGCCCATTGGAACTGGATGGACCCTGCCATTGCCAATTTGCAACCTGTTTTGGACAGCTATTGGTTGATGATACACGTGGCAGTGATTGTTGGGAGTTATGGACCCTTTGCCTTAGGAATGATTATTGGAATAGTGGTGTTGTTGTTAATGTTACTTACTTCTAAGAAAAATAAAAGCCGTTTGCAACTACAAATCAAAGAGCTTACTATCATTAACGAGCTTTCCCTAACCGTAGGTCTTGTTATGCTCACCATTGGAAATTTCCTCGGGGGGATGTGGGCTAACGAAAGTTGGGGCCGCTACTGGGGATGGGATCCTAAAGAGACTTGGGCCTTAATTAGTATTATGGTGTACGCCTTTGTGATCCACATGCGACTGATTCCTGGCATGCGCAGCAGTTGGTTGTTTAACATTATGAGCATTGTAGCCTTTGCCAGTATTTTAATGACCTATTTTGGCGTAAATTTCTACCTGGTTGGTTTGCATTCTTATGCTAGCGGTGATAAAATTATCACCCCTGATTTTGTGTATTATGGCATAGCTTTTGTACTACTTCTTGGAGGAAGCTCTTTATGGGCCTACCGAAGACATTACAACTAGTGCCATTAGCTGCCTATAGCACGCAATATTGGATTTATGTACGCATTTCGTTTTCCCGTTTTTTTTGCCTTGGTAGTGCTGTTTTCCTGTACGAAAGCGGTGCAGGAGAAGCCCGAAGATGGAGTAGATGAAGCAATTTCACTAGAAAAAAAAATCGAGCGGTTGAAAAGTGAACGGGCCAAATGGAATACATTCACTATCAACAACTACAGTTTTGATCAGCAATTAAGCTGTTTTTGTGTGTGGCATATGACGGAAAAGTATTCAGTAACCGTAAGCAATAAGACTATTGTATCGGTTGATGATGCCCCAGTTGATCCTGAATTGCACAACCATTTAAAAACTATTGATGCTACCTTCGACTATGTGCTGCAACTCCTAGCCGAAAAGCCTTATAAAATCAATATCAACTACCATTCAACTTTTGGTTTCATCACTTCCTTTGACGTAGATAGGGACAAAAGAATTGCTGACGAAGAGCACGGGTATTCTTTCACCAATTTTAGTGTTACAGACTAATTCCTAAACTTCCTGTATTTTTAAACAAAAAAATGACAGCAAAAACAAAATGGCTGCTGTACTCCATTGGTGGTCTGGCCACAGTTGGATTCGGTTTATCATTATTAGGGGAGGCTATCATTTACAAATATGAGCAGCACCCTAACTGGATTTTATGGGGAACGTTAGCTTTGGTAGTTACCAATTCAGGAATTTGCCTTGTTGGGCAAGCAATATTGGAGAAGGCTAGGGGTTAAGCTTGCATGGCTGCAATGAACTCCTCTTCGTCTTTACCATTAGCAACCAAGTCGAGGGCTTTTTGTATTAAAGTGTGTGTAATTTCTTTTTGAAACCCTAAACCAATTGCTAAGCGATGCAGTAGTTTTTTTTCTGCTTCATCGGCCACCTGATCTGCATATACCATGCGTGTTAAATCGTAGAGACGTTCCAAGCGTTTTTCGGCATTCGACGGAGGGTTAATGGCGTAACTTTCAGGATTCTCAAGTATGGCTTCATAGGAGTCACTGTCTATTTCCAATAAAATGGCTAACCGATCAATGAAGGCGCGTTCCTCATCGGTGATCACCGTATCAGACAAAGCTACACGAACGATAGCTGCAAAATGATCGCGGTTGCGGTGCTTGAATCCACTGGAGTAAAGATCGGCTAATGACATAAATATTATTTTTTCAAATATATGAAAGACTGACCTTATTTTTTTGTTTTTCATTTCCTTTTTAAGGGGACGAATAAAATATCAAACAAGGTTTTGCCAGCATGTGAAAAGCATGTAATTTCCCCAAAAATTTGAGTCTATGCAGTTTCATGTAGTTGATGAGACCGCCCCACTACAAAAGGTTATTTTAGGACACGCAGCCGATATGGGAGGGGTTCCAAATTTGGAAGAAATTTATGACCCAAAATCACGCCAACACCTATTGGAGGGGGCCTATCCTACTGAAGCGGCATTGACCAAGGAAATTGATTTTTTTGCTGCTGTGCTCGAAAAACATGGGGTTGAGGTTGTTCGACCTAAAAATATTTCTGCTTGCAATCAAATTTTTGCGCGTGATATTGGATTTGTTATTGAAGACAAGTTTATATTTTCCAATATCCTTCCGCTTCGCGAACGCGAACAACTCGCTTTGGAGGTCCTATTAAAAGACTTTCCACAAGAAAAAATCATCCGTTTTCCCGACTCAATTCATGTAGAAGGGGGAGATGTTATTGTACACGGGGACTATATTTTTGTGGGGGTATGCAACCGCCCTGATTACCCCGACCTGATTACGGCACGAACCAATCCCCAGGCGGTAGTTGCTTTACAAAAAACCTTTCCCAATAAAAAGGTGGTCGCTTTAGAGTTAAAAAAGTCCAATGATAATCCTTTTGAGAATGCGTTGCATTTGGATTGCTCCTTTCAACCTGTGGGGCAGCAATGTGCAATAGTTCATCCTGAAAGTTTTGTTGTTGTTCAAGAGTTTCAGTTTTTATGTAGTCTCTTCGTACAAGAGGATCTCTTCGTTATTACTACCCAAGAAATGTATGACATGACCAGTAACATTTTTTCAATTTCCCCAGAGCTGGTTGTCAGCGACCCCTCTTTTAAACGCCTCAATACATGGTTAGAACGCAAAGGAATTTCTGTGGCTACTGTACACTATCGGGAAGTGGCTAAGCAAGAGGGACTCTTTCGTTGTTCTACCTTACCTTTAATTCGTCTATAGATGGAAACACTAAGTACTCATATTGTGATGGTGCGCCCCTTCCGATTTCGTAAAAACGAACAAACGGCAACCAATAATTTTTATCAGAAGAATATCGCCACTACATATGATACCACCGCCTTAGCGCAGGCTGAATTTGATGCTTTTGTAGCAGTTTTGCGTCAGCATGGCGTGCGTGTTACTGTGTATCAAGATCCTGGTTTGCACGATACACCAGATGCACTTTTTCCCAATAACTGGGTGTCTTTTCACCCCGGGGGAGCAGCGTATTTTTACCCCATGTATGCCAAAAACAGGCGTTTGGAGCGTAACACAGCTCTTTTAGATCAATTGACTGCTGAGGGGGCTCCTTATACCGTAAAGGCCGATTGGAGCTCTTATGAAGCAGCGGCAAAATTTCTCGAAGGAACGGGAAGCATGGTTTTAGACCGGGACAATAAAATAGCCTATGCGGCGCTTTCGGAGCGCACCCATCCCGAGGTGCTGAAAGCATTTTGTGATACCCTGGGATACACCGCAGTTTCCTTTACAGCCAATCAAAACGTAGAAGGAAAGCGTTTGCCCATTTATCACACTAATGTAATGATGAGTATTGGCCCAGGTTTTGCCTTGGTATGCCTTGACGCCATAGATGTTCCCAAAGAACGCACACAACTTCTGGAAAGCCTAGAAGGTTCTAACAAAGAGGTTATCCTCCTTTCGGAACCTCAAATTGAACAGTTTGCAGGAAACGCCCTAACCCTTCAAGGCAGCAATGGTCCCATTTTAGTATTGAGTAGTTCGGGGTACAAAGCCTTGACCAATACGCAACTCACCCGTATCCAAGCACATGCCAAAATTGTCCACAGCCCCCTTCAAGTGATAGAGCAGTGTGGTGGCGGAAGTGCACGTTGTATGATGGCAGAGCTTTTTTAAATTATTCTTCCAAAAGAAAATAGCAGTAGGCCGCATGCTGTCGTTGTAAGGTGTCGCCCTTGTTTTTTAATCGCTTAAAATGGGAGGTTAATCCCTTTTTTTGTGCCAGTAATTGCGCTTTAATCTCCGGTTGAAGTTTTTCGTTGGCAATTAAGTCCACCATGCGTTCTAGATAATTCTTTTGGAGTTCTCGTTGCAACAAACTGGGTTGTTTGACTTCCTTAATTAATTGTGATTCCAAGCGTTGCAACAATTCCCGTACACTAAGAGGACTACCTACCAAAGTGGTTTCTTGCGATAGCATACGATTTAAAGTACGATCACTAAGGATACGGTATAAGCCTGCTTTTTGCATGTCTACTATTCGTGACAGCATTCCACTAACTTGGATGTTGGAAACCATGCTTTTTGGGAACAGCCAGGGTTGGGGTTGCCAAAAGTTGGTGTTTAAAAAGTTTAAAGCGGTCAGCTGTGCTGCACGGGGCACGTTTTGGTAAGGGATGTCTTCTTGCCCTTTTACCATAAGCGTTCTATTGACCCCACCAATGATGTTCAACACATGATAAATGTAGCGCCGATAGACTCCAAGTAGCTCGCCATGCAATTCTTTTAAATCATCATAGGGCTTTCCATTTTCACTCGTCCATGCTTCTAAGTTTGATGCAACAATTTTAAGATTTTTTAATCCATAGGTACTGGCCCTAACAGGGTCATCTCCAATATTTTCGGTTTGACTGTTAGGGTCTCCATAGCTGCCAAAGCGGTAGCGAGGGTCTAAACTTCTTTCATCCACAAATGTTGTAAGGAAATTTTGTTCCTGCTGTGCTTGTTCCTCGGGGAAATAGCGGTAGCCCCATTCTATAGAATACATATCATAGGGCCCCAACTGGCGCACAAATCGAATATTTTCGTCCCCGGGTTGTGCAACATAGTTGTAACGGGCATAATCCATAATACTGGCGGCAATGCCCATTTTTTGGGTAAAGCTTCCAGAACGTAAGGAATCTACAGGGTAGGCAGCGCTGGCGCGCATATTGTGAGGAAGCCCAAGAGTGTGTCCCACTTCGTGTGCAATCACTTGACGAATCATTTCACCAATTTCGGCCTCTGGTGTTCGCAGGGTTCGTGCCTTGGGGTTTGCTGCACCAGTCTCTAATAAATAGCGGTTTCGGTAGGAGCGCAGATGGTTGTGGTACCAAATAATGTCACTCTCTAAAATTTCTCCTGTTCTAGGATCTGCTACACTAGGCCCCATGGCATTTCGAGTTGTTGATGCTACGTAGCGAACAGTAGAATAGCGAATATCTTCGGGACTGAAATCAGGATCCTCTTCGGGTGTAGGTGGATTTTTGGCTTGAATGGCATTTTTAAATCCTGCTTTTTCAAAGGCTGCATTCCAATCCTCTACACCCTGTTTAAAGTAGGGACGCCATTTTTTAGGAGTTGCGGGGTCTAGGTAATAGACGATAGGCTTTTTGGGCTCCACCAGTTCTCCACGCATGTAGGCGGCTTCATCCTTAGGCTCTAAACGCCACCGCTTAATAATACTGTAATCTTCTACCTTTAGAGCGTTGGGATTAGAAAAATTATTTTTTTGAAGGCTAAACCATCCCACACGGGTGTCCACTTTTCTGGGACGCATAGGGTTTTTAGGGAGGGCTATGATAGAGTGATTTACCTGAAAACTCAACGTTTTACTGTTGTCGCCTCTGGACAGTTTTTGCGCCGCATAGGTTAACGTGTGGCGTACTTCAGTGTTTTGGGGAAAACTTTTAACCGTATCTATACGACTGCGTTTTTTATCTACTCCCCCCATTTTATAATTGTCCTTGTAGGTTTTTGAAATAATATTAAACCCAGGGGAGTCATTCATAAAGTAGGACGTAACATCAATTAGGGAAGTATTTTTCTCTGTTTCATTTTTAATGTCAAAGGCTGCAAGTATGGGTGGGTAATTGTTTACTTCTACACTTTTTGCTATGGCGGACGCGGCGGTTGCATTATTGGTGTAGGACTGCTGACGCAAATAAATTTTCTTTCCTTTTTTCTCAAAAAACAATACCTGTTCGGATGTTTTTGAACCGGCTACGGTGTATCCGCCATAACCGCTAGGGAATTTTGAAAAGCGTGTAACCATCAGTAAAGGTTCATTCAACAAGCTATCGGGAAGGGCAAAAAACAGCTTTTCATCTTCAGAAAAATAGGTGGTGATCAGTCCCTCATCTTGTATCATTTCTTTGGTAAGGGCAGCAATAGTTTTTTCTTCTTTTTGTTTTTTGTCAGTTTTTTTTTGGGCCCAAAGGGGCGCACTCATTAGCAGTGTTAGGGAAAAAAAGAGTGCTGTACGGAATCGAAAAAAAGGAATGCCTAGCATGTAGGTTAGTTTTTAATTAATAATAGGTAAATATTACTAAATTTAGGTTCGAAACCAAAAACAATAGATATGAAGTACATGTTACGAGGTATAGCCTATACTACTTTGCTGTTTTTTAGTTTGGGTTTAACACAAACACACGCACAGCGACGCAAAAAGAAAAAGGCCAATGTGGAGATGAAAAAGCTCCCTTTAGGAGCATTTAAAATGCGCAATGTAGGCCCAGCGTTTTTATCGGGCCGAATAGCTGATATTGCGGTACACCCTGACAACGAGAGTGTTTGGTATGTTGCCGTAGGTTCAGGTGGGGTTTGGAAAACTGAAAATGCAGGAACGACTTGGACTCCTCTTTTTGACCAACAAAAATCCTACTCTACAGGCTGTGTTACTATAGACCCCAACGACCCTTCCCGGGTTTGGGTAGGAACTGGAGAAAACGTGGGAGGACGCCACGTAGGCTATGGCGATGGGATATACCTGAGTGAAGACGCCGGTGCTTCGTGGAAAAATATGGGACTTCCCAATTCAGAGCACATCTCTGAAATCATTGTACACCCCGATAATTCTAACGTGGTTTGGGTAGCAGTGCAGGGACCACTGTGGCGCAAAGGGGGCGACCGTGGTTTGTACAAAACTACCGACGGAGGAAAAACTTGGAAAAAAACCTTAGGAAATAGCGAATGGACAGGAGTTACTGACATCATGATCCATCCCGAAAACCCACAAATTTTATATGCAGCCACCTGGGATCGTCACAGAACTGTTGCAGCTTATATGGGCGGAGGTCCAGGATCGGGGATTCACCGCTCCACCGACGGGGGAGAAAGCTGGGAAAAGCTCACTAGAGGCTTACCGAGCTCTAATCTCGGAAAAATTGGTATTGCCATTTCGCCTCAGCATCCCGAAGTTGTTTATGCTGCCATAGAATTAGACCGCACCAAAGGGGGCGTGTATCGTTCTGCCGACGGAGGAAGTTCTTGGAAAAAAATGTCCAATACCGTTTCTGGTGGTACCGGTCCACATTACTACCAAGAGCTCTATGCCAGTCCGCACAAATTTGATCGTTTGTACCTAATGAATGTTCGTGTACTAACCTCAGAAGACGGTGGAAAAACCTTTATGCAGTTGAAAGAACGCAACAAGCACTCGGACAACCATGCCCTGGTATTTAAAAAAGACGATCCCAACTATTTAATGTTAGGAACAGATGCAGGAATTTACGAGAGTTTTGATTTAGCAGAAAATTGGCGTTACATAAAAAACCTGCCTTTAACACAATTCTATAAAGTAGCGGTAAACGATGCCAAGCCGTTTTATCACATCTTTGGTGGAACACAGGACAACGGTTCTGCAGGTGGGCCTTCTGCCACAAACGATCGTGAAGGAATTAGCAACCGTCACTGGTACAAAACTCTTTTTGCTGACGGACATCAATCGGCCACAGATCCTGTGTACAACAATATTATTTATGCCGAAACCCAACAAGGAGGATTACACCGTGTAGATTTAAACACGGGAACACGTGTTGCTATTCAGCCTCAAGCAGGCGAGGGGGACCCCCATGAACGTTTTAACTGGGATGCCCCTATTTTGGTAAGTCCACACAATCCGGCACGTTTGTACTTTGCTTCCTATCGTGTTTGGAAGTCGGAAAACAGAGGAAACGACTGGACGGCTATTTCTGGAGACCTCACACGCAATGAAGAGCGCCTTGCACTACCCATCATGGGACGCCAACAAAGTTGGGACAATGCTTGGGATGTTGGTGCCATGTCCAATTATAATACCATCAGCTCACTTTCTGAATCTCCTTTGCAAGAAGGATTAATTTACGCAGGAACTGATGATGGTTTTATTCAAGTAACTTCCGATGGTGGTGACAACTGGACTAAAATTCCAGTAACACGTCTAGGCCTTCCCGAACGCAGTTTTGTAAATGATATTAAAGCCGATTTACACGATGTAAACACTGTTTATGTCGTGCTAGACAATCACAAAGAAGGCGATTTTACGCCCTATGTATTTAAAAGTACCGACCGTGGTGCTTCTTGGAAAAGCATTCGTACTAATATTCCTGACCGCACCTTGTTGTGGCGTATTGTTCAAGATCACGAGCAGCAAGATCTTTTATTTTTAGCTACAGAATATGGAGTGTATACTTCCATAGATGGGGCACAAAGCTGGCATAAACTGCCCGGGACACCAACCATTCCTTTCCGTGATTTGACCATTCAGAAACGTGAAAATGATTTGGTAGGCGCTTCATTTGGCCGTGGATTTTTTGTGTTGGATGATTACAGTCCACTCCGTGAAATGTCTGCAGCCCGACTGCAACAAAAAGCCACTCTATTTACCCCTCGCAAGGCCAAGTGGTTTGTGCCTAACAGTGTAGAAGGGAATACTGGAGCCGATTATTACTTCGCCAAAAATCCAATGTTTGGTGCAGTGTTTACCGTCCATTTTTCTAAAGGCCATACGTCTAAGCAAAAAATGCGTCAACAAAAAGAAAAGCAGCTAAATAAGAAAGGTCAAAATGTTCCTTTCCCAGGTTGGGATGCTTTGGAAGCTGAAAAGCAAGAAGTAGCGCCTAAAGCATGGATAGCTGTTGCAGATGCCAATGGTAATGTTATCAGAAATATTCCTGTAAAGCCACGTAAAGGGACGCAACGAGTGGCGTGGGACCTTCGGCATACCTCTTACCAACCGGTTCGTGCCACCCAACGCAACAGAGGTTGGTTTGGTAGTTCGGGGCCATTGGCCATGCCAGGAAACTATTCGGCTACATTATATTTGGAGGAAGGCGACCGCATTGAGGCCGTTGGAGATCCCGTTTCCTTTGAAGTAGCACCCATTTACGAAAGTGTCTTGGAGGGAGTATCCTATGAAGAATACGATACCTATAGAAAAGAGTTTACCACCTTGTACAAAAAAGTGAATGCCATGCAAGACCTTTTAAGTCAATCGGAGAAAAGCTTAAAAGTGTATCAAAAAGCAGTAGAACGTCTTCCGTCGGCTCCAGGAGCCTTGTATTTAGCACTTAAAGACGTGCAAAAGGAACTGAATGCCATTAATTTAAAAGTAGCAGGCTATTCTAGTCGCGACGAGGTTGGAGAACGCAATCCTCCTTCCATTGGCACCCATTTAGGGACTGCGGCACGAGGGTTGTCTACCACCTATGGCCCCACTGCATTGCACCGCAAAGGGCTGGCCCTAGCGGACAAAATGTTGAAGGCCATGGCACCCCGTATAGAAAAGCTGCACAAAACAACACTTCCAGCAATTAAAAAACAACTGGAAGCTGCCGGTGCACCCTATATGATGACAGGAAATTAATTTGCTGTATGATGAATAAAGAAAGCCGCTTTGATAGCGGCTTTTTTTGTGACTTAAAGTTTTGCTATAGTGCTCCCTTTAAATTCAAAAAGGGCCAATTTAAAGTAGGGTGCAGCCGCAAGGAGGTGATCAAAAATATCGGAAGCAATACCCTCGTAGGCTGCCCAACGTTTGTCACTAATAAAGGCGTATACCTCTAAGGGAATCCCTTGTGGTGTGGGAGCTAATTGGCGGCACATGGTGGTCATTTCGTGATTGATTTGAGGGTGCTCTTCCAAATACCGTGAAATGTACTGGCGAAACAAACCGATGTTGGTGAAATTTCTTCCATTAATTAACAGGCTTTTATCCACCGCTTTTTCTTGATTTTCAGATTTAATTTCAACCTCCTTTTCTTGCACATAGGGTCGCAAGCGTTCTACCTTTTGCAACTCCTTTAATTCCTCATCACTCAAAAATCGAACGGTAGCCGCTTGAATGTACAGCACTCGTTTGAGTCGGCGGCCCTGAGATTCACTCATCCCACGCCAGTTGATAAAAGGGTCGGAGAGCAATTTATAGGTAGGGATGGTGGTAATGGTTTTATCGAAATTTTGTACCTGTACACTGGATAAATTGATGGCGATCACATCACCATCGGCACCCATATTTTTCATGGTAATCCAATCCCCAATACGCACGGTATCGTTCACACTAATTTGAATACTGGCCACAAAACCTAAAATGGTGTCCTTAAAAATAAGTAGCAACACTGCTGAAAGTGCTCCCAGGGCGGTGAGAAAAGTTCCTACCGACTTTCCTGTGAGTATTGATAACACAATGATACTTCCAATAAACCAAAGGAATATCATCAGTACCTGCACGTAGCTGTCAATAGGTTTGTCCTTTAGCAGAGGCACCCTACTTAAAACTACCTTAAAGCTGTTTAAAATTCCGCGAAGAATAATGATAAAGTTAAAAGTAAGTAGCGCTTCTACGACTTTAACGGTCCATTGAATGGCTTCGTTGGATTGAAAAAAACTAAGAAGTACCCACAACAAAAACAATAGGGTGATTAGATTGGCGAGGTTGTGTGGGACGCGTTTCTCCAATAAAATATCGTCAAAGTCGGAGGTGGTGCGTTTTGCCAAACGGTGAAATACGCCAATACTAATTCTTTTAAAAATTTGATTGAGCAGAAAAGCAACAACAAAGGCCGCAACTATAAGGCTGGCAATGGCGTAGTTACTGGAAGCTGTGGTTGCTACCCCCATACGTTCGAAGTAAGCAGAAAGGCGTTCTAACATGTTGTTGGATTTTTCTTGTGCAAAGGCAAATTTATGTAAATTGTAAAAGAAACTTTGATGAATTATATGAAATCCACCACCAGCGCCGTAGGAGTAGTTCTGCTAAGCTCTTTTTTTATTTTTTTTCCTTCTTGTCAAACAATAGCGGATCCTCCTTTTAAAAATGATGCCATAGCAACGGCACACCCTCTTGCTACAACTGCAGGAGAAAAAATGTTAGCGGCTGGTGGGAATGCTTTTGATGCTGCCGTAGCCGCTGCTTTTGCACTGGCAGTAGTAGAACCCAGTATGAGTGGGTTAGGGGGGCGCTTGCAAGCCCTTTATCGCACTGCTGGAGGCGATGTTCAAGGCGTAGATGCCACCACTGTGGTTCCTGAGCGCTACACACCTACAAAAGAGCGCTACCGTTATGGGTATGAAACTATTGGTATCCCAGGAGTAGTTGCGGGTTTATTGCAGCTGCATGAAACCGGGGGCGGATTGCCTTTAGAAACGGTAATGGCACCCGCCATACAATACGCTCGTGAAGGCTTTTCCCTCCTTCCTGGCGAAGCCCAAAGGCATGCCATGGTAGCAGAGCAATTGGCTGAATTTGAGGGAACTAGACAGTATTTTTTAACAGCTGATGGCACCACTTTACCCGCTGGGACTACATTGGTACAAAAAGACTTGGCAAGGGTGTTAACACGAATTGCACAAGAAGGACGAAAAGGTTTTTACGAAGGGGAAACGGCCAAAAAAATTGTGGAAGACGTACAAGCCAATGGTGGGATACTTACCCTTAATGATTTAAAAAATTATACGGTAAACAACTCCAGAATTGTGCAAGGAAAATACAAGGGTTACGATATCTATGGATTGTATTTGCCTTCTTTTGGTGCTATCACCATCCAAATGCTTCAAATTTTAGATGCGCTTACTCTTGATGTTGCATCCGATAGCCGTTGGGCATCTGAGGTAGGGAAAAGTATCGCTACGGCTTATGCCTACCGGCAATACCAAAAGGATGAAGATTCGCTAAAAGAAATTTTATCCTACCAGCGGGCACAACAATGGGCCAAAGATATAATAGCTCCCACCAAAAAGGTAGCTTTTCAAAAGGGCCCACTACCAGAATCATGGGGAATTGCACAAGGACATACCACACACTTAACCGTAGCAGATAGCGCGGGTAATGTTGTTTCGCTCACTCAAACTGTGGGGCCTATTATGGGGTCTAAAGTTGTGAGCCCAGGTTTGGGCTTTGTGTACGCCGTAACCCTTGGGGGATACTTAGGGAATTACCAACCTGGGGATCGTGCGGCCTCACATATTAGCCCGGTATTATTTATGAAAAACAACACTCCAGTACTCGCTTTAGGTGCTGCCGGGGGGAGTAGAATTCCCATTGCCATTTCGCAGGTAGCCCAGCGCTATTTAGAACAAAACAGCAGTTTAAACGAAGCTTTGGCTGCGCCACGTGTATATATTGATAAAGACACCTTGCTTTTAGAAAAACACGAAGGAATCAATTGGTTTAGCACCCCAGATGCTTTTGAGGGCATGGCTTTACCGTATAAATGGATTTCAGGACAAGGGCGCTTTGGACGGGTACATGCGGTGGCATTAGACACCCTTACAAAACAATGGAAAGGTGCTGCCGACCCCGACTGGGAAGGTACTGCAATAGACTAGTGGAACTTTGTTGTGGTGCTACAGCAAGGCTGCTGTTGCTTCAATTTCATGTAATAAATCCCGACAGTCTGCCAAGGAGGTGTTGGGATTCATGAGTACCGTACGTAAGTACCGTTGTCCTCTTACTTCACAGGAGGTGATGTAAAAATTCCCACGTTCAATAAGTGCATAGCGTAAGGCCATTTGTTTTTCGTTGTCCTGTGCAAAAGGAAGGTATTGGAAACATAAAATATTGCTCTGTGGACTGTAGGGAACACTAAAATTTGGGTGGGCTTCAAGGAGTTGATAGAATTCTTTAGTTCTGTTAAAAGTAGTATCAATAAAATCCTCCAAACCTTTTTCCCCCAAGAGGGCGAAACTCCAAAATAGTTTCGTCCCCAAAGCCGATTTGGTACATTCAACCGTAAAAGGCATGGTGTCCATTCCAACAACTTCTTGTTCGTGGAAAACATAACTCCCCTTTTGTTGGAAGTTATTGGTTTGATAACGTGCATCTTTAAAAAGCACTGCCGTACACAGGGCAGGAACCAACATCATTTTATGGGCATCCCAAATTATGGAATTTGCTTTTTCTATACCCTGCAACAAGTGTGCGTGTTGGCGTGAGAGTAGGGCAGCACCTCCATGCGCCGCATCTACATGAAACCACAACTGATGTTTTTCACAAAAATCTCCCACGGTAGAAAGCTTGTCAAACAGGCCTGTAGAAGTAGCACAGGCATTGGCAACAACGGCCATCACTTGCTTTCCGTCAGCACAAGCTTTTTCATATACAGCTGCTAGGGCAGTGGTGTCCAGGGTTTCATCCTCATGCACGGGTACCGGGCGGTAGGCGTTTTTTCCTAGGCCTAAAATGCTAATGGCTCTGCCAATGGAGTAATGACTGCTTTCGGGGCCTATTACTACTAAGTTTTGTGGATTGCCTTCGTCCCACGCCTTGGGTGCTATAGCAGCACGTGCAGCAGCCAGGGCCGTAAGATTTGCTACAGAACCGCCATGGGTTAGAAATCCACTTCCAGCCCCTGCCTTTAAACGAAAATCATATATATCGTCACCTGAAAACCAACCTACTTTTTGAAGCATCCAGTTGATGACTACCCCTTCAAGCGTAGCCCCTGCAGGCCCCATTTCATACAAAGAACTAGGGTTGTTTATGGTTCCGTGGATCCAATCGGGGATACCGGACAAGTCATGGGGTACGGCCACCTGATGCCCTAAATAATGAGGGTTTTTAAGGTGGTTGGTGTGGGTGAGGTAGCGCTTTACAAATTGAAGGGCCACTTGTGAATCTTGAAAGCCCGAGTGTAATATTTCTCGGGCTTTAAGATCTTCGGCAATATTTCGCGGGGGTTGCTGTTGCAATACTTTATCCTCCCCCTTTTTGCTTTTTTCAATGTAGTTGGTCAATAGTTGACCCACCCCATCAATAAGCGTTTGCATTGTTAACTCCGCAGTGGGTGAAGGAGTAACGCTACTTTGGTTGTGCATACTAAAATGTCATTGGTACACTTACACGAATGGTTCCCCATCCCAAATGCAACTGGGCACTGCTACCTTCACCTTCAATAGTCATTGATAAGGCTTCTAGGGATTCGTCACCCTTTTTAACGGGAACTTCAACACGCATAAGGTCTTGTTTTTCGTCATACGAATAGGCTCCCCAAGTGTTGAGGGCTTTGTTTAACACAACGGTCCAAGTGTTGTCTCCAGGAATAGTGTACAGGGTGTAACGTCCTGCAGGGACTGTTTTACCAGCAATAGTAGCTGCTTTGAAAAAGGTAATTTCGGTGCTTTCGTTGGCTCCGGTACGCCAAACTTTGTCCTTGGGTGCCAAGGTGCTGAGGTCACGTCCTTTTAATTGTGGACGACTGTACAAAACACGCACCATTTTTTCTTGAACACGTGAGCTGGCAGGGTAATTTACCATGTCGAGCGGACTTTTGTCTAGTCCTCTAAAATTTTGGGCTTCTAAAGAAGTTCCTGTGGCTAAAACGATAAGTAGAATAAGATATCTCATAATGAAAATTTTTGTTTTAAATGTACTATAAATTTCAGATTTAAATTTCTTTGCTGTTGCAATTCGAGTGAAAAGCAAGGCAGTAAGCATTAGCCACGGACGGCAGTTGTATTTTATAAGGCGGAGTGTCATACAAATAATTTTA
>WTIO01000064.1 GCA_011526365.1 Flavobacteriales bacterium
AGTAAATCAATTGCGGCAATAGATGAATTGCCAGTGGCAAGCATTGGATCTACCACAATTACTGTTTTGTTTTGCAAATTCTTTGGGACTTTATAGTAGTATTTCACCGGCTTGAGCGTTTCTTCGTCGCGATATAAGCCCACGAACCCTACGCCCGCTGTAGGTATCAGTTCCATAATACCATCAAGCAGTCCATTACCAGCTCGTAGGATTGAAATCAAAACTACCCCATCGGTAGAGAGTGTTGGAGCCTGCATTCGGACCAACGGTGTCTCAATTTCTTTTGCGGTCAATGCTAGGTCTGAAGTAACCTCGTATGCAAGCAATTGGCTGATTTCTTTCAGTAATTGTCTGAAGACGTGGCAAGAGGTCGACTTGTCCCGCATTATGGACAATTTATGCTGCACAAGAGGGTGCTTTACTTCTATCAATGTTGGCATGTGTATATTCCTTTTTATTTACTCGTCAGATATCGTTGGGCACTCAGAAACGTGTTTTACGCCTAGTCCTTTAAGGACTAATTTTTTTATGTCTTCTTTCACTTCACTCCACTGAGCTTCGGTTAAATCTGAGTTGTTGTTTAAAGTGCGTATTTGATGCTGGAAGTCGGCGTAATGTTGCGTGGCGCTCCAAATAAAATATAGCAGTGTCTTGGGGTTTATTGGATCCATCAAGCCTTTCGCTATCCACATTTCGATTATTTCAGCTTTACTATGCGTCCAAGCAGTAAGCTTGCTTTCTAGGTAGTCTTGAATGATCGGAGCGCCTTGGATCACTTCATTTGCCCAGACTTTTGATCCATTTGGAAAATGTCGAGAACTTTCAAGCTTCGCATCAATATAGCTTGAAAGTCCGTCTTTTGGCCCTTCAGCAGCGTCAAATATGTCCGCGGCTTCAAGCCATAAGTTGAAAATCTTGTCGATTACATTCCTGTATAGAATTTCTTTAGTCGGAAAATAGTAGTGCAAATTTGCTTTTGGAAGACCCGCTGCATCTGCTATTTGCTGCATAGTTGCTCCAGCATATCCCATATCAGCAAAAATTTTTTCCGCAGCCGTGATTATCAGGGCCTCGTTTTCTTTCCGTTTCGAACCCGATTGATTTCTTTGCGTTGATAGGATCATTCAATCTTCCAGCAAAAATTTCTTGACCAAGTGGTCAAGATTGTTAACCTAAATTTAACCAATTGGTCAAGAGTTCTCTCTGGCTTCACTAATTCAGAATAGTTGGGAGGTTATTGTGTCGTTATCTGGAAAAAATATTCGCATTAATGGTGAGCGTTTGTGGGATAGTTTAATGGATATGGCTGAGATTGGCCCCGGTGTCGCTGGTGGCAATAATCGGCAAACGCTAACAGATGATGATGCAAAAGGTAGGGAATTATTTCAAAAATGGTGTGTATCTGCTGGTTGTTCCATGGGGGTCGACAGCATGGGAAACATGTTTGCTACTAGACCCGGCGCCGATCCAGAAGCGCTACCTGTCTACGTTGGATCACACTTGGACACTCAACCTACCGGCGGAAAATACGACGGAGTACTTGGTGTTCTAGGCGGCTTGGAGCTTATTAGAACTTTAAATGATTTAAATATCAAGACGAAGCATCCAATTGTTGTGACTAATTGGTCTAATGAAGAGGGCACTCGTTTCGCTCCTGCAATGCTGTCATCGGGGGTATTTGCAGGCGTGCATAGTGAGGATTGGGCCAAGAGCAGAGTTGATGCGAATGGGAAAAGTTTTGGGGATGAATTAGAGCGCATCGGCTGGGTCGGTGATGAAATCGTTGGGTCGCGTCAAATGCATGCGATGTTTGAACTGCATATTGAGCAAGGGCCAATATTAGAAGCAGAAAAAGTGGATATTGGCGTTGTAACGCATGGCCAGGGATTGAGTTGGACACAGGTAACAATCGTTGGAAAAGACGCCCATACCGGTTCAACCCCAATGCATATGCGCAAAAACGCAGGGCTTGGCATGGCAAAAATTCTCGCATTAGTCGATGCGATTGCTTTAGATAATGGTCCTCACGCCGTCGGTGCAGCCGGGCACATTGATGTCTACCCAAATTCTCGAAATGTGATCCCAGGCAAAGTAGTATTTACCGTGGATTTTCGATCTCCTGATTTGTCTGTAATTCAGAATATGGAGAATAGATTGAAGACCGAAGGGCAGTCGGTCGCTGATAGTCTGGGGCTAGAAATCGAATTTGATAAGGTTGGTGGTTTCGATCCCGTAACATTCGATGATCACTGTGTTGGCGCTGTGCGTAGTGCAGCAGAAAAACTTGGCTACTCCCATATGGATATAATCTCAGGAGCCGGGCACGACGCCTGTTGGATAAACCGGGTTGCCCCCACTGCAATGATCATGTGCCCTTGTGTAGATGGTCTTAGCCATAATGAAGCTGAAGAAATCACTAAGGACTGGGCGACTGCTGGTGCCGACGTATTACTGCATGCCGTCCTTGAAACGGCGGTGGTTGTTTCATGATCAATACACAAAATCTAAGATAAATATTACGAACTAAGAGGTGCAAAATGGTAACGGTTATTAAAAATGGCACAGTTGTAACTGCTGACTTAAGCTATCAGGCTGATGTATTAATTGACGCTGGAAAAATCATTGAAATTGGAATGAATTTGAGTGGAGACAAAGAATTAGATGCAACAGGATGTTATGTTATGCCTGGTGGAATTGATCCACACACGCACCTAGAAATGCCGTTCATGGGAACTTATAGTTCAGATGATTTTGAAAGTGGTACACGAGCAAGTCTGGCGGGTGGGACTACGATGGTTGTCGATTTTGCACTTCCAAATCCTGGCGAAAGTCTGCTTGATGCATTGAAGCGGTGGGATAATAAATCTACTCGCGCGAACTGCGATTACTCTTTCCACATGGCCGTTACATGGTGGGGTGAACAGGTTTTTAACGAAATGGAAACCGTTGTTAACGAAAGGGGCATTAATACTTTCAAACACTTTCTTGCATACAAGGGAGCTCTGATGGTGAACGACGATGAATTATTTTCAAGTTTCAATCGGCTTGCAGATCTCGGTGCTACTCCAATGGTACATGCTGAAAACGGAGATGTCATTGCTGAGTTAAGCGCGAAGCTTCTTTCGGAAGGTAATAGTGGTCCAGAGGCTCATGCATATTCCCGACCAAGCCAAGTAGAGGGTGAGGCTACGAATAGAGCGATAATGATAGCTGATATGGCAGGTGTTCCGCTATACGTAGTTCATGTCTCCTGTGAAGAAGCGCATGAGGCTATTCGGCGGGCACGGATGCAAGGGAAACGAGTTTGGGGTGAGCCTCTCATCCAACACCTCACACTGGATGAGAGTGAATATTTTCACGAAGATTGGGATCATGCTGCACGACGTGTTATGTCGCCTCCATTTAGAAACAAAAAACACCAAGATAGTCTTTGGTCGGGCCTCTCATCAGGATCGCTCAGTGTAGTTGCCACAGATCATTGTGCATTTACAACAGAGCAAAAAAGATATGGGGTTGGAGATTTCACAAAAATTCCAAATGGCACAGGTGGTTTAGAAGACAGGATGCCAATGCTTTGGACACATGGTGTGTCAACGGGAAGACTAACAATTAATGAGTTTGTTGCCGTCACATCCACGAATATAGCAAAAATTATGAACTGTTATCCCCAAAAGGGTGCAATTCTTGTTGGTGCTGATGCTGATATTGTTGTGTGGGATCCAGATAAAGAAAAAACAATTACCGCGAACACGCAGCAATCTTCAATAGATTATAACGTGTTTGAAGGGCATCACGTAAAAGGATTGCCAAGGTATACATTATCTCGTGGTCAAGTCGCTGTTTTCGATGGTGAAGTTAGAACTCAGGAGGGACACGGCAAGTTTGTATCTCGAGCACCAAATGCGCCTGTGAACAGAGCGCGCTCAGTCTGGAAAGAATTGACTAATCCACAACCTGTTGTGCGAGCAGGTATTCCTGTAACGGGTGTATAAGCATGAGCCGAGATCCTGTCATCGAGGCGCGATCCCTCAATTTGACATTCGCAACAAACGATGGACCTGTTCATGCACTTAGCGATGTTAATCTTACAATCAACAAGGGTGATTTTGTAAGTTTTATTGGACCGTCTGGTTGTGGAAAAACTACATTTTTGAGAGCTTTAGCTGCTTTAGAAGAGCCGACTAGTGGAACCATTCTCGTGAATGGCCAAACACCTGATCAAGCAAGACAAAAGCGAGCATACGGGTATGTTTTCCAGCATGCTGGTTTATATCCTTGGCGCACCATTGCTGGAAATATTAAGCTACCATTGGAAATTATGGGATATTCAAAGAGTGAGCAGCTGCGACGAACGGACGAAGTTCTCCGTCTAGTAGAACTGGAAGATTTTTCCAAAAAATTTCCTTGGCAATTGTCCGGCGGAATGCAGCAGAGAGCCTCCATCGCGCGCGCATTGGCGTTTGACGCGGAATTGTTATTAATGGACGAACCGTTTGGGGCGCTTGATGAAAT
>WTIO01000012.1 GCA_011526365.1 Flavobacteriales bacterium
GGAACTAAAGCTGGAACAGTATAACCCAGATACTTTTAGATTCTTTAAGCGTTAGCTTTTATTTCTTTTTGTTGATGCTACTTAAAATAATCACAAAACCACCACCAAGAACACAAATAAGCGTTATAAGTAAGCCATTATCCATAAGAAGATTCTTTAAGCGTTAGTTCAATGGGCTTTTAAATATTTCCAGTCCACTAAAATGAAATTGAATCCATAAAAATGAAAATATAAAAAGTATAAAATATAATATATCGTGAATAGCTTCAAGAGTTTCCTTGAAATAAACAGTGATTACAGCTAAACCCGAAGCTAATATTAACCCTACAATATGCTTTGGTCTTGATATTGAATCTTGTAACGCTTCAATTTTTTTATTAATGTTTTCAAAAAATTCTTTCATTCCATTCATATATCAAAAATAATATTTTACCCCAATTCTACCATAACTAATACTATTTGAAAAGAATCCGTATAATCCAGATACTTTAGGTTTTTTGAACTTTAATTTCTAATAAGAGTATAAGTTTCACCACCTACAGTTGTATTAATTTTATTTTCTCCAAGCACTTGAAATTTGAACACAAAATTATTTGCGACATTAACATAGATTATCTGACCTTCTATATCAATTTTTGAAATTATAATGGAATTTGGTGTTGTACTTCCAGATTTACTGCTCCTAATAATATAATCTTTTCCAAACTCAAGGCATTTACTTTTATTATCAGTTCTACACCATTTACCGCCCATTAGGTAAGTTCTTAATTCTTCTTCATTTAGATTATTATCATTGCCACAAGCCAATAGAACAATGGAGGATAATAGGTAAACCAATGTTTTCATAAACCTAAAATAATAATTTGCCCCAATTCTACCATAACTAATACTTGTTGTGCCTATTTTTTGTAACTTATGTTTAAATAAACCAATCCATATGAAAAAAATATCTGCACAAGCTTGGCTTGTAATTATAATGTACGGCTTTATGGCCTTTTGTACAGCGCTTTACATGATATAGTGTGAGTGTGTGAGACGAGGGTACACCCCCTATGATTAACATAGATTAACATTGAATCGGTTCGCTCTAAGTTCGTTCTTGTTTTTAATAGTGGGCATGAAAAAAGGGACAATCCTTTTGGAAGTCCCATTATTACTGGGTGGGTGTTAACGGATTCGAACCGCTGACTTCTACCCTGTCAAGGTAGCGCTCTAAACCAACTGAGCTAAACACCCATGGGTTAAAATTAAACCTTTTTTTGGACGCCTTACTTCTACTCTGGGAAAATTTAACAGAATGTTTTCTTGTTTAATGAACCGAAGTCATTCATTTTCACTAACTTGAAAGATATATTTATATTTATGATTCATCCTCCATATGATATCCTTTATAATGTGAAATACATCAATACCCTTTTTGATTCTAAAAAAGTGTTGTCGGATGAAGCATTAGAACAATTGATCAATAGTAACCAGCCCGGTATTATTATTGATGCTGCAGAAAAGATTTTAGTAGAACGTTTTTTTAAACAACAACCCTAAAAGGATTTTTCTAATTCCTTAGTTCGCCCTAATTTTGTTCTACGAATTTGATGATATGAAGAAGATTTACATTGCCTTTGGAATCATAGCACTTTGTACAGGCATGCTACATGCCCAGAAAGTGGTAGATGTTAATGAACTTCCCCAGCCCAAAGCAAAAGAAATCAATAAGTGGATAAAGGAAGAACAAAGTGCACAAACAAAAAACAAGGGCTTTAAACTCGTAAATGCCTATGGAGTGAATGTTTTTGCTCCTAACCTTGTTGAAGCCATCCGTTTTCACCTTCGAGGGTCGGGTGCTCGTATAGAGGGGGATCAAGTGATTTTAAGGCAAACCATGTCCATACAATACATGAAAGACTTTCCATTATGGGTACTTAATGGGGTGATCTATGAACGCGAACCCTTTGTAAATTTTAACACTATTCGTGAGGTGCGTGTGTTAAAATCTGCTGCTGAAACCAACCGCTATGGTGCCTTAGGCAATGCTGGTGTAATTGAAATTACAACTGAATAAAAATGCCTAGCCCCAAAGTGTTTTTTACCCTCGGTTTGTTGTTTTTGGGCATTGGGCTTGTTGTGTTCGTTTTACAAAAAACTAATTTTACCTACCACAACCCTCTTGATTTTTCATACAAAGGAGAACGGTTTAATTTTTATTTTCCCCTAGGAACCTCCATTCTACTTAGTGTGGCGATTTCCTTGCTCTTTTACCTTTTTAAAAAGTAATTGTGAAGCCAGTACACACAGAAAAAAGGTATTTTTTTGTTGCATCCACAGAAATTGAATTATTTTTATAAAAAGCAGGGTACAATGGGCTTTTTACAATGGCATAAAAATTTGGCAGAAAAAATTGTCGCTCGCATAGGTTTATATACAGCCTTGTGGATTGCATTTGTAAAAGGAATTCTACTTAGCTGGATGGTGTATCATTTCTTTTTGAAATAAGACCGATGAACAAAAAAAGAGTACTAACAATAATAGTTGCTATTGCAATTATAATTATCGTAAGGTGGCAGGAAAAAGCCAACGCCCTTCAGGGGGAAGATGCCTGTTTGTGTACAGAAGTTTTAAGTAATGAACTGCTACTTTCAAGGGAGCAACCATTAGAGGTTGTGAAGGAGTGCAAAGAATTGTTTACCAATTTTGAAAAGGCGCATGGGAAGTGCATAGAAGCCCTCCCTGCTGAACACCCTGAAATTATTATTGATTCTTTAAAAAATATTTAATCGCAACAGTTATGACAAAAAAGCAACTCCCCATCTTGATCGTTTTAGTTTTGGCGTTCTTGGGCGGTTTTATCAGTTTTATGGATTTGCAAATTTTTGATGGCTTTGTGGTTTCTGACGACACCTCGGAGCATTTTACCTACCTTGCAGGCCTACTGCTAGCGTTAAGTGTTCTCATCGCTGTAGTACTGTATTTCGAAAAAAAATCCACAGAAAATCAAGAGTAACTGCCTGTTTTATTCGGTATCTTTACCTTAAAAATGCTAGAAATTAACGCCGCAGCAATTGCGGAAATGGACAAAATTTACCGTTTAAACCTAATCAACAGTATTACCGGTTATAAATCTGCACAGCTCATCGGCACCCAAAACAATGCTGGAGCTACCAACCTAGCAGTATTTAGCTCTGTGATTCATTTGGGGAGCAATCCTCCACTCATCGGCTTTATTTTGCGTCCCACTACCGTACCGCGACATACTTTTGCAAACCTAAAAGAAACAGGGGTTTTCACCCTAAACCACATCAGTGCCCCACACATTGAAGACGCCCACCATACTAGTGCAAAATACCCCGAAGACGTCTCCGAATTTGATCAAACACAGTTTACCCCCATTCACAAAGCGGGATGGAAAGCACCTTATGTTGCTGAGGCTCCCATACAAATTGGCTGTCGCTATTTAAACGAATACCACATCAGTGAAAATGATACGCGCCTTGTAGTAGGGCAAATGGAACAGCTTTATTTAGAAGAACAACTGCTTGGTGAAGATGGATGGGTGCAACTCGACAAAGGCAACATCATTGCCATTAATGGTTTAGACGGCTATGCCTTACCCAAGCTTTTGGCCCGCTACCCTTATGCGCGCCCCAAAAAGGATTAGGCGAGCGCTTTTTCTAATCTGTTGGCAAATTCATAGATTTCCCCAAAGGTATTGTACAGTGCAGTTGGCGCCATGCGTATAGCATTGGGTTCACGCCAATCTACATACACGCCTTGGGCCAACAAACGATCGTAAACCGTTTTTCCTTGGCCATGCAAAAGCACTGTTAGCTGTGCCCCCCTATCTGTAGGGGTGATAATCTCAAACTGAGAAGCTGTCTTTTGAGCCACCTGTGTCAGCACATAGGCTAAGAAACTTGTTAGTGCGTGTTGCCGTTTAAAGTAATCTTTTGGAGTTATCTGATTTCGTGTTTCTAAAGCAGCACATAAAGGAGCCAAAGCCAAAATACTGGGCGTACTTTGATGCCAGGAAGATGCCTCTGAAGTTCCTTCAAACTCAGGCGACATGGCAAAACGCGCCTCCCTTTTTACGCCCCACCAACCCTTAAAACTTGGGCTACTAGTACTCAGATGTTTTTCGTTAATATAAATTCCTCCCAAACTTCCTGGACCACCATTAAGATATTTATAGCTGCACCAAGCGGCAAAATCCACATTCCAACGCTCCAATTCAAGGGGGATGTTCCCCACAGCGTGGGCCAAGTCTAAGCCCACCAAAATGCCTTTTTTTTGTGCTGCAGCAGTAATGGTTTCCAAATCAAATTTTTGCCCGTTGTAATAATTCACCCCACTGAGAAAAAGTATGGCGGTGTCCTCCCCGTGCTGTTCTATAGCTTCTAAAAACGAAGTAGTATCCCAATGGTGCCCCGAACGCGGAACTTCAATACAATCAGTTTTTGGGTTTTTACCATGAAACTCCAATTGACTTTGCACCAAATACTGATCGGAAGGAAAAGCCTTTTCCTCCATGATAATTTTATACCGCTGTGGCGTAGGACGATAGAAATGAAGCAATAAAAATTGAAGGTTTACTGTTAGGGCATTTAATACAGCAATACTCTTTGGCGCAGCACCCACCCAGGGACTGAGTTGTTCCGCAGCTTGAGTTTCTAAATCCCACCAAGGCGGCTGAGCATCAAAAAACCCTTCCACACCATGCGCTGCCCATTGATCACTCACCCGTTGCAATGCTGTTTGTGCAGCAACACATGGCAAGCCCAGGGAATTTCCTAAAAAATACAGTGCATCTTGCCCCTGATGCTGTGGAAAAATAAACGCTTCGCGTAGGCACCCCTTAGTGTGGGCGGTTTCTTGCGCTTGTGCATAAGCTAAACTGAATTCCATAGTGTGTTTTCTTCGTTTAAATATACTATAAATCCATTGCCAACATAATGCTACAGCAGCTAAAAAAAACGCTTATTTTTGCAGCATGCAAACGCTATTAGAAGCCTTTACAGCCTATGCCACTGAACACAGTGACAAAGAACCTCAACTATTAGCGCAATTACGGCGCGAAACCCATCAAAAAGTTCTGCAGCCCCGCATGCTTAGTGGACCGCTCCAAGGACGCTTATTGGGCTTGCTAGCGCAAATGACAGTACCAAAACGCATTTTGGAAGTGGGTACATTTACGGGCTATACCACCCTGTGTTTGGCTGAAGGACTTCCACCGGAAGGCGTAATCGATACCATTGATTGCAACGAAGAAATTGTAGCCTTTCAGAACTCTTTTTTTGAAAAAAGCCCCTACCGCAAACAAATACATCAACACCTTGGGGATGCTAAAGTGCTTATTCCCCAGCTGGAACAACAGTATGATTTGGTGTTTTTAGATGCCGATAAACGCTATTACCCTGAGTATTTTGAAATGATTCTCCCTAAACTAAACACTAACGGACTACTCATTGCCGACAATGTGTTGTGGAGTGGGAAAGTACTGGACAAGATAGATGCGCACGACGCCGACACCAAAGCCCTGCACCAATTCAATCAAATGATGGCAGAAGACAAGCGCTTAACCACCGTATTTTTACCGCTGCGTGACGGATTGAGTATTGGGAGAAAACGCTAAATTTTACGCTTGATCGAATCGGTAAGTTCGTTGATATCGTTTTTTACATCCTTCACTTGATCTTCAAAAACTTTAGTCACTTGCTTTGAAGGGTCATCAACATCCGCAGATTTTTGTATTTCGGTTTTAATTTCATTGGTCGCCCGGCGAACCTGCGTCATACCTTTAGCCAAACCACGAGCAATACTTGGAATTTTATCAGCACCAAAAACCAACAACACTATAAAGAACACAAAAACAAGTTCTGCTCCACTTATGAATAGGGGGAATACCATTAAATTCATAGTGCTAAGATACAATTTACTCTAGTTTGGCAATGCCTCAATAAACTGCCTAGCCTTTTACCTTTTCTTTAAACTTCTGGAAGTCGGTTGCATTTAATTCTCGTGGCCAAGCATTGTTTTCAGTGTTTACATCTGCGGTTTCACCGTCGGGATCCACAGTCACCTTTTTAAGTTCTTTGTCTGTAGCCAAAACTTTACGCACCGATTGGTCGTTCTTACGCCAAACTTGTACCGGATAGGTTACACGTTCTTTGGTCCCATCAGTGTATTCGTACTCTACGATTAACGGCATCACCAAACCTCCGGGCTTTTCAAACTCAATAGCATAGAGGTTTTTGGGAATATCCAAAGCACTGTCCTCTTCTTCTGTATAGTTTGAAGCGAGGTAATCCTGTAGTATTTGTGACTCTTCCAAAGAGGTGCTTTCAGCCGTTGCTGCATCGTAGTTTGGATCGTCTTCAGCTATAAAAAACAGCATGCCTTCGGGCAAGTCTGTAGCCGACATGCCATAGCGCTCTAGTAATGCTTCCCCATCGCTACTCGGGGTTGAAGACAAGTGGTACTTAGAAATTTTCTTTACTCCTATATCTACATAATCGGTGGTGTAGAACCATCCACGCCAAAACCAATCCAAATCCACTGCTGAAGCATCTTCCATAGTTCTAAAGAAATCCTCTGGTGTGGGATGCTTAAACATCCAGCGCTGTGCATAGGTTTTGAATGCATGATCAAATAGCGTACGTCCCATAACGGTTTCGCGAAGTATGTTTAATGCCGTTGCGGGTTTTGCATAAGCATTAGGCCCTAGTTGAAATACGTTTTCGGGATTAGACATGATGGGTGAAATAAACTCCTGATCACCTCCCATATAGCGTACAATATTTTTTGGATCCCCACGACGTGATGGGTATTTTTCAAGTGGCGCAATAGCCTCGGGATATTTCTCGCCAAACTCTTGTTCGGTAAGGTATTGTACAAAAGTGTCTAAACCTTCATCCATCCATCCCCACTGACGCTCGTCAGAATTCACAATCATCGGGAAGTAATTGTGTCCTACTTCGTGAATAATTACGCTTATCATCCCAAATTTTGTGCGATCTGAATAGGTGCCATCTGGATTGGGACGACCGTAATTCCAGCAAATCATGGGATATTCCATCCCTTGATTTCGCGCATGTACAGATACAGCTTTAGGATAGGGATAATTAAAGGTAAACTTGGAGTAGGTTTCAAGTGTTTGTGCCACTGCACGTGTGGAATATTCTTCCCACAACGGGTTTCCTTCTTTAGGATAAAGCGAAGATGCAATAACTTTTCGAGGGCCTACTTGAACGGCCATCATGTCCCAAATAAATTTTCGGGAACTGGCAAAAGCAAAGTCACGCACATTGTTTGCGACAAATTTCCAGGTGCTTTTTTTAGTTGAAAATTCTGCCTCTTTTGCTGTAGCCTCCTCTTGAGTAACCACAACCACCGGTTTATCGAAGCTGTTTAGAGCTTCTTTGTAGCGGCTGTATTCTTTTCTGTTTAATACATTTTTGGGGTTTGTAAGTTGCCCTGTGGCTTCAACAATATGATCGGCAGGAACGGTGAGGTTAACCTCGTAATCCCCAAATTCTAGAGCAAATTCTCCATTCCCCCAAAATTGGTAATTCTGCCATCCTTCAACATCATTGTAAACCGCCAAGCGAGGGAAAAACTGTGCAATGACATAAGCGCGGTTCCCATCCTCTGGAAAATACTCATAACCCGAACGCGCTCTGTTGGTAACATGGTTATTAATGTTATACCACCATTTGATGGAAAACGTAAACTGCCCCCCAGGAGGAATGGGCGATGGCAAATCTACACGCATCATCGTCATATTGATGATATAGGATAAGACATTTCCATTTTTATCTCTGACGTGCTGTATGTTAAATCCACCATCAAAAGATTCTTCTACATAGTTGTTTACAAAAGCTTCTGTAGATTGAATGGGACTAATTCCTTGCCCGTTGCGCTTGGTGCTAGGCGCATCTTTTTTACGAATATTTTGATCTAACTGTACCCATAGGTAAGGCAATTGATCAGGGGAATTATTAATGTAGGTGATGGTTTCGTCTCCATACAATTTTTGATTGGCATCATCCAACTCGATGTCCATTTTGTAGTTCACCTGCTGTTGGTAGTAATCGACACCTGGGGCTCCCGAAGCGTTCCGGTAGCTGTTGGGGGAAGAAAACTGGTCGTACAACTGACGAAATTTATTGGTATTCGTATGCCCTTGTGGTGGATTCGCTGGGGCTTCTTGTGCTACCACGCCTAGTGGCAGCATTATAAAGGCGATGAGGGGTAGGAGGATGTTAATTTTCATTGTATTGAGCTATTAAGGCGCCAAAAATATACATTTTTAACATATGGTTGAATTAAAATTATATTAAAGTTAAAAACTACTAAAATCGATTGTTGTACTGGGGCTTTCTGCCTCTAATAAAAAACTTTTTCGTCCTTCAGCAGTTTGCACATGAACAATATTTTTTTGGGTGTCAAATAATTTAAAAAAAAGGGTGTTTGTAATGTGTAATTTCTCAGGAAGAGTATCCATTGGAACTTCGATATAGCTAATCATTAAATCGTTCCGATATTCCTTCCCCAAAAAATCATAGGCAACTTGCCGTTCCTCCACACGAAGCACAAAACTTTGTTGCAAGTACTTTTCCCAAACTTTAGCAATACGTGCTGCATCAGAATCGGGATCTAAAATCAACGGAGTATCAGATTGGGTGTTGAGCAAGTTTTCAGCATCGTCAATAAACACTTGAAGGCTAATTTCCAAGGTGTTGGCCTTGGGGTTGTGCCGAATGGTAGCAGTAGAAACATAAAATTTATGCGCTGTAGAATTGGAGCTTGGGGATGGCCCCAGGGGGAGTAAAATTAAAAGCGCAGCAAGTAATTTCATAGGCAGCCGGGGAGCGTGTTCCGCTACAAATTTGATTTAAATTTTTTACTCGCTTGAATGAGAAAATCAATCAGCTGAAATTGCTCACTTTGTTTTAAAAGGCTTTGGGTGGGGAGTTCCTCATCTATAAATTCCAGGAAAGGAACAATTTCATCTTGCCGCAACTTTAAATCAGCAGTAAAAAATGCGTCTTCAAAAACATAGGGGAGCACCTCACTGGGTTTTAAACGCTTGTTGTTGGCCTCGCCCTTGCGAATTAGTTGTGCTATAAATTTGGCTGCATTGACAAAATCTACACCGTTGGTGAAAACCCGATCGTCAGTGATAACATTATTCAATTTGGTGGACTTGTCCTGAGTGTAATCGAAGCCCTTAAATTCTTCTTCTTTTAAATCGAGAAATTTTTCCACATTTTCGGGGCCAACCACAACTTCGTCAAGGGCATTCACCTTTTCATTGACGGTTACCACCAAGCGCTTTTTCATTAAGATGTCTGGTGTAATTTTCACCGTTCTAATACGGTATTGCACCGAAGAAAAAACAATTTCATCATTTAGAGCTGCTAGAATTTCAAACTCGCCATTACCGTCAGTAATGGTGTTTAGTTGGGCTGTAGTATTAATTACGTTGGCAGCAACCACATTGCTGTTGCGGTAGAGTAAGCGCCCTTTAAGGTACTCCCGTTGCTGTGCTTGCAATTGCACACACAACAAAACAAAAACGAGGGTTTGTATTAGCTTCACAGGCTAAAGATAATTACTGCTTTTGGGAAATTGGTAGCGGGGGTGTTAATTTTATCAAAAAAAGAGAGCGGGAGACCGGGTTCGAACCGGCGACATTCAGCTTGGAAGGCTGACGCTCTACCAACTGAGCTACTCCCGCCTGTGACACAAAGATATCATTTTTTTACTTTTTGGTATTTTTACTTACAAACCAAAACATTGCCATTGAAAACCGTTTCTACCCTCCGCCATTTTTTTACGCTATGCTTCTGCCTGTCTACGGTGTCGTTTTCGCTTTTAGCACAATCCAATAGTTCACCGTCACCCGAGGTGCTTTTAGGAAAAAACAACCCCTATCTAGTGGGAGAACACTATCAGTTACACAAAGAAGCCTTTGCTGCGCTTGAAAAAATGAAAGCTGCTGCGGCCAAAGAAGGAATCCAAATAAAAGTGGTGTCTGCCTTTAGATCCTACGATCGTCAACGGGCAATTTGGAACAGAAAATACGTGAGAAATGCTGCTGAAGGACTTTCACCAGCAGCCAACAGACAAAAAATTATCACCTACTCTACCCTTCCGGGAACCTCCCGCCACCACTGGGGAACCGATATTGACATTATCGATGGCAACACCCCTGTTGAGGGCGATGTACTGTTGGCCAAGCACTTTCACCACGACGGTCCTTTTGAGCGTTTACGCCTGTGGCTAGAAGCACATGCAGCAACTTTTGGTTTTTATTGTGCCTATCCCAATACCCCAAATCGGACTGGATTTAATTATGAACCCTGGCATTACAGTTACCGGCCTTTGGCGAGAACGTATTTTAGAGCCTATAAAAATTTGCCCCTAAAAGAGGTGCTGCAAGACAGTTTGCTTCAAGGCTATCAGGACATGGATAAAGCCTTTTTGAATGCCTACCGAAAAACTCACATCAACGGTATTGCCAAAGCCCTGAAATAGGTTACACCGAGGTAGCTTGCAACACCTTAGCATATTGCTCTATCCGGAAATCAAAGGTGGTATAGGAGGGGTTTTGCTGTTTTTGATACTTATAATACGGCATGCTCCCAATAGCACGATTAGCACTCCCCGAAGGCGCAGTTAATGAAAACGTGGTAATGCGCTTTTCGCCAAATTGAAATTGATGCTGACGCGGTACTGTAGTAACCGTGGGGGTAAAAGCAATCCCCTTGGCTTTTACATACGATCGGAAAAAATATTCTGGGCCGTTTTTACTGTTCCCTCCTGTAAAGATAAGGTAGCACAACGAGGGGTACGCCTGAAAATAGGAAAACATATCCCGCAATTGGACTTGGGTCATTCCGCTATCGCTGGCATCTATTTTTTCGCGATAGCAACAATCTACAATATCACAAATCCCTAATCGTTGTTGTGTTAAAAAAGCCTTGCGCTGTGCAACGGCTTTTGGGGTGTCCGCATATTCGAGTTGGAGGTCAAAAAGTACATCAAAAATTTTCCAGAGTAAACCGTCACTACTGCCGTAACAAAAATTGACATCTCCTGTTTTTAATTGCCCCAAAGAAAAACGTGGCGGTGGCAAAGTACCCACTAGTAAGCGCGTAGCGTTTTTTGGAATCCAGGGGGCATACGGGTGTTGATGTAACCACATTTTTTGTAACTTCAAAAAACCAAATCTAAACTACTATGGGCAAAGGTGACCGAAAAACAAGACGCGGAAAAATTTTTCTCAATTCCAACAGCGTTCGCCGACCACGAAAAAAACGCTTTAGCGCACAAAAACGGGCTGCATCGCATCGGCAGTAGCAGAAGCACTAAAAGTATAACCGTCTTCAGCAAATGCTTGTAGATCTTCTACAGCGGTACATTCGTTTTCAATTAGGAAACGGGCCATCCGCCCACGCGCCTTTTTGGCGTAAAAGGAAATAATCTTCAGCTTCCCATTTTTAAAGTCTTTAAATTGAGGCGTCACTACAGGAGCAGTGATGGCAGCAGTATCAACCGCTTTAAAGTATTCGTTACTGGCCAAGTTCACCAAAAGGGCTCCCTCCTCCAATTCGCTATTGAGTTGCGGTGCAATTTTAGATTTCCAAAAGGCATAAAGGTCTTTTTTTCCACGAACCCCTAGTCCTGTTCCCATTTCCAAACGGTAGGGCTGAATTAAATCCAAAGGGCGTAATACACCAAACAACCCTGAGAGAATGCGCAATTTCGACTGTAAGGCCTGCAAGTGTTTTGGTGCTAAGGTGGCAACATCTAGGCCTTGATATACATGGCCATTAAAGGTGTACACTGCTGGACGCGCATTTTCTGTAGTAAATGGAAGCTGAAAATCTTGATTTCGCTGCCAATTTAATTGACTCAAATTGTCAGACAACGACATAAGTTGCCCCAAGGCTTTTACAGTTTTCTTTTTTAATGTAACATTGATAGTAGTGGCTTCCTCCAAAAATTGAGGCTGCGTAAATTGTAGCTCAGGAAGCGAAAGGTTGTCTGTTAATGATTTTGCTGGTGAAATAAGGATCTTCATGCCTGCTTTTTTTCAAAAATAACAATTATTCCTATGCAGAGTAGAACGAAAGAATTGAAGCTATCAATAGCACTATTCTAAAGACTTATGCTTGGCATAGTGACGCCAGCGTTCCAGTGCGGAAGAAAAATCTTCAGGAATTGGAGCTTCAAACTGCATCATTTCCTGCGTTTTGGGATGAACAAACCCTAGGGTGCGTGCGTGCAAGGCCTGGCGTGGTAATATTTTAAAGCAATTGTCTACAAACTGGCGGTATTTGTTAAATGCAGTGCCTTTGAGAATCGCATCTCCCCCATAACGTGCATCGTTAAACAAGGGGTGGCCCAAATGTTTCATGTGTACCCGTATTTGATGGGTACGCCCTGTTTCTAAAGTACACGCCACTAAGGTGACATAGCCGAACTCTTCCAGTACTTTATAATGTGTGGTGGCGGGCTTTCCGTGGTCGCCCTCGGGAAACACCGTCATTTGCAGGCGATCTTTAGGATGCCGCCCTATGGCTGCAGAAACAGTACCTTTGGGGGTGCTAAAACTGCCCCAAACCAGGGCCAGGTATTCTCGTGTAGTGGTTTTTTCAAAAAACTGAAGACTAAGGTGGCGCATTGCCTCCTCTGTTTTTGCAACCACCAACAACCCGCTGGTATCTTTATCAATTCGGTGGACCAACCCGGGGCGTTCCTGTGCATTGTTTGGGAGTGGTCCAAAATGATGCAATAAAGCATTCACCAAGGTGCCAGAATAATTCCCGTGTCCTGGATGTACCACCATGCCAGCGGCCTTATTTACTACCACTACATGATCATCTTCGTAAACCACCTCCAACGGAAGATCTTCGGCCACCAATAAGTTTTCATAGGGGGGATGATCAAACAGGACCTGAACTACATCACCGCCTTTAACTTTGTAGTTGGGTTTTACTTGTTCTTTATTAACATGAATATTTCCTGCCTTAGCGGCTTGCTGAATTTTATTTCTGGAAGCATTTTCGATGCGATTCATCAAAAATTTATCTACCCGCAAGGGCTCTTGTCCTGGATCAGCGGTAAACTGAAAATGTTCGTAAAGCTCTTGTCCCGCCTTGTCGTATTGGCCTTGTTTATCGTTTTCCATTGCCCAATACCAAGTCTATTTTTGAGGTGCGCGGCACACTTGCTCCGGGGCTAATTTTTTTCCCTTCGAAGCGAATTTCCAGCACCATATTTTTTCCAATGTTGTCACGGTAGGAAATGGCTCCAATTTCTAAGCCTACCGCTTTAAGTGTAGAAGCGGCATTACGTCGTGTGATTTGAATAATATTTGGTATGCTCACATTGCGATATCCCGAAGGGTTTACGGTAAGGTAAATTTTTCGGTTGGTTTTTACCGCTGCACCAGCTTCGGGCAGGTGCTCTAGGACTACTAAGGGAGGATAATTGGGGTTAAATTTTGTGGAGTCTAATACTTCATAACGCAACCCTTCACGTTCTAGGGCAGCTGTAGCAACCTCAAGAGATACTGCCTCAAGGTTGGGAACGTTTTGGTATTCGTTGTGGTGGGTAAATTGACTTAAAAACAACAGTGTTAATGCAATCAAGCCAACACCTAAAACACCTGCCATAAACAGGTTTTTAAAAAACGTACCACTCCACAAAAAACGCAGGTATTTCATAGGACCACAAAGATAAGAAAAACAGCAGCTTCTTCTTTTTTATTTATTAATACCTTTACAGGCAAACCTTAACTATGAGAGTAGGTATTGCTTGCGGAGGCTATTCTTCTGAAGCTGAGATTTCTAAAAAAAGTGCTACTATTGTTTTTGAACAACTACACAACAATGGCATTGAAGTCTATTATTTGTTTATTTCGTCTTCTGCTTGGACTGTAGGGGACGCTTCAGGGGCTAAAATGCCTTTTGATACAGCTTCGTTCCAATGGAAAGAGGGCGATCAGTTTAAGCATTTTGATGTTATTTTTAACGCGGTTCATGGCCCTCCTGGCGAGGACGGTGATTTAGCAAAAAAGTTAGCGCAACTTGGCCTTCCACACACGAGCTGTGGTCCCGATGCAGCAGCACTTACCTACAATAAAATTAACTGCCTCAAAGCAGCTAAAGAATTGGGAATTCCCACTGCAAAATCCGTTACGCTAACAGCACCTACAGCAACTGTGATGGATCGTATTGTTGCAGAAATTGGGTTTCCCTGTTTTGTAAAAGCAAATCAAGCGGGAAGCAGCTATGGTGTATACCGCGTTGGCGCGGCAGCGGAATTGCCATCGGCTATAGCAGGAGCCTTGGAAGAAGACCAACAAGTACTGGTAGAACAAGCCCTCATTGGTCGCGAGTGCTCCGTGGGGGTGGTACAACTCTTAGACAAGATTGAAGTACTGCCGATCACCGAAATTAAAACTGCTGAAGCCTTTTTTACCTATCAAGCAAAATATGAAGGAAAAGCCGAGGAAATTACTCCTGCTGAATTTACTCCTGAAGTGACAAAAACTTTATCGGAACACGCCTTGTTACTCTTTAAAGCTCTAAAATTGGAAGGTGTAGTTCGTATTGACTTTATTGTGGTTGATAATATCCCATTTTTATTAGAAATCAATAGCGTCCCCGGACTTACAGCAGCAAGTATTATTCCGCAACAATGGGGCTGTACCCAACGTCCCCTTTTTGAACTCTTTCATGGCATGTTACAAACTGCCCTTAACAAAAAATAGTACCTTTGAAGCTGTAACTGCAAGTGGATATGAAACGTGCGTTGTTTCCCGGCTCCTTTGATCCCATAACGCTTGGGCATACTGATATTATTAATAGAGGCCTTGCGCTATTTGATGAAATCATCATTGCTGTGGGAATCAATTCTCAAAAAAAATACATGTTTTCTTTAGAACAGCGCATGGCATTTATTGAGGCAATTTACAAGGATGAGCCTAAAATTAAAGTGGCCTCCTATGGCGGTTTAACCGTTGATTTTTGTCAATCGGTGGACGCTGAATTTATTTTGAGAGGGCTACGCAACCCTGCTGATTTTGAATTTGAAAAAGCCATTGCCCACACCAATCGCACACTGTCAGAAATTGAAACAGTATTTATACTTACCGCTGCAAAAACGTCTTTTATTAGTAGTAGTATTGTAAGGGAAATTATGCAGCACAATGGGGATTATACTACGCTGGTACCCCCAGAAGTTCGGCCCTAGCTAGCCCACAGCAGTAAAGTGAACTTTTATATTTTCGTACGCATTTTTTAGGTTTTCCTGGAGTTCAGTATCGCTTACCCACACCGCCTTTTCTATACCTTCGTCCTTTTGTGGAATTAAAACATTGGTACACTTAGAAACCATTTGATACCAGAAGGTTTTTTTGAGGCGATATTTCCCATTGCGCTTAAAAATATGCAGTGTTTCGCCAAGGGGTTTGGTGACTATTAAATCGGAAACACCCGTTTCTTCTCGCACTTCACGTACCGCAGCGTCAATAATCATTTCTTTTTTTTCAATTCTACCCTTTGGTAAATCCCATTTGCCATTCCTGTAAATCATAAGATTTTTCCCGTTTTCATGGCGGACATAGCCCCCAGCAGCTTCCACCAACGGGAAGCGCTTGTATAAATGCTTCCACAATTTATCCTCCTTAGGGTGGTAAATATACACTTGGTGAAACACCTTAGACTTGGCAGCTTTCACAATGTCCGCTGCAGTAGTATACTTAACAGGAAGCACCAGTATTTCAGGGGTGTTTTGTGGTGGAGAAGTAGTCAAAATCAGGGGCTTTTGATTGAAAAAAACTTTATACATTTGCTTATGATTTATGACCAAGACGTCGCCCGACAAACGGCACAACACCTAATACAAATTAAGGCAATAAAATTGAGTCCAAAAAATCCTTTTACCTGGGCAAGCGGATGGAAATCTCCCATTTATTGTGATAATCGTGTTAGTTTATCGTATCCTGAAGTACGCACCTATTTATGCCAACAAATGGCACAACAAATAGCAGCACTGTACGGAAACAACATTCAAATTGCAGGTGTTGCCACGGGAGCTATTGGCATCGGAATGCTTGTAGCACAACAATTGGGTGTTCCCTTTGTATATGTGCGTCCTGAACCAAAAAAACACGGACGCCAAAATCAAATTGAGGGACATTTACACCCCGACAAAAAAACTGTAGTAGTAGAAGACCTCATCAGCACCGGAAAAAGTAGCTTAAACGCCGTAGCAGCCTTGCGCAAAGCTGATGCCCAAGTGATGGGTATGATTGCCTTGTTTACCTATGGGTTTTCCCAAGCTTCAGAAGCCTTTGAAGCCCATCAATTGCCCCTACATACCCTTAGTGATTACACCACACTCATTGCAGCAGCAGAAGCCAATAAAAGTATCGATGCCACAACCTCAGCGCATCTAACTACATGGCGAAATGATCCCGCAGCTTGGGAAGCTGGAAATTAGTACTGAATTCTAATTTTTTGTGGAGCATAACTGAAGGTTTTCCCCGCATTTTCTATGACCAATGCTCCTGTGGCATCAACTTCTTTTAGCAAGGCAGTAAACGCGGTATCGGGGGTGTTAAGAGTAACTTGCTGATACCGTCCATAGAGGAGTTGATTGTAGTCGGTTAACCATTCCGCAGTGGGCCATGGCATTGGATGTTTTAAAAGCTGGGCAATTTGAGTTAAAAGCTGCGCTCCAAAACCTTCTACGTCAATAGTTTTCCCAGTGGACAAGGCTACAGAAGTCGCCTTAGGTAAACCCAAAAATTCCGTTTGATTAATGTTAACACCAATTCCAATGAGCACCCCGCTGAGCTGTGTTCCAGTAATGATATTTTCAAAAAGTAAACCAGCAATTTTTTTAGAACCTGACAAAATGTCGTTAGGCCATTTTAACTCCACTGCTGCTACGCCAAATGTAGTGAGTAAGTGAGCAATAGTAACGGCAACCCCAGCACTTAATAAAAAAGTATCTGTAGCAGCCACCCCCTCTAAAGGACTGTAAATACTAAGTGTAAGGTTTTTGTTTGGTGCACTTATCCAACTGCGTACCCCCTGGCCACGCCCCTGTGTTTGGTGTTTTGCCCATACCACTGTGGGACCTTGAACCATTTTTTTTTGCAGCATTTCCTTCAACAAGGTGTTTGTTGAAGGTGTGGCATCAAGTTTGATTAAATTGAAATGTCCAAAGTCTATAGGCATTGCCAAAAAATAGTGATAAATTTGTGTAAATAGAAAAATTTAATGGGGATAAAAACTGCGGATGCCGATCTTTTGATCACGAATATTGTTAAAGGAATAGAAAATGTAAAAGGACTCGACATCAGTATTTTAGACCTCCGAGCAATTGACAACACCGTTAGCAGCTACTTCATTGTTTGTGAAGGAACTTCTAATACCCACGTAGCTGCCATTGTGAATGCTATTCACAAAACCGTTAGCAAAGAACTTCATGAAAAACCCTTTCACACCGAAGGTTTGGAAGTTGCCGAATGGGTTTTGATGGATTATGTCAATGTAGTGGTGCATGTTTTTCAAAAGCACATAAGAGAAAAGTACAGTATTGAAGCCCTTTGGGGTGATGCCGAAGTGACTAGCATTGCATCTAATTATTAAAAAAAATGGAAGAGAAAAAGAAAAATAACAGTCCAAAACCAAAGTTTAACGCCTATTGGATTTACGGCGTAATCATTACGTTGTTGCTTGGGATGAGTATGTTTGGTGGCGACAACAGTTTCCAAAGCTTAAACAAAACCAACATTAGCGAGTTTGAGCGCTTTTTAAACGATGGAGATGTAAGTGAAATCATTGTCATCAATAAAAACCTTGCACAAATTACGCTCACCACCGAAGCCCTAGAAAAGCAGGTGCATGAACGGGTGAAAACCAAAAACTTTTTAGGCCAAGAAAACCTTAGAGGCCCCCATTACCAGTTTGAAGTTGGAAACCTCGAGTTATTTCAGCGCAAATTGGAA
>WTIO01000052.1 GCA_011526365.1 Flavobacteriales bacterium
CGCTGTCGTTTCAATTTTTTCAATGAACTTTCGCCCCTTTCCATCCGTATTTTTTTATACTTCAGTGCCGAAGCGGGTGCAAATATAAAACCCTTTTTTTTATTCACTAAACCTTTTACCTATTTATTTTTTATTTTTTTTAAAGCCTTTTGGATGCTTTATATTCATTGTTCCTTTCGAGAACGCCTTGGTTTCGGGAAAGCTCAACTACCACCACCGGTCACTGAGGCTGCCGAAGTAACTGGCTATTTCAACTTTGGCGGTTGTTGCTTTGCCCATTTGGTGTAAAGGCTATCCAAATTGTAGTCCAGGGCTTTTTCCTGAAAAGGCAAATTCCCATTAGAAAAAGCCCGTTGAAGAATGTCTTCAATGAGGTAGTCCTCATAAATAGTTTCGGGATTGTATTCACTTTTAAGGGATAGCTTAAAAAAAGAAGCCGTAGTTTGGTAAATCATCGCCCTCCAGCCATTGCGCAATTCCTTAATTAAATCATGGGTAGTGGCGCCGGTTTGGCGGTGTACCAATTTAATTAAAATACGCCCCTGAGAACGGGAGAGTTTTTTTAGTTCCTCCTCAAACTCATTATAGATAAATTTTTCCAAGCGCTTTAAATACCGTTTTCTTCCTAGCTTTTTATCGATACGTTCCAAACGTTCATTAAGCACCGTCAACCGATCGGCAGCCAGCTTTGCATAGGGATAAACTTTTAGGGTGCGATAACGTAAAATAGCATAACGTTTAGCAGCATCGTAAGTAGGAAAACGCAAGGGTTTGAACACTACTACCTCTTTAAGCGGTATAGCACTGCTGGGAATGGTATCACCATCAATAACAAAATATGGCAAACTATCTGTAGTGTAGGCATTGGTAGGCTGTACCTGAGCCATAAGCACGCCTGAAAAAATCAAAAAAAAGTACCGCCATGTATGCATCGCTACAAAAATAAGAATATACCCTGCAGTACTAAAGGATTCCTACTAGAATTATTACCTTTAGCCTTGCAATAAAAAAAGTGGATGACCTATGAAAATAATCGATAAAAAAGCAGAACAGTTTTTAGAAAAATACCTTAATAATGCAGCACCAACGGGCTATGAAAGCCCAGGACAAAAGTTGTGGATGGAATACCTTAAACCTTATGTGGACACCTTTATTACTGATGTTTATGGTACCGCTGTAGGGGTAATTAATCCCGATTCAGACTACCGGGTAGTCATTGAAGGTCATTCGGATGAAATTTCTTGGTACGTTAACTACATTACCGATAACGGATTAATTTATGTAATTCGCAATGGAGGAAGTGATCATCAAATTGCCCCATCCAAATGGGTGAACATTCATACCAAAAAAGGAATCGTTGAAGGGGTGTTTGGCTGGCCTGCAATTCACACCCGTAAAAGCGGAAAAGAAGAAGTCCCAAAACTGGACAATATCTTTATTGACATAGGTGCTAAAAACAAAAAAGAAGTAGAATCCCTTGGCGTTCATGTAGGCTGCGTAATAACCTATCCCGACACTTTTCAGGTATTAAATAAAAACAAATACGTATGTCGCGCCATTGACAACCGTGCCGGAGGATTTATGATTGCTCAAGTGGCGCGTTTACTCCACGAAAACAATATTAAATTACCATTTGGACTGTATATTACCAATTCTGTTCAGGAAGAAGTAGGGCTTCGCGGTGCCGAAATGATCACCCAAACCCTAAAACCCAATGTAGCTCTGGTAACTGATGTGTGTCACGATACTACCACACCCATGATCAATAAAAAGCAAGAGGGACACACCGAAATTGGTAAGGGACCCGTGATTTCCTACGCGCCAGCGATACAAAACAATCTTAGGGAACGCATTATTAGCACTGCAAAAGAGAAAAAAATTCCCTTCCAACGCTTGGCTTCTTCCCGTTATACCGGAACCGATACCGATGCCTTTGCCTACAGTAATGGCGGGGTAGCCTCTGCCTTAATTTCGCTTCCACTAAGATATATGCATACCACCGTAGAAATGATCCACAAAGAGGATATGGAAAATGTAATTCGTTTGATGTACGAAACCATACAAAATATTAAGGCCGGAGAATCATTTAGCTATTTTGAGTAGTATCCTTCGGATAACGCCAGGGCCTTCATAAATAAAGCCCGTGTAGAGTTGGACCAAGTCAGCTCCTGCTTGCAGCTTTTCAAGCGCGTCAGCAGCAGTATGTATGCCTCCTACTCCAATAATAGGAAAGGCTTTATTGCTTTTTTTCGCCAAAAAACGAATCACTTCAGTACTGCGTTGGGTTAAGGGGCGTCCACTTAAACCACCAGTTTCGTTTTTGTGCTTGGACTGCAATCCCTTCCGGCTAAGGGTAGTGTTGGTGGCAATTACTCCATCAATGGACGTTGTTTTTACAATCTCAATAATGTCCGTTAATTGCTCATTGGTTAAGTCGGGGGCAATTTTTAAAAGAATGGGCTTCCGCTTTGGATAGCTAGCATTCCGCTCTTGTAAAGTGTTTAATAAGGCGGTTAGTGGGGCTTTGTCTTGAAGTGCCCGTAGGTTGGGGGTATTGGGAGAACTCACATTGACAACAAAATAATCAACTACCTCAAATAAGGCATCAAAACATTTTAGGTAGTCGGCGGTAGCTTCCGCATTGGGGGTCACTTTATTTTTTCCAATGTTTCCACCAATTATTACAGAGGTGTTTTTTTTAAGTCGTGCTGCAGCAGCAAGCACACCTTTGTTGTTAAAACCCATCCTATTGATGAGCGCTGTATCCTCTTGGAGTCGAAACAAGCGCTTTTTAGGGTTCCCGCCCTGAGGTTTTGGGGTTACCGTTCCAATTTCAATAAAACCAAAACCAAAATTGGACAGCTCCTTATACAACTTGGCATCCTTATCGAAGCCTGCAGCCAACCCAACAGGATTTGGGAAATGTAAGCCAAATACTTTTCGTTCTAATTTAGGGTGTTGTACACGAAACAGTGTGCGCAGTAGTGCCCCCACTCCCGGGAGATAATGCATCCACTTGATGGCCGAATAGGTGAAGTGGTGTACCCCTTCGGGATCAAAACGGAACAGTAATGGTTTTATAATTTTTTGGTACATAAAAAAACATCCCGCCTGAGCGGGATGTAAATTTTATTTCGTGGATTTTGGTTGGAGCTTTGCGCTGAGTTCAAGTGAAATCGCTGAGCGTTCCATTTTTATTTTCCCAGCCAAGGTTTCTACCACACAGGTGTTGTCCTTGTCGTTGAGCTCTACCACTTTGCCGTGCATACCGCTTTTGGTTACTATGCGATCGCCTTTTTTAAGGCCAAGCATAAAGTTTTTTTCTTTTTTTTGGCGACGCTGTTGGGGCAAGATGATAAAAAAGAAAAAAACCACCAGCATTAACAGCAAAAAGGGCAGCTGCCCTGAAAATCCTTCCATAGTGTTTAGTTGTTCGCCTGTTGACGTGCACGTGCTTGGGCAGCTCGCTGTTCTGCTTTTACAGGATCTGGAGATACCATGGCCTTAATACGAAGGGTTTCGCGTCCACTTTGTGTGTTTGCAGAAAGGGTAACTGTTTTCTGTTGCATGTTAGGCTTGTTGTTAGAGTCGAAGCTAACCATAATTTCTCCGGTTCCTCCAGGAGGAATTGGAGTATTTCTAGGATAACTAGGTACCGTACATCCACAGCTTCCACGAGCGTCAACAATAATCAAATCCGAATTTCCAGTGTTGGTGAAAGAAAAAACGGTTTGCACGCGCTCTCCTTCTTTTATGGTACCGAAATCATGCATGATTTTGTCAAATGTCATTACGGGAGCATCCGTATTCACTGCTGCTTTTGTTGCAGCCTCAGTAGCATTTTGATTCACCTTCTTTGTTGCACTGTCATTGCAGGCAACCAAAGCCAAGCTCAAAACACAACTGGCAAGTAGCAAATATTTTTTCATTTTTTAAAAAATTATGTTTTGTCAAAAGTAACAAAAAAAGACTTACTTCAAGCCTCTTCCTTTCTTAACCATTTGCCCACTGGCTTCAAATTCTTTGGCCAACTTGTCTAACACCCCATTGATAAAAATATTACTATTGGGTGTAGAGTAGTCTTTGGCAATTTCCAGGTACTCATTAAGTGTCACTTTTGGGGGGATTTGTGGAAAATGCAGCAACTCAGTAATGGCCAAATGCAACAACATTTTATCCATTTCTGCGATGCGATCCGATTCCCAATTTGGGGTTTTACCTTCTACAGTGGCCGCAATGTCCTCCTGATGTAAGAGGGCCTGATGCAATAGTGCGGTTGCAAATTGCACCTCTTCTTTAAACTCCGCCAATAATGGCAAAGGAGCACTCCGACCTGGAGTAAGCTGCTTAAAGTATTTTAGTAAAAAGGTGTTCACCAAAGGAAAATCGTCCGTCCATGTGAGTTGATGTTCTTCAAGAGCTTCATACAGAGTATCGGTAGGAGCAATTTGAGTTTTGTAGAACTCCACCAAAAACTGCCGTTGTTGAACCAGTGAGGGTGAACTTAGTTGTGCGTACTCGGCATACAGCGGAGATTCTATGAGCGCATTGTACAACTGATGGATGTAGTCAAACTTAAGATCCCAAAATTTATGGTATTGGCGTTTTAAGAGTTTGCTGAGCTGCACGTCTTCCTGTAATTGCACCAACAACTCGTGTTGCAACAAGGGCAAACCTAAAGCTGTAGGGTTTTCAACAAAGCGTTGTTGTTGTTTTTTAAGCAGGTATTGCTCTTGTGCGTGGCGTCGAAACGCACGTAACAGGGCGAGTAATAGTAAATGAAGTTCAAACGTTTTTTGAATGCTGGACTTTAAAAAGGCTTTCAGCGTCTTTGGATCGTCTGCACCATTGAAGTTGTGTGCGTATAGGGTTTGCATAACTTTAATGCGAACGTGGCGTCGGGTGAGCATGAATAAGAACGTTTTGTACAAAAGTACACATTTCACATCACAAATTGCTTTTGGATAGGGAATTTCCCTGCCCGAATTTATGTACCTTTGGCTGGCGTCCAAACTATTATGAGAGCATTACAATACCTCAATAAATACCTTTACAAATACCGTGTAAAACTGCTGTTGGGCGTTCTTATTACGGTCATTGCACGTATTTTTTCCATGGTAGCGCCCCGCTTAATCGGAAACTCCATAACTGCTGCAGAACAGTATTTAAAAAATCCTAATGGCGATTTAAACGCTTTAAAAGAGTTGCTGCTCCTCAACATTTCAATCATTATTGGTACGGCCTTGTTTTCGGGTTTTCTTACGTTCTTGATGCGGCAAACCATCATCAATGTATCACGGTACATTGAATACGATTTGAAGAATGAAATTTTTGTCCATTACACCCGCTTGTCGCAAGCCTTTTACAAAAACAATAGGACTGGGGATTTGATGAACCGAATCAGTGAAGATGTAGGAAAAGTACGTATGTATTTTGGCCCTGCCATTATGTACAGTATAAACACCGTGGCACTTTTTGTCATTGTCATTAGCTACATGATAAGTATAGCGCCACAACTCACCCTATACACTGTACTCCCCCTACCCCTATTGTCCTTTATTATTTATCGCCTCAGTAGAATTATCAACCAACGCAGCACCCGAGTGCAAGAAACCTTATCGAAACTATCCTCCTACACCCAAGAGAGTTTTAGTGGGATTTCAGTGATAAAATCCTACAGTCTCGAGGGACAAAATGTAATAGGATTTGGTGCTTTAGCAGCAGAGAGCAAAACCAAAAACATGGACTTGGTGCGCGTACAGGCCTGGTTTTTTCCTTTGATGATTCTTCTTATTGGTATTAGCAATCTACTGGTAATATTCATTGGAGGGCAGCAGTACATTGCCGATCAAATAACCATAGGGGTGTTGGCGGAATTTATAATTTATGTCAACATGCTTACCTGGCCGGTGGCTGTAGTTGGCTGGATTACTTCTATCGTTCAGCAAGCCGAAGCATCGCAGGTACGCATTAATGCCTTTTTAAAAGAACAACCCCAAATTATTGACGGTCCACGAAAAAAACTTCCCAAAAGCCTTGGCCTGCGATTTGAAAATGTACACCTCACCTATCCCGAAACTGAAATTACTGCCCTGTCTGCAATAAATTTAACCATACCCGAGGGCAGCACCTTGGGGATTGTCGGCGCAGTAGGATCTGGAAAATCTACACTGTTCGATTTGGTGAGTCGTTTGTACGACCCCACAGCAGGTACCATTTATCTCGGGGATCACCCCTTAGAAGAATACACCCTAAACACGCTTCGCTCTGCCATTGGGTATGTCCCACAAAATCCCTTTTTATTTTCTGAGACCATTAAAGAAAATATCCAATTTGGAAATCCAAAAGCCAGTTTTAAACAAATTACTACCGCCGCGGAGGACGCCGTGGTAGCAAAAAATATTGAAGGCTTTGAAAAGGGCTACGACACCCTGCTGGGGGAACGCGGCGTTACCCTTTCGGGAGGGCAAATACAACGGACTGCCATTGCCCGTGCTTTAGTGAAAGACCCCGATATTCTTTTACTTGATGACTGCTTGTCCGCAGTGGATACCGATACTGAAGAAAAAATTCTAAAAAATTTAAAACGCCTGAGAAAAAACAAAACCACCTTAATTATCAGTCACCGCATCTCCTCGGTACTGGATGCCGATAGCATTATCGTGTTAGATAATGGGAAAATTATACAGCAAGGCACCCATAAAAGTTTGATTAAAACTCTAGGCTATTACAAAGATCTTTTCATAAAACAACAGTCCGACAAGAAAAATTAATTTGTTTTGTTTAATTTTTTTTAAGAATTTTGAGGAAATCAAGAAACCAAATTAAACAAAAATGCTTACGAACAATGACGGTGGGCAGGAAGAAATCTACTCCAAGGTGCTTCGTGCAGGACGCAGGACGTATTTCTTTGATGTCCGTGAGACCAGAGCTAGCGACTACTATTTGACCATCACAGAAAGTAAAAAGTTTACCAATGAAGACGGTTCTTTTTACTACAAAAAACATAAAATCTATCTCTACAAAGAAGACTTTTCTGATTTTGCCGAAATTTTAACGCATATGATGGAATTTATTATAAAAGAACGCGGGGAAGAAGTTATCAGCGAACGCCATCAAAAAAATTACAACGGGGAGCATCATAACTCCACCTTACAATCTTCTGGTGAATTCTCAGATGTCAATTTTGAAGACATTTGATATACAGCAAGAATTTTTTCCATTAAAAGCATCCTTTTGGGTGCTTTTTTTATTTTTACTAAAAACTAAAACCTTATGAACAAGCATTGGCTGTATTTATTATTACTATTTGTAGTCCCACTTCAAGCACAAGTAGACCTATCCTATTACCTCGCTGAGGATCATCCCTATGACCCAAGCATTCCTACACCTCAATCGGTGTTGGGCTATGAAGTAGGTAATTGGCATGTTAGTCACGATCGTTTAATACAATACATGCGTGCACTTGCTGATGCTTCAGACCGTATTCAACTCACCACCAGAGGATATACCTATGAACAACGCCCCATTGTATTGCTCACCATCACCAGTCCCAATAACCACAGCAAAATTGATCAAATTCAAGCCGATCACACCCTACTCACCTCCGCGGCTGCGGAACAACTGGATCTTTCTAAGATGCCCTTGGTGGTGTATCAAGGATTTTCAATTCATGGGAATGAGCCTAGTGGCTCTAACGCCTCCCTACTGGCAGCCTACCACCTGGCTGCGAGTACCGCACAAGAAACTACAGACCTTTTGGAAAACGTTGTGATTTTATTTGATCCCAGCTTTAATCCCGATGGGTTGCAACGCTTTGCCTACTGGGCCAACACCAACCGCAGTAGCAACCTCAACCCCGATAATAACGACAGAGAATACCGCGAAGTATGGCCGGGTGGAAGAACCAATCACTATTGGTTTGACCTTAACCGCGATTGGCTTCCTAGTCAACTTCCAGAAAGTCAAGCACGTATAAAAACATTTACAAACTGGCTACCCAACATTCTTACGGACCATCACGAAATGGGAACCAATTCAACCTTTTTCTTTCAGCCAGGAATTCAAAGTCGGGTAAACCCCTTAACGCCAAAAGAAAATCAAATGCTCACCCAGGAAATTGGCACCTACCATGCCGCAGCTTTTGATGGTTTGGGCTCGCTCTACTACAGTGAAGAAGACTATGATGATTTTTACTACGGAAAAGGTTCAACCTATCCAGATGTTAATGGCTCCATTGGAATTTTATTTGAGCAAGCCAGCTCCAGAGGGCATTTACAAAACAGTGATAACGGTGTACTGACCTTCCCTTTTACCGTTCGCAATCAGCTTACCGCTGCTTTTTCTACCCTAAAAGCCGCCTACAATATGCGAGAAAAGCTGTTGCGCTATATGAAAGATTTTTATGCTAACGCACGAAAAGCGGCAGGGCGTTCAAAACAAAAAGCCTTGGTTTTTGGAAACCCCAAAGACCCTGCAACAGCTTATGAATTGGCCCGTGTGCTCCACCGTCACAAAATTACCACCCATCAATTGGCTAAAGACACCAAAATAGCTGGGAAAAACTATCCTGCTGCAAGCAGTTATGTTGTACCGCTTAATCAACCAAAAAACAAATTGATTCAGGCCATGTTCACCATCAACAAAAAGTTTGAAGACAGTTTGTTTTACGACATCTCTGCATGGAGTTTTCAACACGCTTTTAATCAAAATTTAAGCTATTTCAACACCACCGATATGGCAGGCCCTAAAATTGAAGAACTCGAATTCCCCGAAGGAAAAGTGAGTACCAAAGCCCAATATGCCTATTTGTTTGAAGCCCACAGCTACTACGCACCCCGCGCAGTACAGCGCTTGCTTTCTGCTGGAATTCGCATAAAAACCAGTTTGCAAGCCTTCACACACAAGGGTAAAAAATACGATTACGGGACCTATATGGTTCCTTTACAAAATCAAAAACTTGATGCCGATGCGCTTTACACCCTCATGCAATCCCTAGCAGCAGAAAATGCCCTAACGATTACAGGGACTAACGGGGGACAAAATGACGGAATAGATATGGGCTCCCGAAACTTTGTAGCGGTAAAGACGCCTAAAGTAGCTTTGTTGGTTGGGGATGGAGTACGTAGTTATGATGCTGGAGAAATTTGGCACCTTATGGACACCCGTTTTAATATTCCGGTAACCAAAATAGATACGCGAAATATCAGCCGTATAGATATGACGGCATACACGCATTTTATTATCCCGTCCTTTTCTGGCAGTGAACTCAATTCGCAGGTAGAAAAACTAAAGGCCTATGTGCGCCAAGGCGGAGTAATCATTGGTTACCGAAATACATTAAACTGGTTGGATCGCAATGAGTTTATTGATTTAGATTTTAAATCAACCTCACGTGATGCCAAAAACATCGCCTTTGACCAACGCCGAAAATTTAGAGGAGCCGAAGAAATTGGTGGTGCCATCTTTAATACAAAAATTGACCGCAGTCACCCCATTAATTTTGGGATTCATAGCAATGAGTTGCCCGTGTTTAAAAACACACGCTTGTTCCTCAGTGCAGACAAAAACAGCTATAACAATCCCATTCAATACACTAATAGTCCGCTCCTTAACGGCTATATTTCTAAAGAAAATTTAGCAGTCTTAAAAAATACTAGCTACTTTAAAAGTGCACGTATGGGCCGTGGAAAGGTAATTGCCTTTACGGATAATACCAATTTTAGAGCGTTTTGGTATGGCACCAATCGCTTATTAACCAACGCAATTTTCCATTCAAATCTTTTTTAAATGGCCTTACGACCCTCTCAAATGATCCCCTTGGGGACCACCGCCCCAGACTTCAACTTACTGGATGTTGTGCGCAACACCAAGGCAGGTTTGCACTATTTAAAGGGCAACAAAGGGACGTTAGTAGTGTTTATGTGTAACCATTGCCCTTATGTGGTGTATTTGTTAGAAGCCCTAAAAAAATGGAGCCATGAGCACCAACAAAAAGGAATTGCCACCATTGCCATTTCAAGTAATGATGTGGTGCATTACCCCCAAGACGGGCCTGATGAAATGAAAACCCTTGCGCTAGCGCAGGGGTTTACTTTCCCCTACCTCTACGATGCAACACAAGAAGTGGCCCTGGCCTACGAGGCGGCCTGCACTCCCGACTTTTATTTGTTTGATGCCGATTTAAAATTACAGTATCGGGGGCGTTTTGATGGGGCGCGTCCGGGCAATGACACCCCCATTACCGGTAGTGATTTAACTGCAGCTGCAAATGCAGTGCTGAATGGAGAAGCCTATACGGCAACGCAGTATCCAAGTATGGGATGCAACATCAAATGGACGGAAGAAAATACTCCCTCCTATTTTCATCAGGAAAATTAGAAACTTACGAGTTCTACCTCAAAAATTAAGGTTGCGTTTGGAGGAATCACGCCTCCTGCACCTTGGGCACCATAAGCTAAATGGCTAGGGATCACTAAACGTGCAGCCGCACCTTTGTTGAGTAAGGCGATACCTTCGTCCCAACCTGGAATAACACGTCCCTGACCTAAGGGAAACGTAATGGGTTGGTTACGCTGATAAGACGAATCAAAAACAGTACCATCCGTCAACATACCGCGGTAGTGAACGGCTACATTTGCCCCTGTTTCGGGTTGGGGTCCTGTACCTTCTTTAGTGATGGCATAATACAAGCCAGAAGCTGTTTTGGTCATGCCTGAAGTAGCTTCTTCGAGGGCTTTTTCTTCAGCCGCTTTGGCGGCAGCTTCGCGCTCGGCTTTGGAAGCTTTGAAAGTCTCAAATGCAGTAGCTGCGTCAAAAGCTTCTGCTGCAGCGCCAACACGCTGGATGCTTACTTGTTCTAAAACATCACCCTGTTCTATACTATCAATCACTGCTTGACCCTCGACCACTTTACCAAATACGGTGTGTTTGCCGTCGAGCCAAGGGGTCGCCGTGTGGGTTATAAAAAATTGACTCCCATTGGTTCCAGGGCCGGCATTCGCCATAGACAATACACCGGGGCCATCATGCTGTAAATCGGGATGAAATTCATCGTCAAATTGGTAGCCCGGGCCTCCTACGCCAGTTCCTTGTGGACAACCTCCCTGAATCATAAAATCTGCAATTACACGGTGAAAGGTAAGTCCGTCGTAATAGGGAGTGCCCGCTTCTTTTACCTCATTTTTTAGCGTTCCTTCGGCCAAACCAACAAAGTTAGCGACTGTGCCTGGTGTTTGCTCAAAATGAAGTTGTAGGATTATAGTCCCTTTAGCGGTATTTAATTGGGCGTAGAGTCCGTCTTGCATAATTTTTTTTGCAAATATAGCGGTTCACACTGCTTTTGGAAACAATTGCTGCACTAATTCGCTACTTCACTGAAAAACTTTAAGCGATAGAGTCGAATTTCCTCCTCATCGAAATCGGTGTCAAATGCCTCCAGTGCGGCACTCACTGCGTCACTGTCGGCTTCCATAAAGTAATCGTGGAGTTCCTCTTGATCGTCCTCATCTAAAATTTCGTCAATCCAATACGAAATATTGAGTTTGGTCCCCGCAAAAACAATGGTTTCCATAGTGGTCAATAACTGGTTCATGTCCATGCCTTTTGCGGCAGCAATATCATCCAGCGGTAACTTGCGGTCGATGTTTTGAATAAGGTATAATTTTAAGGCCGAATTTACTCCTGTGGTTTTCACCAATACATCCTGAGGGCGTGTAATGTCGTTTTCTGTTACATACTGCTCAATTAAATGCAAAAATGACGCTCCAAACTTTTTGGCTTTTCCCTCCCCTACACCATTGATGGTAATTAATTCTTCCATCTTCACTGGATATTTTAATGCCATGTCTTCTAGGGAATTTTCTTGAAAAACGGCATAAGGGGGAACCTCGTGCTGCTGCGCAATCTTTTTTCGTTCTGCTTTCAGCAATTGCATCAACTGCTTGTCCAAAACGGCACCTTTTAAAGGTGCAGAAGAAACAGTAGCCTCGTGGGTGTGGTCTAACGTCATCATAAAGGACTTTGGACTAGAAATAAAATCAGTGCCTCTGGAAGTGAGGTGCAACACCCCGTAACTTTCAATTTCTTTTCTAAGGTACCCTTGCACCATGGCTTGACGTATAAGGGCCATCCAATAGCGCTCATTTTGTACTTTTCCACTCCCAAAAAAGGGCTTTTCGTGGGTTTTATGTGATATTATTTGGGAATTGGTGGTGCCCATTAATAGATGAACAATTTCCCGCGATTTGTATTTATTATGCGTAACAGCAATAACTTTCAGTAGCGTTAACAACTCATCCTGGGCTTCCTGCTGTTCTTTAGGATATCGGGTGTTGTCGTCCATATTGGCCCCCAAGCCATTTTTTTCGTCAAATGCTTCCCCAAAATAATGAAGAATAAACTTTCGGCGAGACATGGAGGTTTCGGCATAGGCAACCATTTCTTGCAGTAAGGCCATACCTACCTCCTGTTCTGCCACCGGCTTACCTGAAATAAATTTTTCTAGCTTCTCTATATCCTTGTACGAATAAAATGCCAAACAATGGCCTTCTCCCCCATCGCGGCCAGCACGACCGGTTTCTTGATAGTAACTTTCTATACTTTTAGGAATATCGTGATGAATCACAAAGCGAACGTCGGGTTTGTCGATTCCCATGCCAAAGGCAATGGTTGCCACAATAACGTCACAATCCTCGTTGAGAAATTGATCCTGATGGTTAACACGGGATTTGGCATCTAAACCAGCGTGATAGGGTAAGGCATTTATCCCATTCACCTGCAAGGTTTGGGCTAATTCTTCAACTTTTTTCCGCGACAAACAGTAGATGATCCCCGATTTTCCTTCATTTTGCTTGATGAATTTAATAATGTCTACATCAACCTGATCGGTCTTGGTACGCACCTCGTAAAACAGGTTGGGGCGATTGAAGGAATCCTTAAAGAATTTTGCATCGGTAATCTTTAAATTCTTAACAATGTCTTCCTGTACTTTTTCGGTAGCAGTAGCGGTTAGTGCTACTATAGGGATATTTTGTGCGATTTTGTCAATAACGGGTCGGATATTGCGATAGTCAGGGCGGAAATCGTGCCCCCATTCCGAAATACAATGCGCCTCATCGATAGCCAAAAAAGAGATGGGCACCGTTTTTAAAAAGGCAATATTGTCTTCTTTGGCCAAGGACTCAGGAGCTACAAACAACAGTTTGGTAACCCCATTGCGGATATCGGTTTTAACGCGTTCCGTTTCTGTTTTGGTTAAAGAAGAATTGAGTACGTGTGCAATGGCTGGATCTGCAGCTAAGCCGCGCAAAACATCCACTTGGTTTTTCATTAAGGCAATCAAAGGGGAAATAACCAGTGCTGTTCCCGGTTTAATGAGTGCAGGGAGCTGATAACACAGGGATTTCCCTCCACCGGTAGGCATGATTACAAAACAGTTGTTGTTTTGCATCACCTCTGTAATTACTGCTTCTTGTTGTCCTTTAAATGTTGAAAAACCAAAATAGTGTTGCAAGGCAGCTGGTAAGCTATTCTCCTTCATGCAATAGTTTAAGCAATTTTTTTTTTGTGTAAATTTGTATCTACAATATAATCAATCTTTCCCAGATAACGAAAAGGCCTTTGGAAAATTACACGCGCAACCACCTAAATCCTAAAATATCTAGAGCTAAAACCTGCACTGTTGCAATGGATTTTAAGGCAATAATACCGTTGAATTTGATGTGGGCATGGAAGACCTCCATCAAAACATTTTTAGCTGCAATGAGAGTCGTAAAAGTGCCTATTTTAAACTTTTATAGCTGAGATATTCGTTTATGAAAGACAATAACGAAATGTCGTTTTTAGATCATCTGGAAGAGTTACGTTGGCATTTAATCCGCGCTACACTAGCAGTAGTACTCCTTGGAGCCGTAGCCTTTGTTTTTAAAGGGTTTATTTTTGATTTTTTGATTTTTGGCCCCAAGCAAATAGACTTTGTAACCTACCGCTGGTTTTGCTCTATTTCTGAGGCACTCGGGCAGGGCAATAGTTTTTGTATTACCGAAATGCCCTTTCGTATCCAAAGCCGTACTATGGCAGGACAATTTTCAGCCCACCTTTGGACTTCGGTTCTGGCCGGCTTTATTGTTGCCTTTCCCTATGTGCTGTATGAGTTTTGGAAATTTATCAGTCCTGGGTTGTTAGAAAACGAACGCAAGTATGCCCGCGGATTTATCATTGTTGCCTCACTGCTCTTTTTTATTGGTATTCTCTTTGGTTATTATATCGTAACACCCCTTTCCATTAACTTCTTGGGGAATTATACTGTAAGTAGCGAAATCTTCAATGACTTTGACCTCAGCAGTTATATAGGTTTACTACGTGCCTCAGTACTGGCCTCCGGACTTATTTTTGAATTGCCCATAATCATTTATTTTTTAACGCAAATTGGTGTAGTTACTCCCGAATTTTTGCGTAAAAACAGAAAGTTTGCCTTGGTAATTGTCTTGAGTTTATCGGCTATTATTACCCCACCAGACATCGCCAGTCAAATTATTGTGAGTATTCCCATACTTATTCTTTACGAAGTGAGTATTTTTATCGCAAAAATTGTGGTCCGACGACAACAAAAAGCCCTTAATAATGGATGATGCAGTAAAGAACTTTGACGCGTATCGAGCCAAAATGAATGAAAAGATTTTGGCCAGTGATTCTAAAATCATCAAACGCATTTTTAACTTGGACAGTCAGGCTTTTAATGCCGGTGCACTCCCTGCCGAAACCAAGGAATTGTTAGGCCTTGTAGCTTCAGCCGTATTGCGATGTGATGATTGTGTGCGCTACCACTTGGGACGCTGTTACGAGCTACAGCTTAGCGAAGCGACAATTTTAGAAGCCTTGGAGATTGCTACACTAGTGGGAGGCACCATTGTAATCCCACACTTACGGCGTGCTGTGGACTATTGGGAACAATTACAAAATCAAACTACTACATGATTTTAAGGGCCAAAAATATTGAAAAATCCTATCGTGGGCGCAAGGTCGTTAAGGGCATCTCCATTGCCGTGGAACAAGGCCAAATTGTAGGGCTTTTAGGGCCTAATGGTGCAGGAAAAACCACCTCGTTCTACATGATCGTAGGTCTCATTAAACCCAATGCCGGTAAGATTTTTTTGGATGATATGGAAATCACCCAGTTTCCAATGTACAAGCGCGCACAAAACGGAATTGGCTATTTGGCACAGGAAGCCTCGGTGTTTCGTAAAATGAGTGTGGAGGATAATATTCGCAGTGTGCTGGAACTCACCAAGCTGTCTAAAAAAGAACAGCGCGAAAAAACAGAAGCCCTACTGGAGGAGTTTGGGCTGACCCATATTCGCAAAAACAGAGGCGATTTACTTTCCGGAGGAGAACGCCGACGTACCGAAATTGCCCGCGCCTTAGCCACCGATCCTAAGTTTGTTTTACTAGACGAACCCTTTGCTGGTGTAGACCCCGTAGCAGTAGAAGACATTCAACGTATTGTGGCCTTACTAAAGCAAAAAAACATCGGTATTTTAATTACCGATCACAATGTGCAGGAAACTCTTGCCATAACCGACAAAACCTTCTTAATGTTTGAAGGTGCCATTTTAAAAGCCGGAACCCCTGAAGCACTTGCCGAAGATGAGATGGTCCGAAAAGTTTACCTCGGACAAAACTTCGAACTCAGAAAAAAGAAACTTAACTTTTAATGTTTCACTACAGAACTGCTACACCTACAGATACGGATTCTCTACAACAACTATTAAACACAGCGTTTGATAGGGTGAATTCCCCCCCAATTGCAAACACATTTTTTTCTAATCCCAATTGTTACCCCTTGGTGGTCACCCACCACAATAAGGTTGTGGGCACCGCCAGTGTGCACTTTATTCAAAAAATTGACCGTCTTTTGGCACAAATTGAAGATGTGGCAATTGTACCCGAGCATCAAGGAAAACAACTGGGGAAACAATTGTTGCATCAATTAATCGCCGAAGCAAAAGCTAGAGGTGCCTATAAAATTATCTTAAATACGGCCCCATCAACTACCCCCTTCTATAAGAAACTAGGGTTTGAAGAGGCAGAAGTACAAATGAAAATAAAACTATAACTGCTATGTGTGGAATTGTCGCTTATGTTGGGCATGAAAACCCCAAAGACTATATTTTAAACGGATTACAACGTCTGGAGTATCGTGGCTATGATAGTGCAGGAGTGTTTTTGAGTGATGGTACCGCATCACTAAGTGTGAAGGTGGCCGATAAAGTGGCCGCATTAAAAAATGCTGTAGATGCAGCAGAACCCATAGCGGCACATTTAGGCATGGGACACACGCGCTGGGCCACACACGGGAAACCCACCCAAGAGAATGCACACCCTCATTTTTCCAATTCTGGGGATTTAGTACTCATTCACAATGGGATTATTGAAAATTATGATGTGCTACAGAAAAAACTAAGCGCCCAAGGGGTTCAGTTTAAAAGTGAAACAGACACCGAAATTTTAATTAATTTCATCGAGTATGTGCAGCAAGAAAAACAGTGTAGTATAGAAACTGCTGTGAAAACTGCCTTACACGAAGTCGTTGGTGCTTATGGCCTAGTGGTGTATGACCGCAAAGAACCCCATCAGCTCCTTGTTGCACGTTTGGGAAGCCCATTGGCAATAGGCGTAAAAGACGATGCCTACTATATTGGTTCGGATGCAACACCTTTTTTAGAGTTTACTAAAGACGTGGTCTATTTAGAAGATTATGAAATGGCCGTACTAAAGATAGGAACCCCCATAGCCCTTTACAATTTACAAAACGGTCACGCTGTTACTCCTGACATACAGCAACTACAACTGAGTTTGGCCAACATTCAAAAATCGGGCTATGACCATTTTATGCTCAAAGAAATTTACGAGCAACCCGAAGTATTGAAAAATACCCTGCGCGGACGCTTGAAGGCAGCAGCAGGACAACTTCAAATAAGTAGTTTTGAAACCCATAAAGCAACATTTGAAAATGCACAGCGCATTATTATTGTAGCCTGTGGTACCTCGTGGCATGCCGGTTTAGTGGGAGAATATCTTATTGAAAGTTTTGCCCGCATCCCGGTTGAGGTGGAATATGCTTCCGAATTTCGCTACCGCAATCCTGTAGTGCTCCCTTCGGATATCGTGATTCCCATTTCGCAATCGGGAGAAACAGCGGATACCCTTGCCGCGCTTAAAATGGCCAAAGCAGCAGGAGCTTTTATTTATGGTATTTGTAATGTAGTAGGTGCCTCCATTGCCCGGGAAACAGACAGCGGTATGTACACCCATGCAGGCCCCGAAATTGGCGTAGCTTCCACCAAAGCTTTTAGCTCCCAAATAACTGTGCTCACCATGATTGCCCTTAAACTGGCGGAGATAAAAAACACTATGGATCAAGCCACACTGCAATCGTATTACACCGAATTAGAAACCATTCCCGAAAAGATTAGAACCGTGCTCCAAACGGCTGAAAGTGTTAAAACAGTGGCAGCAAAAATCTACGAGGCTCCCAACTGTCTCTATCTTGGTCGTGGCTACAATTTTCCTGTAGCGCTTGAGGGTGCCTTAAAACTCAAGGAAATCTCCTACATCCATGCCGAAGGCTATCCCGCTGCGGAAATGAAACACGGGCCCATTGCTTTAATAGATGAGCAAATGCCTGTGATAGTTATTGCAACGCGAAAAGGGAATTACGAAAAAGTGGTAAGTAATATTCAAGAAATTAAATCCCGAAAAGGACAAATCATTGCCATTGTTACCGAAGGCGATCAAACGGTAAAAAAATTGGCAGATGTGGTGATGGAAATCCCGGCTTCCGCTGCTTGCTTTACCCCCCTACTGGCTACTATCCCGCTTCAATTACTCGCCTATTATATTGC
>WTIO01000025.1 GCA_011526365.1 Flavobacteriales bacterium
TTAAACTTGGTGGAGGAGATGATGGTGAAAAACAAGGCCCTGAAAGTACAGAGGAATAGAAAAATTTAGGACTTAACCCAAATGGTGTAATTGTCTGTGCTATACAATTCTTGCCAATTCGCTTCAGGGGTATAGTCTTTCTTTCCAATTTTCACCAGTAAACGATTGTCTACTTCAGCCACATAGTGCCCCGAGACTCCTGCGCTTGTTTGTATCAGAGTTACAGCACTTTGAGCATTGATACCGTATTTTTTTCGGATGTAGATTAAATTTTTTATTTCCTCTTGTAAGCCCCCACTGGGATCTTGGAAAAAATAATGGTACGCCCACACCATAGGAATGCCGGGATGGGTTAACAAATAGGCGTATCCTCTGCTAAGGGCTGTAGTACTTTTTGAAAATAAATTATCGCAATCGTTGCGATTAATACAACCCGAATCGTGATTGTCTAAAAAAGTTACTGACAATGGGGCGTATCCACGAAATCCACTGAGCCCTACACGCTGTTGGTTGGGGTCTAAAAGCGGGTATTGATGATTGACAAAGGCGTCTTTTAAACGGTATTTTAGTTCAAAGTCGAAGGCAGCCGCTGCAGGTACTTGCTCCCCAGTAGCCGTAGTTTTTGTAGCATCCATCCAAGCCTTAATTTTTGTGGCATCACCATCCCAAAATTCTCCTACGCTGTAATAGTAGGGATGTGCCTGATTGTAGGTGCCTACGTATTTTGCCGGGTAGCCCTTAACAAAGTCATAGCGCCAAGAGTCAAAGCCTAAAGCCTTCAATTGTGCTAAATAGTTGATGATACCGTTTTGTACTTCCTCACTTTTGTGGTTTAAATCCCGCGCTCCGTGCCAAGCCTCTCCTTCGTCGAGCGCGCCACAGGGTGTAGTGCCAAACGCATTGGGGTCGCTAACCGCTTCATCATCAATACAAATACTTTCACAGCTCCAAGCGGGTTGTGTAAAATCTGTCCAGTTGGCGGTACCCACTCGGTGGTTAAGCACCAAGTCTGCCATAGCATGAAGGTTGTTTTGCTTCATACTGTTCAAAAGGTTTTGCAAGGCTGTTGCACTCCCGTAGTTGGTGTTAAAATCCAAAAGTTTTCGCGGATGGTACCCCATGCCTTCCCCATCGCTAGGGGGGGGAAGCCAAACCAAATCAAAATGGGCTGCTGCCAATCCTGCTACCTCATTTTGCAGAAAGCTGTAGAAGTTTGTGCTGATCTTTGAGTCGAAAATAACATCCCACCAAAACGATTGTATAAAAACGTCGTTAGTAACATCATTATCTACAAATGAGACTTGTGGATCCCGTTCAAAAGTAACTTGCTGTGATGTGGTGTCTTCCATTTTTTCACTACTGCAAGAAAACAGTACAAACAGTAATATTCCAAGTGTAAAGTGTTTTGGCGGCATTGCAATTTGGTTTGCTTTAAAAATAACAAGAAATCAATTGTGTGGAAAGATTTAATTTTGATTCCCCAAAAAAAAGTACAATTTTAGAGGAAAATAATCACGATGCTATACCATAAATCACAACTACATTTTCTTCTCCTACCTATTGCAATTTTACTCTTTGGGATGGTGCTGTCTTCATGTGACACTGCTCCCAAAGGAAAGGTAGAAGTTGTAAGCGCTGCAGCTGTAGCAAAACAACTTAGCACACCTAACCTTCAACTGGTGGATGTGCGTACTGCTGCTGAATTTACTCAGGGTACCATTAAAGGCGCTGTCAATATTGATGTTAAAGAATCCACTACGTTTAAAAATAAAATGGAGCAGTTCGATAAAAATAAACCGGTGTATATTTTTTGTCAAGCAGGAGGGCGAAGTAAAAAGGCTGCTGCCCAACTCCTAGAAATGGGCTTTACCACAATTTATGATTTCTCTGGCGGCTACAGTACCTGGAGTTCACAACATAACAACCAATAACATAGTACCGATGATACGTAAAATACAACAATTTCACTACTGCTGTATAGGGCTTTTTTTCTTTTTTTCTTCTGCAACTGCACAGGAATGGATAACTCCAGCCATTGAAGGTTATGGCCCTATAATTGCTGTAGACACTCCTGCTGGAGCCCCAAGCAAAGCACAATCGTATACCATGATTTATGATCTTGTAGCCGGAGAAAAAAAAGATGGCGTAAACTTTGGTCTTTGGAAAATGGCACGGATGATTAACTTACTCCATCAGGGTAAGGTGTCTCAAAAGCAAATTAAAATGGTGGGAGTAATCCACGGTAAGGCTACGGACATCATGCTAAACGACACGGCCTACCGAGCCAAGCACCAAAAGCCCAATCCCAATAAAGATCTTATTGAACGTTTGGCCAACTATGGCGTACAATTCTATTTTTGTAAGCAGGGCGCAACCAAAAGAGGCTACACCAATGCCATGGCTTTACCGCAAATACAACCTGCGGTTTCTGCTATGACGGTGATTGCCAATTACCAATTAAAGGGCTACGTATTGATGCCCTAAAAATGATAGCGTCGAAAGGCTTCTATGGAGTCGTATTCGGCCATACCTAGTGCATTAAATAGCACAGCGGTATTTCGATTGCGCTCTTGTGCACGAAGCCAAAACGCGCGTTTGTCTTCCCCCTGATACATGGCCCGGTCCATTTGTGATTGGTGGAACAGTATGGCACTTCTTTTTTGATTTACCTGATCGGGGCTTAGTGGAATGGCCATGTCAATTTCGTGGATGTCCCACTCTTGCCATGCTCCGCGGTAGAGCCAAACCCAGCAGTTTTGCATAAAGGGTTCGTTTTTCAGCTCTTCTAGGGCCTTAAAAAGAATATCTAAACACACGCGGTGTGTACCGTGGGGGTCAGCCAAGTCTCCGGCTGCAAAAATTTGGTGGGGTTGCAATGCTTTAATTAAAGCTACTGTTTGAGCGATATCTTTTTCTGTAGGCTCATTTTTTTTGACAGTTCCCGTTTCGTAAAAGGGCAAATTCATAAAGTGCAAATGCTCCAATGGAAGTTGTAAGAAACGTGCAGCCCCCAGGCATTCGCTTCGGCGAATGGCGCCTTTTAATTCCCGCAACTTAGGGCTATCGATAGCTCCTTCGGGTTTGTGTTCAATTTCGTGTTGTAGGGCTTGGGTGTTTTCATGGTCGGAGAACACTTGTGTATTAACGTCCAAATAGCATCTGGCATCGTCATCTGAAACAGCAATATTCCCTGAGGTTTGATAGGCCACATGGACATGGTGCCCTTGTTCAATCAAACGGGCAAAAGTACCCCCCATAGAAATGACATCATCATCGGGATGGGGGCTAAAAATCAAGCTGGTTTTTTGCTGGGGTTCGGCTCGTTCGGGACGGTTTTCATCTGAAAAGTTAGGCTTTCCTCCGGGCCAGCCGGTGATGGTGTGTTGCAATTGGTTAAACATCCAAATATTTAAATCGTAAGCAGTACCAGTGGTTTCCAATAGCCCCGACAGACCGCTTTCGTTATAATCCCGTTGGGTGAGTTTTAAAATGGACTTGTCTGTTTTTTGGCACAGCCATACGATGGCTTTTTTCTTTAAATCCTCATTCCATTCGCAATCCCTTACCAACCACGGGCTGAAGTGTCGTGTTAAGGAAGAGGCTGCAGCGGTGTCTAGCACAAAAGTTGTGTTAGGATGCTGTTGTAAATAGGTGGCAGGAATTTTCTCACTTATTTTCCCTTCTACCGCCTTTGCCACTATGGGGCCCTTGTGTTCTCCCCAGGCCAACAGGACAATTCTTTTTGCCTGCATGATGGTGTTAATACCCATAGTGATGGCTTTTTGTGGCACTTTTTGAAGGCCATTAAAGTCCTTAGCGGCATCTTCTCGGGTTAGTGGGTCCAAGGTGATCATTCGCGTGGCTGAATTTTGGTGGGAGCCCGGTTCGTTAAAACCAATATGACCGGTTCTTCCTATTCCTAGAAGTTGAAAATCTAAACCGCCATAGGAGGCAATTTTTTCATCGTAGTCTTGGCAGTAGGAACGAACATTTTCTTTTTTAAGAGTGCCTTTGGGGATATGAATATTTTCTGGAAGAATATCTATATGATCAAATAAGTGGGTGTGCATAAAGTGGTGGTAACTTTGCAAGTCTTTTTTTGCAATGGGGAAGTACTCATCCAGGTTAAACGTTACCACGTTTTTAAAACTCAAGCCTTCATTGCGGTGCATATTTACCAAATGCTGGTACACTCCTATTGGAGATGAGCCGGTTGCCAGTCCTAGAACATAGGGCTTGTTGATACTGGCTCGAATCCCTTGGGCAATTTCTTCGGCTACCATTTGAGCGCCCTTCGCTTCAGATTCAAAAGCAATATTGTGAATTTTTTCAAAGCGGGTTTCTTGGTATTTCCCGGGGGGCACATAATGCAGAGAGGAGCTGTTATTCATATCCAATTAGGTTACTTCTAAAGTATACATTTTTTTTAAGCGACAGAAGCCACTGGTTAATTTCATTCAGTTGTGCTTAGGCGACATCTATTTTTCTAATCATCACATCGTAGATACTACAATCAATTACAGTTTTGCTGGGTGGTACACCATCACCATTGAGTGCAGCAACCAATTGCTGTAGCGCCATCTTCCCCATCTTTAATCCGTTTTGTTCTACATAAATGGTATCTGCTTCAACTTGTTTTATCACTTCTCCTCGAAAGGCTTTCCGGTTGTAGTATCCCACAAATTTTAGTGCCTTTAGTTTAGGGTGAGTGGCTTGGGTTTTATAATTTTTTACTTTAATCAGGCTATTTTCTTCCATGCACACTACAGCGTCAAAATAATTTTCTAAAAACAGCTCCAATTGATAGTCAAAAAATTGTTCTTGGGAGTAAAAAAAAGTTTGCGCATTGGTGAAGGGGAGCTGTGCTTCTTGCAGGGCTTTTTTTACCCCTAAAAGTCTGCTTTTACTTATTTCCAATTTATAGATGTCGCTAATGACTCCTATGGATTTACAACCACTAGCAATAAGTTTTTTTGTGGCGTCATAGCCTGATTGAAAATTGTTATTGGTGATTTTTCCACACGAAATAGAATCAATTAAACGATCAAATAAAATTAGTGGAATATCTTTACTTATGGATTGTAAGTGCTCAAACGATTGCTTTTGAAAGGTTTCTAACGTAGGCGATAAAATAATTCCTTCGGCAATGCCCGATTTTAAGTAGCCAATTACTTCTTCTTCACGGTCCAACTGTTCGTTTGTTTCTAAAACAACTGTATTAAGACCCAAGGCTGTTGCAGCTAAGTTGACCCCTTTAAGGACCTCGTTAAAAAAAGAGTTGTAAAAATTTGGAATCACCACAGCAATTGTCCTCAGCTGTTTGTTTTGCTTTAGTGCCAGTGCAGTAAAATTTTTCTTGTAGCCTGACTTTTTTGCAAACGCTAAAATTTTTTCTTTTAGTTCGGGGCTAATGTCATGGGCATCATTTAGTGCTTTAGATACCGTGGCAACCGAAACACCAAAGTGGGTGGCTATGGTCTTTTGATTCATAGTTTAAATTACTTAATCGTTTTCGCTTCGCCTATAAATGTATAAAAAACTGATTAACAGAAGGCTACGCATGTAATACTTTTTTTTTACTTTTTAAGTAGTGCATAGCCAAAGCACCTTGAGGCAGAATTCTTTCTCTAATCTATTAACTTTAAGTTGCTATTGTTGAAGTAGATGTAGCTGTTTTGTTTTTAAAGAACCACTCTTAAAAGTAAAACTGAGTAGCCACCCCAAACTTAAGTACGGATTATACTATAGGCTTCGGTTTTACTGTATTAGATTGTTTAAGTTATTAAATTGAAGTCAATTGGAGAGAGCCTGTAAAAAACAGGCTCTTTTCTTTAACAAAAAAACACTTTATTTATGCATACACATGACTCTACCAAAAAACACAGAATGCACTACATAGGGATATTTTTATTCCTACTCTTTACCAGTGTCGTTCAAGCACAGCAACTTGAAAAAACTACGCCAGAGGCCGTTGGGATGAGTAGTCAGCGACTGCAACGCCTTAACACTGTTTTAGAAAACTACGTAGAAAACAAACAACTCCCAGGAGCTGTAGTCATGATTTCTCGCAAGGGGAAAATTGTTCACACTGCAGCAGTAGGGTATCGGGATTACGAAACAAAAGACCCCATTCGTGAAAACACCATTTTTCGTATTGCCTCGCAAACAAAGGCCATTGTTAGTGTAGGAATTATGACATTGTTGGAACAAGGAAAGCTGTTGCTCGATGACCCTGTGGGGAACTATATTCCCGAATTTAATACCACAACAGTAGCCGTAAAAGACGGTGCTACCTATAAGGTGGTTCCTGCCAATAGAAAAATCACCATCCGAGATTTGCTTACCCATACGGCGGGAATTGGCTATGGCTGGGGGCTGGCACATGATCAATGGGAAAAAGCTGGAATTACAGGCTGGTATTTTGCCCACCGCAAAGTCCCTATTTTAGAAACGGTAAAAGCCATTGCCCGTTTGCCCCAAGAAGCACAGCCCGGTGAAAAGTATGTGTACGGCTACAATACGGATATTTTGGGGGCGCTCATTGAAGTTGTAGCACAGCAACCCCTTGATGTGTTTTTGCAGCAACGCGTCTTAGATCCTTTAGGGATGAAAGACACCTATTTTTATTTGCCACCAAAATTAACTGACCGCCTCGCTACAGTTTACTCCCCAACGGAAAACGGCCTGAGTGCCGCCCCTGTAGGGACAGGAATGCAAGCTCAAGGAGAATATGTAAAAGGGCCACGCACCAGCTTTTCGGGTGGGGCAGGCTATTTAAGTACCGCTTTAGACTATTCTAAGTTTTTACAAATGATGCTCAACAAAGGGGTGTATAATGGCCAGCGCCTCCTTTCCAGAAAATCGGTTGAACTGATGCTTGAAAATCATATTGGAACAAAATTCCCTTGGGGGAAAGGACAAGGCTTTGGTTTGGGATTTAGCATCCACTTAGCACCAGGGGAAAGTGGTATTATGGGCTCTGTTGGCGATTTTGGTTGGGGCGGCGCCTACCACAGTGTGTATTGGGCCGATCCTACCGAAGAATTGGCAGTAGTCTATTTTACACAGCTCATCCCTGCCAATGATTTAGACGACCATAAAAAACTTCGAAACTTAGTTTATCAAGCGGTCATCGATTAAATTCAATCCTATTTGTATATTTAGAGATATTATAGATTTGAACCAATATGTACATCTTAAAATCATCAAAAAAATATGATGTCATTATCGTAGGCTCAGGAGCTGGAGGAGGAATGGCAACGAAGGTATTATCGGAAGCAGGACTTAAAGTCGCTGTAATGGAGGCAGGACCACATTTTGATCCGGCCAATCCCGATCAACAAACGCAACTCAAATGGGCCTATGAATCGCCCCGACGAGGTGCAGGCACCCAACGTGTGTTTGGCGATTACGACATGGCCTATGGCGGTTGGGATCTCGAAGGAGAACCCTACACCAAAGCAGAGGGGACCGGGTTCAATTGGTATCGTTCGCGCATGTTGGGCGGAAGAACCAACCACTGGGGAAGAATTTCCCTGCGTTTTGGGCCGCTGGATTTTAAATCTAAAAGTAGAGATGGCGTGGGCGAAGACTGGCCCATTGGCTATAATGATGTTAAGCCCTATTACGACAAGGTAGATAAACTCATAGGGGTTTTTGGCAGTAAAGAAAACATTTACAACGAGCCCGACGGATTTTTCTTGCCAGCACCCAAACCGCGTTTGCACGAACTGTATTATAAAAAGGGAGCAGAAAAAGCAGGAGTTAAAGTAATGCCTTCCCGCTTGTCCATACTCACCAAACGTATTAACGACGATCGTGGGGTGTGTTTTTATTGCAACCAGTGTAGTCGTTCCTGTATGGCATACGCCGATTTTTCATCGGGATCTTGTTTGATTTTTCCAGCGCAAAAATCGGGAGGTCAGGTAGATTTATACACCAATGCCATGGTGCGTGAAGTAACCGTAGATGGCAATGGTAAAGCGAATGGTGTCAACTATATCGACAAAGATTCGGGCCTCGACTACAGCCTAAAAGCCAAAGTAGTAGTACTTGCAGCTTCGGCATGTAGTTCGGCGCGTATATTGCTGAACTCTAAAAGTGCAGTACACCCTAATGGCCTAGGAAACAGTAGTGGTCTTATAGGGAAGTACTTACACGATTCTACAGGAGCCGACCGTATGGGGTTTGTTCCTAATTTAATGAACAGAAAAATTTACAACGAAGACGGTGTTGGAGGCATGCACCTTTATTCTCCGTGGTGGTTAGACAACAAAGATCTCGACTTTGCCCGAGGCTATCACATTGAAGTTTGGGGTGGCCTAGGTGCTCCTAGTTACGGCTTTGGGTTTAACCCCAACGACCTTAACCGCTTCTTTGGTGAGCGCATTGGAGGCTATGGCGATGGCTTGCGTTCCGATGTGAAAAAATACTACGGTTCTGTAGTAGGTATGTCTGGAAGGGGGGAGTCTATTGCGCGTATTGACAACTACTGCGAAATAGATCCTGAGAAAAAAGACAAATGGGGAATTCCAGTTCTGCGCTTCAACTACACTTGGAGTGATGAAGAATTAAAACAAGCTCGTCATATGCATGATACTTTTGAGGAAATTATTGTGAACATGGGCGGTATCCCCCTAGGTGATAAGCCTGGAAAAGATAAAAACTACGGCTTGCATACACCAGGAGCCATCATTCACGAAGTAGGAACCACTCGCATGGGTGATGATCCCAAAAAATCTGTAGTGAATGCTTTTGAAAAACTACACGATGTAGACAACGTTTTTGTAGTAGATGCTGGTCCTTTTGTGTCACAAGCAGACAAAAACCCCACCTGGACCATTTTGGCCCTTTCGTGGCGTACTTCAGACTATATTGTAGATCAATTCAAGCAACAAAATTTCTAGACCATGAACAGAAGAGACAGTTTAAAATACATAGCAGCAGGAACATTTGCCTCTAGTTTTTTACTAACGGGTTGCGAATGGGCCGAGGAGGAAAAAGTAACCCAAAGCCTTTGGAAGTACAAGTACGGGCGGACCCCTAAAGAAATGGCCCACGACAACGCCATTTTAGCCCAACAGTTTTTTACTGCCGAAGAATTGGCACTCATCACTAACCTAGGACACTTTATCCTTCCCGGAAATGAAATTGGTGATATCGAAAAAGCTGAGGTACCAGCGTTTATTGAGTTTATGGCCAAGGATTACCCGCCATTTCAGGAGCCTTTGCGCAAGGGATTAAAGACTCTAAATGAAACAGCCAACAGTTCTTTCAGTAAAGATTTCATCGCACTAAGCGAATCGGAAAAAAAAGAATTGATCGACCCTATTGCCTATCCCGACGAAGCCGCTGAAGCCTTAAAAGATCAAGTAAGCTTTTTTACGCTGATGCGAAACTTAGTAATGACCGGTTATTTTACTTCCGAGGTTGGAATTAAAGATTTGGGCTATTTAGGAAACCAGCCCAATGTGTGGGATGGCGTTCCAGAAGAGGTGCTAAAAGAGCACGGCATGGCCTATCCTGCCGAATGGGAGTCAAAATTCTTAGATATCACCGAACGCAATACCAAGGCAGAATGGGATAGTGACGGGAATTTGATTACGTAAAATTTCTATCCCTAAAATACTTTTTCATTGGTAGCAAAAGCATACAACATTCAATTTTGTCTTGGTGTTTTGCTGATGCTATCAATTGTTGTAGGCTGTCAATCAGAGCCACTTATTGTGCTAGAACATTTAAAGCTGCCAAAACTCTATGTGGCCAATACCACCTCGCAGTCCCCCGTAATTGATGGAGCTGTAGATCCTGAGGTGTGGAACAAGGCACAATGGTCCAATGCATTTATTGATATTGAAGGGGTGGAAAAGCCCAAGTACAACACCCGTTTTAAAATGCTGTGGGATGCAGAAAACTTCTATCTACTAGCTCAATTAGACGATCCTCACATTTGGGGCAACTTAAAGCAGCGGGATACCGTAGTTTTTTATAATAATGATTTCGAAGTATTTATAGACCCCGATGGGGATACCCACAACTATATGGAATTGGAGGTCAATGCCCTCAACACCGTTTGGGATTTGTTCTTGCAGCGCCCCTACAGAAATAAAGTACGCGCAGACAACAGCTGGGATATTGACGGCCTGCAAACTGCAGTAGCCTACCAAGGTACCTTAAACAACCCCGCGGATACTGATCAGCATTGGGTGGTAGAAATGGCGCTGCCCTGGAAAAGTCTTGCCCGAGGAAATACCAACGGCAGCCTCCCTGTAAATCGTTTTTGGCGGATGAATTTTTCACGGGTACACTGGGAGTTTGAAGTACTTAACGGGCGGTACCAACGCAAAAAAGACTCGACAGGCAAGTTTCTTTCAGAATACAATTGGGTGTGGAGCCCACAGGGTGTTGTCAATATGCACGAACCTGAGCATTGGGGTTATCTGTATTTTTCTGATGGCAGCACCGCAAATGAAGCTATTTTGCCCCCCGATGATGCACCACTATTGCAATGGATGTACAGTGAATACTCAAAAAAGTTGAGCTTGGCCAAACAAAACAAAGCTGTGCTCAATAGTGCAACCGCTCAATGGCAAGGAAAAATGATTACCTTAAATAAGGAAATTATAAATGACACCCTGTATTGGACAACACAACACCCCTTTACAGCAAGCACCTATAAAATAAGACACGATGGCAAACTTTTTATCAAACCCTAGGAGCACATTATTAAGCCTGTTGCTTCTTTCCCTTAGTATCACTTCTTGTCAACAAGCCCCTCCGGCGGCCCAAAAAGTTACCCCTTTTAAGGTAGGGGCGTGGGTAACGGTGAACAAAAAAACCGATACCACGGCCTTAAAAACCTTGTTTTCGAAATTAGAAAACGCAGGCTTTAACGAGATCTTGATAAATACCGGAACTAATGCGGAACTTTTGGAGCAAGTTGCCCCTATGGCTAAAGCGCACAAGCTCAACGTACACGCTTGGATGTTTACCATGAACCGGCCTGGGGATCCGGTAGCGAAAACCAATCCGGACTGGTACACAGTGAGCAGGGATGGGAAATCGTGTTACGATGACCAGCCCTACGTTAACTATTACCAATGGTTGTGTCCATCACGGCCCGATGCGGTAGCACATGTTTTAAGTTTGGTACAAAACCTAGCGCAAGTACCCAATGTTGAAAGTGTGCATTTGGACTACATCCGTTTTGTGGATGTTTTTTTACCCATAGGCTTACTGCCCAAATACGGGATCACACAAAATACCGAACGCCCCGAATATGATTTTTGCTACTGCGAAGTATGCCGCGCTAAATTTAAAGCAGCCCATCACCGAGACCCCCTAGAGTTAGACCATCCCGAATTGGACGTAGAATGGCGTCAATTTCGCTTAAACGCCATACGCGAGGTGGTAAACAAGGCCTACCGTATTGCCCATAGCAACGGAAAAATCCTTACCGCGGCCGTTTTTCCCTACCCTACCATGGCCGCCAATATGGTGCGCCAACGTTGGGATAAATGGGATGTGGATCGGGTGTATCCCATGCTTTACCACAATTTCTACAATGAGGGTATAGACTGGGTGGGTTTTGCAACCGCGCAAGGAGTTGCAGATTTGAAAGGGAAAAACACAGAACTAAGCGCTGGGGTTTATGTTCCTGCACTGCTACCTGAAGAACTCCCACAACTAATACAGCATATTAAAGCAGAGGGTGCTTCAGGCATCACTTTTTTTAGTGCGAACGCATTATCGGATTCTCATTTAGAAGCAATCAAGCAATCTTTATAATCAAATTAATTTTTTGATAAATAAAAAACTTTCCAATTTAAGTTAAACAAGTGTCAATTTAACTTAATCGTTTTCGAATTTTTCATACTCTTTAAATTGCTGTATATCAATAAATAACACGATTTACCTAAACAAAACACATTTTTAATTACAATTTTTTGCTAAATCAGCAATTATAATTAAAAAAACATTGTTAAATTGTTGTTAAACTAATTAAACAATTATGAATCAAATTAAAATTAAAACCGTTTTACTGGTCTTTAGTTTTTTGTTTAGCGGACTAACATTCGCGCAGCAAACAATTAGTGGATCAGTAACAGACGAGTCTGGTCTTCCGCTACCAGGTGCTACGGTTGCTGTAGAAGGAACTTCTACAGGGACCACCACAGATTTTGATGGAAATTATAGCATAGAAGCTAGCGATGGACAGACTTTAGTTATTAGCTATGTAGGCTACAGCACAGTTAGTGTTGCCGTAGCTTCAGGAGCTGATTATTCTGTAAGTCTTAAACCCGATCAATTACTTGAAGAAGTAGTTGTTACAGCCCTTGGGATTGAAAGAAACTCAAAGGCACTCGGATATTCAGTTACACAAGTTGGTGGAGAGGAAGTTAACGAGATCAAATCCACTAACGCTATTAACGCACTTCAAGGAAAAATTGCTGGGGTTCAAATTACAGGAAACGCAACTGGAGCAAAAGGTTCTTCTCGTGTAATAATACGTGGTAACAGTTCTTTAAGTGGGAATAACATGCCTTTGTATGTAATTGACGGTATTCCAATTGACAACACCAACCTTGGATCTGCTGGAGTATGGGGTGGAGCTGATGCTGGAGATGGTATTTCAGCGTTAAACCCTGACGAAGTACTTTCAATATCTGTACTTAAAGGGGGTGCTGCTGCAGCTCTTTATGGTTCTCGAGCCTCTAACGGGGTAATTCTGATCACTACTAAATCAGGTAAAGGTACTGAGGGTATTCAAGTGGAAGTTAATAGTTCTGTTCAGTTTGACGACATAAGAAATGATCCTTTTGATCCACAACGAACTTATGGTCAAGGACGTGACTATTCAAAAACATCTGATAATGCTGATACATATGCTAACTGGGGCCCAGAACTTGACGGCACAAGTGTTGAGCAGTGGGATGGCAGAGGTAGACCCTACACAGATAAAGGAAATAATATGGATAAGTTTTATCAAACAGGTACTACTTTGATTAATACAGCTGCAATTTCTTCCGCCTCTGAAAACGCAAATGTTCGCTTATCTTTCTCAAACCTTCAAAACGAGGATATTATTCCTAATTCTAAATTGAATAGAAATTCTTTTGGTCTTAATACATCACAAACCTTTGGTAATTTTACTGCAAGTGTGAATATGAAATATATTCATGACAGCTCTATAGGGTCTCCACGACTTTCTGATTCTCCTGGAAACGCTAACTTTGGTATTCGCCTGTTTGCCCCAAGTATAGATGTAAATGATATGCTTGGTGAAGGTGGTCTGGGGACTAATTCTGATGGATCTGAATTTAGAACAAGTGATAATACATTTTCACAGAATCCTTGGTTTGCCGCGTATCAGTACATCGATAATTCAGAAAAAGGTCGTGTCATTGGATCTGCTGCTTTACGTTGGGATATCACCGACTTTTTATATGCCAAAGGACGTTTCGGTATTGACCGTTATGATTTTAACAGAACTTCAGCTACTCCATATGGAACTGCTTATCAGCCATTAGGGAGCATGAATGAAAATAAGTTAACTCGTCAACAAAGAGATCTGGACGTTTTAATCGGTACAGATAATTTAAAATTTGCTGATGATTTTTCATTAAGTGCTTTTGTCGGAATAAACCAAAACTATGTTAGTTCTGAAAGTGTTAGTGCTAGTGGAGGTAACTTTATTGTTCCATTCTTATATAACGTAAAGAATACTCAAAACCAAAATGCTAATTACGGCTTTAGTGAGCGTCAAATTAATTCCGTTTACGGTTCAGCTGAAGTTTCCTTCATGGATGCGGCATATTTGACATTTACTGCACGTAATGACTGGTTTTCTACACTTTCATTGCCAGGAAAAGAAGCTGCAAATAATGACCTGTATACTTCAGCATCATTATCATTAGTATTATCAGATTTAGTTACACTTCCCGAGGTAGTATCCTTTGCAAAACTTAGAGCAGGATACTCTCAAGTAGCTGGTGGAGCTGACAATCCATACACACTTAACTTAACATATGGTATTTTTGGACAAGGTCACCAAGGAGCTTCATTAGGAAGAATCTCCAACGGTTCTATTCCTAATCCAAACATTACGCCATTCATCAAAACAGAAACAGAATTAGGTTTTGATTTAAGAATGTTTGACAACAAATTCTCTGCCGATTTCACCTATTATGACAATGAAACTGATGGAGATATTGTAGGAGTTAGTGCATCTGCAACCTCTGGTTATGGAAGTGCATTAGCAAACCTTGGGGTGATAACCAACAAAGGGATAGAGTTACTTCTAAATGCCAACGTACTTGAAAAAGACGATCTTAGTATAGATGTTACCTTTAACTATTCCAACAACATTTCTGAAATTGTATCTACTAACGATGCAAATGGAAATATCACTTTACAAGAGCCTCGTTCAAGAAATCTTAACGTAACCCACATTGTTGGAGAACAATTCGGTGCACTTTACGGAACTTCTTACGTTCGTGATGCTCAAGGTCGCATTGTACACGATATTGAAGCAGATGGTACTCCAATTCCTCAAGTAGGTCCTAGAAAAATCCTAGGTTTTGGAGTGGCACCGACATCAATAGGATTTGGAAGTAACATACGTTATAAAGACTTTACCTTAAGCTTTTTAATTGAAGGAAAAAATGGAGGTCAAATGTTCTCTGGTACAAATGCACTCATGAAGTATTTTGGAGCTCATAAAGCTACTATAGACGCTGATGGACGTCAAAATGGTTTTACTGTTTCTGGTGTAGATGCTAACGGTAGTGCTTTTACAACAAATATTGCTCCTAATAGAATTGAAGATTATTGGAGAAGAACATATCAGATTGCTGAAGAAGCAATTTATGACAATGATTATTTAAGACTCCGACAAATTAGTTTAGGATACACATTACCTAGTGAGCTTTTAGATGGAACATTTATTTCTAGTGCTCGCTTGTCATTAATTGGAAGAAATTTATTTTTACTTTCAAATGGAGTTGAAAATGTAGATCCAGAATCTGCATATAACGTGTCTAACTCGCAAGGGTTAGAATGGTTTGGAATGCCTGTGCCAAGAAGCGTAGGTCTTAACGTAAACCTTAAATTTTAAGAAATAATGAAGAAAATATTTTATTTAGTTTTCGCTTTAGCATTCGTCTTCACAAGTTGTGAATTTGATGAAGGCTTTGCAGAAATGAATGTAAACCCTACTAAGGCTGCGGCTATTGATGTGAACAATAAATTTGCGTCTGTATTCCTAGAAACCTCAGGGGGTCGTTATGAAAACTGGAGAGCAAGTTTAATCTACTCCTCTATGATCATTCAACACATGTCCTCTACGGCTACCTATTGGACAGGGAACTTTTACACGCTCAACCAAGGTTACTCAACATCCTTGTTTGATAGAGCCTATCCTTCTCAAGTAAAACAAATTGAGGATATCATCTATCAGTTGACAGAAGAAGGAAACTCAGGGACTGCGATGGGAGTTGCTCGTATCTGGAGAGCTTTTATCTACCACAGATTGACCGATTTACACGGAGATATTCCTTATTCTGAGGCTGGAAAAGGATACATCGAAGGAATCCTAAAGCCTGCTTACGATCCTCAGCAAGACATCTACAATGATATGCTTGCAGAAATTGAGGCTGGTATAGGTCAGTTGGGTAGCGATACACTTGGATCTTCAGATTTAATTTACCAAGGCGATATAGATAAGTGGCGTAAATTTGGATATTCATTAATGCTTCGTTTAGCAATGCGATTAACTGAAGCAGATGCTGCTACAGCACAGTCTTACGCTCAAAAGGCAATTTCTGGAGGAACAATGGCATCAAATAGTGACATTGCATTTCTTCAGCATACATTAGGACCTGAAGGAATCAATAAAAACGGTCACGGAGAAGTATTTACTGCTGATGGAAATATGAGAATGTCTAAAACATTTATTGACTTTCTCAAAGGAGGTAATGATCCTCGTTTAACCATCATGGCAGTTCGCCGAAGTGACAAGAGCAATGCGCCTGCAGATATCATTGGCATGCCCAATGGACTTACAACAGGAGCCTTAGAAGCTAAGTATGGTACTACAAGTGGTGACTATGCAGAGCCTAACCGTGCTGTGTTTGGTGGTGAAGATACCCCAATGGTATTTCAAACCTATGCAGAAGTTGAGTTTTTAAAGGCTGAAGCTGCTATACGTGGCTGGCATTCAGGAGATGCTGCTACCCACTACAACAATGGGGTAAAAGCAGCTATGCAAATGCTAAGCATGCTTTATCCTAACGCTGCATCAATCAGTGACGCTCAAGTAAGTGATTACCTTGCAGCTATGCCTTTTGACCCTTCAATTGGAATGGAAATGATTCACACACAGTACTGGGCAGCTACATTCCTTAACGAGTATGAAGCCTTTGCCAACTGGAGAAGAACAGGTATTCCATCCCTTCAACCTTTTGGAGGAGAAGCTGTTTATCCTGGAAATGAAACCAACGGTGAAATTCCACGACGAATGATTTGGCCTTTTAGCGAGGAAAGTACAAACGCCGAAAACTATAAAGCAGCGATAAGCCGTCAAGGGCCTAACACGCTAACTACTAGAGTTTGGTGGGACAAATGATAAGTTGGTAAATATCTAAATTTTACAATTTATTGTTACATTTGAAAAGGTGGTTTTTTAACCACCTTTTCTGCTTTTAGCATGGATTTTAGAATTGTATTTATTTTTATTGTAGCTATGGTGAGCCACGGGTACGGGCAACAGTTTGAGTTGTTAACACCCCAACAAAGTGGTGTGACTTTTGTCAATCGTTTGCAGGAATCGCCCAAGGAGAATATTATTACTTATGAATATTTTTACAATGGAGGAGGAGTAGCCGCTGGCGATTTTAACAACGACGGAAAAACAGACCTCATTTTTACCTCCAATCAAGAATCAGCAAAAATATACCTTAATGAAGGGGGTTTACGCTTTAAAGACATTACCCAACAATCGGGAATCAACACTCAAAAAGGCTGGAAAACCGGTATTGCTCTTGCCGACGTAAACAACGACGGCTGGTTGGACATTTACATCTCCTATTCGGGCAATTATTCCAAAAACAACAGAAGAAATAAACTCTTTATCAATCAAAAAGACCACACCTTTAAAGAACAAGCTAAAAGCTATGGCATTGATGATTTTGGATATACCTCCCAGTCTGCTTTTTTTGATTACGATAAAGACGGCGATTTAGACCTTTTTGTATTAAACCACAACACCAAACTGTTCCGAAATTTTGATGCAGCCTATGCCAAAAAACAAGTAGATGAAGATGCTGGCGACCGCTTGTATGAAAACCGAGGGAGTCGTTTTGTGGATGTTACCCTAACCGCAGGCATACTATCCAACCCCATAGGGTATGGCTTGGGCATAGAGATCACCGATATTAATAACGACGGTTGGCCCGATATGTATGTCTCCAATGACTATGTTGAAGAAGACTATTTGTACATCAACAACCAAGACGGCACGTTTAGCAACGAGCTAAAAACCCAAATGCCCTGTATTTCTAATTTCTCTATGGGGGTAGACTCTGGAGACCTCAATAACGACGGCTTTGTGGATTTGGTTACCCTTGATATGCTCCCAAAAGACAACGAACGCCAAAAACTCCTTTACGCACCCGATAATTTTGAGTTGTACAACAATATGGTGAACAATGGCTTCCACCATCAGGCCATGCGTAATATGTTGCAGCGCAATAACGGAGACGGCACCTTTAGTGATGTCGGTCAGTTGGCAGGTATTTCCAACACCGATTGGAGTTGGGCGCCTCTTTTGGCTGACTTTAATAATGATGGTCTGCAAGACCTTTACATCACCAATGGCTATGGCCGTGATATGATAAATCGCGATGTGGTAAAGTTCTACATGGATGAGCGCTTAAAATATATCGAAGGAAAATCCGATAAAAAAATGTTTGAAGTGCTACAAGGCATTCCTTCCACCCCATTACAAAATTATCTTTACCTCAACCAAGGGGCCCTGCGCTTTAAAGATGCCACAGACACCTTTGGTCTTACAGGTACCGATTTTTCCCATGGCGCCATCTACTCCGATTTAGACAATGACGGTGACTTAGAACTTGTGGCCAATGTGATGAACGGTCCCGCAAAAATATTTAAAAACCTCACCCGGGAGCGCAATCCTGCAACCAATTACTTAAGCGTATCCCTGCGGCAACCCTACCACAATACGTTTGCTATTGGGGCGCGGGTTCAGCTGTTCACCAGTGATGGGAAACAGCTGCTGCGAGAGCTGCATCCCACCCATGGGTTCCAGTCGGCACTTATGGAGCCTCTCCACTTTGGCTTAGGCACACAACAAGTGGATTCTATTCGGGTGACCTGGAACGATACAACCACCCAACTACTTCGTGGGCCCATTCCCATAAATCGACAATTGGAAATTACTAAAGCAGGGACCAAGTCCAAACTGGTGATGGACACCCCAGCTGTTTTTGAAGTAGCCTATGACACACTTGGTTACACCCACAAGGAATTGTTGGTGAACGATTTTAAAGTACAACCCTTGTTGCCCTACATGATTTCCTTTCATGGACCAAAAATCAAACCCATAGACTTAAACAAAGACGGGCTAGATGATTTATTTATCCCTGGACCCGAAGGCCAAAGTCCAGCAATTTTATTGCAAACTATAGATGGGAAATTTTTCAAGGTACGCCAACCGTACCTTGAGCAGTCGAGTTCCTATGAAGACACCAATGCGACCTTTTTTGATGCCGACGGAGACGGCGATTTAGACCTCTATATAGTTTCGGGAGGTTTTGGTGCTGCAGATGCGGGCATCGCCCTCGAAGACCGCTTATACAAAAATACCAGGGGCGTTTTTGTGCCGGTAAAGGAGTTGCCAAAAGACAATTTAGTTGGCTCGGTGGCTGTTCCATGGGACTATGATCAAGACGGCGACCTCGATCTTTTTGTAGGAACCCGTGTACAACAGTCCGAATTTCCCAAAGCAGCAGCTTCTTTGGTGTTAAACAACGACGGACTAGGAAACTTTACCCCTGTTGCAGCACCAATGCTAGCACAATTGGGGCGCGTAACAGATGCCGCAGTAGAGGATTTTAACGGCGACGGACAAGCAGAATTATTAGTGGTTGGTGACTGGACCACCCCTAAGATCATTAATTATAGCGGCGGTAACTTTGTGGATCAATCCAACAGCTATTTTAACGAAGCGCTGGCGGGTTGGTGGAATGTGATTCGTATTGCAGACTTGGATCAGGATGGGGATCCCGATTTTATTTTAGGAAATTGGGGAACCAACAATCAGTTTAAACCCTCTGCTGAAGAACCCATGGAATTGTATTATGCTGACTTTGATAACAACGGCTACATTGATCCCATTTGGTGCTATTATGTAGACGGAGTGTCCTATCCACATGTGCTTCGGGATGAACTCACCGATCAAATAGTAGGGCTACGCAAAAAATTTGTAACCTATGCCTCCTACGCCAATACCACGATGCAAGATATTTTTTCTCCTGCTCAGTTGGCAGTGGCCCCAAAATGCACCACTAATTTTTTAGAAACTGTGTGGTTTGAAAATACCAACGGGAGCTTCCGTCGAAGAAATTTACCTGTGCAAGCCAATGTGTCTTCTGTTAATGCCATTGTGGTAGAAGATTTTGATCAAGATGGGTATCAAGATATTTTTTTGGCGGGCAATACCCCTTTTGATCGGGTGCGTATCGGCAAACGCCAAGCCTCCTATGGGGTGTACCTTAAAGGAAAAGCTGCTGGACAATTTTCGTACCTTCCCAATTGGAAAACAAAACTTAGTATTCAAGGAAGTGTACGCTCTTTAGAAACGATAACGACCAAAGAAGGTAAAAAACTGCTAGCGGGAATCAACAACCAAAAGCCGCTACTTCTAACACTTAAAAAACATGAATAGGGTAACATCTTTAGTACTGTTTTTTGTGTGCAGTGTAGGGCCACTTCAAGTCACCAATGCCCAGCGCGGGGCCACCAAAGCCTTTGTAAGTGATTTGAAAGCTATCACTGACATCATGGTGTACGATGTTACTTCCCCAGTAGCAGCAGCTCGTTATTATGCCTACAGTACTTTGGCTTCCTATGAAATTGTAGCGGCACAACAAGCTCACTACAAAAGTTTTTTCCCTTTTTTTAAGCAGCCACCGCAACTGGACGTACAAGTAACAGTTCCGCTTACCAATCCCGAAAAGGCATACCGCTATGCCATGTTACTTACCGCCTCAAAACTCCTGCCCTCAGGGAAAAAGCTCTTGCCAAAAATTGAAGCCTTACAGCAACACCTCACCTCTAAAGAACAAACTACTCTTGAGGCATATACCACAGCCGTAGTAAATTATGCCAATACCGATGGCTTTCTTCAACTAAACAATTTAAAACGCTATACCCCCAAACGAGGAGAAGGTTATTGGCAACCTACCAAGCCTGCTTTTATGGCTCCTGTGGAACCCAACTGGAATACAATACGTCCTTTCTTTTTAAGTGCCGCCAATCAATTTCTTACTAAGCCTCCAGAGCCCTTTGATATGACTCCACAGTCTGAGTTTTACCGCCTGACACAAGAAGTGCGGGAAGTGGTGGATTTAAATGACAAAAAGTTTAATGAAATTGCAGCCTTTTGGGACTGTAATCCTTATGCGATTTCTCAGGTGGGGCATTTAGAATTTGGCCTTAAAAAAATATCTCCTGGGGGACATTGGATAGGTATAGCAGGAATTGCTACCCGTAAAGCAAAAATGACATTGCCCCAAACTATTTTTACACATACCCTTTTGTCTATTGCCCTACACGATGCTTTTATTACCTGTTGGGATGAAAAATACCGCTCCGATCGCATACGCCCCGAAACGGTAATTAACCGTTATATGGATCCTACTTGGACTCCTTTACTGCAAACACCACCCTTTCCCGAATACGTGTCGGGGCATAGTGTGATTTCCACTACAGCCGCAGAAATATTGACCCTTTTGATAGGTGACGACTTTAGATTTCGCGATACTTCTGAAAAAGAGTATGGCCTTAAAACCCGAAGATATAAATCTTTTCGTCACGCCGCCGAAGAAGCATGTATTTCTCGCCTGTATGGAGGAATCCATTTTATGGATGCCATAGATCAGGGAGCCTGGCAGGGAAAAAAAGTAGCTGAACTTATTATTGCTGCTACCACAGCCATGCGGCCATAGGTTGTGGTATCAATTGTAGCGGGTACACCAATCGGTAGTACTCTTGGTGGTAAACGCATCGGAAAGTTTCAGCTTATAGCGAAATGCCTTAGTGTCGTTGTTAAATTCTAATGCTGCCACAGTAATTAACTCTCGCGAGCATTCTTCTTGACAAAAACAAAAGTTTAAACTTTCTTCACTGTAGCCCGAAAGCATATAAGCAATTTGACTTCCCCCGTTGGTGCTTTCATTGGTTAAAGTGATGTATTCAATGGAAAGGAATTCTCCAGGAATCGCCTCGTAGTCTTTTTCTTTTTTTGTGCACGACACCAAAAGAAGAACAATGAGTATGCGCTTCATAGCTTTTTTTTACGAAGCTACAAGATGTTTTTTTAAATCCGGCGGGTTTTGGAAGTTTTTCTGTTTAATGCGCTGCCACTAAAAGGGGAAAGGTGGTTGGCCCTTACTACTTTCAAAACTTTTCTGCTATCTTTAAAAGACCGTATTACTCAAATTTTAGGACGCTTCAAATAATATTTAAGAAATGAAATCGTATCGTTCTTTTCGCTTTTCTGGCCTTGTACTTATCGCGTTGTTGTGGAGTGGTTGCAAACAAGGTAAGCTGCTTCAAACAGAGGTATTAGTGATTGGAGGGGGAACGGCAGGAACAGCCGCTGCGGTAAGCAGTGCCCGAATGGGGGTGTCTACAGTCCTAATTAATGCCCATCCCTGGCTGGGTGGAATGCTAACCTCAGCCGGGGTAAGTGCTGTAGATGGAAACACCAAATTGTCCTCGGGATTTTGGGGGGAGTTTCGCGATAGCTTAATCCAGCGCTATGGCAGTGCTGAGGCATTAAAAACAGGCTGGGTAAGCAATACCATGTTTGAACCTGCTGTGGGTGCAGCAATTTTTAAAAATATTGCCGCCAACGAAACCCAGCTAAACGTATTCAACAACAGCCAATGGTACAAAATTAGTACACACCCACAAGGATGGGAAGTTAAGGTGGAAACTCCAAAAGGGCCGTTGACTGTTGTGACAAAACAATTGATAGACGCCACAGAATTGGGAGACGTTTCGGCCGCTGTGGGAGTAGCGTATTCTGTGGGTATGGACAGCAGCAGTACCCATAATGAGGACATTGCCTCAGCCATATCCAATACCATTATTCAAGATTTAACCTATGTGGTTACCCTAGAAGAAAAGGATGCCCCAGTGCAAACCACAGCTCCTTCAGGATATGACCCTTCTGTTTTTTATTGTGCTACCAAAAGCGAAAAATGCGATCAAGCTGCCACGATGCAACGGGTGTTGTGGCCTGCTGAAAAGATGATCACTTACGGGGCCTTACCCAACAACAAGTTTATGATCAACTGGCCGATTAACGGCAACGATTATTATGTTAATGCCATAAGCATGTCCCCAAAAGAACGCCAACAAGCTTTTGAAGAAGCCAAGTTAAAAACCAAACAATTTGTGTATTACCTCCAAACCGAGCTGGGCTTTACACATTTGGGAATTGCTTCAGAAGAATACCCTACCGAAGACGGTTTTCCCTTAATGCCCTACCATCGCGAATCGAGAAGAATACAAGGCCTAGCCACTTTAACCTTAAATCATATTGCGGCCCCTTATGCGCAAAATCAGCCTTTATACCGCGCAGGAATTGCTGTTGGCGATTATCCTGTGGATCACCATCACGACGCAAAACCCCAAAGTATTGCTGCTCCCGAGCTGTATTTTTATCCCGTACCCTCCTACACAGTTCCACTGGGGGTACTACTCCCAAAGGAGATTCCTAATCTTTTAGTGACGGAAAAATCCATTTCCGTATCCAATATCGTCAATGGTACTACACGGCTACAACCTGTAGTACTCCAATTGGGGCAGGCAGCAGGTATTACTGCAGCCTTAGCCGTACAACAGCAGCAATTGCCCAAAGCCGTGTTGCCACGTCAAGTGCAGCAAAAGCTGTTGGATCAAGGAGGGTATCTGTTGCCCTTTTTGGACGTGCCCAAAACCCATCCCCATTTTAAAAGTTATCAGCGTATTGGCGTTACTGGAATTTTAAGAGGTACTGGAAAAAACGTAGGTTGGGAAAATCAAACATGGTTGTACCCCAAGGCGCCCTTGGAACAAGAAGCTCTTTATTTAGAAGGTTGGGAGGCCTACTTTCCTTCAAACTTTCCTGCCCACACCACGGTTCAAGAAATAGTTGATTGGTGTATTACAGGATTTAAGGCCGCAAGGCTTCCAGAATGGATGAATTCCTTAGAGGCCATTAAAGCCCATTTAAATTTTGCTGAATTTGAGGCTACAGCCCCCATCACCCGTGGGCAGTTTGCCGTACTTGTGGATGCGTTATTTGATCCATTTTCTCGTCCTATCGACCAGCAAGGGTTTTGGTTAGAAAATTAGATGGAACAAAACAAAAAACCCACACTTAAATAGTGCGGGTTTTGTGGTACCTCCAGGAATCGAACCAGGGACACAAGGATTTTCAGTCCTTTGCTCTACCAACTGAGCTAAGGTACCCAATAATAGCCCACAAATATAGTAGGCTTTTTATTTTCGCACAAATCATTTCCTCTAAAAACTTTCGCTTAATTTCGTAATCTAAATCCTTTTGCTGGTGCTACTACTTTTAGATTTTGGCAATACACGTTTAAAATACTTTCTTCAAGGAGAGGAAGGAATATCACATACAGGGGAATTGGAGCCAAAAACCTATTGGAAGCAATTGCAGCAACTGCAAGAGGACTACCCACAACTGCGTGAGGCAGTGGCAGCTGATGTCCGCGGACTACTTTCCTCCAGCCTCTGGAAAAAACAACTGCAGCTTCCACTATTACTTGTTAATGCAGCACACATTGCATTGCCTTTTACCACCCATTACACCAGCTTGAATACTTTGGGGCAAGACCGTGTTGCCCTTTTAGCAGGGGCTCAAGCAGCGTATCCCCATACCAATTTATTGATTGTAGATGTGGGCAGCTGCATTACCTACGATCTGCTTACTGCCCAGGGCGAACACAAGGGAGGGGCCATTAGTCCCGGAATAGCAATGCGATACAAGAGTTTGCACCACTACACAGGGAAGCTACCACAATTGGAGTATCAAGACTTATCATCCTATTTAGGGACAAGTACAGAGACTGCTTTACATGCGGGTGTAGTAGGAGGAGTGATTGCCGAAATAGAAGCCCATATTGAACAAACAGAGCAAATATGTTCAAATTTAACAGTTATTTTAGCCGGTGGTGATGCTCAGAAGTTGTCTAAAAAGATAAAAAAAGCCATATTTGCGCATCCAAATTTGTTAGCCCATGGGCTTTATAAACTCTGGAAGCTCAACTCAACTACATGATCAAAAACACCTTTAGGCTCCTTTTTTTAGTGCTTTCCCCACTCGTATTGGGACAATCCAGTACAGGATCACCATATTCTTTTGGGGGCTTGGGCGAAATTACCTTTAGAGGAAATCAACTCAATCGCGCCATGGGGGGACTAGAGGTATACAACGACTCCATTCACGTAAATTTGAATAATCCCGCAGGATACGGAACACTTAAGCTAACTAACTATGCCTTGGGGATTAATTACAAAACCTCAAGCCTTCAATCAGTTACCGAAAAAACGACTCTAGCGACCGCAGGTATTGATTACTTAGCCGTTAACGTTCCTGCTGGGAAGTTTGGTTTTGGTTTTGGGCTAAAACCATACAGCGCTATAGGGTATCGTTTGGAGGCGCTAGATGAAAGCGGCTCAGTAGATCGCATCAACCGTTTCGAAGGAGAGGGGGGACTCAATCAAGCCTTTCTTTCGGTGGGATTTAAGCTTCTAAAATATTTTTCCGTTGGATTTACGGTAAACTATGGGTTTGGAAATTTAACCTACCGCAACTCCCAACGCATTGAAAATATTCAACGGGCCTCCTACTTCGACAGCAATTCCAGTTTGTCGGGACTTAGCACAAAATTTGCAGTAAATGGGGCTTTCCCAATCAAAGATCTCACCCTACACACCTACTTTAGTTTTGCACCCCAGGCCAACATTACATCAACTAATGCACAATTATTTTACACCCGTTCTGGTAATTTAAATGACATTAGTGACTTTCAAGAAATTGATCTTGCTGCTAAGGGGCTAGAAAAAACAGATTTAAAATTGCCAAAAAATGTTACTTTTGGCATTGGCGTTGGAAAAGAATTAAAATGGTTTGTTGGTGCGCAGTACGGAAATTACTACACCTCGAGCTTTCAAAACGAGTTTATCAGCATTCCTAATTTAACCTATGCCGATGGAAATCGAATGGCCGTTGGGGGGTTTTACATCCCCGATTATGCCTCGTTAACCAACTTCTTTAAAAAATGGGTATACCGAGTAGGGTACCGTAAAGAAGCTACTGGTTTACGAGTTGGTAATCATATGGTTGAAGAAAGTGGCATATCTTTTGGTGTAGGTATACCACTACAACAGTTTTCTAATGTGAACATTGGTGTTGAACTGGGTAGCAGAGGAAAACAAAACGAAATAATGATACAAGAAAACTATTGGGCGTTAATGGTTGGGTTTTCGCTTAATGATGTTTGGTTTATAAAAAGAAAATATAATTAGTGTTATGAAAACAAAAAACCGACTTACTCTAACTGTACTTTTTGTTATGCTTTTTGCTGCCAGCGGATTGCAAGCACAAGCAAATGAAGAATGTTTACAAAACCTTTCCATTTTTGCTGAATACGCAAAAGTGAAAAACTACACCGCTGCCTACGAGCCTTGGTCTAAAGTACGCAAGGACTGTCCTAAGCTGAACGTTGCGTTGTATTCCTACGGAGAAAAAATCCTAATAGACAAACTCAAAAAAGCAACTGATGCAGAAAAAGCAGCCGTGCAGCAAGATCTTATCAATTTATATGGGGAGTGGATTGAAAACTTCCCCACAAGAAGGAATGTAAAACGTATCGGGGAAATCCTAAGTAAAAAGGCTCAAGCCATGCTCGATTATAAACTCGCAGAACTTCCTGAAGTGTACGCCACTTTTGATCGCGCATTTAATGAAGATTCAAAAAGTTTTACCAATCCAAAAAGCTTGTACAACTACTTTAAAACCATGTATGATATGTACAAAGCAGGAAACCAAAACGTAACTATGGAGGCGTTGTTCAACAAATACGAAGAGGTCTCCGAAAAGTTTGAGTACGAGGGCACACAGTTGTCTAAAAAATTGGATGCCATTCTAAAGAAAGAAGAAGCAGGAACTCCTATCACTTCCCGTGAAACACGAAACAAAAGAGTGTATGGAATTAATTCCAGAGCCATCGCCACCTACCTTTCTAATTTAGATGCCATCATTGCTAAAGAAGCGACTTGTGAAAACTTAATTCCCTTGTACCAGCGCAATTTTGAGGCCAATAAAAACGATGCTGTATGGTTAAAACGTGCGGCCAGTCGAATGGACAGTAAAGAATGTTCCGATGACCCACTATTTGTAACGCTAGTAGAAGCCTTGCACACCCTCGATCCATCGGCTGATTCAGCGTATTATTTAGGATTATTAAATGACAAAAGTGGTGATAGTACTCAAGCACTCAAATACTACGAGGAGGCTGTAGCCCTGCAAACAGACAACTACAAAAAAGCCCGTATTCTCTTTAAAATTGCCAATAAATTTAAAGCTGCTGGGCGTAAGTCCATGGCGCGAAGCTATGCCAGAAAGTCGTTGTCCTTACAACCCTCTTTAGGACGTGCCTATTTACTCATTGCCAACTTGTATGCCAGCAGTGCAAACAGTTGTGGAAACACCCAGTTTGAAAAGCGTGCCATTTATTGGATGGCCGCAGATATGGCCCGAAAAGCAGGAAATGTAGACCCATCCATTAAGAAGGTTGCAGCTAAAACCGCTGAGAGCTATATGGGACGCGCACCCAGTAAAACCGATATCTTTACAGAAGGTAACGAAGGGGCCGTAATTAAATTTGATTGTTGGGTTGGCGGAAGTGTTACCGTTCCCAGTCTATAAATGAAATTGAAGATTGTGAAATATTTAGGGCTTGTTGCTGCTGCAATAAGCCTTCTTTTTTCCTGTGAGGATACTACAGCCACCCTCAATGAAATCAATCGTTTTCGCGATGCACCTGTGGGGGTAGCCGATAATATACGCATGGTGTATACCGATTCCCTGAAGGTAGTAGCCATCCTCACCGCACCCAAACACGTGGATTATTCGAACCGTAGTTTTCCCTTTGCAGAATTTCCAGAAGGCTTGCAGGTGGTATTTTTCGATGAAAACAACAACGAAAACACGCTCACTGCAGATTATGGCATTCTCTATAATGCCACTAAAATTATCGATTTGCAAAGAAACGTGGCACTCAAATCTGCTTCCGGGGCCGTACTTACCACATCTCAAATGTATTGGGATGCAAGCGCCGAATGGCTTTTTACCGAAAAGCAGTTCCGTTTTGTAGATCAGGATTTTAATATTAACGCTACACGGTTGGATACCAATAAAGAATTCAGTAATTTTCAGACAGGGAGTCTTAAGGGCTCCATTGCAGTATCAGAAAAGGACTCTATTCCCAAACAATGAAAAACTTTGTCATTTCAGAAATTTTATACTGGGTTATTGCCATAATTTCCTTGTATAAAACCGTAACACTTTGGGGAATTGAACCTCAGCGGGCCTATTTGTTTTTAGGCTTTTGTATTTTATCTGTTTTTATGGCTTTATTTCGCAGGCATTACAGAAAAAAATTCACTAAAAGGAAACAGGACAATTAATGCACACAACAGACCTTGTCATACTGGTTTGTTTGTTGTTATCCGCCTTCTTTTCGGGAATGGAAATTGCCTTTGTTGCTTCTAACAGGATTTTCTTGGAAATTGAAAAGCAGCAAAAAGGCCTTCGTGCCTTAGGGCTAAAACTGCTCACCAAAAATCCTTCGCGCTTTATTGCCACCATGCTTGTGGGCAACAATATTGCCTTGGTTGTCTATGGGATTTTTATGGGAGATCGCATTTTGCAGCTCTTGGTACAGCAGTCCTACCTTACGGGGTCTACCGAATTCCTTTTGTTGTTCTATCAAACCCTCATATCTACAGGAATTATACTTCTTACAGCAGAGTTTTTGCCGAAGGTATTTTTCCAACTGTATGCCAACACTTTTATGAAAATTTTTGTTGCTCCTGCAGCCTTCTTTTACTTTCTACTCTCTCCCATTACAGCATTAATAATTGCGTTAACGGACAGCATACTAAAACGGTTTGGGGTTGCTGCTGACCAAGTGCAGCTTTCGATTTCAAAGGTAGAACTGGGCAATTATATTGAAGAGCAGGTGGAGCGCACCAAGGACAAGGAAAATTTGGATGCCGAAATACAAATTTTTCAAAATGCTCTTGAATTTTCTGAGGTAAAAGCTCGCGAGGCCATGGTGCCTCGGGCCGAAATTACCGCTGTAGATCAAAGCATAGCACTCAAGGAGCTCTACGATATTTTTGTCAGTACGGGATTTTCCAAAATCTTGGTCTACAAAGATACTATAGATGATATCATTGGCTATGTACATGCTTTTGAATTGTTTAAAAAGCCTAAAAAAATTCAACACGCCCTATTGCCTGTAGCTTTTGTACCAGAACCCATGCCCGTCAACAAGGTGTTAAAAGTACTCACCAAGCAACACAAAAGCATCGCCGTAGTTTTGGATGAGTATGGCGGTACTGCAGGAATTGTAACTCTTGAAGACATAGTAGAAGAACTGTTTGGAGAAATTGAAGACGAGCACGACCATATGCAGTTGTACGAAAAGCAACTGAGTGAAAATCGTTTTGAATTTTCGGCCCGCTTAGAAGTCGATTATCTCAACAAAACTTACCAGTTGAATTTACCTGAAGATGAATTTTATGAGACCTTAGGAGGGCTTATTGTATTTAACACCGAGGAGATCCCCGAAAAAAATGCTAAAATTGAGATTGCAGGCTACACCATGACCATTAAAAATGTTGCCTCTAATAAAATTGAGCGCATTGTGGTAGAAGTTACCGAAAAAGCCAAATAGGCAGCTCAGGTGCAGAGTTGCTAAACCTCTGATTTCTTGGGAATTTTCTTTCCAAAATAGGTGAAGTTGTTGTAAATTCGTAACCACCAATTTTTTGATTTATGGCTATTTTAGGACAAATCAGACAACGCTCAATATTTTTAATACTGGTAATCGGGATGGCCCTGTTTGCCTTTGTAATTTCTGGCGTTTTTGACGGTAGCTCCAACGGCGGAGCCCCCACTGACCCCATAGCGGTAGTGAATGATGAAGATATAGAAGTGGATTTTTTCCGCCAGCTCGTTGAACAAACCGAGCGTTCCTACGGGGTATCTACCCTACAGGCGGTAAACACCGTATGGGAACAGTCCCTTCGTTCTCTTATCCTCGACCAGCAATATGACTATCTTGGTATTGATGCTGGGAAAGATCAAATTGAACAAATCATTTCCTCCAATGATGGATTTTTAAACGACCCCCGTTTTCAAAACGAAGCTGGCTTTTTTGACTTTGGTCGCTTTACGGATTTCATTGCTACAATGAAGGCGGAAAACCCAACAGCCTTCGAGCAGTGGAAGTTTCAGGAAGCTTCTATGATTGCTTTAGCCAAAGAAAACATTTACCTCAACCTCATTCGCTCTAGCAGTTCTTTTACTCAGCAAGAAGGAAAAATGGCCTATCACCTGGAAAACGATAAGGTGAATATGGAATATGTTCAAATTCCTTATGACATTGTTTCCGACGAGGAAATTCAAGTGAGCGATGCTGAAATAAAAAAATACATCGCCAACAACAAAGCGGATTATATGAATGAGGCCTACCGTCACATTCAATATGTATTTTTTGCTGAAGAAGCTTCGCCAGAGGATGAAGCACGACTCTATGACGAATTGGAGGCGCTTTTAGATCAAAAGGTGGAGTACAACGAAGTGTCTAAACTCACCGATACCATTGAAGGTTTTAAAACTACTAAAAACCTTACCGACTTTATCGATCGCTATTCAGAGCAAGCCTTTGATTCTGTCTACAAAGCCAAAGGAAGTCTTCCTGGGGAGTATGCTGAAGTAATTTTTGGCTTAGAAGAAAACGAAGTATTTGGTCCCTACAAGGATAACGACAGTTATAAAATTTCTAAACTTATAGACCGCAAGCGCAACGCCAACATTAGAGCAAGTCATATTTTGATTGCTTACGAAGGCGCCCAACGTGCAAACAGTACTGTTTCACGAACAAAAGCAGAGGCACGTCGCGTGGCCAATCGCCTTTTGCGCACTGCAAGAAGAAACCCCGATGGTTTTGCTGATTTGGCAAAAGAGAATTCTGATGGCCCCTCAGCGCAAATTGGAGGAGATTTAGGTTTTTTCCGTGAAGGTGTAATGGCACCAGAATTTTTTGAATTTGCCAACAAAAATCGTGTGGGACGCATTGGTCTTGTTGAAACTGACTTTGGCTACCATATTATTAGAGTAGAAGACAAACAAGACTTGGTGTTACTTGCCGAAGTGGTAAAAGCCATTGTACCTTCAGATGAAACCTCCAATATAGTGTTTCGCGAAGCTACCCAGTTAGAAGTAGACAGTAAAAACAACAAGGATTTTGTAGCAACTGCCGAAAAAAACGATTACGAACTAATTCCTGTTCGCAACCTCAGTCCCATGGACGAACTCCTTCCTGGAGGCATTGGACGCCAACGCGCTATTGTGCAATGGGCATTTAACGAGGATACTGCATTGGGGGCTATCCGAAAGTTTTCTTTACCCCAAGGGGGCTATGCTGTAGTGCAGCTGTCAAAAATTGGAAAGCCTGGTGTGAAATCGGTTGAAGAGGTACGTACTCAAGTAACAACCCTCCTAGAAAAGGAAAAGCGTGCTGCATCAATACAGGAAAAATTTGCGTCCTATGACACTCTAGAAGCCTTGGCTGAAGCTGTAGAAGGCAAAATACAAACGGCATCTGCAATTACCCAAAAAAATGCCACCCTTGTAGGTGCAGGAAATGAGCCCTACGTAATTGGTGCTGCTTTTGCACTTAAAGATGGAGCTACTTCTGATCTAATTGTAGGTAACCGTGGACTGTATAAAATTAAGGTTGTCAACAAAGAGATTGCCATTGATATTTCTAACTACAGTGCCTATCAATCTACCCTGCGAAATGAGGAGTACAGAAGAATCAACACCAGTGTTTATGAAGCGCTAAAATCTGCTGCAAGTATAGAAGACAATCGCGCACTGTACTACTAAAAAACTATAGACGAAAGTATAAAAGCTCAAGCTGTGCCTTGGGCTTTTTTTTATAGGATTAAATCATTGTAGGAGAAGCAGGTAGAATACCCTTTAGACTTAAAATAAGCTGGTGTACCTGCAGTTCCTACAGCTAGGAAGAAGTCTCCCCCCCAAGCTCCTAAGCTTTTTACAGTGCCGTTAAAATCAGCAAAATGTGTTTCTTGTAGTGGGGGTTGTCCGAGGAAATTCCCCACCAAAGTTTCGTGGGCTTTCAACTTCTTTTGGAAGTCCTCCACATCAGCCGCATTTAAAACAGCTTGAGTAAGGGCGTCCATTTGTTCTAAGTGTTGTTTGCTGGGCTTTTTGTCTTTCAGTTGATGAATAGCTGCCTGACTGCTTTGCTTTTTATTGCGGTACACAAAGTACAGCTGCTCCTTAAAAGTGGGGGTAAAATTGCAAGGCTGCACCTGGGGTACAGAAGATATTTTGCGATACAATAGTGGTTGCGAAGCGTTTCCGCAGGCAATATCATAACCGCTTCCTCCAAAGGTTTGCTCTAGCAGTGCATAGGGGTTTACCGCTGCCCATTCGGCCATAAAACAAATAAGGGTTGAAGAGGAGCCTAAGCCCCAATTAGGGTCAAAATCCAGCTGTGTATTAAGCTCACCCCCTTGAGTTGCTAAAAAGTTTGGGCGTAGCTGATTTAGGGCTTCTAAAATTGCTAATAATCGCTTTCCTTTTTGGGCATCTGAAGCGTGCAGCAGGGCCAAAGGCTGTAATTGAACACTCGCTTGAAACCAGCTGGGGGTAGCGGGGGCACTACTGGTCCAGTTTAAAATGTTTTGTTGGTGCTTTGACTGAAATTCAAAATGCTGTCCCAGACGAATGGGTAAGGCAAGACTTTGCGCACCATGGAGCACAAAGTACTCTCCAGTTAGGAGCAACTTCCCTTTAAAAAACCGCTTCATGTTTTAGGATGTGCTTTTAAAAAATCTTGAACAGCTTGTGAGCTAACGTTGTGTTGCTCAAAATATTTTACCGCGGCTGCTTTTTGGGAGGTATCCGCCTTATGCTGATTCAATAGGTTGAGCAAGTGCATTTTCATATGTCCTTTTTGAATTCCCGAGCTGACCAAAGAACGCAAGGCGGCAAAATTTTGTGCCAATCCGGCAACGGCAACAATTTCCATTAAGTTGGCTGCAGAGGGATTTCCTAAAAGTTCTAAAGACCATTGCACTAGTGGGTGAAGACGTGTTAGTCCCCCTACGGTGCCAAGGGCCAAGGGCAATTGAAGTCTAAATACAAATATGTTGTCTTCGATAGCAGCACTACTCAAACTGCTGTACTGTCCGTTTCGTGCGGCATAGGCGTGTACTCCAGCTTCCACAGCACGAAAGTCGTTCCCAGTGGCAAGTACTACTGCATCTACACCATTCATAATTCCTTTATTATGGGTAACGGCCCTGTAGGGTTCTTTCTCTGCAATATGTACTGCCTGAATGAATTTTCTTGCAAAGTGTTCTGCATCAAGTCCGTCATGGGTGCCTAAGTCCTCCACTGGGCACCGCACTTCGGCTTCCACCAAACAATTGGGTACATAATTGGAGAGGATACTCATCACCACTTCAAGGCGAACGTCTTGGTCTGAAAAATAGTCTTCCGCAGCAGCTTGAAGTGTGCTGGCCATTTGCTCTAAACAAGAATTGATAAAGTTGGCCCCCATAGCATCCACAGTGTTAAAGTGGACGTGCAATTGGAAATACTGCGGGATGGCCTCGGACTTATCAACCAAAGTTACCGAACTAATGCCCCCACCACGGGCTTCCATTTTTTTTGTTAAAGGTTTGCAGTCCTCTAGTAGCTGCGGTTTAATGTGTTCAAAAAAGGCATGCAAGCTAGTTGGAGTACCATTGAAATTAAAGTGTACCTGGCCTACTTTTTCCATAGCAAGTGCCTTGGCTTTAAACCCTCCACGGGTTTGCCAAAACTTAGCAGCTTTGGCGGCGGCTGCCACCACAGAACTTTCCTCAATGGCCATGGGAAGAGTGTAAGAAGTGCCGTTAATAATAAAATTGGGGGCAACTCCTAAGGGCAGGTAATAGTTGGTAAGAGCATTTTCAATAAACTCGTCATGCAGTTGCTGGAGTTGGGTGTCAGAATTCCAATAGCTTTCCAGCAGTTGTTTTGCCGCCTCAGGGTCGTGAAAAAACTGCGAACAAATCCAATCGATTTTTTCAGCTTTGGTACGTTTAGAAAATCCGTTGATGTAAGCCTCGCTTTTCATTGCTTTTTTTCAAAGATACTTTTTCATACGCAAATGCATGGTATTTTTAAAGATAGCTTCCGGAGTACTTTAGGGATAAATCACAAAGGGCTCAAGGATCTGAAAGCCGACAATAAAAAATGTGTATTTTTAGACGAACAAAAGAATTTAAACACTATGAACACAGCGCAACAACAGCTTGACAAAGGTTTTTTTGGCCACCCTAAGGGACTATTGTATTTATTTTTTGCAGAACTCTGGGAGCGGTTTAGTTTCTATGGGATGCGGGCCTTGCTCACGCTCTACATGGTCAATGAAATTTTTGAAGCCTTGGCCACCCGAGATATTGCTGCTGCTGCGGTATACGCTTCCTATGGTTCATTAGTGTATGCTTCCACGGTTATTGGCGGTAAAATTTCGGACAGTTATTTAGGCTTTCGCCAATCGATATTGTTAGGAGGAATTTTAATGGCCTTGGGGCATTTTGTGCTTGCTATTGAAAATAATATGGCCTTTTTTCTTGCCCTGGCATTTATCATCGTTGGGAATGGTTTCTTTAAACCCAATATTTCCACCTTTGTGGGGTCCTTGTATCCCGATGGTGATCGTAGAAAAGACTCGGGCTTTGTAATTTTTTATATGGGAATTAATATAGGGGGCTTTGTGGCGCCCTTACTTTGTGGTTGGCTGGGACGTGAGTACGGCTGGCATTATGGCTTTGGTCTTGCGGGAATTGGAATGCTTACTGGCTTGGCCTTCTTTTGGCAGGGAATTAAGGCGCAAGTTTTTGGGGATCACGGCCTGCCTCCAAAACCTGAACTTTTGGGAGAAAAAGTTATGGGGATATCTCGGGGTTTACTCATTAAAATTTTAGCTTTTGCCACTGCACCCATAATTGCCTTAATGCTCTCATCCTACCAAGCTCTTGGTGAACCAGGCACCTATTTTGGAGACCAAAATCTGGTTAATGTACTTTTTAAAGTCATTGGTTTTGCTATTCTCATATACCTGATTTATATACTAGTGAATGTGACAGCTGAAGAACGAAAAAAACTTATTGCGGCCATACTATTCTCGTTTTTTATCACCATTTTTTGGGGGTTCCACGAACTTTCGGGAAGCGTTATTACGCTATTTGCAGCACGAAATGTGAATCTTAGCTTTATTGATGCTGCTCAAACCAACGCCCTAAATTCGATGTACATTATTTTATTGTCCATTCCTATTTCTTGGTTGTTCACCTATTTAAAAAAGAGGGGCAAAGACCCCCGTACCCCCTATAAGTTTGCCTTTGGGTTGTTGTTTGCAGGCCTTAGTTTTTATGTGCTTGCACAAAGTGGTAATGCAGCAGATGCCAACGGAATGGTTCCCTTTTCCTATTTGTTGATAATGTATTTTTTAATCTCTGTAGGAGAGCTATTAATGTCACCTGTGGGCTTGTCAAAAATCACAGACCTCTCACCAAAACGCATAGTAGCCTTTATGATGGGGGTGTGGTTTTTATCTTCTGCCTATGCTTTCCAGTTGGTAGGTTTTATTGGAAAAAAATTAGCAATTGAAAGCTCTGAAAGTACGATCAGTGGTTTTCAGTCGTTAGATATTTACATAAGCGGCTTCGATTTAATTGCGAAATATGCCATTGGCACGGGACTTCTGGTGTTACTTGCTGCGCCGTTTATAAAAAAGTTAATGGGAAATGTGCACTAAAAAATTATGAAGAAAGGAATTGTTTTTTTGTTCTTAGTAGTTGTTCAAGGCTGGGCTTTTGGACAGGAAATCCAATGGATGACATTAGAAGAAGCTTTAGAAGCCCAAAAAAAAGAACCTCGAAAAATAGTTATGGATGTATACACCCAGTGGTGTGGGCCGTGCAAATTAATGGATAAAAAAACCTTTGGAAATGCCTATGTAACACGGTATATCAATGAATTTTACTACGCAGTAAAATTTGATGCAGAGGGTACCGAAGAAATAACGTTTTACGATAACGTTTATACCAATCACAATTATAAACCGGAGCGAAAAGGACGCCGCAATGGCACCCATCAATTCACTCAATTTTTAGGCATTCAAGGTTATCCCGCCATAGTGTTTTTTAGTGAAGATGGAGATCCTATTATTCCCATTATGGGCTACCACAATGTCCAACAATTTGAGCTGTATTTAAAAATGATCAAGCAAGGGGACTATCAAACCTTCAGAGGCCCCGACGATTTTGATAAATACCGTAAAGCCTTTGTGCCTCGTTTTAAGGGATAAGGCGAAAGCTACCTGCCGTTGCTATGTCGTGGCAGGGGAGGGCTAATTCCTTACAACTTTATTACCATTTTTTTTACTAACCAAGGGGCATTATCCGCTGCAAAAATCACGTGTTGGGGAGTGTATAATAACAGTAAACGTTTGAAATCAATTTTTGGGCTTTGGGTTAGCAGCAGATGGGTGGGCTGAAATGCTTTAAATCTAAAAGCCAAGGAATCCTGACACACCAATAGGCGCTGGTTGTTATGAATAAAAAAATGAGGCAAACGGTGCACGGTAACAGGCTGTTGTTGTAGCTGATCGAAAGAGAGTTTAGAGTTTCTTGCCCACATTTGAATTCCTTTTTACAGCTTTGGCCAACGCATCCCATAAATTTAAGTAAAGAAAAAAAGTTTAGACTTGTGTGGCGGCGTAAATAGCTTTTGCTGTTCGTGTACTGGCACTTCCTAAATTCAGTTTTTTTCTTAACAAAGAATAATCTGCTTTAATTTGAGTGCTTCCTTGAGGGCTTAAAATGTATTCTAAGGAAGAGGTGATTTTTGCAGGGATACAATCATTTTGTATCAATTCTTCAATAATGTGTTTCCCCATAATTAGGTTGACCAGTGCAATGGCGTCTAGTTGTACTACTCGTTTTGCTATTTGATAACTAAAAAAGCTGGTACGATAACACACCACTTGTGGAACGTTAAATAAGGCAGTTTCAAGTGTGGCTGTACCACTGGTCACCAAGGCAGCAGCACTGTGCTGCAATAAGGCATATGTTTCATTGTGCACAAAAGTACAGGGAGTGTTTTCTAAAAGCTCTTGGCACCAAGATTTAGGGATTCCTGGAGCTCCAGCAACCACAAATTGATGGTTGGGAAATTGTGGAATACAGGCCAAAAACAAGGGGAGCATCGTTTTTATTTCCTGACGCCGACTTCCAGGTAATAAAGCTATAATGGGGCGCTTTTCATCCAGTTGGTGCTGGGCCAAAAACCCTTTGGGCACTTTAGCTTTGGCGACACTTTCAAGTAGGGGGTGTCCCACATATTCAACACTGTAATTGTGGCGTTCTTTAAAATACTGTTGTTCAAAAGGAAGAATTACATAAAGGGCCTCCAAGTTGGCTTTTATTTGATGAATTCTATTTTCCTTCCAGGCCCACAATTGGGGGCTGATATAATAGTGGTTTTTATAGCCTTGTTTTTTTGCCCATTTTGCAATGCGAAGATTAAAACCTGGGTAATCTACATAAACAATGATGTCGGGTTGAAAACGGGTTATATCCTGTTTACAAAAGCGGATGTTTTCTAAAATAGTACCCAGGTGTTTTACCACTTCCCAAAACCCCATAAAGGCCAGGTCGCTGTAGTGTTTTACCAAAGTGGCCCCGGCTTGTTCCATCAAATCACCACCCCAACAGCGGATTTCAGCCGAGGGATCTTGCTGATGCAAGGCCTCAATTAACCTTGCTGCGTGTAAATCTCCAGAAGCTTCTCCAGCAATAATATAATACTTCACGGCGGTGGTATTCTTTCGATTAGGTATTGATTTTTAGCAGGGCTACAGTGAGTACTAAAACCAAACAGCCAAGCACTAGGCCCGTAGCAAATCCCATATTATTTCTGCGAAGCGCAATAAAAAACAGGGGTAGGTTTACTATGGCTCCTAAGCTAATAAGTCCTCCTAATTTTTTTTGGCTATGGAGCACTTGAATACTTTCCATAAAACTGCCTTCTGAAAAGAAGAATACAAAAAGAAAAATCCCTAAAATTGTAGCTAGAACAGCAGTGCAGTAGCCCCAAATGGTAGATGAATTAATCAAAATCCCAGGTGTTGAGTTGTTGCATGGCGTGGTGTGCTGTTAGGTCGAATTGAACAGGAACCACGGACACATAATCCTGTTCTAAGGCCCATTCGTCGGTATCTTCCCCACGGTCTTCATTGATAAATTTGCCCGTTAACCAGTAGTATTCTCTCCCCATAGGATTAGTGCGCTTATCAAATTCTTCCACCCAATAGGCTTTGGCTTGACGGCAAATTTTGATGCCCTTAATGCTTCCAGATTTTGGCACAGGAAAGTTGACATTTAACACCACATCTTTAGGAATTTTGTGTATTAAAGCAGTACGAGTAATTTGTTCCACATAGGGTTTTACCGCTTCAAAATCAGCACCCCAACGGTAGTCCAGTAGGGAAAAGCCAATGGCAGGAATTCCCTCTATACCCGCTTCAATAGCTGCACTCATCGTTCCAGAGTAAATGACGTTGATAGAGGAATTAGAACCGTGATTGATGCCCGAAACACACAAATCAGGTTTGCGATCCATCAGCTCATTAACGGCCAATTTAACACAGTCTGCAGGCGTTCCAGAACAGCTGTATTCCTTTTGTGGGCCCTCGGTGATTTCTATGGCACTGCAATGTAGAGTAGAATTAATTGTTATGGCGTGTCCCATTGCCGATTGCGGGCTGTCGGGGGCTACCACTAGTACGTCACCAATAGTGTTCATCACCTCGATGAGTGCACGTACTCCTGGTGCCGTAATACCGTCGTCATTTGTTACTAATATCAGGGGTCTTTTGACCATGGTAATTCAATTAATACGTGCTGTGAAATTAAGAAAATAACAGCGATTCTGTTGAGCTTGTTTAACAAAATCTTTGGTTGCGGCCTTTTGATATTTTTATGAATTTTACGTTCTTTACTTACTTATCAGTATTGCTATGCGGAAATTAGGAATCATTGTTGTTGGGCTTTTAATTGTAATCTCCTCTTGGGGATTCTCAAAATACAATTCCCCAAATCCCGATAAAGACAAATTATTACTTGAAATTATTGCTTACGTCCTCGAACGGGGGCATTACGATCCTACTGAAGTGAATGACGAATTCTCAGAGCAGGTTTTTCACAAATACATTGAGGGCTTAGACGGCCAGCACCGATTTTTTCTTCAGGCTGATGTGTCTAATTTTAAGCGCTACAAAACACAAATTGACGATCAACTGAAAGCGGCTGAATTGGCATTTTTTGATTTAACCTACCAGCGCTTGCAAGAGCGCATGGAGCAAGTGAAAGGGTTCTACAAAGACCTATTGCAAAAGCCCTTTGACTTTTCCAAAGCAGATAATATTACTTTGGACTATGAAAATATGCCTTATGCCACCAATTTGAATGAGCTAAAATCTATATGGCGAAAGCGCTTTAAACTGTCATCCTTAGAATATTACGCAAGTAAAAAGGCCAACGAAAAGAAGCTTGCTGCAGCAGACAGCACCTACACCATGCAAACGGATGTGGCATTAGAAAAAGCCGCTCGTGAGCAAACACAAGAAAATATTGAAGACTTTTTTGACATTATTGCCGACTTGGAGCGCAAGGACTGGTTTTCAATTTATGTTAATGCAATTGCAGCGCAGTTTGACCCCCACACCAATTATTTTGCCCCAGAGGACAAAGATCGCTTTGATACCAATATGTCTGGAAAATATCAAGGTATAGGTGCGCGTTTGCAAAAGAAAAACCAAGAAGTAACCATTGTTGAAATTATTTCTGGGGGACCAATTTGGCGCGATAAACTTCTTGAATCAGGGGATGTTATTTTAAAAGTGGCACAAAAAAACGAAACTCCAGTGGAAATTTCTGGCATGCGTTTAGACGATGCCATTAAAATGATTAAAGGGCCCTCGGGGACACAAGTATATCTTACTGTAAAACGCATTGATGGGACGGTAGAAGTAGTTGAGATTACCCGTGATGTAGTAGAATTGGAGGAGGTATATGCCCGTTCTTCCCTCATCAAAAAGGGAAATAAAACCTATGGTATTATTGCGCTGCCTAAGTTTTATGTCAATTTTACCGACTATCAGGAGCGCAATGCAGCTACTGATGTTAAAAAAGAATTACAGCAGCTGAAAGACAAGAACGTCTCTGGAATTATTTTGGACCTGCGCAACAACGGTGGAGGATCTTTAAAAACCGTAGTTGATATGACGGGCTATTTTATAGATGAAGGCCCAGTGGTTCAAGTGAAAAGTGTAGGCAACCGGAAAGAAGTGCTACGTGACACCGACCGTGGCATTGTTTGGGATGGGCCACTAGTAGTTTTAGTTAACGAATTTTCTGCTTCAGCCTCTGAAATTTTGGCTGCGGCGCTTCAGGATTACGAACGAGCAATTATTTTAGGCAGTAAGCAAACCTTTGGAAAAGGTACCGTACAAAATATGATTGACTTAAATCGTATTATTTCTGGAAACACTTACGGTGACTTGGGAGCTCTAAAAATTACAACCGATAAATTCTATCGAATTAATGGGGGCTCTACCCAATTGGAAGGGGTAAAAAGTGATGTGGTGTTCCCCAACCGTTTTAAGTATGTTGATGTGGGGGAGAAAGACCAGGAAAATCCCTTGGAATGGGACCGTATTTCACCTGCACCCTTCAAAAAATGGGATAGAAATTTTAACTTTGAGTATGCTGTGAGTAATAGTAAAAAGCGCATTGCGTCTAACCCTCTGGTAGCCTTAATCGACAAGCAGGCACAACGTATTAAAGAGCAACAAAACGATTATACGTTTTCACTAAATTACCAAAGCTACACAGAAGAGCGTGAGGCAGACAAAGCTATTTCTGAGCAGTATAAAAAACTCAAGGACTACACCTCAGACAATAATTTTACTTGGTTGCCCGAGGCCGGTATTAAGAAATTACCTACGGGGGATTTTCCTAACAAGGATTATGCTGAAAAGCGAAAGCGTTGGGCAGAAGGGCTGAAAAAAGACCTTTACATTGCAGAAGCAGTAAATATTTTGGAAGACATGAGCGTGAATTTCCAAACCAAGCAAAAAGTAGCTCAAATCAAAAACTAGTATGCAGGCGGCTTCACGGCAACTATTGTGGAAGCGACTGTGGTTAGACCCTTTAGGGGCAGTAAGTTTGGCGGGGATTGTTGGTATTGCATTAGTGGCGGTATTTGCCTATCAATTGGCACCAGATGCAAGTCCCAATGCCAACCAGATGCATCTTTCAATTCATTCACAACCCCCTGGTTTTAAAGTGCAAATGCTCCAGTTACCCCTGCAAGGAACTTCAGCATCCGAGGGGAGCTTTTTTCAAGGAACTCCTGTGTCCTATGAACGTATTCCCCTCCAAGATTGGCGTATAGTAGAAGGGGAAATTCAAATTCAGCCCTACGGCAGAAACCCTACTTATTATGAACCTTTACCGCAGTACCTTGAGGCAAGCACAGTGGCTCCACAGGCATTTATGCAAGCACATCTTATTGAGCAACACTTTATTTTGGGAACCGATAAATACGGCCGTGACCTACTCAGTCGGTTGATTATTGGGGCTCGTATATCTATCGCTATTGGATTTGTTGCTGTGATCATTTCATTGCTTATTGGGGTTACTTTAGGAGCTCTTGGTGGATATTTTGGAGGACGTATTGATACGGTGATTATGGGTATTATTAACATTGTTTGGTCTATTCCTACGCTACTACTTGTCATTGCCCTAACGTTGGTTTTGGGGAGAGGCTTTTGGCAGGTGTTTCTTGCTGTGGGTTTATCCATGTGGGTTGAAGTGGCTCGTTTGGTTCGGGGCCAAGTAATTAGCATTAAAGAAAAGACCTACGTTCAAGCGGCGCACGCTTTAGGGTTTACAGACTTTCAAATTATTTTTAAGCACGTACTGCCCATGGTTATTGGCCCAGTACTCGTTGTATCAGCGGCAAACTTTGCAAGTGCTATACTCATTGAATCTGGTTTGAGTTTTTTAGGTATTGGTGCGCAACCGCCAACACCCAGTTGGGGCGGAATGATTAAGGATCACTTTCGCTATCTGTTGTTAGGTAAACCCTATTTGGCCGTATTGCCCGGACTATGCATTATGTTTATGGTGTTGGCCTTTATGACGCTAGGGAACAGTCTGCGCGATGCTTTAGATGTTCGCAGCTAATTAATAGCTGTTAAGTCGGTTGGCATCTAAATTCAGGTAGATAAAGATCAAAAATGTAAATGCCATAAGTGACGATCCTCCATAACTTATAAAGGGGAGGGGAATACCAATAGTGGGGACAATTCCAAGTGCCATACCTACATTAATAAAAAAATGGAAGAAGAGTAAGGAAGCGACCCCATAGCCAAAACTACGGTGAAAGGTGTTGCTTTGTTTTTCTGATTGTACGATAATCCTAATAATAAGTCCACCAAAGAGCAGTAGTGTTACAAAGCTTCCTAAAAAGCCCCATTCTTCACCTATGGTGCTAAAGATATAGTCCGTATGTTGTTCAGGGACAAAATTACCCTTGGTTTGGCTTCCTTGCAAAAATCCTTTTCCGGTAAATCCACCAGAACCGATAGCAATTATTGACTGGTTGGTATTGTAACCAATACCTTGATTGTCTACGGTTTTGCCCAAAACTAAATTAAAGCGGTCGCGATGGCGTTGCTCGAAGAGGTTATTAAAAATATAATTTGAAGTAAAAACAAACCCTGTGGCAATCAGTCCAATTAATAGAAATATAACTAAACTCGGTTGAAATTTTAATCGCTTTAAAAGGAAATAAAACCCAGAAAGGAAAAGCACAACAATACTTGTCATCACAGGGGTATCCCAAAGAATTGCCCCTAGGAATAATCCCAGTAAACTTAAAATAAAATAGAGGATTCTTATGTTTAGTCCTTCTCGAAATAAAACAAAGGTAAAGGCGGTAAAAACCAGTGCAGAACCTGGATCAGGTTGTAAAACAATGAGTAGCATAGGAATAGCTATTAGCACTCCAAATTTAATTAGCTGACGCCATGATTTTAAATTGGTTTGAAATTCGGAAAGAATTCTTGCGATTAATAACGCCATTGCAATTTTCATAAACTCTGATGGCTGTAGGGAAACCCCCCCAATTCCATACCAAGATCGTGCGCCTGAAACTATTTTTCCAAGTAGAAACAAGCCACAAAGTAGAAGTATCCCAAGTCCATAAAAGTACCAAGCAAATTGTTCAAAAAATTTGCCATTAACATAGAGTAATAAAATGCCTCCAAGAAGTCCAGTTATACCAAAGAGAAGTTGCTTAGTAATGGGGTTTGTAAGGTTCCAAAAGGCGGCGTTTTCATCATAGGTCGCAGAATAGATGTTGATAAAACCAATGTACACCAAGGCTGCATATAACCCTAGTGTAATCCAGTCAATCCTAAGAAAAAGAGTATTATTCATTGATTTCAAATGGAACTCCAAGGAGTGGTTTTTCGTATTCACTGGCTAAACTTCCGTTAAGCATACGGTTTTCAAGCCAAGAACGTTGTACTGTTCTAGTCAAGTATTTTTCAATCATTAAACTGGCAATGGGTGCTGCCCAGCGGGCGCCCCAGCGACCATTTTCAACAAAAACTGCCAAAGCAATTTTTGGGTCTTCTTTTGGGGCAAAGGCAATAAAAATAGAGTGATCGGTTAATTGTGTCTTTTCTCCATTGAGTTGAATAAAGTTTTCTACCGTACCGGTTTTGCCACAAACGTCAATTCCTTTAATGCGTGCAATACGAGCAGTACCGCGTTCCACCACATTAAACATGCCTTCAATCACTGGCTCAAAGTTTTCACGATCTATGGTAGTCCATTTTTTTTGATACTCAATGGCATCGGGGGTGTTTGAAATACTCCGCACCAAATGTGGAGTAATAAAAAAACCTCTGTTGGCGATGGCTGCTGTAAAGTTGGCCATTTGAATAGGGGTAGTTAAAATTTCACCCTGTCCAATGGCATTAGAAATTATCGTTGGGGCTTTCCAGCCTTTTTGCCCATATACACGATTATAAAAATCAGCATCGGGAATATACCCAGGTTGACCAATGGGAAGATCGTAGCCTAAATAGTTTCCCAAGCCAAAGCTTTTTAAGTGCTTATTCCAACGTGTAATCCCTTCCTGGGGGGTAGGGTAAGCCTCAATAATTTGGCGGTAAGTATTTGAAAAATAAGTATTGCAGGATTTGTAAATACCGCGTAGTAGATTATTTTTCGTGCCAATAGTGCATTTGCACTCCATAAAGGCTCCACGTGCATAAAAATGACCTTTATTACAGGTGACCTTAGCATTGGGGTCAATCACTTTTTCTTGCAGCGCTATAAGCGCATTTAATGTTTTAAAAGGGGAGCCTGGGGCATATTGGGCTTGAAGACCACGATCAAATAAGGGTTTTGCAATGGTGTCTTGCACTAAAGTTTTAAAGTTTTTTGAGCGTTCGCGGCCCACTAAAAGTTCGGGTGTGAAGCTAGGGGCAGTAACCAAAGCTAAAAGCTCTCCTGAGTGGGGTTCAATAGCTACTATACCCCCGCGTTTATTTTTTAGGAGTGCTTCGCCATATTCCTGTAATTCTATATCTATAGTTAGTTGGAGATCTTGGGCTTGTTTCACGCTTATGTTTTGGCTGCCCGCCTCAAAATCTCCAATAATTCGATTAAACTTGTCTTTTTGGAAAAAGGCTTTTCCCTTTTCACCCCGGAGGTATTTTTCGTAATATTTTTCAATGCCTTGCCGCCCAATGAGTTCTCCCATTGCGTAGTAGTTATCCTTTTTTAAATCATTTTGATTCACCTCACTTACATAACCAAAAAGGTTAGCTGCGGCTTCTGTAAAATAAGCCCGCTGGGATTTTGGCTGTAGAAAAAAGCCAGGATATTTCCAAATTTTTTCTTGTAAGTAAGCGTGTTGTTGCTTGTTTATTTGCCCAATGATTACAGAAGGAAGTTTGGTAGAATACTTTTTTATTTCCCTAAGCTTGGTCATCAGCTGCCCCTTGGAAATTTCTAAAAGCGATGTGAGTTCCAAAGTGTCAAATGCTTCAATTTGTTCGGGTATAACCATCAAATCGTAGGCGGGTTGGTTGGCTACCAACAAGTGGCCATTACGGTCATACATAAAACCTCGTTCGGGATATAGTGTTCGTGTTACAACGGCATTTCCCATGGAGAGTTTATCATAAACAGTTGAAACTATCTGTAATTGTAACAGGCGAACAGTAAAAAGAAGAATTACTGCCACTGTAAAGCCTGGTAAAATCAGTTTTTTATTCATCTATTTTTTTGATAGAGCATTAAAGTTAGCCATAAAATTAAAAAGGTGAATAGGCCACTTGACAAGGTGTGAATTAAAATGGCAGGTAACGCACTCCAGCTAAAAAAGATTACTGAAAAATAGGTTAGGTGGTGGATAATAATTAGCCCAACTAAAAAATTTGTTTGTTGGCCCATTTTGGCACCACTTTCCCAAACCTTGGAGGCGTAGTCTGCATTAACTCCAATAGTAAACTGGTAAAGTGAAGAACGCACAAAACTAGTAACTAGTAATGCTATGGTGTGTGCCCCATGACTTTGAAGGGTAATATCTAAAAATAATCCACTAAAAAATGCAATAAACAGTAATGTTGTTAGGCTACCATCTAATCGGAAGAGGAGTAACAAAAAAATATAGGGGTAAGGATTAATTAAGCCAAAAAAATTGATATTGCTGAAAATCACAAACTGGAGAAGTATCAACCCAGTTATTTGAAATCCCAACTTTACAATATCCTGTAGCATCTTCTTAGTTTAATGATTCAATTTCTACCTTGTTAGGGTTTTTGATGAGGTAAACATTACCCGTTGTTGTAAAATTATGGAAGAGTTGGACGTCTATTTCATAGTAGCGCTTGGAAGGCAAAATAGAAAAATTGAAAACTTTTCCAATAGGAATATTTTCTGGAAAGTAATTGGACATCCCACCTGTAACTATTGTATCTCCTATAGAAATACTATTTATGGTAGCAATATCGGTAAGTTTCATCATATTGGGTTTGTCCCCTGGCCAAAATAAGGATCCAAAAGCATTGGTATTTTTTAATTTGGCATTTATCCGAAGGTCTTTATGTAAGAGCGATAAGCCACTAGAATAGTGGGTTACTGCAGTTTTGGTTACCCCTACAATTCCTTCTGAACTCATAATACCCATTTCAGGAGTAACACCGTCTTCTGCCCCTTTGTTGAGCACCAACATATTTCGCGCTTGATTGAAACTGGCTTTAATTACTCGTGCTTGAAGTACTTGAAAATTTAATTTTTCTACGGGTTCTTGCTGTGGCTGACGCAGTTGAAGGAGTTGTTGTTGAAGTAGCGTATTTTCTTGGGTTAATTTTAAATTATCTTTTTGCAGGGAAAAGTAATCTTTCACATTTGTTTGTGCTTGAAAAATGTTCCCTGAAAACCAAAGCTCAATTTGGCTTAGTTGTGTTTGATGGTAATCACTTTTGTTATTGAGTAAAATAAAACTAATCGATAGTAGGGCAGCAAAAATCAAGGCATTTCTATAACGAAGTATTGCATTGATTAGTTGTTGCATAAACAAGTACTTACTTGATCAATACTGTTTTAAAGCGATCAATGTTTTTTAGTGCAATACCAGTTCCACGAACAACAGCTTGAAGAGGGTCTTCGGAAATATACACGGGTAAATCTGTTCTTCTGGACAAACGCTTATCCAAACCACGTAATAGTGCGCCACCTCCTGCCAAATAAATACCAGTATTGTAAATATCAGCAGCTAATTCTGGTGGAGTTTGTGATAAAGCTTCCATGATGGCATCCTCAATACGAATGACAGATTTATCTAGAGCTTTTGCAATTTCAACATGTGAAATTATAGCTTGCTTAGGCTTTCCAGTGAGCAAGTCACGGCCCTGAACAGACATTTCTTCTGGTGCATCCTCAAGGTCTTCAATTACAGCACCCACAAGAATTTTTATTTTTTCTGCGGTACGGTCTCCAACGTACAGATTGTGTTTGCTACGCATGTAATTGATGATGTCGTTACTAAAAACATCACCTGCAATTTTTACGGATTTGTCACACACAATTCCCGATAATGCGATTACCGCAATTTCTGTGGTTCCTCCTCCGATATCAACAATCATGTTTCCTTTGGGTTGCATGATATCAATTCCAATTCCAATAGCTGCGGCCATGGGTTCGTGAATTAGGTACACTTCTTTTCCGTTCACCCGTTCAGCAGATTCTTTTACCGCACGCATTTCTACTTCTGTAATACCCGAGGGGATGCAAATAACCATCCGTAGGGAAGGAGTAAAAAAGCGTTTTTTTAGTGAGGGGATGCTTTTTATAAGCTTATTAATCATTTGCTCCGATGCGTTAAAGTCAGCGATAACACCGTCTTTAAGCGGGCGAATAGTTCGGATGTTTTCATGGGTTTTCCCCTGCATCATACTGGCTTCCTCGCCTATGGCAATAATTTTATTGTTGGTGCGGTCCATAGCAACGATGGAAGGACTGTTGACCACCACTTTATCATTGTGGATGATTAGGGTGTTTGCAGTCCCTAAGTCAATAGCAATTTCCTCTGTAAATAAGCCCATAGAATCTTAACGTTAGTGCCTTAAATTTAATCATTAATGTTTAAAGTGACGTATTCCAGTGACAACCATTTTCATTTTATTTTCGTCACAATAATCAATGGAGTCCTGATCTTTAATGCTGCCTCCAGGTTGAATAACGGCATTTACTCCAGCTTGGTAGGCGATAGCAACACAGTCGGGGAAAGGAAAAAACGCATCACTGGCCATTACAGCTCCTTGTAAATCGAACTTAAATTTTTTGGCTTTGTCTATGGCTTGCTGTAAGGCATCTACACGTGACGTTTGTCCAGTACCGGAGGCAAGTAATTGTTTGTTCTTTGCAAGCACAATGGTATTTGACTTGGTGTGCTTACAGATTTTAGAAGCAAACAACAGGTCGTCTATTTCAGTGGTGCTAGGAGCTAATTGTGTAACAGTTTTAAGGTTCTCCGCCTGATCTGTTATGCTGTCCTTATCTTGAACGAGTACGCCGTTTAAACAACTTCTTAAATTTGAGCTTGGCAGTGGGAGATTGTTCTGTTTTAGAAGTATTCTGTTTTTCTTTTGTTGTAATATTTCAAGTGCTTCTGGGCTAAATTCAGGCGCTATTACGACCTCACAAAATAGTTCGTGTATTGCTTTTGCGGTTGCAGCATCTAAAGTGGTATTTGCAATTAATACCCCACCAAAGGCTGAAATGGGATCTCCTGCTAGGGCATCGGTGTAGGCTGCATCAAGTGTTTCCCGGGTTGCCAGTCCACATGTATTGTTGTGTTTTAAAATGGCAAAAGTGGGTGCTTCGTTTTTAAATTCAAGCATCAACTGCACTGCGGCATCAACATCCAACAAATTGTTATAGGACAAGGCTTTTCCGTGGAGTTGTTCTAGTAGATCTTCTAATGGGCCAAAAAACTCCCCTTTTTGATGAGGGTTTTCCCCATAACGAAGTGTTTTGGGGGTATCCAAACTAAGCTTTAGATAGCCTTCTTCATTATTGAAGTAATTAAAAATTGAAGTATCATAATTGGAAGAAACGTGAAATGCTTTAGCTGCAAATTGTTGGCGTTGTGAAAGTGTAGTGGCACCCTCTTGTTGGTCTAATAGTTCTACTAGGGGGTTGTAATCTTCCCAGTGGGCGACACAAACTACATCTTTGAAGTTTTTTGCTGCAGCACGTATTAGCGCAATGCCTCCAATATCAATTTTCTCAATGATCTCTTCTTGAGTACCTCCAGCAGCCACGGTAGCTTCAAAGGGATAGAGGTCCACAATAACCAAGTCCAATTGAGGAATTTCGTAATTGGCAATCTCTTTTTGATCGTTGGTGTTTTCTTTTCGATTTAAAATGCCTCCAAAAACTTTAGGATGTAGCGTTTTTACTCGTCCTCCCAAAATGGAAGGGTAGCCTGTAAGGTCCTCTACCGCAGTAACAGGAACTCCCATGTCGCGAATAAATTTTTCGGTGCCTCCGGTGGAATACAAATGTACCCCTTGACGGTGAAGTGTTTCAACGACGGGTGCGAGGCCCTGTTTGTCAAAAACAGAAATAAGAGCAGAAGTTATTTTTTGCATACTAGTTGAGATAATCGGTGGGTATAATAGTGGCTACTTGGGCATTAATAGTTTCAAGGAGTTGTTCGTCTGCAGGGGTAAAGGGATCAATTGTATTAGAATCAATATCAATTTGCCCGATATTTTTTCCCTCCATAAAAAGGGGAATAACAATTTCAGATTTTACATGCACACTGCAGGCCAGGTAGTTGTCCTGGGCATTCACGTCGGGAACCACAAAATTTTCGTTTGAAATTGCAACCTGACCACAAATCCCCTTGCCAAAGGGAATCACCTGATGTTCTACAGGCGGGCCGTCAAAGGCAGTGAGGTGAAGGGTTTGCGTTTCAAAATTGGCAAAATAGTAGCCTACCCAATTGTAATAGGGGATATTTTTTCGCAGCACAGCGCACACTGCAGAAAGTGTTGTTTTCCAGTCGGTTACATTTTCTACTAGGGCGGCGGTTTCCTGTAAAATTTCCTCGTGCTTGGTGCTAATTGTCATGAAACCAAAAGTATAAAATTGCTTGTTTTTCTAAGTGCATTTATTTTTTTAATTTCAACATAGCTTTAAACACCTTGCCCTATGCATACACAAGAATTTACAGTAACTGGAATGACCTGCAACAATTGCCGTTTGGGTGTTCTAGAAAAACTTTCCAACCTCCCCGAGGTTGCTGCTGCCGAGGTAGATTTGGCTAGCGGTAAAACCCAACTTGAGGTACATCAAAAGGTAACAGCAGCCTATTTGAGTGCGCAGCTGGGCGACAAATACACTGTAGACTCTAGTTTGCAGCCCTTTTCAATGTCTACTGAAGCCCCGTCAAAACTGCAACAGTTGTTTCCGTTGTTTCTTATTTTTGGATATCTTATTGCGGGAGTTATTTACCTCAATTATCCCAGTTTTAAACTCCAGGCTATTGCCCACGATTTTATGGGGCTATTTTTTATTGTTTTTAGCTTTTTTAAATTTTTTGACTACAAAGGGTTTCCTGCCTCCTTTGCGCGCTATGATCCCATTGCAAAAAAGAGTATCACTTACGCCAAAGTGTATCCCTTTATTGAGCTAGGTTTAGGGGTGGCGTTTTTGCTACGCTGGCAATTGCAGCTTGCCATTGGCCTTACATTTGTTTTGTTATTGAGCACCACTATTGGTGTCCTTAAGGCTTTAATTTATAAACGCACCATTGACTGTGCCTGCTTAGGGACGGCGCTAAAACTTCCTATGACAGAGGCTACACTTATTGAAAACCTTATTATGTTAGCGATGTGTGTCATTGGTTTTTTTACAATGGCTTAGCGCAATCGGATAGCAATAGTTTTATTTTCGGTGAAGGCAATGCTACACTGCTCAAAATTGGGAGGGCCAAAAGCGCCCATTGCGTTGTTTGAAAATCCATAGGGTTCTTTAGGAATTCCAAACAATGATACATCTAATTGACCGTTGTTATTGACATCGTGAAATACCTTTAAGGCATAGTTCCCTGTGGGTAAGGTTTCAAATCGGATGGGTTCCATGTTTTTAGTTACTTGTAACTTTTTAAAGCGATAGAAGTTGTCATTTTTAAAGTCTTCCTCTGAATTAAACAAAGTAATGTAAAGCGTTCCTTTTGTCCGCTCCAGATTTTCAATGTTTACTTCTAATTGGTAGGGCGATGAAAAGAGGGATAGTCCTCCTATGACAAGTCCCTTGATGAAAAGAATAAATTGCTGCATGCTTTAAAATAAAAAAAACCCGCGAAAAGCGGGTTTTTTGTAACCAATTAAATGGTATTGCTTACATCATGCCGGGCATGCCGCCACCCATTGGAGGGGCAGCTGCAGGCGCTTCTTCTTTGATGTCCACTAAAGCACATTCTGTAGTAAGAATCATCCCAGCTACAGAAGCAGCGTTTTCAAGTGCCACACGGGTCACTTTCTTAGGATCAATGATTCCTGCTTTTAGCATGTCTACATAAGCACCGTCTTTTGCGTTATAACCGAAGCTATCATCGCCCTCAAGTACTTTTGAAACCACTACAGAGCCTTCGCCACCAGAGTTTGCAACTATGGTGCGCAGGGGGGCTTCCACTGCACTTTGGATAATTTGAATTCCTGTGCCTTCGTCGGCAGTTGCTGCCTTTACTTTGGCCAAACCTTTTTTGGCATTGAGCAAGGCTACTCCACCACCGGCAACAATACCTTCTTCAATAGCGGCACGCGTTGCGTGTAAGGCGTCGTCCACACGATCTTTCTTTTCTTTCATTTCAACTTCTGAAGGCGCACCTACATAAAGTACCGCTACACCACCAGAAAGCTTCGCCAAACGCTCTTGAAGTTTCTCTTTGTCGTAATCGGAAGTAGAGGCTTCAATTTGTGCTTTAATTTGACTTACACGTGCTTTGATGTCCTCTGAATTTCCATTACCATTTACAACAGTTGTATTGTCTTTGTCGATACTTACCTTTTCTGCAGTTCCTAGCATGTCTAGAGTAACGTTTTCAAGGCTTAGTCCGCGCTCTTCAGAAATTACACTCCCACCGGTTAGGATGGCAATGTCTTCTAGCATGGCCTTTCTGCGGTCTCCAAATCCAGGAGCTTTTACTGCTGCGATCTTTAATGATCCACGGAGTTTGTTCACTACAAGAGTGGCAAGTGCTTCTCCATCGATATCTTCAGCAATAATCAGCAAGGGTTTTCCAGACTGAGCTACGGGCTCTAAGACAGGTAGCAAGTCTTTCATTACAGAAATTTTCTTGTCGTAAAGCAAAATGTAGGGTGCTTCTAATTCTGTTTGCATTTTTTCAGAATCGGTAACGAAGTAAGGAGAAATATATCCGCGATCGAACTGCATTCCTTCTACCACGTCTACATAGGTATCTGTTCCTTTGGCTTCTTCTACAGTGATTACCCCTTCTTTTCCTACTTTTTCAAAGGCTTCAGTAATAAGCGCTCCAATAGTTTCGTCGTTGTTTGCTGAAATACTAGCCACTTGAGAAATCTTTTCTGAAGAACTACCAATCTCAACGGCTTGTTTCCCTAGTGCAGCAACAATAGACTCTACAGCTTTATCAATACCGCGTTTTAGGTCCAGTGGGTTGGCACCAGCAGCAACATTTTTGAGGCCTTCTTTTACAATAGCTTGAGCTAAAATGGTCGCAGTAGTAGTTCCGTCTCCAGCGAGATCGTTGGTTTTAGAAGCCACTTCCTTTACCATCTGAGCGCCCATGTTTTCTAGTGCGTCTTCCAGTTCAATTTCTTTGGCCACAGTAACCCCGTCTTTAGTGACTTGAGGAGCACCGAAGGCTTTTCCAATAATTACATTTCTTCCCTTAGGTCCAAGGGTAACTTTAACGGCGTTCGCTAGTGCGTCTACCCCGCGTTTTATTCCGTCTCTTGCTTCGAGATCAAATTCTATTTTTTTTGCCATTAGTCGTTGATTTTATGTTATACAATTGCTAAAAGGTCACTTTCTCTCATAATGAGGTAGTCCTCACCTTCGTGCTGTAGCTCTGTTCCAGAATATTTTCCATATAGCACTTGATCCCCTACTTTAACAGTAACGGGCTGGTCTTTAGTGCCAGGACCTACAGCTACAACAGTTCCTTTTTGTGGTTTTTCTTTTGCAGTGTCAGGAATAATAATTCCCGAAGATGTCGTGGTTTCTGCAGCAGCGGGTGCAACAAGAACACGATCCGCTAAAGGTTGGATTGATAGTTTACTCATGGATATAAATTTTTGTTGGATCAAATTCACAAATTATGCCAAGCCAATTTTTGCTGCCAAAATTTTTATATCAGTAAATTACACTGACAAACTGACACAAAATTGTGGGAGGATTTAGTTGTTGTCAACCGGTACCTCAGGAATTTCAGGGTTGGTTTCCTGGGAAGTATTGGGAGTAGATTCTGGAAGTGTTTCTGGAATTACTGGTGTAGAAGTATCTTCCAATAGTTTCGAATCAGTTACCGTATTGTTGGTGTCCAAAGCAATGTTAGACAACAGTATTAGTGCAATTAACAGTCCAGCTAGTACCCAAGTACTGCGATCCAAAAAGTCAGAGGTTTTTTGAACGCCGCCAAGTTGTTGGCCACCGCCACCAAAAGAAGAAGACAAACCGCCTCCTTTAGGATTTTGAACCATTACTACGAGTACGAGTAATAAACATACTACTATGATTAGGGCAATAAAAATGGAATAAGTACTCATTGTGAATTAATCTTTCTGCTTTTTAAGGCGTTTAATTGCTTTAATTTCGTCTGCAAAGAAACTATTTTTTTCTGGATATTTCAAACGCAAAATGCCATAGGCCTTTAGGGCTTCGTCATACTTTTGTTGTTGCACAAAAAGTTTTGCCAAGGTTTCTGTCATTAATGTCCCTGTGTTGTATTCATTTTTGAGTTCAGGGGCAGCAGCAGTTGTAGCATTTTTATCTACGGGTCCTATGGAAGGGTTGGCTTCAATAAATTTGTCGATAAGCTCCCATTTGGATGCTTTGGGTTCGGACGGAGCTGGATTCTCTTGAATTTTATGTATCCAATCGGAGAAGCTCATATACTGCTCCTGAGGGGCTGGAGCAGCTTTTGCTTTGGGGGCTTCTTTTGCTTCAGTGGCTTGGGGTTTGGGGGCCAATTTTTTAGTACCGGTCTTTGGTTTTGCTTTTTTGGGGGCTCCTTTTTGTTTATCAGTAGTTTTTTGAAGGATTTCTGGACTATC
>WTIO01000043.1 GCA_011526365.1 Flavobacteriales bacterium
GTATATGATGGGGTGTTAATAGTTGGTATAAATTTATTTGTGTATTTTAGGTTTATACAGCAATAGCAGATTATCAACCATTTATCAGACTCTTTTTTAAGAATTATATCATGCTAATCAATAACTTAAACCGTTTATTAACAGTTGTTAATTCCTGTTATCTGTCAATAAAAAACAGATTTTTTCTTATATTTTTCTTGTGAAAACTCAAGTTAAAATAGGGTATAATTATGGATAACTCTTTAAAAAATAGAGTTGCATTTTTAACATAAAAAACAGAGGAATTAACAGCTACAAACAATTAATAATTATCAACAATTTAAAAACAACGGTAGTTTAAAAAACAGGGATTTATGAAAATAAGTATTGGGAACGATCACGCAGGCGTTGCGTATCAAAAAGCAATAGAAAAAAACTTAAAAGCAACCGGTCATACAGTAATTTGTCATGGAACACATACCGAGGATAGTGTGGATTACCCTGATTTTATACATCCTGTTGCGGAAGATGTAAGTTCTAAAAAAGCAGATCTCGGTATTATTATTTGTGGGAGTGGGAATGGTGCTGCCATGACGGCCAATAAACACCAAGACATTCGAGCGGCCCTCTGTTGGACCGAGGAACTGGTTGCTTTAGCACGCCAGCACAATAATGCTAATATTTTAAGTATCCCCGCACGCTTTGTTTCTGAAGCAGCTGCCGTTGCGTTTGTAACCACTTTTCTTACCACCCCTTTTGAAGGTGGGCGCCATCAGCGAAGGGTAGAAAAAATAGCGTGTCAATAGTATGCAGTGGAAAATTGCTACCTATGATACGCTTACAAAAGAAGACGTCTATCTTCTATTGCAATTGCGTGTTGCGGTTTTCGTTTTAGAGCAAAACTGCCCCTATCAAGATGTGGATGGTTTAGACCCTGTTTCACACCATGTTTTAGGGTATCATGAAAAGGAGCTACTGTGTTATAGTAGAATTCTTCCGCCCGGAAAAGTATATGAAAACCATGCAGCAATAGGGCGTGTTGTGGTAAAAGCCAGTGCACGGAATAGTGGTCTTGGTTCAGACTTGATGGTGCAAAGTATTGCCGCGTGCCGTGAAGCCTATCCAAATCACCCGATAAAAATTTCTGCTCAAGCGCATCTTAAAGCCTTTTACAACGCTTTAGGGTTTGTGTATAAAAATGAAGATTACTTGGAAGATGGAATTCCCCATTGTGCGATGTACCTCGAAAATTTTTAACCTAATTTCTTAACGAGTTGGTTTAGTGCGGCCTGTACATTTTCTAAATCGTTATGTGTAGTACCAAGAAACAAAAACATATACGCACCAGCTGGCAGTGTTTCCAGTTTTTGAGTTGTTGCCAAACAGGCGCGTAATTTTCGTTTTATTGTATTGCGATCGACCGCTTTTGGGAAACGTTTTTTGGAAACACTAACCCCTACATACACCCCAGTTGCAGTAGTATCTTTTTGAAAACGAACACCTAGGGGAGGCGTATGAAGGTATTCCCCCTTGTCGAAAATAGCCGTAATACGGTCTCTTCCTTTGAGGCGTTTAATTTTCTTTTGTTGCAGCGGCATCTGCGTTATAATAATTATTATCTCTATTGATATCTGCCATAAACATGGTAGGGTCTACCACAATGGTTTCAATTTCTGCTTTAGGTATATCGAGGGATAATGTATAATTGGGTTGTGACCAGGTCCAGTCTTTTAACACTGTCCATGGCAAACCGTAAGGATTTTTCTTTTGCCCACGCATTAAAGTAAATGGTATATAATACAGTTGTTGGGTACCATCTTTGCGTACCACAAGAACATCTAATGGCATTGGCATTCTACCAATGCGCTCTAGGTGTACAATGGTTTTATTGTCCTTTTCTTCTAATTTCTTAATCCCGTAATCAATAGTATTAGTTGTTTGTGTCCACTCGGTTAGGTACCATTGCAGTTGAAGTCCTGATACGCGTTCGGCCACACGGCGGAAATCATTTGGGAAAGGATGGGTAAACTTAAATTCGTCGTAATAAGCTTTTAGTGTTTCCGCAAGATTTTCCATACCAATAACGTAGCCCAATTGTGCCAAAAAAACAGCGCCTTTGCTGTAGGCAGCACGTTCGTAGGCAAGGTTGTATTCATATCGGTTGGCGTTAGAGGCTTGGGGTTGTTCGAAACCGGAATTGGCCAGTGTAAAATACCCCCTGTAAGACCCCTCAAGTGGAAAGGCACGATTTTCTTCTAAAATAGCATCCATGGCCAAAGTAGAAATGTAGGAAGTAAACCCTTCGTCCATCCATTCGTGTTTCATTTCATTGGTGGCCAAAACATGCTGAAACCAAGAATGTGCTAACTCATGAGCAGTAACACCCGCCAAACTTCTAAAGGAGCGCCCACCTGTAATTAAGGTAAGCATGGCGTATTCCATACCTCCATCGCCTCCTTGTACAACGCTGTATTTTTTATAAGGATAGGGGCCAATAGTAGTATTAAAGAAACGCATAAACTCTGCAGTAATGGGTTGCAAGCGCTTCCAGTTTTCTAAAATTTCGGGATTGTTTTTATAAAAGAAATGAAGGGTTACCCCATCAGGTCCTGGGTAAGTATCGTGGATGTACTCAGGATCTGCAGCCCAGGTGAAGTCATGCACCTTAGGGGCAATAAAATGCCAGGTAAGTTTTCCTTTTCGCGCTCTAGGCTTAGCTTTTTCGACATATCCATGCCCTATTTTTTCTGGGTTTTGAAGGTAACCAGATGCCGCCACAGTGTAGGATTTGTCAAGAGTTAAACGCACATCAAAATTTCCCCAAACACCGTGAAACTCCCTACCGATGTAAGGTGCTGCATTCCAGCCCTCATAATCGTATTCGGCCAATTTAGGATACCATTGGGCCATGGATAAGGCCACGCCTTCTTTAGAGTTTTTTCCCGCCCGGCGAATTAGTGTGGGCACTTGACCGTTAAAGTCCAAGGTAAGTACCGTTTTCCCTCCGGGAGGAAGGGCTTGGTGTAAAGGGACTTGTAAAATGGTTTCTGAAAAAATAGGTGCTAACGGCACTCCGTTTTGCTTTAAATTTTTCACCACAAGTCGTCCCTGATCTTCAGGCACAAGGGTGTCTAAATCTATTTTAAACCGTCGGTTTTTGTCTTTTCCGTTTTTTAGGCGTACCGCCATGGTACTGTTGGGCTGAAACGCATTGTAGTAAAGATGGTAAAAAACCTGTTTTAGGGTATCGGGTGAGTTGTTGGTGTACACTAGCTCTTGTGTTCCACTGTATTGAAAGGTTTCAACATCCATTTCAACATCCATGGTGTAGTCCACATGTTGTTGCCAGTGTTGTTGCCCACTAAGCGTTAGTGTGCTGCATATAAAAAGAAGGGAAAGAAGGTGCTTTGTCATTGTAATTATTTTTTTGATGCTGCTAGTAATGCGTTGTATAAGTTGATAAGTTTTCCTGTTTTTGAAAAGGCTTTTGGTGTCGCTGTCGTGTTATCGTGGGTTAGTTTATCAAATAACGGAACACCCGAAGACATAAGCAAGGATTTTATTTTTTCTGCGCTGTACTTGGGGTAGAAGCTACGCAACACAGCAGCTACACCAGTAACCGCTGGAGCCGCCATAGAGGTTCCGTCAAAAAAGAAATAGTCCCCATCGGGGATGGTGGACCATATGGCATGCCCAGGGGCAAAAAGATCTACATTTTCTTTACCATAATTACTGAAAGGTGCAATTTGAGAACTATTGTAGGAGGCGTTTGTTGCGCCAACACTTATTACGTTGGACACAAACTCTTTGTTTTGATAATGGTCTTTAGGATAGCTTGGATTTTTGGAGGCGTCAATATTTTTCCCATCGTTTCCTGAGCCAGAAATAAAAAGCACATCCTTCTTTGCGGCATAGCGCAAGGCATCATCCACCCAGTTAGCATGCGGTGAATAGGGCTTTCCAAAACTGGCATTAATCACCTTAGCTCCATGATCAACAGCATATCGAATGGCACGGGCGATGTCTTTGTCGTATTCATCACCGTCGGGGACGGCACGCAACACCATAATTTTCACTTGACGGGCAATACCTTGGTGGCCATTCCCTGCACGTGCAGCAATAATTCCTGCAACATGTGTTCCGTGTTCGGCACCAGACTTTTTGGGGCCAATAACATTCCCATCGCCGTAGGGCCAGTCGTTCCAGTCGTCAGGATTGTCCCCCACACTTGTACGGCCAAAGAAATCAATGTTGTGGTGTGCCGCCAGGCTAGATTCCTCCTGTTTCTTGGCTTTTTTAAGCAAGGGGACACTTATGTTTCGTTGTACGGACAACTCATAAATAGAAAGGGCCTGCATATAGGCCATGCTCTTAGGGCTAAAGTCTTTTGCTTCTTTTAGGCTAAAGTTCGTTGTTCCTAAAGCAGCAGCTATCGTGTCCTTCGATTTTGGGAGGGCGTCTAGTAGGTAGCTAATCATGCCCAGTTGATTTTTACTGTTTTCTAGTGAAGACTGGCTTTTTTCTTGGAATTCCTTGTACCGCTCGCTTCCGGGGGTTTCTTTGCGCAGCAGTCGAATGTATTCCAAATTTTCACGTTCTGTATTGCCTAAAAAGTTCCAACCGTGGATGTCGTCCACATAGCCGTTGTTGTCATCGTCTATGCCGTTATTGGGTACCTCTTTTTCATTGGTCCAAATTACCGATGCTAGGGCTGGGTGTTCAATGTCAATACCAGAGTCAATAACAGCAACAATAACGGTATCTCCTTTTCGGCCTTTGATAAGTTCATCATAGGCACGTTGAATACTCATGCCTGGTATGCTGTCGCGCAAAAGGTCTAAGTGTGCCCACTGCTTTTTTTGGACGTCTGTTAGTGGTGCTTTTTTTGCTGTTGCCGTGGCGGTGTTTAGGGGCGTACCAGTAAAACGAACGCTAGCACAGCTTACGCTAAATACTGCTAGTAGAATAAAAAGTAGCTGTTTCATGAAAAGTAAGTAGTTAAGGTGGTATTAAAATCCATTCGTATCCCTTTTGGGGTTTGTGTTAAACCAATGAGTTCGTGAGCAGGATCGTGCTCTAGGAACAAACACCAGTTGTTATTGTAGGCCTGTGTAAGAATTGTTTCTTTTTCCTCTAAGGTAAGCAAAGGCCGGCAATCGTAGCCCATAACATATGGAATAGGCAGGTGCCCCACTGTGGGAATTAAGTCTGCAGCGTATAATATTTTGGTACCGTTATAATTGATTAGGGGGAGCATTTGTTTTTCAGTGTGTCCGTCCGCCAACAGTATATCGAATCCCAAAGGGGTTTCTTTTAAAATTGGCCCCGCACCGTTAAGGAGGCGTAGCTGACCAGAAGCTGCAAGGGGCTCAATATTTTCCTTTAAAAAGGAGGCTTTTTCTCTAGCGTTGGGGTGGCATGCCCAGTCCCAATGCTTTATGTGGGACCAAAAAGTGGCGTTTTTAAATGCGGGTTCCAGCAGCCCTGAGGCCGAACGCGTGACGGCACCCCCACAATGGTCAAAGTGCAGGTGGGTGAGAAACACATCGGTAATATCATCAGGATGAAAGCCATTGGCCTTTAGAGAATTAGTTAGGTTAAAATCTCCCCAAAGGGCGTAGTGGCTAAAAAATTTGGCGTCCTGTTTGTTGCCCATTCCGGTGTCGATTAAAATTAATCGGTTGCCGTCTTCTACCAACAAACACCTGGTAGCCATTTCAATTTGATTGTTTGCATCGGCAGGATTGGTACGCTCCCAAAGCACCTTGGGAACTACCCCAAACATGGCGCCTCCGTCAAGTTTAAAATTTCCAGCTTCTACAGCGTAGAGGTTCATTGTGTTTAGGTTAACAGTCCTGCTAGGGCTTTACTGTAATTGATTAATGCAATGGTTTCATCGGTGCGGGCGAGCTTAATTTTATCAAAAATAAGCAGGGCTTCGCCGTTGCTTTCCAAATGATAAATTTGCTTGTTTTCAAAAAATTGAATCAATTCTTTTGTAAAAAAGGAACGAATTTCAGCTTCGTTTGTTCCTGTAATCAAGAATTTTTTAGAAAAATTGGGATACATCTCAAAATCGATGTCTTTGTGTCCTGTAAGGGCGATTACACGATCAAATATTTTTTCAAAAAGGCCTTCTTTTTCCATTGCAAAAACAGGCATTTTTTTATTGAGTTTAAGCACCATTACGGTGGTGTAAAATGTTTCTGCAGAAAAGGCCGCCCCATCACTAAAGGTTACATCGGAAATTTCCCAAGACACCTCTAGGTCTTTAAAAGATCCCCGCAGACAATTGGATTTGCGTTCGATTGGGCGAATTTCAAAAAAGTGAAACTTTTTTAGGTAAGACGTATTCCAGTCTACTTTTCGGGCGTACTGATAGTCGTTTTCATTGGCGAGGTTTTGCAGGCGTACCTGTCTGGGCGATAATTTTTCAACCGTTTGGTTGAGGGAAATTTTTAAGGCTCGGTTGTGCGTAGAAGACGACACATGAGAATCTAAGCCTGTGATAACCACATTTCCACCCGCATCCTTTTGTGCTCTAAGGAAATCTACTAAATAGTCCATATAGGTCATTCCCACCAATCGGGTGTTCGATAAATCAATAGTAACATCGGCACCAGAGGGAATTTGCGCAACCAGTTTATTGACCTGTATAATACCCAAAAAGTTGGCAATGCCCTTAATGTTTAAATTATAACTTCCATCGGGTAAGGCTAACACCTCAGACCCCGATTTGTAAATCATCCTAAAGAACTGTGGGACGGCAACCCCGGCCAGCAGCATATGACTCACCATAGTAAGCAGTAAGCCCCCAAGCAAACCTACCAGTAGGTTGGTATATAGGGTTAATACCATTGTAGCTAAAAAGAAAACAAGCTGTTCGGGCCCTTTGGCATACACTTGTTTGAATACTGTTGGAGAGGCCAATTTAAATCCGGTATACACCAGTAAAATGGCAAAAGCACACAAGGGCACCTGGCGCATGATGGGACTTACCACTACAATGAGAAACAGCAGTAGTAACCCTTGGTATACATTAGACCACTTGGTTTTAGCCCCGTTGTGAATATTTACAGTGCTTCTGATGATTACTGCAATAATTGGTAAGCCGCCAATAAGCCCAGCAGCCACGGTACTTATTCCAATTCCTGTTAATTCTTTGTTCAAGTCGGTTTTTCGTTTGAAAGGATCCAGTTTGTCCACGGCCTTTGCAATGGCTAAGGACTCGATACTTGTAATCATAAGAAGCGAAAACACCGTTGTCCAAAACTCTAAGGTATGCGCCTTCCCAAAGTTAGGATGCATAATAGAATCCATGATATTATCTGGAATTTCTAAAAGTAGTTGCGGCCCTACGTCGTAGCTTCTCCCAAAAAGAGAGAGGCTGTGGGGGTCAAAGAAATTAAAGGCATATACAAAGGGAATGGACAGGGCAATCACCCACATGGGTGCGGGGAGAATTTGAAAAAAACGATAGTTAACCTTGGAGTGAAAAAGCAGTAGAAACAACCCGGTTAAGGAAATTATTACTACAAAAGGATTGGCCTCGGGCAGCAAAAGCACCGCATCTACAAGGTTTTGCACAATGTTTGGGCTGTCGGAAGAGGTGCCCATGGCGACATGAATTTGCTTGGCAAAGATGATGATTCCAATGGCTGCTAAAATTCCTGTAATTACGGAAGGATGAAAAATATCGGCAAACCGCCCTAGTTTCAGTAATCCCATTAGTGTTTGAAGGGCTCCAGAAACCACAATTGCTGCCAACACATAATTGAACGCCTGACCTGAGCCATCATCCATTAAGGCGATTCCTAAAAGAATTACAGCAATTACACCTTTGGCAGGGCCATTAATTGAAATATGCCCACCGCGAAAAAAGGTAGTAACCACACCTCCTACCACGGCCGAAAGTATACCAGCCATAGCCGGGGCTCCTGCGGCTAAAGCAATTCCTAAGGACAAGGGCAGGGCAATTAGTGCTACACTAACCGCAGCAATAAAATCACTTTGCCAGTTGGCCACTAAGGAGTTAAGGTTTTTTTTAGGTGATACACTCATAAAGTCAAGCTGTTATTTACAGCCAAAATTTCTTTAGATGCAAAATACTAAATTTTGACTGGAGAAAGGGGTATTGATCTGCTTTTGAAGTTATTTTTAAGCGGAAACAGTGCCTATTCTTCTCCGCATAAAAAGGCAATTCCTTTAGCAACAACCTCTGGGTTGAGAAGAACTTTAAAATGCCCTGTACCACTAATTTTTTCTAATTCGGCTTTGGGCCATTGTGCCACCACCCGTTCTGCTTGAGCAATGGGAATTACCCGATCGGAGACATCGTGTAGGATTAGTGCTTTGTCAACGTTGATCTTAGACACATAACGACTGACTTCCATTTCTTCAATGGAGACGTTTAACGTAGATTCAATGGTGTCAATTAAAATACGTTTGCTTTTGGCTTTGGCCCCAAGCAATTCAAAAACATAATCAATGCGTTCTGTGAACTTATCGGGAACCGTAAACAGCAAGTATTTTTTTATGGCTATAGAAGGGTTTTGGGCCAAGGCGTGGCAGGTGGCTACCCCACCAAAGGAATGACTTATGATGTAAGGCGTTTTAAAATGTAGCAGCATTTCTGCAACCAGACTACTGATTTCAAAAAGGTTGGTGGTATTGGCACTACTAGCGCCGTGTGCAGGCGCATCAAAAGCATGCACCCGAAGCCCTTGTTGCTGTAGAGCGATTATTATGGCTTTAAAATTCCCGCTATGGCCTTCCCAGCCATGGACACACAAAACTCCAGGGCCTTTGCCCTCCCAGGTGTAGGTTTGAACATTTTTGCCTTTAAACGGATAGGCTTGTTGTTTTGCTGAGTTTAAGAAGGTGGCCTCTTCTTTTCGCACAAATTTCTTTTGCGGACGGGTGATATAATAGAAGGCATAGCGTGCGACCCAATTGGGAAACAACACAGAAAGAAAAAGTATACCCAGGCGCTGAATTTTCATAAACTAGGGGTTGTGGTAAAGCTAGAATAACCCATAGGGCCACTTAATTATTAAAGTGAAAATTAATCGTTGAGTTTAAGAACAGCCATAAAGGCTTGTTGTGGGATTTCAACGTTCCCCACCTGGCGCATTTTCTTTTTCCCTTTCTTTTGTTTTTCGAGCAGTTTTCGTTTTCGGGTGATGTCCCCACCGTAACACTTTGCGGTAACGTCTTTGCGCAAGGCCTTAATGGTTTCACGCGAAATAATTTTTGCGCCAATTGCCGCCTGAATAGGAATGTCAAACTGTTGCCGGGGAATGAGTTCGCGTAGCTTTTCACACATCTTTTTCCCAATGGTGTAGGCATTATCGGCATGTACCAGAGCAGATAAGGCATCCACTTGATTTCCATTTAGTAAAATATCTACTTTCACAAGCTTGGACTGACGCATTCCAATAGGCGAATAGTCGAAGGAGGCGTAGCCCTTGGAGACGGTTTTAAGGCGGTCGTAAAAGTCAAAAACAATTTCAGAAAGGGGCAGGTCAAATGTCAGCTCAACCCGCTCGGGCGTAAGGTAGGTTTGGTTTTTAATTTCCCCCCGTTTTTCAATACAAAGCGTCATTACATTCCCTACAAAATCGGCTTTTGTTATGATGGAGGCTTTAATAAATGGTTCCTCTACACGGTCAAGTGCACTGGGGTCGGGCAGGTCGGAGGGATTGTTGACCAGCACAATTTCTTCGGGGTGTTTTTTAGTGTAGGCGTGATAGGATACATTGGGCACCGTGGTGATTACCGTCATATTAAACTCACGCTCTAGGCGTTCTTGGATAATTTCTAAGTGCAGCATCCCTAAAAACCCGCAGCGGAAACCAAAACCAAGGGCTGCCGAACTTTCGGGTTGAAATACGAGCGAAGCATCATTGAGTTGCAGCTTTTCCATGCTGGCACGGAGCTCCTCGTAGTCTTCGGTATCTACAGGGTAAATTCCTGCAAAAACCATGGGCTTTACTTCTTCAAACCCAGAAATGGCGTTGGGTGTGGGGTTTTCGGTAAGCGTGATGGTGTCTCCCACTTTTACCTCTTTGGCATCTTTTATTCCAGTAATCAAATACCCTACATCACCAGCGCTAATGGTGGTGCGTGTTTCTTGTTTTAATTTAAGCACTCCAATTTCGTCGGCATTATATTGATTTCCTGTAGCCACAAAAGTGATTTTTTGTCCCTTATTTAAAGAGCCGTTGAGAACTCTAAAATAAGTCTCAACACCACGGAAAGGGTTGTATACAGAATCAAAAATAAGTGCTTGTAGTGGCGCTTTTGGGTCTCCCGTTGGAGCAGGAATGCGTTCGATGATGGCAGTTAAAATTTCCTGAATTCCCAAACCTGTTTTTGCCGAGGCAGGAATTACTTCTTCGGGCGTACAGCCCAATAAATCTACAATATCATCGGTGACCTCATCGGGGTTTGCAGAGGGCAAATCCACTTTGTTAAGGACAGGAATTATTTCCAGATCGTTTTCTAGGGCCAAATAGAGGTTAGAAATGGTTTGAGCTTGAATACTTTGAGCCGCATCCACAACAAGCAGTGCCCCCTCACAGGCGGCAATAGAGCGCGATACTTCGTAGGAAAAATCAACATGGCCGGGCGTATCAATAAGGTTAAGCACATAGGTGGTGCCTTCGTGCTGGCATTCCATTTGAATGGCGTGGGATTTAATGGTAATACCACGTTCCCGTTCCAGGTCCATATTGTCAAGCAGCTGGTCCTGCTTTTCACGTTCTGTTACTGCCCCAGTAAAGTCCAGCAGACGGTCTGCAAGGGTACTTTTTCCGTGATCAATATGGGCAATAATGCAAAAATTTCGAAACTGCTTCATGGGCGTCCTAACGTCATAGCGCAACAAAGATATTATTTTGCTGGCTGTTCCTCAGGGTTTTTCGACAGATTCTTTATGTTTGGGGGGCACCTAAGGGATAAATCTTTATTAACTTTGCGGCAAGAGTACTACCATGGTAACTATTGGAAACATTCAGCTCGGCGACTTCCCACTGCTTCTTGCTCCTATGGAAGACGTGAGCGACCCGCCTTTTCGTGCGTTGTGTAAAGCGCATGGTGCCGATGTGGTATACACAGAATTTATCTCCAGTGAAGGCCTTATTCGCGATGCAGCAAAAAGTGTTCAAAAGCTAGACATATACGAAAAAGAACGGCCTGTAGGTATCCAAATTTTTGGAGCGAACTTGGATTCCATGTTGCGTTCGGTGGAAATCGTTGAAAAGTCACAGCCCGATATTATTGATATTAATTTTGGGTGTCCGGTTAAGAAAGTAGTTTGCAAAGGTGCGGGAGCAGGAATCTTAAAAGACATCCCCCTGATGGTTAAACTTACTGCTGAAATGGTAAAACACACCCATTTGCCGGTAACCGTTAAAACGCGTTTGGGATGGGATCACGATTCAATTAAAATTATTGAGGTGGCAGAACGCTTGCAAGATGTTGGCATTGCGGCCATTAGTATTCACGGGCGTACGCGAGCCCAAATGTACAAAGGCGACGCTGATTGGGCCCCTATAGCAGCAGTAAAGAACAATCCTAGAATGCATATTCCAGTGTTTGGTAATGGGGATGTAAATAGCCCAGAAAAAGCCCAGTTGATGCGAGATTCGTTTGGTTTAGACGGGGCTATGATTGGGCGTGCAAGTATAGGAAACCCCTGGTTTTTCAATCAAGTGAAGCACTATTTCAATACCGGGGAGCACATGGCCCCCCCTACACTAGCGGAGCGTGTTGATGCGGCACGTCGTCATTTGGAGATGTCTATTGCGTGGAAAGGCCCCGTGTTGGGAGTGCTGGAAACGCGCCGACATTACACCAATTACTTTAAGGGCATTCCTAACTTTAAACCCTACCGCACGCGGATGGTTACAACCAACGAACCCGAATTGATTTATGCCACCTTTGACGAGGTGTTGGAGACCTTCAGTAATTTTGAGTTTGCTTAAATTTTTCGGGCAGCACGAGCAATACCTCGAGTAGCCCACCAAGAGGCCAAACCTCCCAACAAAACTACCGTTAGCAAAACACCAAAAGTGTTAGAGAGGGTTAACTCAACCGGATAGGCAAGGAGTGTGCCGGGCACGTAAAGAAAAGGGAAGTGTTGTTGAAGCAACAGCAGTATGACCCCCAAAACAATTCCAATAAGACCGCCAACCCCTGTAAGAATAACTCCCATAAGAAAAAAAATATCTTGTAGTTGTTTAGGCAGCATGCCCAGTGCACGTAAAATTTTCATCTGTGGCCATTTGTCCAAGCGCAGCATAATTAACGCACCAACAACGTTAAACATGGCAATAATCATTACTAGGGTAAAAATCAAATACACGGCCAGGTTTTCGGTGTTGAGCATCTTGTAAAAGGCGGCATTCATTTCTTGTTGCCCCAGGATTTGTACTTGGTCTTTAAAGACACCTTGCACGCTTTTACGAAACTCGGGACCTAGGTCTGTAGCGGTTGTTTTTAGTTCAAGTTGGGAGTAGGTGTTTTTGGGGAGGCCCAAAAAATTTTGAGCAAAATCTAAATCTGCAAAGACAAATTTACTGTCCACTTCTTCACTCAGTTGATAGAGCCCTACCACATAGGTGGAGACCGAGGACAATTCTTGTCGTGAAAACGGCCCGTTTGAAACTGCTTTAGGAACCGCCAATTGCAAGGTGGCATCATAATCGTAAACGCCTAAGCCAAGGGCTGCTGCAATGCCATAGCCAACCACTACTTTTCCGTCATTAAAGTTGGACCACTCTCCTACAACTACAAGGCTGTCAGCAACAACAACACTTGGGTATGCTGCAGGAACTCCTTTGAGGTACGCGACTTGATTTTTTTCTTCAAAACTTAAAAATACTTTTTCTTCTACTACAGGGACTACTGCAGCCACCTTTTCCATGGCAGCTAGTTGCTGCAATTGCAGGCTATCAACCACCAGGGTTTTTCCTCTTTGTGGAAGAATTTTATACGATGGGTTTAAAGAATCGGTGTAGGCCAGGCTAAAGGATTTTAAGCCTTCAAAAGCACTTAATACAACCAATAAGGCTAAGGTGGCTACCACGACAACCACCATGGCAATGCTGTTAATCCTATTGATAACAGTTTGTTGGCTTAGGGTGAGCACATAGCGTAACGCAATGCGAAAGCGTATCCCCATGGTTTAGCTTTTTTTGGGTGAGCTTCCCCCAGATTTGATGGGGTTGTCTGGTGACTTTAATGCTGCATCAATAGCTTCAATGTAATCCAAAGAATCGTCTATAAAAAACAGCAGTTCGGGAACACGGCGCAGTTGGTGGCGTAATTCTTGACTTAAATCGTGGCGCAGTTGTACCTGATTTTCCTGTAGTGCCTCCAGATGTTGGGCGGTTTTTTCTTTAGGAAAGAAGCTTAAAAACACCTTGGCCTGTGCCAAATCAACAGTGACTTTTACTTTTGTAATGGAAACCAATAAATTGGGGACGCCTTGACGGCGAATGGCATTTTGAAGTAAGGACGCAAGTTCTTTTTGAAGAACAGCGGCCACTTTTTGTTGACGCGGGCTTTCAGTTTGCATGCTCAAAAATACGATATTCCCTTAGAAATAAAATTGGCAGCAGATTAGGATATGGAGCTAGCGTCTTCTGAGATGGCTTCCCACTTAAAGTCTGCAGTAAGGCGAAAGGCCCCTACAAACTTTTGCTTCCACTGTTCGGGAGGAATAATAGATAAAAAGTCACCGGAAGTATTTTCGTAGAGGTAATAGGTTACCCCAACAATGGGTTCAAACTTATATTTTGCGGCATACACACGTTCGGTAGTTGCTGCAGCAGCGGCAAAGGCTTGAAGCTTGTGTTGGAGTTCTTCCCATTCGGCTTTAAGGATTTTAGTGGCCTTTTCTACGCCTTTGCGTTTAAAAGCATCAACATCGGCAAGCTCAATTTTTGGCCCACTAATGGAAGTAGCATAGGGGAGAATTTTGGCGATATAACGCGCAGTTTTGTCATCCCAAGCTATGGTATCTGGCTTTTTCTTGTCCACTTTTTTTTGACAAAGGTAAGGAATGTGTAGCACACCTCAGGTGGAGTGCCAATCCCAAAGGACAATATCCCAGGAGGCTCCGCCATAGGAAATGGTATGGAGGCGCTGAAAGCCTGCCCTAATATGGGTTTTTAGAGAACGAGGATTATTACGATCCACATCGGTGATACAATATGGGAACCTTGCAGCATAGCAGTGTTGGTAGTGTTTGTAGAGGTTTTGTGCCACCCCCTGGCCACTAAAGGTGTGGCCAACACACAGTTGTCCTACTACGGTATAGTTTACGGCGGCTAAGGAATGTCCGTTGTATTCCAAAAGGTCAATGTGATAAAATAAATTGTCAAGTAAGGGATGTTTTCCCACGCTACTTCTGTCTGCTACCAATGCATACCCCACCACTTTGTCTTGGTGTTTGGCGATAACTGCAGGGTTTTGCAGGTGCATTTCCTCTAAGAACTGTAGGGTGTATTCCGCGGTTACAAAACCTTGGCTTGCCCACAAATTTTTTGGCACTGCATTTTTTTGATGCTGCGCTTGGAGGGACTTAATTTGTTTAAGCTCTATACTATTTTGAGTAAGATGGTAGGTGATGTGGTGGGTCACAGCGAGAAGTTTTTAGTAAAATACTAAAATTTCACGGTATGCTTTATGTTGCTTTCGCAAAGGAGAAAATTGTACCTTTATAATAACCATAAACCATTAAAAAGTGAAAAAACATATTTTTCTTTTCCTATTGTTTGCAACACCCTTATGGGGGCAAAACACCATCGCTTTAGAATACAGCTCAGAAGTGCCTTTTGTTATGGCCTCAAAAAACAGCATTGAAGTTTTTGAAAAACAGCTGTTCGCTTCTAAAATCGCCAATGATATTATAGGCGCACTGCTTACCAAGGTAGAACAAGATCCAACACCAAGAGATCATTATTACACCGTGCTTATCACCCATCCAATGCAAAAAGGAACTACGCACCTGGTAGAAGGAGTGATTAAAAAAGAAGCTTTAAAAAGCCTTTTGGTATCGGAAACACAATTTTATGACACATTACAGTTAATTTACAATGATACCTCCGACTGGGTCTTGCGTTATTTGTAAAAGTTGTATTTTTAAATCAATATTTAACCATAAAACAATTAAAAATGAAAAAATCACTGATTCTTTTTATGCTCCTTTTTGTGGGCACCCTTACAGCACAAGAAAACCTCGCAATGATGAGCTTTAGAGATGTTCCACAGGAGGAAATGAAAACCTTTATGCAAAATGAATACGTTTATTGGAGTAAAGTAGCAAAAATCCTTAAAGAAAAGGGGCAAATTTCTTATTGGTCAATTAATGTTAAAAGAGGCGGCGGCAGAGCCGACGAATCAAATGTCATGTCCTACATTGGAATAGGTTCATGGGAAAATTATGAGAACCTTGGTAAAAATTATGCTTCTGCAGAAAAAGAAGTTAAGTCTAACATGGACCCTGAAAAACTTCGTTTAATGGAAGACGACTTAAAACAAGAAAAGTTTGGCAAAGCAAACTTCATCATAAATAACTTAAAGTACGTTTGGGCACCAAATCAAAACTGGAAATATCAGGTGATCAACTATGCAAACGCTAAAAACGCATGGCAGTATATAAACGCTGAATCAAATTTAATGGCCCCATTTTTTGAAAAATCGATGAAGTCAGGGAAGACAAAATTACAGGGCTGGAAGACCGCTGGAGTAGTTAGTCCTCAAGGGTATGATTTTCCATTTAACTCTTTGACAGTCGATTTTTACGCAGAATTTTCAGATATATTCACCTCCTGGCCACCGAACACTCAATGGCCTAAGGGGATTGATAAACTGAATTCCATGAAAGAAAATGAAGGGTTTTGGAGACGCTCCATTTGGCAACGCGTTATGTATTTAGATGGAGAAAATAATCTTCAAACAACGTGGTAAAAGCAGTATCACTTTTATATAAAACCTCCTTTAGGGAGGTTTTTTTATGCCTTGTTTTCCAGTTCCTGGATACGGGGTTTTACTTGTGTTCCAATACGTTCAATGGTAGCCATTAGTTGCTTGTGGGTAAGGTTGGCATTGTCCAGTTGAAATGTAAAACGCGATAAGCCTCCTAGAGACTGACTGTGCTGTACAATTTTTTCAGCGACCTCTTGGGGGTCGGCAACAATTAGGGCGCCATAGCGTCCATTTTGCATGTCAAAGCGGCTGCGAGTAACCGGGGGCCAACCGCGTTCTTTTCCAATACGCGTAAAGTTTTCAGCATAACCAGGGAAGTAGTCTTCTACAGCCTGTTCCTTGGTGGCGGCCACATATCCCAGAGAGTGGATGCCAACGCGCAGTTGTTGTGGCTTGTGTCCTGCGGCTGCTCCAGCGTCACGGTAGAGCTGCACTAGGGGAGCAAAACGATGGGTTTCACCACCAATAATTGCAATCATTAGGGGCAACCCCAGTTGTCCTGCACGAACAAAAGATGCAGGAGTACCTCCTACACCCACCCAAATGGGCAGGGTGTTTTGGTAAGGGCGAGGTGTTATTTGTTGCCCTTGCAATGCCGGGCGAAACTTTCCCGACCACGTAATTTGTTCTTCTTTACGAATTTGAAGTAAGAGTTTTAGCTTTTCATCAAAGAGCGCGTCGTAGTCTTCAAAACGCAGTCCAAATAAGGGGAAGGATTCTGTAAAGGATCCACGGCCTACAACCATTTCGGCACGCCCTTCACTGATGAGGTCCAATGTAGCGTAGTTTTGGAAAACGCGAACGGGATCCGCAGCACTCAGTACCGCTACTGCACTGGTGAGTTTGATGTTTTGGGTTTTTGCCGCTGCCGCAGCAAGAAGCATGTGTGGGGCAGAGTCTAAAAATTCTTGGCGGTGGTGTTCTCCGATCCCAAACAAGTCAATGCCCACACTATCGGCAAAGGCAATGCGTTCCAATAATTCTTCAATGGCCTTAGCCCTTGCTTGTGGTGTAGCTGCACCACTGTTAAAGGGGACTGCAGCAAAGCTGTCAATGCCTATTTCCATAGCTGTTTTCTTTTAAGCAAAGAAACTAAATAATTTTTAGTGGATGCTTGGGAGACCGAGAGCTTCTCAGGTTTATTTCCCCAAAAGCTTTTTAAAAAATAGTAAAGGAATTATTTTTCTGTACGGCTGTTTTCTTCCCGTATAAAAGTTTATTTTTGTAGCATCTACTGCTACAGTAGCCGGGTCCTATAGCTCAGTTGGTTAGAGTAGCTGACTCATAATCAGTTGGTCCCTGGTTCGAGCCCAGGTGGGACCACCAACAATTAAAGGCGTTAACAGCGATATTTCTGTTTTCGCCTTTTCT